>CAMCPL010000004.1 GCA_945876745.1 uncultured Clostridia bacterium
GGTGGACACCTCTGCATTTTTATGCAGAAGCACCGACCGAGCCGGCAGGCGAGACGGGGGACCGCTTGCGGTGGAGGGATTCGAACTATAATCCCCAAACCACTTCTTGCCGTTAGGCAAACTTCACTTTGCAACTTGTTTCAATTCTTCACTGCGCTTTAGCGTAACTTCACTTTGCGCCTCGCGCAAAACTTAACTTCGCCGTCAGGCGCACATCAAAGGAGCAATTATGCCGGATAACAGAAAAGACTTAAATAATAGTGCTTATATTAAATCCAAAAATAAAAATCAACGAAATAATCCCACTCGTTCGAGGGGATTATTTGACCTGCCCGACGGCTCCAATAAGCAAGGCACGTCGACACACAAGCCTGCAAGCAGGGGACTGTTCGATTTGCCGTCCGGCTACAAGCCGCCCGCAACAAAGCAGAAGCCTGTTGGCTTCGGTGACTTACCGTCGGGCGAAGGCAAGCGTGAAAAAATCGAAGCACAGCGCCGTTTTGCCGAGGAGCGAGAGCTAAAGAGAAAAGGCAAGCTCGAAATTAAAACAGACTCCACGGGTAAAAAACTATATCCAAATGAAAATACGGTCGTTTATGCAAAGTCGGGAACGCCCGATGCAAACGTAAATCTCGAAAAGGACACCTCGCGTTCGCCTCGTGATACTGCGAGATTCTACATAAAGGAAATCGGATATTATCTTAAGCCGATTGTGATTTATTTTGCGGCAACTATGATATTTGTTCTTTTCGGTGCACTCGGAAAGCTCAACGGTATTGACCTGCGTTATCCGTGCTGTATTATGTACGGTATTGTTATGGTGCTCGGCGGCGTATTTGTAAACCGTCATATGTCGTTCAGCGGCTTTGTTATTATGGCAATAATCAACACGCTCGGCGCAGTTTTGGGTCATACAGGCGTTGTTTATAATCTGCCTGTTGCTTTGCGCAGAATGGTAACATTGATGAACACGCCGTATTTTGTATTCGACAGCGGCGATATTAAGTATGACTCGGTTATTCTTTTGCTTTCGGTTGTCTGCCCGATAATTCTTGTTTATATCGGCTCACGCTTCCACAAGTTTTTGTACTTCCTGCGCTCCAAACGACCGAAAAACAAAGCGAAAAAAACTAAAAACGTAAATAATAATTGATAATCCTCTCTTTATCAAACTAAGGCTCTCCTTATTGTAAGGGGTGCGGGTGTCCGGTGGACACCTCTGTGCCATAGCGCAGAAGCACCGACCGAGCCGGCAGTCGAGACAGCTGTCGCGCAAGCGACTGAGGGGATAAAATAACGGGTCGTCGAGGACGCCGTCCCCTACGATTACCTCACTGTAGAGGATTCGTAGGGAACGCCGTCCTCGGCGTTCCGTAAATATAATCTTAATCACTTTTACTTCTTACTTATAAATCCAAATCCGCATATTTTCACTTTAATATTCATATACTCTATCGGTGATAATATGCAATCTAATGAAAAGACTCTCCACTCGCTTACACTCGAAGCGCAAAAACGCCTGAGCGTTACAGGTGTTACGGATGTCGACGCATTTAACGAAACGGAAATACGTGCCGTAACGGATTCATCAAGCCTGCTTATCAAGGGCGAGGATTTACATATTGAAGCTCTTGATTTGTCACTCGGTGAGTTGGTGGTAACAGGTGTTGTTTTTGCGCTTGTTTATTCCTCTAATACTAGCCAAAAAGGCATTTTTAAGCGGATGTTTTCATAATGAAAATGATTTTGTGCTTTGTCTGTTTTGGCTTTTTTGCCGCTTTTGTTTTTGATATCAATTCGATATTCATTTCAAAAGTGCGAAAAAAGGCTTTTACCGTAATCCTCGATATTATCTATTGTGTTTCGATGTTTTGCGTTTTCTTTTGCCTGCTTGTCGGTTATTCCTATGCTCAAATGAGATATTATTATTTTGTGCTTTGCGTTGTCGGATTTTTGCTTGAAAACTGCACCGTACATAAAATGTTCAAAAAATGTCACAAAAAACTATTGAAAAGTAAAGCCAAAGTATAATATAATAGGCTTATCAAATTGTGAGGTGAGCATATGAAGGTTACCGGTGAAAAGGTGAAGATAAGGCAGAATGTACTGAAAATTGCGCTGATTGTTGCGGTTATTATCGTTCTCGGCTTATGCGCGTTTAAGATTGCTTCAAATGCTGCCGACATCAGCCGCAAGCGTGCCGAGCTGAATGAAAAGCAGACTGTTCTCGATGAGCAGCTTGCCGAAAATGACAGAATTAAGGAAATTCTCGAAAGTGACGACAAGAGCGAATATATGGAACAGGAGGCTCGCAAAAAGGGCTACACCAAGGACGGCGAAATTATTTATTACGACAGCAGTTCGGGAAATTGATTATAATCGGGCACAATAACTGCCCGATATTTTTTTGATAAGGATGTAAAAAGTATGATGATGAAAATGGTTGCGCCCTGTCTTTTCGGATTGGAGGGCGCAGTTGCCGACGAGCTTAAAATGATGGACGCTCAAAATGTGAGCGCACAAAACGGCAGAGTGTTTTTTGAGGGTGACGAGAGTATTTTAGTGCGTGCAAATCTAAATTCACGCTTTGCGGAGAGAATACTCATTGTTCTTGGTATTTTTAACGCCTATACCTTTGAAGAGCTTTTTCAAGGCGTAAAGGCGTTGCCGTGGGCTGAATTTATCGGCAAAAACGACGCTTTTCCCGTTAAGGGCTATTCGATAAATTCCGAGCTTCATTCTGTGCCTGATTGCCAAAAAATCATTAAAAAGGCGATTGTCGAAAATCTAAAGGAGGACTACGGCATTGCTTGGTTTGAGGAAAGCGCAAGCGTTCATCAGGTTCAGTTTTCGATTATGAAAAACGAAGTGACGATTATGCTCGACACTTCGGGAAAAGGACTTCACAAGCGTGGCTACCGTCCTGTTGAAAACGATGCTCCGATACGTGAAACACTCGCCGCCGCTATGTGTTATTTTTCAAAATTAAGACATTTTCACACAATGTATGACGTTTGCTGCGGAAGCGGTACTTTACTCATTGAGGGCGCAATGCTTGCAAATAATATTGCGCCAGGCATAAACCGTCATTTTGATGTTGAACGCTGGGATTTAATTGACGACAGCGTGTGGAATACCGAGCGTGAAAGATGCAGAGATTTGGTTAAGGTCGATACCGATTTTGCCGCATACGGCACGGATATCGACAAAAACGCAATTGAATTAACGCTGAAAAACGCAAAAAACGCAGGCGTTGAAAAATTCATAAGAGCCTCACTTTGCGATATTTCAAAAGTTGATTTAGGCAGTGAAAGGGGTACGCTTATTACCAATCCGCCTTACGGCGAAAGAATGTTAGACCTGCGTGAAGCAGAAAGGCTTTACCGCATTATGGGCAATAAGTTTGTCTCTAAAAAAGGCTGGAGCTACGGTATAATCTCACCCGATGAGGAATTTGAAAAGTGCTTCGGCAGAAAAGCCGATAAACGGCGCAAGCTCTACAACGGTATGATTAAGTGCCAATATTATATGTATTTTAAGTGATTTCAAGGCGGACAGTATTTGTCCGCTTTTTTCTTGACAAAATTAATACCTTGTGTTACTATGCATATGTAATACATAGTAAAGCGAGGTATTAATTCTATTATGAAATATTCAAAGGAATTACTAAAGGGAAGTACGCCTACACTTGTTTTGAGCGTTCTGTATTCAAAGGACTTGTACGGCTATATGATAATAAGAGAGCTTGAGGTGAGAAGTGAGAACGCTTTTGAAATGAGCGAGGGCACGCTTTATCCGATACTTCACGCGCTTGAAAAAGAAAAGCTGCTCGATTCATATTGGAAAGAATATGACGGCAGAAGAAGAAAATACTATCACATCACGAAAAAGGGTATTAATCAGTATCAAAAGAATAAGCAGGAATGGCTTGAATTTTCCTCAGATGTAAAAAAAGTTTTGAGCTTTGCGTGAGGTGTTTATGAATAAGGAAGAATATATCAATACCGTTATTTCCTATATGGTCGATAAAACACAGATTCCGCTTATCCAAAGGGAAATAGGCGACCATATATTGGATAGAATGGATTATTACCGCCATTGCGGATATTCCGAGGAAACCTCCGAGCAAAAAGCGCTTGAACATATGGGTGATGCAAGGGAGCTTGGAATAAAAATGAATTATCTTTACGATTTCAAAAAGCTCAATACCGTTTCTTTCATAGGAATTATACTTCTCGGCATAAATGTTATTGCAGGCGTGATGATGTATATCATCCAAAACTATACATATATGTCATTTGATGATTTATTTATTAATTTCGGAAAATATGCAGTAAATTGGATAACGACTTTGATTGTTGTCCTGTTGTATTTGATAGATGTAAAAACGAGGAATTATAAGCATTTGATTGCCACCGGAGTATTAGGACTGCTGTTTTACGCAAGAAGTATATATATCGTAATTTTTGCATCTTATTATTCCGATGTTTCGTATGTAGTTGAAATACTCGTTGAAATGCTTGATATATTGAGCAACAAAATGTATTCATCCGTTGCTTTTGGTGTAAGTATTACTTTGATTTTTGCAGGGATAATTACATCTATCCTCTCATTAGGCTATGGTGTTTATGTAAAATCGATTATCGACGGAAAAGCAAAAACAAGTCTAAACCGTGCCTACGAAAGATTTGCTTATATACCCTTGGTTTTGTGCGGAGCTTGTTTTGTTATTTTGCTTGTCTTGATTGTGATGATTTTGAAAGGAGTGTTTATTTATGCTTAGTTGGATAAATTATTCTTACGGTACTGTTACTGAATTTGCAGTATTGATGGTTTTTCTTGCTCTATTACTATTGAGAATTACATATTCATATACTGTTTTCCTGAACGCAAAAAGACGCGGGCTTGATACACCCGTATATTGGGCGGTTATGTCCTTTGTTGCAGGTACGATTGCCTTTATTCTATATTTTATCGTCAACGCAAAGCAGGGCGAAAAATCGAAGCCAAAAAAACAACAGGCGGCTTCAATTGCCGTTTCATATTTGCTTGTCGTAATTTTATTTGCCTTAAGTGTGCCTGTGAGATACGCCGAAATTACGCTTGATTATGTGGAATATTCAAATGCCGTTGTTGAAAAAACAGGCTTTATGCAGTATGTAACCTATGACAAGATGGGCAATGAGTACAGCGCATTCAAGCTTGCAATTGATGAAGACGGCGAATATTATGTGCCTTCGTATTTAGAGGACGGAACGCAGGTTAGCGAAAGTCAATATTATCTTATAAATAGTGACGGTTATGCTATTTTGGATTGTGGGGATTTTGAAGAACGATTTTATGAGACAGATGAATATTATTGTTATGCATTTTTTGATGATGAACACAATATTTATTATTCTTCAGGCGAATGCTCTTGGGACGAGGACGGAAATCTTGTTTTCAAGGAAGAAATGTATAAAAATCTAACATATGAAAACACAGAACCGACGGATTATGAAGATTATTAATACGATTAAATAAGTACTTTGTGAGGGAAAACGATTGCGATTTTCCCTCGTTTTTTGTATATGAAACGGAAAATATAGTTTATTAATACTATATTTTATGAATTTATTGTAAACGCTATTGACAAATGGAAAAAACTTGCTAAAATAGTAATTAGCACTCAGAGGTAAAGAGTGCTAAAACATAACAAATTATTTTTAGAGGTGACATAAAATGACAATTAAACCATTGGCAGACAGAGTTCTGCTTAAATCAGTAGAGGCAGAGGAAACAACCGCTTCGGGAATAATCCTTGCGGCTTCTGCACAGGAAAAGCCGGAAATCAGTGAGGTTGTTGCAGTAGGTCCGGGTACAGAGAAAAATCCGATGACTGTTGCAGTCGGCGACAAGGTTATCATCAGCAAGTATGCAGGTACTCAGGTTAAGGTAGACGGTGTTGAATACACCATTACCGAGGTTAAGGAAATTCTTGCAGTAGTAGAATAATAGGAGGTTATTGACTTATGGCAAAGGATATTATTTACGGCGAGGAAGCTCGCAAGGCACTTCAGGCGGGTATTGACAAGCTTGCAAATACAGTAAAAATTACACTCGGTCCTAAGGGCAGAAACGTAGTTTTGGATAAGAAATACGGCTCACCGCTTATCACAAACGACGGTGTTACAATCGCAAAGGAAATCGAGCTTGAAAACTCATTTGAAAATATGGGTGCACAACTCGTTAAAGAGGTTTCATCAAAGACAAACGACGATGCAGGCGACGGTACAACAACCGCAACTCTTCTTGCACAGGCACTCGTTAGAGAGGGTATGAAGAATGTTGCCGCAGGCGCTAACCCGATGACTGTTAAAAACGGTATTAAGGGCGCAGTAGACGCAGTTGTTGATTATGTAAAGGCTCACAGCGAAGCAGTTAAGGATAATGACGATATTGCAAGAGTAGCAACCGTTTCTGCCGCAGACAGCTATATCGGCTCTCTTATTGCCGAGGCTATGGAAAAGGTTACATCGGACGGCGTAATTACTATCGAGGAGTCAAAGACTGCCGATACCGTATGCGAGGTTGTTGACGGTATGCAGTTTGACAGGGGCTACATTTCTCCTTATATGGTAACAGATACCGATAAGATGGAAGCAGTTATCGACGACGCAATGCTTCTTATTACTGACAAGAAGATTTCAACCGTTCAGGACATTCTTCCGCTTCTTGAAAATGTTCTTAAATCAGGCAAGAAGCTCGTTATTATCGCAGAAGATGTTGAGGGCGAGGCTCTTCAAACAATTCTTCTTAATAAACTTCGCGGAACATTTACCTGTGTTTGCGTAAAGGCTCCGGGCTTCGGCGACAGAAGAAAGGATATGCTTCAGGATATCGCTATTCTTACAGGCGGTCAGGTAATTACTTCCGATTTAGGTCTTGAGCTTAAAGATACGACTATGGCTATGCTCGGTCAGGCTCGTCAGGTTAAGGTTACAAAGGAAAATACAATCATCGTTGACGGTGCGGGCGACAGCGAAGCAATTAAGGCTCGCTCTGCTCAAATCAGAACCGCTATTGAAGCGTCAACCTCCGATTTTGACAGAGAAAAATTGCAGGAAAGACTTGCAAAGCTTGCCGGCGGCGTAGCAGTTGTAAAGGTTGGTGCGGCTACCGAAACAGAAATGAAGGAAAAGAAGCTCCGTATTGAAGACGCACTTGCCGCAACAAAGGCAGCAGTTGAGGAAGGTATTGTTGCAGGCGGCGGCGTTGCTCTCATTAACGCTATTCCTGCCGCACAGGCACTTTTGGATACAGACGACGCAGACTTCAAGACAGGTGTAAATATCGTTATTAAAGCCCT
This sequence comes from uncultured Clostridia bacterium, assembly GCA_945876745.1. Classification (GTDB taxonomy): domain Bacteria; phylum Bacillota; class Clostridia; order Oscillospirales; family Acutalibacteraceae; genus Eubacterium_R. The sequence continues at coordinate 7,349 of CAMCPL010000004.1, forward strand.
TGAAGAGCCTGTACGCCAGATTGCCGCAAACGCAGGTATGGAAGGCTCGGTTATCGTTGATAAAATTAAGAACAGCGAAAACGGTATGGGCTATGACTTCGCAACAGGTGAGTATGTTGATATGATTAAAGCAGGTATTGTTGACCCTGCAAAGGTAACACGTTCGGCACTTCAAAATGCCGCTTCGGTTGCCGCAATGGTTCTTACAACCGAAAGCCTCGTAACAGATATTAAGGACCCGCAGGCTGACGCCGCAGCAGCTGCCGCAATGGCTGCTCAACAGGGCGGTATGTACTAAAAATCACAATATTTTTACAAAAGCTCCCATTTTTTGGGGGCTTTTATTGATTATATTCAAAAATAATGTTATAATGAACCGTATTCATTTTGAAAGGTATGGTAAGCCTATGAAAAAGCGTATTTACACAGTTGCAACCTCGCATTTAGACACGGTATGGTCTTGGGATTTTGAAACAACGGTATCGAAGTATATTTATAATACTCTTGTGGAAAACTTCGCCCTTTTCAAAAAATATCCGAGCTACGTGTTTTCTTTTGAGGGAAGCTATCGTTACGAGTTTATGGAAGAATACTATCCCGAATTGTTCGAGGAAATGAAAAAGTATATCGAGCAGGGAAAATGGAATGTAACAGGCTCCGCCTTTGAAAACGGCGACGTAAACTGTCCGTCACCCGAAGCGCTTTTCAGAAATATTCTTATCGGAAATTCATATTTTGATGAAAAGTTCGGAAAACGAAGCGTAGATATTTATTTGCCGGATTGCTTCGGCTTCGGTTGGGCTTTGCCGAGTATTGCATATCATTCAAACCTAAAGGGATTTACAACCCAGAAATTAGCCTGGGGCAGTGCCTACGGAATTCCGTTTGATATCGGGAAATGGTACGGTGTTGACGGAAATTATATCTACGCTTCCTGCAATCCTCACGATTACTACTTTACCTTAACCAAGCTACGTGACTGGGATTTTGTAACTAATAAGCTCAAGGAGAATGAGAAATACGGTCTTGACTGGACATATATGTTCCACGGTATAGGCGACAGAGGCGGTGCTCCGCAGGAGGCAACCGTAAAATTCGTTGAAGACGAAATTGCAAAAAATCCCAATGATGAAATCGAAGTCGTTGCCGCTTCGGCTGACCGAATATATCACGATATAGAAAATGAATTGCCACAGTCTGTAAGGGATAATCTCCCCGAATGGAAAACCGAGCTTGTTATGCAAAATCACGGCGTAGGCGGTTATACCTCTCGTGCAATAGGTAAGCGTTGGAACGCAAAATGTCAAATGCTTGCCGATGTTGCGGAGAGAAGCGGCGTAATTGCTTCTTACCTCGGTGTGCAGGATTATAACGAGGAAATTATAGAAAAGAGCTGGAAGCGTACTATTGCCCATCAATTTCACGACGATACTCCCGGAACCTCGTGCCAGCGTGTTTACAGACGCTCTTGGAATGATTACGCTTTGAGTATTAACCAGCTTTCGGGTGAAGCCGAAGCCTCGCTGTGTTCAGTTGCCGATAATATTGATACTTCGTTTTGCAAGGGCACTCCTGTTGTTGTTTATAACAATCTTGAGCAGACGAGAAACGGCGTTGTTACCGTAAATCTAAAGAATATCGCCTCTTACAATGTTAGAATTTTCGACGATAACAACAAGGAAATTGCAAGTCAGATTTTGTCGGACGAAAACGGCATTAAGACAATTATATTCAATGCTAAAATTAAGTCGCTCGGCTTTAGAGTGTATGACGTTCGTCCTTACGATAAAGAAAAGGAATATAAATCAAAGCTCAAAGCAACCGATAATCAGCTTGAAAATTCAAAGTATATCATGTCGCTCAATAAAAACGGCGAGATTTCATCAATTATCGACAAGACCGACGATAACCGCGAGCTTCTTGCAAAACCGATAGTTTTAGGCTTGTTTAATTACACCGGCTCAAAGGATTGGCCTGCGTGGGAAATGAACTTTAAGCAGGCAAATAAGGAGCATGACCGTGTTCCTCGTGTGACAAGCATTAAACTGCTTGAAAAAGGACCTGTAAGGGCTACTGTCGAAATTAAGCAAAATGACGGCAAAAGTGAATTTGTGTCATATGTTTGCCTTACCGACGGCGGCGAGCTTGTCGAGGTGTATAACGAAATTGAGTGGCAGTCGCTTCGTACTATGTGCAAAAACCGTTTTGCTTTTACCTGTTCAAATGAAAAAGCAACCTTTGATTTGGGTCTCGGCGCAATAAAAAGAGAGAATATGAACGAAACGCTTTTTGAGGTTCCTGCACAGCTTTGGGCTGATATTACCGATAAGAGCGGCGATTTCGGAGTTTCCGTTATAAGCGAATGTAAGCACGGCTGGGATAAGTTCAGCGACAATACGCTTCGTCTCACCGTTTTGCACACGCCTAAAAAGAATTACAGAATCGACAGTATGCAGTCTATGATGGATTTGGGACTGAATCTGTATTCTTATGCCGTTTTTTCACATAAGGGCGAGGTTGGCGAAAGCACACAATTTCAGGCAAGAGCGTTCACAACTCCTCTTGTTGCTGTTGCAACCGATAAGCATAAGGGCGAAATTAAGAGCGACTATTCCTTTGTTTGCCAAAGCGAAAGCTCGGTTATTCTTCGTGCCTTGAAACCGTCACATCACGCTAAAACTGATGAGATTATTGTCCGCTTTAACGAGGGTGAAAATAAAGACGTAAAGGATTTCGCCTTTACGCTTGGAAACGGTATTGAATCTGCAAGAGAGCTTTGGGCAAGCGAGGAATACAGGGGTGAGGCAAGAGTCGAAAACGGTAGTCTTGTCTGCGACTTTAAGCCATACGAGGTTAAAACCTTTGGGCTTACCTTGAAAAAGTCTGATACCGACTTGAAAAAGAGTGCTTCAACGCATATTCCGCTTGACTATGACGACAGAAAAGAAAAATTCAATATTCCCGATAATCTCTTTAAGAACAAAATTACTGCTTTCGGTACTGATTTTGTTATTCCAAAAAATGCTTATATGCACGCAAACGCTCAAACTCTCGAATGTCAAAAGGGAGAAAAAATCAGAATTTTGTGCGCCGCTTTGGGTGATGATATTGACGCTGAATTTATTGTTGACTCAAAGCCGGTTATCAAGCGTGTAAATTCTCTTACTCAGGCTTACGCCCGTTGGGATTTGTATGATTTCGGGGAAACGGCTTACATAAAGGACGGTCATTTGGGTTGGGAGTTTACTCATTGTCTTGATGAAAACGGTGAGGTGCAGTATGCAAAATCACTTTATTTCTGGGTGCTGACATTTGATTCAAGCGTGACTCTGCCGAAGAACGACAACATTATCGTGCTTGCCGCCTCTGCTGTAAGTGCCTCAAATTCTTCTCTTGTAACAAGGCTTTATGACAAAATCGAAAACAACAGACCGTTTACCTTTACTATGTCTCTAAAAGAAAAATTGCAGTATTTCAATTCAAAGCTGGTATGGAATTTGAACGATAAGGACAACTTCATAACCCATTGGAACAACGGCAAAAACGGCAAAAGGGTAGAGCAAACGGGAAAGCGTGCCAAAACAAGAACAATAAAAACGGTGGGTCATTGATATGAAATTAAAGCTTGATGAAAATTGGACAACAAAGAATAACGGCTATGCGCTAAATGACAGCGAGGTTGAACGCTACATTAGCGTTGTGCCTAATGATAACCAGCTTCGCTTGCAGGAAAAACCTTTTTACGCATTCCTGCATTTCGGAATGAACACCGCAAACGACAGGGAATGGGGCAACGCAACCGAAACGGCAAGAGATTTTGATATTACGAAAATCAAGCCTGCACAGTGGGTAAAAGCTGTTAAATCTGCCGGTATGACGGGAATTATTCTTACCTGCAAGCATCACGACGGCTTCTGTCTTTGGGATACAAAGACGACTGATTTTAAGTCCACCAATTCGCCTATTGGTATGGATATCGTTCAGGCGCTTGCCGATGAATGTTATTGCAACGATATCGACTTCGGCGTATATCTCTCACCTTGGGATATGCACGAAGAATCCTACGGCACCGAGGCTTATAACGATTATTTTGTAAATCAGCTAACCGAGCTTTGCACAAATTACGGAAAGCTTTTTGAGGTTTGGTTTGACGGTGCAAAGGGCGCAAATGCAAAGGCGTTTACATATGATTGGCAAAGGTATTACGATGTTGTTCGTACCTTGCAGCCGCAGGCTAATATTGCAATTTGCGGCGAGGATATCCGTTGGGTCGGCAACGAAGCAGGAAAAGCGAGAAAAAGCGAATACTGCGTCGTACCGAAATCGCTTCAGCAATGCGAGGCGGTTGAAAAGAACAGTCAACAGAGCGAAAATGACGCTCAAAGACTTCAAAGAGTTGATACACAGGACGAGGATTTAGGCTCCCGCGCCGTGCTTGAAAAAAATCAGTATTTGTGTTGGTATCCTGCGCAGGTTGATGTATCAATCCGTAAGGGCTGGTTCTATCATAAAAAGGACGATAAAACCGTAAAGAGCGTTAAGAAGCTGATGAATATATACGTCAATTCTGTCGGTAATAACTGCGTTCTTTTGCTCAATATTCCACCCACAAATAAGGGCGTTATTCATTCAAAGGACGCCGCTGTGCTAAAAAAACTCGGCAAAAAGATTGCCGAAATCACCTCAAATCCGATAATCGAATATAAGCCCGGTGAGCTTACGAAAAAGCAGGGCTATCTCGAATTTCGCTTCGACAGCGTAAAGAAGCCTAAATACTTTGTTGTCAGTGAGGATATTTCAAAATCTCAAAGAGTAGAAAAATTTGACCTCTATCTCTTGAAGCCGAACGGAAAATACAAAAAGGCTTATGCAGGCACTGTTATCGGTATGAAAAAAATAGTTAAGCTAAAGGGTAAAGCACTCGGCGCATTGTTTGTTGTAAGACAAAGCCGAAGCAATCCTGTTATAAAATCAATCGGCTTTTACGAATAAAATAAAACAGCTATCTCCCGAAACGGGAAGATAGCTGTTTTTTGTATCAGTATGAAAATTTGTGACCGTCACAGCGCTTGAGCAATTCGTCCCAACGTCTGTCAACCTCTTTTTGAAATTCTTCAATCATCCATTCGTTGCCCGACTTGAACATATGCTTAAATCTGCCCTGCTTTGAGAGCCATTCTTCGATAGGCACATACTTTCTCGGTTCGTAGTTGAGTATCCATTTGCCGTCAACGACCTCGAATAACGGCCAGTATCTCGTTTCAACCGCTAATTTGCAAATCTCCATAATGTTGTATGTAGGATATCTCCAGCCTCTCGGACACGGAGCCATAATGTTGAGAAAAGCCGCACCTTTTGTATAGATTGCACGCTCACTCTTGCAATGTAAATCCTTGAAATTTTGTACAAAGGTGGTCTGTGCAACATACGGAATTTGATGCTCCGCAATGATTGCCGCAAGGTCCTTTCTGTATTGCATTTTACCGGCAGATTCCTTGCCGACAGGCGTTGTAGTAGTATCTGCAAACATTGGAGTTGCCGAGCTTCTTTGAATACCGGTGTTCATATATGCGCCGTTGTCGTAGCAAACGTAAACCATATCGTGATTACGCTCCATAGCGCCCGATAAAGATTGAAATCCTATATCGTATGTACCGCCGTCACCGCCGAAGGTGATGAACTTGAAGGTGTCGTCGATTTTGCCCTTTCTCTTTAATGCGTTATATGCGCCCTCAACGCCGCTGAGTGTTGCGCCGGCATTTTCAAATGCATTGTGAATATAGCTGTCCTTGTAGGCTGTGTAAGGGTACATAAATGTGCTAACCTCCAAACAGCCTGTTGCGTTGCCCACTACTGCACGGTCGCCCTCGTGAAGCGCCTTTAGCACGTTTCTAACTGCGATTGTACCGCCGCAGCCCGCACACATTCTGTGACCGGGAGCAAGTCTGTCTTCTCTTGAAACATATTCCTTAAAGTTATACATATTCGCCCCTCCTTACTCTCTGACGCCCATATATTTGTACGGCTCGTCAACCTTGCCTGTCTTAATTGCCTGCTCAAGCCAAGCATAAACCTCTTTCATATGCTTAACTCTTACGTCTCTGCCGCCCAAGCCGTAAACAATGTTCATAACAAGCGGAGAAAGACCGGCTCTGTAAAGCGATGTAGTAACATCTGCGCCGAGTGGTCCGCAGGTGTCGTTGTAGCTTTCGGTTCTGTCCATTACGGCAACCGCCTTGACGTTTTTAAGCGCCGATGCAATTTCGTCGGCAGGGAACGGTCTGAACAATCTAATCTTTATCATACCTACCTTTTTGCCCTGCTCGCGAAGCTCGTCAACAGCCTGCTTCGTTGTACCTGCCGCCGAGCCTATGATTACTACTGCCGCCTCGGCGTCGTCCATTCTGTATTCCTCGAATAAGCCGTAGCCTCTGCCTGTGAGCTTTCTGTATTCCTCTGCAACGTCAAGCACAACCTGTTTTGAATTTTTAAGCGCTTGAGCCTGTGCTCTCTTTGCTTCAAAATAGTAATTTGTAACGCTGTAAGGACCTACGTGCATTGGCATATCCTTGTTGAGAAGGTAATTTTCAGGCTCGTATTCTCCGACAAAATTTTTAACCTCCTCGTCCTCGTTGAGTACAATATTTTCAACTGCGTGTGAGGTAATAAAGCCGTCCTGACAAATCATAACAGGGAGCTTAACATCCTTGTGCTCGCCGATTCTGTAAGCCATACAGAGATTGTCGTAAACCTCTTGATTGTTTTCTGCATAAATTTGAATCCAGCCTGCGTCTCTTGCACCCATGCTGTCGGAGTGGTCGCAGTTGATGTTGATAGGACCGCTGAGCGCACGGTTTACAAGTGTTAATACACAGGGAAGTCTGTTTGAAGCCGCAAGATATAGCTCCTCCCACATAAGCGCCATACCTGCTGACGAGGTTGCGGTTACGCTTCTTGCGCCTGCCGCCTCGGCACCGATTACCGCAGACATAGCGGAATGCTCGCTTTCAACGGGAATGAACTCACTGTCAACCTTGCCGTCTGCAACAAGCTTTGAAAAATATTGCGGAATTTCTGTTGACGGAGTGATAGGGAATGCCGCCATAACATCGGGATTAATCTGTCTTAACGCCTCGGCAACCGCTTCGTTACCGCTTAATCTGTCTCTTCTTGACATATCAGTTCACTCCTTTCATTGTAATACATCCTGTCGGACAGGTCTTTGCGCATATTCCACAGCCCTTGCAGTGGTCAAAATCAATGGGTCCTCTTGCCTGCGTACCCGGCAAAACCGAAATACAGCTGTCCGGACAAACAGGAATACAAAGAAGACAATGAATACATTTTGTGTTATCGAGTACCGGCTGAACTGTTGCCCATTCACCGGTCTTAAATTCCTTTGAGGTCATTTCGCCGTATATCTGCATACCCTCGGTTAAATCCTCCCACGAGCAATGCAGTCCAACCTTCTTCAAATCGCTTTTCATTAGCCCTTTACCTCCTCAAATGCCATTTTAAGTGCGTTCATATTGCCCTCGATTACTTCGGGCTTTGAAGCAAATTTGTGCATAAACGAAGCTTCCATTTCTCTCAAAAATTCATCCTTTTCCATAACACCGCTGATTTTTATAGCCGCCGCAAGCATCGGAGTGTTAGGAAAGTATTTACCCAAGCAGCTGACCGAAACCTTTTTTGCGTCGATTGTATAAACCTTGCCGTCAAAGTCTCTTATTTCGTTTCTTACTTCTTCAGGCGAGCGTGAGGAGTTAACAACTACTGCGCCGCCGTCTTTAATGCCCTTTGCAACGTCAACGCTTTCAAGCAATCCTTCGTCAACGACGACAACAAAATTCGGATGATAAATGTTTGAGTGAACTCTGATTTCGTTATCGCCGATTCTGTTGTAGGCAGTAATCGGAGCACCCATTCTTTCAGGACCGTATTCAGGAAAGCCCTGAACGTATTTTCCTGTTTTGAACGCAACATCGGCAAGAAGCAAAGCGGCTGTTTTTGCACCCTGTCCGCCTCTGCCGTGCCAGCGAAATTCAACTACATCTTTCATACTTTTCCCTCTTTCATAAAAAATAAAAATCCCTCAGCCTATATCAAGGCTAAGAGACGATAATTAACTGTTACCGCGGTACCACTCTTATTCATCAAATAATGATGCGCTTCATACACTATTATGTACTATCCCGTTAACGGAGGAAACCGGACGAGCTTACGTTAATTTTCGGCACGCCTGCTCAGAGAGGATATCCCGTATTCGATTCTACTGTCTTTCACCGACCGACAGCTCTCTGAAAGAAAATTCATACGGACTTTGTTCTCATCAACGCATTTGCATTTTACATTTTTACCTATTATAATGACTAATTTCGAATTTGTCAATATTTTGCAAAAAAAACTAAAATTTTGTTAAATCGAATAAATTTGTTACAAATTTTTGTAAATTTCTTGTATCTGTTAACAATTTGTGTTATTATTTATACAGTATTTTCAAAGGAGTCGATTTTATGGCAGAAAAAAACGGTCTTTCCGAAAAGATTACTACATTGCTTGACAATGTAAAATACTATTGGAAAAAGCCGCAAAAGGGCAGATATATGTCCTTTAAGGAAATTGCGTCTTATGCCTTTGGCGGTATCGGCGCATATTTGATTGTTTGTATGAGTATACCTTGTATGCTCGGTGCAACAAACGTATTTTTATCGGGTACAATCGGAATCGGTATGACGGATATGTACATTATGTACGTTATCGGCGTTTTGTCAGGTATTCCGCTTACTGCCCTAAGAGCTAATATTGTCGATAATACCCGAAATAAAGCGGGTAAGTACAGACCGTATTTGCTCAGGATGGGTATTCCTTGCGCCATCTTCTTTGTTATGATGGTTTGGTTCCCGTATGATAAGCTCAACCTTATTGTAGGTAACGGCGAAATCTTCGGCAAGGATGCAACCTATGTAGCAAAATGCGCAGTTGTTCTTTTCTTCAACATTATTTTGCAGTTCTTCTATTACTTCTTCTATGACGCATATGAGAATCTTATTCACGTTCTTTCTCCGAATTCGCAGGAAAGAGCCGACGTTGCGTCTGTAAAGAGTGTAATTTATTCGTTCGGTCCCACCGTATATAACATTATTATTCCGCTTATTGCCGGTGCGTTGAAGACCAACCAAACCGATATTCGTGTTTACCGTATAGCATTTCCCGTTATCGGCGTTATCGGTACGCTTCTTGTCTTCATCGTTTATGCAAATACACAGGAAAAGATTATTCAGGCGAAAACTCACGTTGTCCAAATTAAGTTTAAGGACGCACTTCGTGAGGTTGCAAAGAATAAGTATTTCTGGATTATTTCGCTTGCAGGCTGGCTCGGCTTCCTCGAAACAGCTTATGCAAATATTCTTTACTGGCTTTGTAACTACGGCGGCGCTTGCTCGCAGGGTACATATACTATTATTACAACCGTATACGGAAACGCTTCCCTTTGGGGTATGCTCCTTGCTCCTCTTTGCATCAGAAAATGGGGTAAGAAAAAGGTACAGATTGTAACTAACCTGTTTAATATTCTCTTCATTCTCTGTATGTATCCGTTCTTTATGGGCGGCAGCGGAGCAGACGGAAACGTTAAAGGCTATGTAATTTGGGCTGTTATGGCGTGTCTGTATATGAACGCCCTTGTAGGTGCGTTTGCACATATTCTTACTCCGTCTATTCAGGCTGATATCCGTGACTATCAGCAGTACCGTTCGGGTGAAAGAATCGATGGTATGTTTGCCGCTGTAACCGCTATCGGTAATATCATCACTCTTATTACCGCAGGCGTTCTTCCCGCACTTCAGGAAAGATACGGTATGACTGCATTTGTTGCAAAAAGAGTAACCGCCGATGCAGGTCTTATGAGCAGAGTTCTTCCCGGAGCCGATAAAAATATCGGTCAAATGCTTGCCGAACAGCTTGCAAACGGACAGGATAACTTTGTAAACGCTTCGTCTGCGCTTTACGATGTTGACGGCATTTTGCTTCCTCTTTTGAGAGTGCTTGTTTTGCTTGCCGCTGTCGGCGCAACGATGAACGTAATTCCGTTCTTCTTCTATGACCTTACCGAGCAAAAGCAAAAGTCATACGTTCGTGCGTTGAAGGTTCGTGCGGTATTCGAGGACTACGGCAACAATGCTTTGAAGGACAAGGATATTGTTGAAATGATAGACCTTGTCAACAACGCAAAGGAAATGGCTGTTGCTTCACCGAGAGAAATCTCAAAGCAGGCAATTAAGAGTGCGAAAACCAAGGAAGAAAAGAAGCTCGCTAAAAAACAATACAGAGAAGATTTGGAATTTAATGAGGAAATCATTATTTCAAAATTCGTAGTTGACGAGCTTAATAAGTTTGATACCGAGCTTGGCAGACACAAGATTGAAGCATATACAAAGGTATACGAAGAAGGTCTTGACGGTATCAAGAATGCAAATATTGCCGATATTAATGCTCAGCTTAAAAAAGCAAAGGCTATGCCTAAAGCTACTGCCGAGGAAAAGGAAATCAGAAAGTTCTATATCGAGCTTGCAAAGTCAAAGATTTCCGCAGTTAAATCCTATAACAAGTATTTCGGCAGCTTAAATGAGTTCAAGGAGCTTACATTTGACGCTCTTGAGGATTTGTTCAATAAGGAAGACGAGCTTGACGTAAGAATTGAAGAGCTTGCAAAGCTTTGCAACCTTGCAAAGAAGGATAAGGACAACGCAGAAGCATCTCGTCTTAAGGCAGAAATTAAGGTCTTGAGCGATGAGCGCAAGAACGTTCGTAAGGCTTCAAAGGCAGAAATGGATAAGCACGCACAGTTCAACCGTGCCGCAAAGCCGTTCGTTGATGCAAAGAAGCTTCTTGCACAGCAGGAGAACTTCTCTCACTTTGACGAAATTGCCGCTTTGTACGATACTGCAAAGGAAAATGTTGCTATTGCAGATAAGGCAGAAGCAGAAGCAGAGGCAAAGCGTCTTGCAGAAGAAAAGGAAGAGCTCGAACGTCGTAAGGCTGAAAAATTAGCTAAAAAAGAAGCTAAAAAAGACTCCAAAAAAAATAAATAATTTTTTCAAAAAGAGGTAGAATTTTCTACCTCTTTTGTTGTATAATATAAAGCCGTAATGGAGGCTTACTTATGGGATACAGAGATTTGTTTAACGAATGGTTGAGCTTAGACAGTGATACAAGAAACGAACTGCTCTCAATTGAAGATGAAAAGGAAATAGAGGATAGATTTTACAAGGATTTGGAATTTGGCACCGGCGGTCTGCGCGGTATTATGGGCGCAGGCTCAAACCGAATGAACAAATATACCGTTGCAAGAGCAAGTCTCGGCCTTGCAAACTATTTCAATTCGAAGAAAAAGGACGGGGCTACTGCTGAAAAATGCAAAATAGCCATTGCGTACGATAGCAGAAATAACTCGGAGTTTTTTGCAAAAACAGCCGCAGTTGTCTATGCGAATAACGGCTTTGAGGTTTATCTCTTTGACAGACTTGTACCTGTTCCCGTATTGAGCTTTACTACCGGATATCTCGGATGTGACGCAGGTGTTATGATAACCGCGTCTCACAATCCGAAGGAATATAACGGCTATAAGGTTTATGACTCAACAGGCTGTCAGCTTTGCACCGAGGAAGCAAAGAGCGCGCTTGACTTCATCAACGCCGTAAATGAATTTGTAATTGTTGACGGTGTTGAAAATGCTTTTGAACACGAAAATATACACCGTCTCGGTGATGCAACAGTTGACGCATTTATTTCAAAGGTTAAGGAGCAATCCGTTTACGAGGAGAAAAGCGATCTCAAAATCGTTTACACTCCGCTTCACGGAACAGGAAACATTCCTGTTCGTAAGGTTTTGCAGGGAATGGACGTTACCGTTGTTAAGGAGCAAGAGCTGCCCGACGGTGATTTTTCAACAGTTCGTTCTCCCAATCCCGAAGAAAAGGATGCGCTTAATTTAGCTATTCAGGCTGCGCAGTCACTTGAAGCAGATATCGTTTTGGGAACCGACCCCGATTGCGACAGAGTCGGCGTAGCTGTTAGACATAACGGCGAATATGTACTGCTTACCGGAAACCAAACAGGAGCACTTTTAGTCAATTTCGTAATGACTATGCATAAGGACGATTTGAATGAAAAATCAACTCTTGTAAAGACTATCGTAACCTCCGAGCTCGGTGCAAATATCGCTCTTAATTACGGCGTTAAGGTTGAGGATACGCTTACGGGCTTTAAGTATATCGGCGACAAGATTAATAAATATCTTGCATCGGGTGACAGGGAATTTGTCATAGGCTATGAAGAAAGCTACGGCTATCTTGTAGGTACCCATACGAGAGACAAGGACGGCGTTGTTTCTTCAATGCTGATATGCCAAATGGCTTCGTGGTATAAAAATCAGGGCAAAACTCTTGTTGACGGACTTAACGAGATTTATGACGAATACGGATATTTCCTTGACTCTCTTGACAGCTTTGTCCTTAAGGGCAAGGACGGTGCGGCAAAAATCAAGGCGCTTATGCAGGAGTTTAAGCAAAAGGGCGATACAATTTTGCCCGATATCAAGCAGATTATTGATTACTCTGTCGGCATTGGTGATTTGCCAAAGGAAAACGTACTCAAATACATATTCAACGACGGCTCATGGATTGCCGTACGTCCGTCGGGTACGGAGCCTAAAATTAAGGTTTATTATTCAATAGTAGATAAAGACAGGCAAAATGCTCATATTAGACTTGAAAAAATAAAAAGTGTTATGTCGCTCATTATTAATTCATAATAGGAGAATTACAGGTGGAAAAGGTTAAAGACTATATTGAAAATGTAGTACAGCCCAAAATTCAGGGCGACGGCGGCTGGATAGAGTATGTTTGTCTTGAAAACGGCGAGCTGACTGTTATATTCAGGGGAGAATGTTCAAAGTGCCTGATTTTGCACAGATGCGTGTCTTGGCTTGAGCAGGAAATAAAAAGGGACTGCAAGGTTGATGTAAAGATTAACGCAGTGCGCAAAAGACCGTATTTTCAGGATGTTTAAGGAGTAGACTATGGCACATATAAAGGTGGTAAGACGTTCAATGCGTCCTGAGGAGTATACAGATTTACGCTTTGGCTGGCTTAAAAGACATATCTATTCTTCAAGGTGGGAAATCGAAAATCTCCAAATCCGTGACGGCAGACAGATTTCGGAAATGGAGTATGAATATTACAGTGAGGATTACAGACCGCTTAAAAAGGGCGATATGTATTTCACTCCCGACGGTACCGCATTTATTAAAGCGGATGTTGATATTCCAGAGGAATTACAGGGCAAGGAGCTTTGGCTGACGCTTAAAACCGCCGCTGAAATCTGCGTAAAGATTAACGGAAAATATGTAGGCGGCGTTGACCCGAACAGAGAAAGAATGTTGCTTTCTCCGTATATCGACGATTCAAAAACCCTTCATATTGAAATGACCGGCTATAACCGTTCGAAGCCTGACGACGAACGAAATCCCGAAAGCCTCAGCGTTAGAGGCTGTCGACAGATTTTTGAGGGCTGCTATATTGCAACTGTTAATCACGAGGTGCAGGATTTAGTTTGGGATTTGGAGCTTTTGCTCGATATTGCAAGGTCCGATTTGTTTAATGAGGACTACCGTGATTTCCTTAACCGAGAGCTTAATAACGCACTTAATTTCATTGATTTTGATGATGAAGAGCTGACAGGCGTTGATAAAGCAAAGCAGTATATCGACGATGTTGTTTATGCAAACGATACCTACAAGGGTAACGGTGATGTTGCGCTGATTGCTCATTCTCATCTTGATATAGCTTATTACTGGCGAAGAATACACGCGGTACAAAAGAATTTGCGTACCGTACTTATTCAGCTTCGTCTTATGGACAAGTATCCCGATTTTAAGTATACTCATACCCAGCCTTACATTTATGAAACGCTTGAAAAATACTATCCCGATGTGTTTGAGGAGCTCAAAGAAAAGGTCAAAAACGGTCAGTTTGAGCCTGTCGGAGCAATGTATGTTGAGCCCGACTGTAATGTGCCGACTGCCGAAAGCCTTATAAGACAGTGCCTTTACGGTCAAATGGCATATGAGCGTATGTTCGGCAAGAGAGTGAATAACGCTTGGCTTCCTGATGTTTTCGGCAATAGCTGGATTATGCCTCAAATTCTTAAAAAATCGGGCGTTGACTATTTCGTATCGAACAAAATGTCAACCTGGAACGATACAAACCGCTTTCCGCATAATAATTTTATTTGGAAGGGTATTGACGGCTCAAGCGTTTATGCCTGCGTTCCGCCTACTCATTTCATAACATGGAACGCACCGTCTCAAATTCAGGAAAACTGGAACGCCTATATTGATAAGGACACCGGCGGTCAAACTATGAATATGTTCGGCTACGGCGACGGCGGCTCGGGTTGTACCGAAGAAATGATTGAGCTTATGCATAGGTTTGACAAATTGTCGATTATGCCTAAATGCGAGCATATGTCAGGCAAAGAATTTCTTGAAAGAAACCTAAAGGATAACAAGAATCTTGAGGTTTGGGACGGCGAGCTTTATCTCGAAATGCACCGCGGCACCTTTACAACAAAGAGTAATTTGAAGCGTTTCAACAGAGTTTTGGAAAACAAATTCAGAACCGCCGAAATGCTCGCAGTGTTGAGGGGCGAGAATATCCAAAAGCAGATTACCGAGCTTTATAAAAAATTCCTTGTTAATCAATTTCACGATATTCTTCCGGGCTCCCATATTCATCCTGTTTATGAGGATGCAATGCAGGACTATAAAGAGATTGATAAGGCGCTTGATGAATTAATCAGTACAGGTACAAAATATTTTAATACCCTTAATTTCAAGCGTGATGCACTTACCTTTGTTGAGAATAAAAAGGGAACCTCGACACGCTATGGCAAAAAGGGTAATTGGCTTATTCCCGATATCGACTCTCTTTCGTCGAAGTCGCTTCGTGCAAAGCATGGAGACACAGATTGGTTCAGCTTCGAAAACGGCGTTGTAAATACACCGTTTTATACCGCAAGGCTTAATAACGACGGCTCTTTTTCATCGCTTTTCGATAAGCAACTTTGCCGTGAGTGGACAAGCGGAGAATTCAATAAGCTCAAGCTGTATGTAGACCGTCCCGGCAACTATGACGCTTGGGACATTCTGCCGAATTATAGAGATAAGCAGGCTCAAAGCTGCGTCGAAAAAGATATTGAACTTGTTGAGCTTGACGGCGAGTGTGCAACTCTTAGGGTTACCTTGAAAACAGAAAAATCCACTTGGACAATGCTCATAAGATTTTTCAGGCAGAGCAGAGGAATTGAGGTTGAAAATATCGTTAATTGGAACGAAAAGCATATTCTTGCAAAAGCCGAATTTTCCTGCAATGTTCTGTCACGAAAGGCGCTTTGCGACATTTCAGCCGGCTATATCGAGCGTGAAACAACAAGAAATACCTCCTGGCAGCAGGCACGCTTTGAGTGCTGTCATCATAAATGGTGCGACCTTTCCGAAACGGGAGCAGGCGTTTCGATTATTAACGACGGTAAATACGGCGTCGGCTTTGACGAAAATACTATTTCGCTTTCGCTTCTTCGTGCAACTATTCGTCCGGATGTAACCTCGGATATCGGTGAGCATAATTTCTGCTATATGATTATGCCGCACAGCGGTGATGTTGTTTCTTCGCAAATAAATAAAATTGCTCTTCAGTACAACGTACCTCTTGTAAAGGCAGATGTTGAATATAATTTTGACGATTTTGCGCCGCTTTATATGCAGGCTATGAAGCAAAGCGAAAACGGCAAAATGACCGTAATCCGCCTTTGTGAAACAGACGGTAGACGTGGAAGCATTACGCTTTCAAAGCCCGTGAAACTTCTTAATATGCTTGAGGACGAGCTTTGCACAGTGGATAAAATTGATTATAAGCCCTTTGAGATTATAACTATCGGAGTTGAATTATGACAGGAGTTCAGATTGTAATTTTAATTTTGTGTATAATTCTTCTGGGTGTTGTAGTTTTTCCGCTTATTAACCGCCGACAGTTTAAGAATTTGCCGAACGAGCAAAAGGTGCGTATTTTGATGAAAGAAGCGAATAGCCTTACTTACTTCAAAAATCTAACGCAGGGCAATCACGGCGTTCTGTTTTATGTAAAAAACAAGCGTAAAATTCTTTATCTCGACTGGACGCTTGTTGACGGCAAAATGGTTTGCACAAGGAAAAATCCGCTTGATAATTGGGATTATCCCGAAGAACAGGAAAAGATAAATGACGACGAAAAAAAGCAATTTTTTGAAGCCCTTGAGACTTATAACAAAAAATCGCCCGTAAAATTCGTATTGCCGAATTTCTAAATCTTTTCAAGCACTCCGAAAACGGCACCCGATATTGCAAACCAAATTGCTGAAAACGGAACACAAATCTGACCTAAAATGTTAAGCTGCATATTCGAATAGTCCCATACGTTTTCTTTCATAATAAGATTAAAGGCTATTCCGAAAATAAGCTCAACGCCTGTTATGATTATCATACCTAAAACGCATTTGAGCCAAAACGGCAGACTGAAGTTATTGCTGATATAATAAAAGGTGCTCAAAATTATCGCACCTGCGAAAAACATTGAGTAATGCGTTCTGCCTCTCCATATTATTTCGATAAGACAATATCCGAAGCCGCCTATCAAAGCTGCTGTTAAATAACTAAAAAACATTTTCATAGATTTATTTTTTATCAAAATCAGGGAATTATTACATCAAGGTGAATTATGGACATACCAAATAATGCAAATTTAATATTAAAAGCGCTGTGTGAAAGTGGCTATGAAGCGTATCTTGTAGGCGGCTGTGTTCGTGATTTTTTGATGAACAGACCTTGCAACGATTTTGATATAACAACCTCGGCAAAGCCGCTTGAAATCGAGGAAGCCTTAAACAGAAAGGGCATAAGATATTTTGAAACCGGCTTGAAGCACGGAACGGTTACAGCAGTTATAGACGGTGAAGCGTTTGAAATAACGACTTACAGAACGGACGGAGAATATCTTGACGCCCGACATCCTGAAAGCGTGGAGTTTGTTACTGATTTGAGTGATGATTTGTCACGCAGAGATTTTACCGTAAATGCACTTGCATATAACGAGCATGACGGAATTGTCGACAAATTCGGCGGAATTGACGATATAAAAAACGGAATTATCCGTACTGTCGGCAATCCCGATAAACGCTTTAACGAGGATGCCTTGCGCATTATGCGTGCGCTTCGCTTTGCTTCAACTCTCGGCTTTGAGATTGAAAATGAAACTGCCGTATCTGTTCACAAAAATGCCGAGCTTTTGAAAAATATTTCGTCAGAGCGAATATACTCGGAGCTTATGAAATTGCTTTTGGGCGTTAATTGTGAGAAGATTTTACTTGAATTTAAGGACGTTATCGGTGTAATTATCCCCGAGCTTATACCGTGCTTTAGCTGTGAACAAAATACAAAATGGCATTTGTACGATGTATATACTCATATTGTAAAGTCGGTTGAATGCTGTGAAAATAAGGATTATCTTCGTCTTGCCGTTTTGCTTCACGATATCGGAAAGCCTCAATGTAAAACGACCGACAGTAAGGGCGTCGACCACTTTTTCGGTCATCCGCAAAAAAGCGTTGAAATAGCCTCACAGGTGCTCAGGCGACTGAAAGTGAGTAGGGAATATACAAAAAAGGTTTTGAAGCTCATCGAAATTCACGATAAAAAGATTTCACCAACCGGCGAGAGTGTAAAATTCTGGCT
Organism: uncultured Clostridia bacterium; assembly: GCA_945876745.1. GTDB lineage: Bacteria > Bacillota > Clostridia > Oscillospirales > Acutalibacteraceae > Eubacterium_R. The sequence continues at coordinate 25,176 of CAMCPL010000004.1, forward strand.
TCGTACACTCGGCGAGGATTTGTTTTTTGATTTTATGGATATAAAGCTTGCCGATATGAAATCTCATAATCTGCAATTTGCGGGTGAAAGCCTTGTTTTGTTTGAAAAAATAAAGCGCCTTGCAAACGATATAATTTCAAATAACGAGCCTTACAGAATATGCGACCTTGCCATAGGCGGTAACGAGCTCGTTGAACTCGGTTATCGTAATGCCGAAATAAAAAACGAACTTGAAAGGCTGATAGTTGACGTCAGCAAAAATCCTACTCTCAACTCAAAAGAAGTTTTAATTCAAATTGCAAAAAAAGACAGAAGCTGAATTGCCTCTGTCTTTTATAATTCGTATTATTATTTTGTATAAAACAGCGTGTCCGACGGTGTTCTTGAAAATCTGTAAATCGAAAGCTCAAGCCCTATCGCGAGGTAAATACATAGCGACGACGAGCCGCCGGCACTGAAAAGCGGAAGCGTAATACCGATACACGGAAGCAACGAAAGCTCCATACCGACATTAACTAAAACCTGTGCAAAAAGCATAACCGCAATACCGCTGCACATCAAATATCCTGCATTGTCCCTTGCGCTCATACCGATTTTGATGATACGAATAACAAGAATCATCAAAATTAGAATTGCCGCCATAGCGCCGACAAAGCCGAATTCCTCGCCTGCAACGGACAAAATCATATCACTTTCGTTTACCGGAACTGCACCGCTTTGAGTCATGTCGCCCTGCAAAAAGCCCTGACCGAACAAACCGCCCGAACCCATTGCAATTTTACCGTTGTTTTGCTGATACATAGCGTCTGCATATTGCTCCGGATAGAAAAGCGCAACTATTCTTTGCCTCTGAATACCGTCGATAATCCCTGTTTTCCACGCCAATACAAACGCTACGAAAATTGCGCAAAAGCCCGCAACGAAATATCCTGCGTTTACTCTTGCGAAGAACAGCATTCCTATAAACATAACAAGGAATATGAGCGCGCTTCCTGCGTCGCCTGTGAGAAGAACAAGACCGACGGGTACTGCGCCGTGAATAATAAGCGGAATAATTGATTTGAGCTTGTTTATGTTGTCTCTTACTAAATCGAGGTGATAGGAAAATGAAATAATAAAGCCGACCTTTAACAGCTCCGACGGTTGAAAATAGAAAACCTTTAAGTCAATCCAGCATTTCGAGTCGGGACGCTCCGGCGGAGCAACGCCGAATAAAAGCGTAAATATCATCAGCCCTATACAGCCTATTGCTATTATAGGCCAAAACTTTGATATTGACTCATAGTCGACGTTTGAAACCACTACTGCAATTATTAATCCGCCTAAAACGGAAATCAGCATGGTTCTAACATCCGATGTAATAATTTTTCCGTCTGTGAGATTTGAATATGTAGCGCTGTAAACGCATATAAGTCCGTAAATCGAAGCCGCAATAGCCGTCAAAAGAGTGATTATGTCCGTGCCCTTAATGAAAGAACCGATATCCTTTTTTTTGATTTTAGTATTTGTATTTGTAGAAATATCCGACATAATTCACCTCCTAAAGCCGCTTGAAGTATATTATATTATTATTTGAGTACTTTTTCAACATAAAAAAGTAATTTTTTGTTGGAATGTTTTAGTTTATGTGTTATAATACCAGTAGCAAAAAATTCAGGGAGGGCTTTTATGCTTACAGATATTGAAATTGCCCAGCAGGCTAAAATGAAGGATATTACCGAGATTGCTTCTTCACTCGGTATTTCATCATCCGAAATTGACCCTTACGGCCACTATAAAGCAAAAATATCCGATGACGTTCTTAATAGATTAAAGAACAAAAAGGACGGTAAGCTGATTTTGGTAACTGCCGTAAATCCTACTCCCGCAGGTGAGGGAAAGACAACTGTTTCGATAGGTCTCGGTCAGTCTATGGCAAAAATCGGAAAGAATGCAATTATTGCCTTGCGTGAGCCTTCGCTCGGTCCTGTATTTGGAATTAAGGGCGGTGCGGCAGGAGGCGGATATTCGCAGGTTGTTCCTATGGAGGATATCAATCTTCATTTCACAGGCGATATGCACGCCATTACTTCTGCAAACAATCTTATGTGCGCAATGCTTGACAATTCAATTCAGCAGGGAAACGAGCTCAATATTGACCCAAGAAGAGTTCAGGTAAAGCGTTGTCTTGATATGAATGACAGAGCGCTTCGTAATATCATCAATTCACTCGGCGGAAAGCTCAACGGTATTCCGAGAGAAGACCATTTCTGTATTACTGTTGCAAGTGAGGTTATGGCTATTCTCTGCCTTGCAAATGATATTTTTGATTTGAAAAAGAGACTCGGCGATATTCTTGTTGCATATACCTACGACGGCGAGCCTGTTTATTGCCGTGATATAAAAGCAAACGGCGCAATGACTGTTTTGCTGAAAGAAGCAATTAAGCCTAATCTTGTTCAAACACTTGAAAATACTCCTGTTATTATGCACGGCGGTCCGTTTGCAAATATTGCACACGGCTGTAACAGCGTTCGTGCAACTAAAACAGCGCTTAAATTAGCGGATTATACTATTACCGAAGCCGGCTTCGGCTCCGACTTGGGCGCAGAAAAATTCCTCGATATCAAATGTCGCTTTGCAGGACTTACTCCGTCTTGTATTGTTCTTGTTTCAACCGTTCGTTCTATGAAATATAACGGCGGCGTTGCAAAGGAAGATCTTAAAGAAGAAAATGTTGAAGCACTCAAAAAGGGCTGTGTAAACCTCGGCGCTCATATTGATAACCTTAAAAAATTCGGCGTGCCTGTTGTAGTTGCAATTAATCATTTTTATGCCGACACCCAGGCAGAAATTGATTTTGTTGAGGAATATTGCAAGTCAAAGGGTGCTGATTTTGCCGTAACAAAGTGCTTTGCCGAGGGCGGAGCAGGCGGCGTTGAGCTTGCTCAAAAGGTTGTTGAAGCGTGCGAAAAGGAAAATAATTTCCATTGTCTTTATGACCTCGATATGCCTGTGTATGAAAAAATTGAAACTATTGCAAAGGAAATTTACGGCGCAGACGGAGTTGATTATACGAAGGAAGCAAAGGCTGCTATCGACGGCTTTGTTAAGCTGGGAGCCGATAAAATGCCTGTTTGTATGGCTAAAACGCAATACAGTCTTTCCGACAATCCGAAGCTTTTAGGCAAGCCCGAAGGCTTTAGAATTACAGTATCAAGCGCAACTCTTTCCAACGGCGCAGGCTTTATTGTGTGTCAAACGGGCTCTATTATGACTATGCCGGGACTTTCAAAATCTCCTGCGGCATACAGAATTGATATTGACGAAAACGGTAATACGGTAGGGCTTTTCTAATGAGGGAGTTTATTTCCGAAAGCTACGAACAAACTCTTCAATTTGCCTCGGATTTTGCAAAAAGCGTACCGAGGGGTAGTGTAATAGGCTTTATCGGCGGCTTGGGAATGGGCAAGACGGCGTTTACTTCGGGCTTCGTTAAAGGTCTCGGAATAGATGCCGAGGTGTCCTCTCCGACATTTGCAATATGTAATGAATATATCGGCGAAAATGCAAGAGTGTATCATTTTGATATGTACCGCATAGAAAGCTGGGACGATTTGTATTCAACCGGATATTTTGATTATCTTAATGATAAGTCGTATATTCTTGCCGAATGGAGCGAAAATATTTTCGGCGCATTGCCTGACGACGCAATTATTATAGAAATTGAAAAGCTCGGCGAAAATTCGAGAAAGTTTTATATTAAAGAAAAATCTGATTATTTAGAGGATTGAAATGATTTTATCACTTGATTCAACGGCGGTGACGGCGAGCGTTGCTCTGACCGACAACGCAAAGGTGCTAAAAAGTGAATTTATAAATTCGGGCTTAACGCATAGCGAAACGCTTTTGCCGATGGTAAAAAGAGTAATGCAGGGTCATTCCTTTAGTGAGCTTGACGGTATTGCCGTTACGGCAGGCCCGGGCTCGTTTACAGGTGTCAGAATCGGTATAGCAACCGTTAAAGGACTTGCATTTAATTACGAAACGCCTTGCTACGGTGTTTCAACGCTTGAAGCTATTGCTTACAATTTTACCGATATCAATTGTATAGTTTGCGCAGTAATGGACGCAAGAAGAATGCAGTTTTATAACGCCTTGTTTGAGATTAAAAACGGAGTTGTAAATCGACTTTGCGACGATAGGGCTATCGGTATTGACGAGCTTCGCAAAGAGCTTGACGGTATGAAAAATGTCGTCATAGCAGGTGACGGCGCAAGTCTTTGCTTTGAAAATCTGTCGCTTGATAATTGCGAATTAGCACCTCAGGACAGAATATATCAAAATGCTGTGAGCGTTGCACACGCAATAAAAAATAAAAAATCAATTACTCCCGAACAGCTTGTGCCTGTTTATTTGAGACAAAGTCAGGCTGAAAGGGAACTGAAATTAAAGCTGAAAAGGTAGGATAAAGTTATGGTTGTTTTAGGCTCTGACCACGCAGGCTTCCCGCTTAAGGAAGCAGTAAAAGCTCATTTGGAGGAAACAGGAGTTGAATTCATTGATGTAGGTTGCTATACGCCCGAACGCTTCGATTATGCAATATCGGCTCAAAAGGCTTGTGATAAGGTAGTAAGCGGTGAGGCTGATTTTGCAATTCTGTGTTGCGGTACAGGCGTTGGAATTTCAATGGCGGCAAATAAGGTAAAGGGTATTCGTGCTTGCTGTTGCAGTGATTATTTCAGCGCAAAGTATACACGACTTCATAATGATGCAAATTGTCTTTGTATGGGTGACCGAGTAATCGGCGCAGGCACGGCGATTGAACTTGTCGACGTTTTTCTTAATACCGAATTTGAGGGCGGAAGACACCAAACAAGAGTTGACCAAATTACGGCAATCGAAAACGGCGAAATGCTCTACTAATAATATGTATAAAAAATCTCCCGGAAAATCAAAATTCCGGGAGTCTTTTTTGTTTTATTATGACCATTTCAAAGCCTTTATGCTAAAGCCGAGAGTTGAATCAAGTCTATTACGCTGAATAACCGCAACAACCTTTGATATGCCGCTTACACCGCTTACAGAAGCCGTAACCTTGTAGTAATTGTTGTTACCTAAAAATTCGATTTTGTTGAGTGTTACGGTGTGAGTAGAGCTTTCTGCACCTGAAACGGAGAAGGTATCGTTACCAGAATTGTAGGTAATCGGAGCACCGTCCTTTTCGTTGTTGCAAAGTGTTTTGAAGTTTACAACAGTCTGTCCGAAATATCTGAACAGTCCGAGAACGATTGTACCGGAGGCGTAAGTTCTTGTGTTAAGTCCCTCTCTTTCAGCCATCCAAATAGCGGCGTGAGCGGCAATTTCTGTCGGCACCTTGCCGTCTGCATTTTCGTAGCTTGCCTTGTAGAGATAAGGTACCTCAAGCATATCCTTAACTCTCGTTTGATCCTGTGCGCTGAATTTTACCGCGTTTCCCGTTGCGGAGGTTGAGGGAACCTTGTCCTCGCTGACCGGCTTAGTTGTAAGCTCTGCCTGAGTTGTTCCTTCGCCTGAATCTTTCATTGTCGTAGTTGTTGTAGGTTCAGTTGTTTCGGTTGTGTAGTTTGGAAGAGTGGTAGGAGCTGCAGTTACATATTCACCCTTGTCGTTTTTTATCGGATTACCGTCTGCGTCGAGCTTAACTGTTATCTTGTTGCCCTTTTCATCGGTGATAACCTTGTACGCCGCTTCCTGCATAACAGCGTTTCCGTCAGCGTCTGTAACAACCTCGCCGTTTTCGTCGGTAACCTCTTCTTCTATTAAAACATATTCATCTGCATTGGCTTCAAAGCCCTCGTTTTGCTCTTCGTCCTTTTTTGAACAACCGAGCATTAATGCGCTGATAAGTACAATAACTGATAAGAAAACCGCAATAGCCTTCTTCATTATGCACACCTCCATATTCATCTTTGCTTTAATTATAACTATCCTGCGTGGTTTTGTAAATACCAAAACCTTTAATTTTCTTAATATTCAAAATTTATTTACAAACACGATTTATTTGATAATATGAGACATATTTATGTTGAAATAAATAAACTGTTTATGTATAATAAAGGTGTATATAAAATTGAAAGGATGCTTTCCTATGAGCTATAAATTAACAGGAAACGAGGCTCTCGGAATTGAACTCGGCTCAACAAGAATAAAGGCAGTTCTTATTGATGAGCAATTCAATCCTATTGCAAACGGCTCCCACACCTGGGAAAACAGATTTGAAAACGGCTACTGGACTTACCATATAGACGAAGTATGGTCAGGTATTCAAGAGGCTTATTTGAAGCTGAATGACGAATGTGTTGCAAAATTCGGCACACGTATAAAAAAGCTGTCGTCAATCGGATTTTCGGCTATGATGCACGGATATCTGCCCCTTGATAAAAACGGCAATCCGTTGTGCGAATTTCGTACCTGGCGAAATACTACAACCTCACAAGCTGCAATGGAGCTTACCGAATTGTTTGACTTCAACATTCCGCAGCGCTGGAGCATTGCCCATCTTTATCAAGCGATTTTGGGCGGTGAGGAGCATATAACAGATATTGATTATCTTACAACTCTTGCAGGATATGTTCATTATAAGCTAACCGGTCAAAAGAATGTCGGAATAGGAGAAGCGTCGGGCATTTTCCCGATAGACTCTCAAGCTCTTAATTATAACGAAAATATGATTAACTCGTTTAACGAGCTGCCGGCAGTAAAGAAATTAGGCGTTGATTTAAGAAGTATTTTGCCGAAGGTTCTTGTCGCAGGTGAGAACGCAGGCTATCTTACCGAGCAGGGCGCAAGGCTTCTTGATGTAAGCGGCGAGCTTTGTGCGGGTATAGCGTTTGCACCGTGTGAGGGCGACGCAGGTACAGGTATGGTTGCAACAAATGCTATTGCACCGAGAACAGGTAATATCAGCGCAGGAACGTCGATATTTTCTATGGTTGTACTCGAAAAGCCCCTTTCAAATGTTTATGAGGAGATTGATATTGTAACAACTCCGCTTGGTAAGGATGTAGCAATGGTACATTGTAACAACTGCTGTACCGACCTTGATTACTGGGTGAATATCTTTTCGCAGTTTGCTTCTTCCATCGGAAGCGAGATGACAAAAAGCGAGATCTACGATGTGCTTTATGAAGCGGCTTTGTATGCAAGCCCGAATGCAGGCGGCTTAGTTAATATAAATTATTTTTCGGGTGAACCTGTATCTCATACCGATGACGGCAGACCTCTTTTTGTTCGTACAAAAAATGCCGATTTTAACCTTGCAAACTTTATGAGAGCGCAGATTTACTCTGCAATTTCAACCTTGAAATTGGGTATGGAAATTCTCGAAAAAGAGGATATAAAAATTGACTGTCTGACCGGTCACGGCGGCTTGTTCAAAACTCCTGTTGTAGGTCAAAAGATTATGGCAGGAGCTATGAAGGCGCCCGTTGCGGTTATGGAAACGGCAGGCGAGGGCGGCGCTTGGGGTATGGCTGTTTTGGCTGATTACAGCGTAAACTCAAATGGTATGCCGCTTGATGAATATCTGAACGAAAAAGTTTTCACAAATTGTAAATCGTCTGTTATAGCACCTGACGAAGCCGATTGTGACGGCTTTGACGAATATATGAAATTATTTAAGCAGGCTCTTAATACGGAAAAATCTGCATATTGCAATTTATAATAACGGAGGAAAAAATATGGCAATTAAGGATTATGAATTTTGGCTCGTTGTCGGCACACAGTTTTTGTACGGAGAGGAAATTTTTGAAACTATCGACTCTCACTCGAATGAAATAGCACAGTTTTGGAGCGATAGGCTTCCCTGTAAGGTTGTTGCAAAGCCCTGCGTTAAGACTTCAAAGGAAATTTTGGACGTTATGCAGGCGGCTAATACCGACGAAAGCTGCGCCGGTGTTATCACTTGGATGCATACCTTCTCGCCGTCAAAGATGTGGATTGCAGGCTTTAACGCACTAAAAAAGCCGTTTCTTCACGTAAATACACAGTTTAACCGTGACATTCCTTGGTCTGATATTGATATGGATTTTATGAATCTTAATCAGTCTGCCCACGGTGACAGAGAGCACGGCTACATTGCCGCAAGAATGAGACTTAAGCAAAAGGTAGTTGCAGGCTATTGGCAGGATGAAGCCGTACAGGATAAAATCGGCGTTTGGATGCGTGCCGCAGTCGGTGCAGCTGAAAGCAGAAAGCTTCGCGTTCTTCGTATATCCGACAATATGCGCAATGTTGCCGTAACAGACGGTGATAAGATTGAAGCACAAATTAAACTCGGCTGGCAGGTTGACCACTTCGGTGTAGGCGATATTATCAAGCTCGTTAATGCTGTTACCGAGGAAGAAATTGACGCTCAAATGGCTGAATATGCCGAGCATTATGATATGGATACCGACAATGTTGAAGCGGTAAGATATCAGGCAAGAGAAGAGGTTGCACTCAAAAAGTTCCTCGAAAAGGAGGGCTTCGGTGCTTTTCATACAAACTTTGAGGATTTGCAGGAGCTTCGCCAGCTTCCCGGTCTTGCTTCGCAGGATTTGATGCGTCAGGGCTACGGCTTCGGTGCAGAGGGCGACTGGAAGGTTGCCGCACTTACAAGAGTTATGAAGCTTATGGCAGAGGGTATGACCGGCGGAACAGCATTTATGGAGGACTATACATATCACTTTGAGCCGAACAACGAAATGCTCCTTGGCTCACATATGCTTGAGGTATGTCCGACTCTTGCCGACGAAAAGCCGAAAATTCAGGTTCATCCTCTCGGTATCGGAGACAGAGAAGATCCGGCACGTCTTGTATTTAAGGCACAAACAGGAAATGCAATTGTTGTTACTCTTGTTGATATGGGTGACAGACTTAGAATGATAGTAAACGATGTTGAATGTAAGAAGCAGGAACACGATATGCCGAAGCTCCCTGTTGCAGGCGTTCTTTGGAAGCCGCTTCCTTGTCTTCAAACCTCTGCCGAAGCGTGGATTTATGCCGGCGGAGCTCATCATAGCGTACTTTCATATTCTCTTACTGCCGAGCATATGCGTGATTTTGCAGAAATTATGGGTATTGAGTTTGTTCATATCAATAAAGATACCGAGATTAACGAGTTTAGAAAAGAGCTTTTCTACAACGACGTTGCATATAAATTAGGTATGTAAGGGTGGCGCTATGTTAGAAGAGCTTAAACAAAAGGTATTTGAAGAAAACCTGCGCCTTGTAAAATACGGCTTGGTTGTGCTTACTTGGGGTAATGTTTCGGAGATTGACCGTGAAAGCGGACTCGTTGTAATTAAGCCGTCGGGCGTACCGTACGAAACTATGACAGCCGATGATATGGTAGTTATGGATTTGAATGGTAATAAGGTTGAGGGAAGGCTCAACCCATCTTCAGACACGCCTACTCATTTAGAACTTTATAGAAAATTTGACAGTATCGGCGGTATTGTTCATACTCATTCCTCATGGGGCTGCTCGTGGGCACAGGCAGGTCGTGACGTTCCTGCTTACGGTACTACTCACGCAGATTTTGCAAACGGCGCAGTACCTTGCACACGAGGTCTTTCAAGCGAAGAAGTAAACGGCGATTACGAGCTTAATACCGGCAAGGTCATCGTAGAAGAATTTGCAAAAAGGGGAATTAATCCCGACGAATGTCCTGCCGTGTTAATTCACCGCCACGGTCCGTTTGCCTGGGGCAAGGATTCTCATAAGGCGGTTGAAAATGCCTTGATTTTGGAGGAGGTTTGCAAAATGGCTTATCGTACCGAAGCAGTTGCTTCTCTTTCAAATGACAGTAATATCGGAATTGAGGATTATCTTCTTGATAAGCATTATCAACGTAAGCACGGCAAAAACGCCTATTACGGTCAAAAATAATTTATAGTCCAAAAAATGACGCCCACCGTTGAATTTCGGCGGGCGTTGTGTTATGCTTAATTAGGGTGATGATATGTTATTTGAAATTTTACTGATTATATGCGTTGTTCTTTTGATAATTCTAATCGTATTACAGCTTACAAACAGGAAAAACGACGATTCCTCGCAAATTAAAGAGCTTACATCTCAAATGAATGAACTTACGTCGAGGAATTACGAACAACAGATAAAGATTATGGAAACGCTAAATGTCAGCGCAGAGCGTCAGTCAAACGCCGTTACAAATGCAATTTCTTCTATGCAAAAAAGCAATGAGGAAAAGTTAGAGCAGATGCGTGTAGTCGTTGATGAAAAACTGACCTCTACGCTTAATAAAAGAATTGACAGCTCGTTTGAGCAGGTGTCTAATCAGCTTGGAAGCGTGTATAAGTCACTTGGTGAAATGAAGGAGCTTTCGTCGGGTATTAACGGTCTTAATAAGATTTTGACCAATGTAAAAACGAGAGGCACTTGGGCGGAGGTTCAGCTTGAAAGTATTTTGGAGCAGACAATTCCGAATATGTATTCAAAAAACGTACGCACAAATCCCGATTATAACGGTCAGGTTGAGTTCGCCGTAAAAATACCGAACAGTGATAATGACGAAATTGTATGGCTCCCGATTGATAGCAAATTTCCGCTTGAGGATTATGCTCGCATTGCTTCTGCCGCAGAAGCAGGGGATATTCAAGAGGTTGAAAAAGCGAGAAAATCGCTTGAAGTTCGCATAAAAGACGAAGCAAAAATGATTAAAAACTATATTGCACAGCCTTATACTACTCATTTTGCAATTATGTATCTTGCAACCGAGGGTCTTTACGCCGAAGTAATGAGCAACAAAAACGGTCTGTGCGAAAGATTGCAGAGTATGAATATTCTTGTTGCAGGCCCGTCGACAATTATTGCGCTTCTTAATTGTCTTCAGCTCGGCTTTTCTACCGTAGCGATAAACAAAAAAGCAAATGAGGTTTGGACGATTTTAGGCAACGCAAAAAAGCAGTATGAGCAATTCGGCATATTACTTGATAAGGCGAGAAGAAAAATTGAGGAAGCAGGGAAGACTATCGACGAAGCAGAGCACAGAAACGATATTATCCGCAAAAATCTCAAGGACGTTGAAACAATAGGTTAAATGCATAATGTACAAGTAGGGACTGTCCCTACTTGTACAAGTTTGTAATAACGAAGTATAACTACCTGTATAATTCACAACTATGATAAAAGGGAGCCGAAATTCAGCTCCCTTAAAATTATGAAATTATCTCTTGATGTCGTCCCACTTAACGCCGTCAATCTGGAACAAATCGTCAAACTTGTAAACGTTTGTCTCTTCCTTTGTATGGCTCGGATACCAAACCTGTGCAAAGAACGGATTTGTTCTTGCGATGTTGTCGTAATCCCATTGCTTTTGCGGGATGTAGCATTCAGGACACCAGTGACCGCCGAGGAGAATAAGAGCAGGTGAAGCCTCAAATTCAGCACCGCAGTAGCCGCACTTCCACTTGAGCTTTGTTGCCATATCGCCCTTAACCATTGTTTCGCTTAAGCACTCACCGCCACGGAATTTAGCAGCCTGCTTCATATCTTCAATGTCAAGCTCTGATTCCGGCTTTGTTTCATCATAGCCGTGGTCAAGCTTGTAGTTTTCAGCGTCTTCAATCTTCTTGTTGAACTTGATGATTTCAAAATCTTCCCACTTTGAAGGAATCTTTGCCCAATCCTCATAAGTTCCGTAGTATGCGGAAAGTCTTACCGGATTCTTTGTCTTAACCCAGTCAAGAGTACCGAAGTCCTTTGTTGAAGCAATCTTCTTCATAAACGGCTTTGCGCAAGCGGCAACGAGGTTCTTCGGAAGATATCTCGGAATCTTGAAGTAGAATTCAACCTGACCTGCGAGTCTGTCGAAATAGTCCTTAACAGGGAGATTTTCTCTAAAGTGAAGGAAGTTTTCGAGCTTGTCACCGTCTGCATAGAACTGACCGTGGAAGTTCTTTGTAATAAACCAGTTCGGGTCAAAGAGCTTTTCAGGACCTGCAAGACCGAGTGTACCGAGTAAGAGCTGCTCGAATTCATAGTTAGAAATTCTGTACTGTTCACCGGAACCGATGTTGAAGAAATGATTCCAGAAGTCGCTGCCGAGATTTCCTGCTGCGTCTTCAAGAACAAGATTACACATCAAACGACCTGAGTCTTCAACTGTACACCACTCAAGAACACCGTTAATCGGTACGTGGAACATAATCGGATCCATATTTTTAAGAATGTTCGGATAAAGAATACCACTCTGACGCATACAAACCCAATTCTTAATTCCGCTTTCTACGAATGTGCGCTCTGCAACTGTCTTTGAAATTGCATAGTGGTCGTAGATAGAAATTTTAATCGGGTCACCGCATCTACCCCAGTGGATAGGATAGTTTCTACCGCCTGTTTGAGCAACTGTGCCTATGTAAGCAACCTTGATGTCATCGGCATTCGGTTGAGCAAGAACAGCCTTAACAATGTTCTGTGCAGCGCCGATGTTTGTCTTTTGAGTTTTGTAAGGCTTCCAGTCAGCAGTCGGAGATACCATACCGCCGATATGGAGAACATAGTCAGAACCTGTTACGCCTTCAAGAATTGAATCATAATCGCCCAAATCACCCCATACTATTTGGACATTTGGTTTAGCCATAAGACCCTTGAGCTTTTCCTCGTTCTTAGGGCTCTTTCTTGCAAGCATCTTGATTTGGATATCGTTCGGATGCTTGAGCATTTCCTGGACAGCAGCCCAGCCCATATTACCGGTACCGCCGGTAAGAAATACGGTTTTCTTTGCCATTACTTTTCCTCCTTAAACAGCAACTTCATTATCATTATGATAAATCATTAATATTTATTATAAACTATAATTCCATAAATTACAAGACATAAAATAATATTTATTTAACAATTTGATATTGACAGTAGCTCAATATTGTAGTATTATACTAAAAAATGAAGATTAGATATTTATCAAGAGTGATTGAGGGACAGGCCCTGTGAAATCACAGCAACCTGCTTTGTGTAAGGTGCTAATACCTGCGGTGCTACCGAATGATGAGCTTTCAGCATACGGTTTGCCGTATGCTTTGTTTTTTATAATTTAGATTTTGATGAAAGAGGTAATGATTATGTCGAAGTTTTTATTTACAAGCGAATCTGTTACAAAGGGACACCCCGACAAGATTTGTGACCAAATTTCCGACGCTATACTTGATGCAATGCTTGAGCAGGATCCAATGTCGAGAGTAGCCTGCGAAACAACCTGTACAACAGGTCAGGTTATGGTTATGGGCGAAATTACAACAAAGGCACAGGTCGATATTAACGATATCGTTCGTAAAACGATTATTGATATCGGCTATGACAGCGCCGAAAAGGGCTTTAACGGCAATACCTGCGCAGTTTTGACTGCACTTGATAAGCAGTCTCCCGATATTGCAATGGGCGTTGATAAGTCATATGAATTAAAGAATAATGAAAATGACGAGGATAACCTTAACGGTGCGGGCGACCAGGGTATGATGTTCGGTTATGCCTGTAACGAAACAAGCGAGCTTATGCCGCTTCCGATTTCTCTTGCTCATAAGCTTGCAGTAAAACTTACCGAGGTTAGAGAGGACGGTACTCTCCCGTATCTTTATGCCGACGGTAAAACTCAGGTGACCGTTGAATATGATGACGGCAAGCCGGTTAAGGTAACTACTGTTGTTGTTTCTTCACAGCATAGTGCAGATGTTGAGCTTGAACAGCTTAGACAGGATATTATCGAAAAGGTAATTAAGACAACCGTACCTTCCGAATTAATGGACGAGGATACAGTATTTTATGTAAATCCGACAGGCAGATTTGTTATCGGCGGTCCTATGGGCGACTCCGGTCTTACAGGCAGGAAGATTATCGTTGATACATACGGCGGTTATGCCCGTCACGGCGGCGGTGCTTTCTCCGGTAAGGACCCGACAAAGGTTGACCGTTCTGCCGCTTATGCCGCAAGATGGGTTGCAAAAAATATTGTTGCCGCAGGTCTTGCAGATAAGTGTGAGGTTGAGCTTGCTTATGCAATTGGTGTTGCAAAGCCGGTTTCGGTTATGGTTGATACCTTTGGTACAGGTAAAAAGTCGGACGACGAAATCAGCGAAATTGTAAATAAGGTGTTCGACCTTCGTCCGTCTGCAATTATCAAGACTCTCGATTTGAGAAGACCGATATATCAGGCTGTTGCCGCTTACGGTCATATGGGTAGGGAAGATCTCGGTGTTCCTTGGGAACAGCTCAACAAGGTTGACGAAATTAAAAAGTATATGTAATATAAAAAAGTAACCGTTCTCGGAGATTAATTCCGTGAACGGTTTTTCTTTATTTCATTCTTTTTTGCATTTCGTGAGCAATCTTACTCGGCGACATAGTTTGTAGCAAAACAATTCCCGGACCCGTAACGATAGTATTGTAAACAATTTTGTCGGGATTGTTTAAGTCCTTTTGCTTTCTCAACTCAAACTCACAGCTTCCGCTTGCCATAACAACTCTGCCTGTTTCAACAATAATCTGCTGACCTGCCTGAAGCGGATAGTTAATTACCGAGCCGTCTGTTTCGAGGAAAATAACGCCTTGTCCCGAAACTCTTTCTATTGTAAAGCCGTCTTCGCCAAAAAGCGTTGTGTTGATTTTTTCATTTAAGTATTTTGAAACGACAACATCAAAGGTTGAAGCAAGTATTGAGGTTCTTTGACAAAGATAATCCTTTGTGCCGTCAAGCTTTAACGCAATGATTTCACCCGGTAAGGTGCTCGCAAAGGCAATAGTGCCGAAGCCGCCGATGGCGGTATATCGAGTGTTCATAATTGATTTTTCGCTAAAAAAGCTTCGTGATAACGTTTTGCCGGAGTGTGTCTCAACTTTGATATTCGGACTCATCCAGCTCATATTCTGACCCCTTGTTAATACGCTTTCTTCGTCTTGAAGATTGCAAATCAAAACAGGGGAGGCTCCGCCTTGAATATCGTACTTCATTATATTCTCCTATAAACCGTTTTATAATATCCTGTCCTTTTCCAATGCCTTGTCAACTGCATTATGAATTGCACTGTTGAAGCCGTCCTTTTGAAGTGAAGTAACAGCTTCAATTGTTGTGCCGCCGGGTGAACAAACCTTGTCAATTAAGTCGTAAGGATGCTCGTCAGCTTCAAGTATCATTTTTGCGCTGCCGAGAACTGCCTGTGCGCATATTTTCAGCGCAACGTCCTTTTTTATTCCGTTTTTAACACCGGCTCTTGCAAGCTCGTCAATAAACATATAAGCCAGCGCCGGAGTGCAACCGCCGAGAACGCCGAAAAGCGGAAAATAGCTTTCGTCAAGATGAATAACCTGACCTACCGTGCCAAATAGCTTTTCGCAAAAAGCCCTGTCCTCATCATTAGCAAGTGTATTTTCGGTGTAAGCGCAAATTGCTTCGCCGACCTTTGCATTGATGTTCGGCATTACCCTTATGATTCTTGCGTCTGTGAACAGATTTTCAGCAATGAATTGTGTGCTTTTTCCTGCGGCAATGGAAATAATCAGCGGATTTTTTTCCTTTACTGCGTTGCTTATTTGATTAAGCACGCTTTCAAGAATGTTTGGCTTTACAGCTAATACAATAACGTCGCTTTTTTGTACAATATCATTTTCGCATTCGCAAATATTTACATCAAATTTTTCCTTGATTTTTTCACACGCAGGGGAGTAAATATCAAAAATGTTAATATCGTTTTCGTTGATTGCATTTTTTGATAATACGCCGCTTATTATGGCGCTTGCCATATTTCCGCATCCTATAAATCCGATTTTCATTCTATTAGTCCTTTGCTTTTTTTAGTTCAAGATACTTGTACTTTGTAGCTTGACCGCCTCTTATGTGACGGTTTGCCTTATTCTCCTTTAGCACATCTGCAACCGACGAAGCAAGATTAGGAGCGATTTGCGAAAGCCTTTTTGTAACATCAATATGTACCGTGCTTTTGCTTATCCCGAAGACGTGCGCCGTTTTTCTTACAGTAGCCTTGTTTTCAACAATATATTCACCTAAAACAATACATCTGTTTTGAACCTTTTGCGTCATATTAATCACCCGTAAGTAAATACTTTTTGTAATTAATATGACATTTTTCAAAAAATTATAACATCGGCAGTAGGTGAATGATTTTTCGTCGATTATTCCTCAGCCTGCTTTTTTGATGTTGTAATACTGTCCAAAAGCTCGTCTATTGTTTTCGTTTGAATACGCTCAACTCTCTTAAACTCGGCAGTTGTTTCCTCGTCCTGATTTGCCTCAAGACCGGCCTGCTTGTAAACCTTCATCGAAAGAGAGTCCTTGCTTACCTTGATTTTGTAAACTACAGTTGAGTCGTTATTCGGGTTTGAAAGCGTTAGCTCATCGCCGTCAACGGTATAATCGCCGCTGTATGAAAACGTGCTGAAATAGCTGTCATATGTTCCGTTTTCATAAAATTCATACGCATTCGAGCCTGCTTCGTTTTGCCACTTGCCGATAATTCTGTCTGCGTTTGAAACAACGATATTGCTTACCATTTGAGCAGGAGTAACCTTTTCAACTGCGCAATAAATTCCTGACGGAATGATGATAACAGCAAGTATGCACGCAATTATCACAAGTGCAATTTTAATTTTTGAATTAGATTTTTCCTTTTTCATAAGTATCACCGAATTAATTATTTAAGCCCCTTGCTTTTGAGAAGCTTGTCAATTTTATCAGAAGAATCGAGAAGAGTAGAAACCGATAAATCGTGGTTAATTGTGTCGAGGAAATATGCAAGGTATTTCGAAAGCTCAACGCTTACATACCAATCGCGAGATAAAAGCTCGTCTGTTTGGTATACGCCGTTTGTTGTAAATACCTTTTCAAATACGCCCTCTTCGTGAGCCTTGTCGAAGATTTCAAGACCGTTGCAGAAAAGACCGAAGGCTGTGCAAACGAAAATTCTCTTCGCCTTTAATTCCTTGAGCTTTCGTGCAACCTCAAGCATGCTTTCGCCGGAGCTTATCATATCGTCAACAATAATGATATCCTTGCCCTCAACGCTGTCACCGAGATACTGATGAGCGACTATCGGATTTCTGCCGTTGACAACTCTTGTATAATCACGTCTCTTGTAGAACATACCGAGATTAACTCCGAGCTGGGTAGCAAAATAAATACATCTGTGCATTGCACCCTCATCAGGTGAAATAACCATAAGGTGATTTGGGTCAACCTGTAAATCTTCTATATTGTTAACAAGGGATTTAATCATTTGATATGTAGGCATTACATTTTCAAACGACTTGTGAGGAATTGCATTTTGAACTCTCTGGTCGTGAGCGTCAAATGTAATGATGTTTTCAACGCCGAGAGCTGTAAGCTCCTGCAAAGCCATTGCGCAGTCAAGAGATTCACGTGACGATCTCTTGTGCTGTCTTCCCTCGTAAAGCATCGGCATAATTACGTTAATTCTCTTTGCCTTGCTTGAAGCGGCAGATATTACTCTTTTAAGGTCTGAAAAATGGTCGTCGGGCGACTTCGGAACCTTTCTGCCGTACATATTGTATTCAACGCTGTAATTAAACGGGTCAACAATAATAAAAAGGTCGTAACCTCTTATTGTATCGTTAATTACGGCTTTTCCCTCGCCGCTGCCGAATCTTGCAACGGTCGTATCAATCATATAATTATCTCTTTGATAGCCGTAAAAAGCGATATTACCCTTGTGAATACTGATTTGTTCAGCTCTCCACTTAACGAGATAATCGTTAATTTTTTTGGCTAACTTCTCGGTACCGGGAAGGGCAATGATACCCAGCGGACCGTATGGGATTGTCTGTACTTCTTCTGCTGTAATTCTTGGCATAATAAAATACTCCTCTCAAAATTATATTATCATTTTACAACATTTTTTTATAAAAATAAACCTTATTCTGCAAAATTGCCATAAATATTTATTATGCATATTGAGAAATTTTTAGGTATATTAGACAAAATATTATTTCTGTTTCGATTTATTCCTGCGTTTTCTGTTTGCGAGCACGAAAATTGCCAAGCATAAAGCCGTTGCAACGCTTATCGAAGCTCCTAAAATAAGTCCCTTTGGTCTGTATTTCATCGTTATTTCGTGTGTTCCCGCACTGATTTCACAACAAAGCTGACTGTCGCCTAATGCAAAAATCTCCTGCTTTTGTCCGTCTATATAAATGCTCCAGCCCTCGTCGTACGGAATTGAAGTGTATAAATATCCGTCAAAGCCGGAATTTATATCACCCTTAATTGAAGTATCTGTGTGCTCGGTAACATTAAGCTGACCTAATTTAAGCATTTCGTATGCCGAGCTCAATACCTCGTCGTCAACGCAGTATGCGTAAATTTTCAGCGAGGTTCCGCCGTTTGTAAGACCGCCTGTATCAAGTGTTATTTCAACCTCGTCGCCGATTTCGTGCTTGCCTAAATCGAAGATATACGGCTCATTGCAGCTTTGAGAAGCCGTGCTTTCGTTATCATCCCAAGAATACTCAATATTGTTTATGTTAGGCGACTTGATGTAAACGTACATATTTGAATTTGTCACAGCCCTGACCGTAATTTTGACCTCGCCGCCGACATTGTTTTCCGGTGCGGAAATTGTATACAAGCCGTTTGATGTTACGTTTTCACATTCTGCGCCGCTTGATGAAGTGCTCACATATTCAACCGGTACAAATACATTGCTTACTCCTGCGGCGTTGTCGATAAGGCTTTCCTGTACTTCAAACGGGTTGCCCTCTCCTGTATACCACATATCCAAATCCGACATTGCAGTAAACGCAATCGGAAGATAGTAATCGTTTTTATAAACCTCTGTCGCCTTAATATCCTCGGTTGTATGAATTTTTGTATAATAGTCCGATGATAAATCCGTTCCCTTTGCTTCAATCAAATATTTAATGTTGTAGAACATATTGTAAACAGGCGTTTGAGTATTGTAGGTGTAGGAATTAATTTTGTTTGAATACATACCGAGTGAATTTTGAGCCCCGCTGTAAGCCTCATACGCCATTGATGAAAATGTGCTTATACCGTCGTAGCCGTAAATACAAGGGTCAAGGCGCGTATTAAGCCTTGTAAGCTCCGTTCTGTAAAATCCGTCGTCGTTTTGCTTGATATATTCAACTGCATTACCGTAGGTCGTCATATTTTCAACGTAGGCGCTTTGGTTTTGAGTAAAAACATACGCACTGCTGTCTGCGACGATACATTCGCTGAACGTCATACAAACGAGCATAATTCCTACAACCGCCTTTGAAAGCCTATCCTTTTTGATTACGAGCAGTACAAGCGTCCAAATCATAGCAAAAGCAAGCGAAATATAAATAGTATATTCGCTCATTTTGTTAGTCGGGAATTTTTGAAGCACAAGAATAACCAATACTGCTGCTATTCCCGTTGCAACAATATCTCTGTATTTGATTTTGTCCAGATTCATCAATCCCTTGAACGCAAGAACAAGGATAATGAATACATACATATATGAAAATCTGTAAGGCAGGTCATTAGGGAAGTGGAATGCGTGCCAAATAAAGTTTGCGACATTGTTGTCAAAAGAGAAAACAAAGAAAATCAACGCTAATGTATAACTGATTTTTTCTTTGAGCGAAATTTTTTCGTTTATAAAATAAATCGGAATAAGCAACGCCGCAAAAATCGAACAGTAGATATTCGGCAAAACGTCGTCACCCGACGAACGGATAGTTGTTTCAAGACCTGCAAGGTGCTGACTTAAAAGATTGAGCAAATCAAAGTAGCTTTTGAATTCTGTCGGAAAATTGTCCGAGGTTGCCGAGCAGGCCTGCAAAATATTGTAAACCGGTAGCAGGAAAAACGCACACAATAAGCCGACGGTTAGTGAGCTTAATGCAAATCTTACTCCTGTTGCAAAAAATCTGTTTGAGAACAGCTTCGTTATGAAATTATCTTTTTTTGCGCTTATTTTGATTTTGCTTGTTGAGTCGTAATTTGCACAGAAGTAAACCAAGAAATATAAAACCGAGAATATACAAGCCATATATCCCATATAGTAGTTGCTGTAAAAAAGAAGTGCAAGCGAGAGAATGTATGTTTTGCTCTTTGAACAATTTATTATTTGCTCAATACCGAGTGCAATCAGCGGCAAAAGCATCATTCCGTCAAGCCACATAACATTCCAGTAATATGCAAGAAAATATCCGCTAAACGCATAAAATACGCCGAAGCAAGCGCTTGCAAAGGAATGTCGGCTAAGGCTTTTTTTCAAATAATAAGTGAAGCAGGCGGCTGAAAGAATACCCTTTATTGCAACGATTGATGTGATTGCATATCCAATCTGATTTCTGTCAAAGAGTAATATAATCAGCGAAAGCGGACTTGAAAGATAGTTGAAATAATTGCCCAAAAAGCTCGAACCGCCGCCCGATTGCCAAGAATAAATGAAGCCCTCAAAATCGGTCAGCCTGTCGTAAAGCTCAACAAAAAGCGGTCCGTATTGATGGTATAAATCCATGCGTAAAACCGTCATATCCCCGAAAGGAAACAGCTTGAATATAGCATAAACAAAGCCGATACACGCAAGTGCAAGTAAAGCCGATACGTAAACGTATCTGAGATTAAAAACATATGCGTAAATTCTTGAATTTGTATTATCCTTCGGGGAAGCAACGCTGTCGAATACAATAAGCCTGTCGAAGTACAAATTAAAAAAGTAAAAAATTACGGTACTTAAAACATAGGGCATTGTGTAATGAGCACCCAGCATATCGCAGAGTGTAAATTTCAAAAGAAAGAATATGCCCACGTCAACCGCCGTTTTGAAAACAAATCTGTATATTTGCTGAATTTTCGACGCTCTGACTCCGCTTACGAAAACGATTTTTTTCTCTGCGATAAAGGACAAAACCGCTGTTACGGCAAATGCGACAGGCAGGGATATATCACCCGATAAGCCTACCAAATGCTTTAACAGCTGCTTGAGTACAATAAAAATAAGCAATCCTAATGCATAAACAACGCTGTAGTTGACACTTTGCGCATTAAAAAGATTGCTAAATGAAATTTTGTCCCTTGTTTTTGTTATATCCATAAAGTCGCTCCGAACTGATTTTGATTTATTTTAACATATAAATGTCATATGTTCAATCGCTTTGTTATTTTTTTACAACTTTGTAATATTTATTCAAATGTCGGCATAGATTTTTGTAGGTGACAAAATGAAAGATTTGGAATTTCTCTATGAATATTTGGAAAAAGATTTTTATGAAGCCTTGAAAAATCTTGAAAATATAAGCGGTGAAATTACTGAAATCCGTATTCGCAGAAACAAAAACGTTGTTG
This sequence comes from uncultured Clostridia bacterium, assembly GCA_945876745.1. GTDB lineage: Bacteria > Bacillota > Clostridia > Oscillospirales > Acutalibacteraceae > Eubacterium_R. Next base: position 46,498 of record CAMCPL010000004.1, read on the forward strand.
TTGTCCAAAAGGGTACAAGCCGTATGTTGTACAGTAAGGACAAAGCCGTTTTTGTTGATGATAATCGGTTTGATGAGATATTCTTAAAAATGTGCGATTATTCGGTTTACAGTAATGAAGAAAATCTGAAAAACGGTTATATCACGTTGAAAAACGGCGCAAGAATAGGTGTTTGCTCAACTGCCATTTATCAATCCGAAGTACTTGTCGGCATAAAAAGCATAACCTCTCTCAATGTTCGTTTGCCGAGAGAAATAAAGGGCTTTGCCGATAGAGCGGTAAAGCATATATTTGCTGACGGTGTAAAAAGCGTGCTTATTGCCGGAAAGCCGTCATCGGGAAAGACGACCCTGCTGCGTGATATGATAAGAATTTTATCGGACAAGATGTATAAGGTTTGTGTAATTGATTCGAGAAACGAGCTTGCAGGAAAGCAATGCAGTAATTTTACTCTTGATTTAGGGGTAAATACCGACGTTTTGACAGGCTTTGAAAAGTCACAGGCAATTGATATTGCACTTCGCACTATGTCGCCGCAGTTTATTGCATGCGATGAGATTTCCCAAAAAAGCGAGCTTTTATCAATCTTTTCGGGCTTTCACAGCGGCGTTTGCTTTTTAGCGAGCGTTCACGCAGAAGGCATTTCTAAAATATTTGACCGACAGGTTTCGAGAGAATTGATAATGAGCAGGGAATTTGAAAAAATCATTATGCTTTCAGATGACTTTGAATATAAAATTTATGACATAAACGAGGTACTGTATGAAAATTCTCGGCTGTGTGATGATAATAATTTGCTCAAGCGTGACAGGCTTTTCTGCGGCGAATATGATTTTGCGGCGCTGTAATATATGTCGCGAGCTTGCGTCATTTTGTGAACTGCTTAAAAACGAAATTGCCGTTCGTCAAACTCCTGCTTGTGAAGTTGTTAATTCGATAAACGGCATGGATTCCTTTAAGTCGCTTTCGTTTTTGAACGACGATTACATCAAAACCAGCAAAATCCCCGATAGTATTTTAACAAAAGAACAAAACAAAAAAATAGGTGATTTTTTATACTCACTCGGAAAAAGCGATATATCCTCACAGCTCGTTCAAATAGACGAATTTAAGCAGTACATATCGAATGCACAAGAGCAATACTCCTTGCAGTATAAATCTAAATCACGCCTTTACGTTATGCTCGGTGTTTGTTCGGGAATAATAATCAGTCTAACATTAATATAGAGGTGTAAAGAGTTGGAAGTTAATTTCATTTTCAAAATTGCCGCAATAGGAATAATAATCGCAGTTCTCAACACCTTGCTTGTTCGTTCCGGTAGGGAAGACCAGGCAATGCTGACGACTCTTGCAGGGGTGGTTGTCGTATTAATGATGATTATTCCTTACATACGCGACTTGTTTTCTACAGTAAAGGATCTGTTTGATTTTTAAGTATGGCAAGGCTTATAGGTGTTTCTTTCTGCGTTTTGATATGCAGTATTTTGCTTCGTGAAAGCAATAGAGCTTTTTCGTCAATTCTTTCAATTGCAGGCGGTCTTTTGGCTTTCTTTACCGTATCTTCAAAGCTTGCCGAGGTTTCCTCCTCACTAAAAGCAATCACCCAAAGCGTTCCTGCCGGAGCACAGTATATCTCGATTATGTTAAGGGTGATGTGCATTATAATTCTCGCACGTCTTGTGTGTGACGCGTGCAGGGACAACGGCGAAGGTGCTCTTGCTTCTTTTACGGAGATTTCTGCAAAAATACTTGTTTTGTCGATTGTGTTTCCGCTTTTTGAAGCGATAATTAATGTTGTAATCGGACTGATAAAATGAGAAGATTTTTAATTATTTTATTTGTGATTTTTTTAATTCCGAATGTAACCTATGCCCAGGATATAAACGAGGAAGAATATAAAAACGTCCTTTCTCAATATGACCTTTCATTTTTTGAGGACAGGCTCGGAGACGAGGCATATTCGTTTCTTGAACAGCTCGGTATTGACGATTTCAGCTTTAACAGTATTAATTCGGTAAACATCTCAAAGATTTTTGATATCATCACCGATATTATTTCGGGTAAACTTCAAACGCCGCTTAAATGCTGCGTCGCAGTTATGGTTTTTGTTATAATCTCCTGTCTTGTTAAAGCAATAAATCCCGATAATGATTCTTTTGACGGCATTTTCGGCGTTGTTGCTTCGCTTGTAATTTCAACTCTCGTGCTTTCGAGGTTAAGCGTGACTGTCGGTGCAAGCGTTGGCGCTTTGAGGATTTCGGCAGATTTTATTTACGGCTTTATACCTGTATTTTGCGCAGTATGCGTTGCTTCGGGCAATGCAACTGTTGCGTTTTCAACAAATACCTTGCTTTTGACTCTTGCGCAGGGCTTGTCTTTTGTTGCTTCAAACGTCTTTATGCCGCTGATAAATTGCTTTTTGGCGCTCGGTATTTGCTCATCAATACGCTACGAGCTTCATCTAAACCGATTTATATCGTCGCTCAAGCAAATTATTACAAAAGGTATATCTTTTTTATTTGGAGTTTTTGTTTCGGTGTTGTCGATAAAAACCGCGGTTGCAGGCAGGGCCGATATGCTCGGACTTCGTTCTATTCGCTTTGCGGTAAATGCCGTAATTCCCGTAATCGGCTCGTCGATAAGCGAGGGACTTTTGTCGATTCAAGGCTATTCTTCGCTTATTAAAACAAGTGTCGGAGTAGTCGGAATAATCGGTATTGTACTCGTCTTTTTGCCGTCTGTTATTGAGGTTAGTATATGGAGACTGCTTTTGTGTCTTTGTTCGACGGTGAGCGATATATTTGAAGAAAATACAGTATCCGCAACGCTTTCGGCACTTCGTGACGCAATGCTTCTTATCAATGTTTTGCTCATTATGTCTATGGTGACAACCGTAATAAGTCTCGGCATTATTATTGCGGCGAGAGGCGGTGCTTAATGGATTACATCAAGCAATGGTGCTTTTATATTTGCGTTACAGTAATTATCTGCGCAGTATTTTCTTTTATGTCGCCTAAGGGCAATTTGTCGAAGCTGTATAAAAGCGTTATATCTCTGTTTATTCTTGCTTCGTTTCTCTATCCTCTTACTCAAAATTTTGATTTTCATTTTGAATTTCCGCAGCTTGAAGAATATTCTTATGCATATGATAATACAAACAGTATAGCAAATCAGAGTCTTAAAGCGACAATCAGCTCTTTTCTTGAAAGTAACGATATAAGCGGCTTTGTTGTAGATTGTAAGACGAGCGTTAACGAAAATAACGAAATAACCGTAGAGAGTGTTCAAATTGCCGTCGGCGCCGAATATGACTGTGACTACATAAAACAGCTTGTTTTTGACGGGCTTAACATAAACGTGAGCGTGATACATAATGGACAGTAGCATCAAAAAAATATTCTCGTCAGCTTCAAATTTCAAATACAAAAAGCAGGCAGTTATAATTTTCGGCTTAATCGGTGTTGTATTGATACTTTTGTCCGAGCTTGTACCGTCAACTGCCGACGGCAAATCAAATACGAACACCTCAACTGACTATGAATCCTATGTTTCATCGCTTGAAAGCCGTACACAAAATATTATTTCCTCCATCGACGGTGTGGGAAAATGCAGGGTTATGATAACTCTTGAACAAACAGACGAAAGCGTTTTTGCAAAAAATACCGACGAAAGCTCACAAAACGGTAATTTTTCCAAAAAAAGCGAATATGTATTATATGAGAACGCAAATAACGACGAGCCTGTTTTGGTAAAACGATATTTTCCAAAGGTTTACGGCGTTGTTATCGTGTGTCAGGGCGGTGATGATACCGCAGTCAGGGAAAGGGTAATATCAAGCGTCAGCGCGTTATATGATATCCCTTATTCAAAAATTTCTGTATCAAAGCTAAACGGGTGATTTTATGACAAACGAAAATCTTAATCAGCAACTAAACGATGAATTTAACGAGGAGCTCAAAGAGCTTTATGAAAGCGAGCAGGCAGAAGAAAAAAAGGAAGAACGCCGAGGTTTGTTCGCAAAGCGCAAAAAGCTTGAAAATCCTCTTGATTATTCCGAGAACAAGAAAAGAAAAAAGTATATGGCGGCAATAGCTGTTTTTGCTATTATTCTGTCCGTCGGAGTAGTCGGTAATTGGTATGTTGAAAATAACGACCTGTCTTCAACCATTCAGCCGCTTTTAGACAGCGCTTCCGAAAAGACGCTCGGCAAAGCGGAGCTTGTAGACGCAACAACAACACCGCAGGACGAAAGCAGTTATTTTTCTTCAGCAAGAGTTGAAAGAAGAACCGCGAGAGATCAATCTATGGAAAAGCTTCAGGCAATAATTAATTCAGCCGAAGAAAGCGAAGAAGCAAAGCAGCAGGCAAATGAAAAAATAACTGCAATTTCTTCATATATCAATATCGAAAACAAGATTGAAACGCTTGTTTGCGCAAAGGGCGTAAATAATTGTCTTGCTGTAATCAGCGAGGACGGCAGCAGAGTTGATGTAATAGTTGACAGCGAAACGCTTGACGATACTCTCATTATGCAAATTAAGGATATTGCCGTATCTCAAAGCGGTTGTTCGTTTGAAAACATTTCGATTATTCAATCTACGAAGTGATTTTTCAAGAAAACACCGATAAAATAATTTATGTATAAAAATACACTTGTATAAATAATCCTTTTATGTTATAATACTGACATTAAAAGGAGTTATGCATATGGAAATTACAAAATCAAACGAAAAAGGCAATATCATCATATCCGAGGAAGCAATTTCTTCAATCGCAATTAACGCGGCAAAGGATGTTGACGGCGTTAGCTCTTTTTCTAACAGACCTGCCGATGTTGTAAATACAATAAAAAAAGGTAGCTTAAAGGTAATGAGCCCGGTAAGGATTTCGCAGGACGGAGATAAGCTTGATATAAGCATCTATATCAACATTCTCCCGAATAAAAAAATCAGAACGGTGTGTGAGAATATTCAAAACACAGTGCGCGAAGCAATCGAAAATATGACCGGCAACGCCGTATGCAAGGTGAATGTTGTTATTGCCGGTATTGATTTTCCGGAGTCCGGCGACTCTACCGAACCTTTCACAACTGAAAAATAATTTATGCCGCCGACTCTATCATTACTGACAGGGTCGGCTTTTTGGGAGTTTATATGACAAGGAAAGAACAAAGAGAACAAGCGTTTTGTCTTGTGTTTCAGGATTTATTCAATAATGACGAAGCACTTGCGGTTTATGAGGAAAACGTTGCTCAAATAGGCGAATACGCAAGAGTGCTTTTTGAGGGCGTTATTTCAAAAAAGGACGAGCTTGACGAAATCGTCAACAAATATTCAAAGGGCTGGCGTACATCGAGATTGCCGAAGGTTAATCTTGCAATTCTTCGCCTTGCCGTATATGAGATTATGTATGTCGACGAGGTACCAGACAGCGTAGCCGTTAATGAAGCGGTTGAACTTGCAAAGACATATTCGGGTGAAGGCGATTATTCCTTTATCAACGGCGTTTTGGGTGCGGTAATTAAGGGTGAAAAGTAATGTATCTCGGCTTTGATACAAGTAACTACACTACCTCCGTTGCAGTCTATGACGGTGTTGAAATTAAGCAGGCAAAAAAGGTGCTTTGTGTTAAATCCGGTGAAAAAGGACTTCGCCAAAGTGACGCCGTTTTTCAACATACCGTTAATATGCCGTCGCTTCTTAATTCACTTGAAATAAACAATATAGGTGCAGTCGGCGTAAGCACCCGTCCGAGAAATATTGAGGGAAGCTATATGCCGTGCTTTCTTGTCGGTGTAAATACGGCTAATGCCGTTTCAAAGGCGGCAGGCGTGCCGATGTATGAAACCTCGCATCAGGTCGGTCATATTTTGGCGTCACTTTACAGCGTAAACCGACTTGATTTAATAAATGAGCAGTTTATAGCGTTTCACTTAAGCGGCGGTACAACCGAAGCATTGCTCGTAAAGCCCGATGAGAGCGAAATAATAAGCGCCGAAATTATCGCACAAAGCCTCGACCTAAAAGCGGGACAGGCTGTTGACAGAACGGGCGTTATGCTCGGTCTTGATTTCCCGTGCGGTAAACAGCTTGATTTACTCTCAAGGGAATGTGAGCAGAATTTTAAGATTAAGCCGAGTATGAAAGGGCTTGACTGTTCACTCAGCGGAGTTGAAAACAAGGCTCGCACTATGCTTGAAAACGGTGCTTCAAAGCAGGAAACAGCAAAATTCACCTTAACCTACATATCACAAACTATTTGTGAAATGTTAAGGCGAATAAAGAGAGAATACGGCGAATTGCCCGTTGTTTTTTCGGGCGGCGTTGCTTCTAATTCTCTTCTTAGGCAATATGTAAATAACGAATTTAATGCGTATTTTGCACAGAGTGAATTTTCGCTCGATAACGCCGCAGGCTGTGCAGTTTACGCTTATCTTGAAGAAAACAGATTATGACGACATTAACCGTATCACAATTGAATAGATACATAAAATCCGTGCTTGACGAGGCAAATTTGCTTCAAAACATTTATGTTTCGGGTGAAATATCAAATTTTAAGCACTATCCGAGTGGGCATATTTATTTTACACTTAAGGACAGCGCATCACAGCTCAAATGCGTTATGTTTTCAAGCGACAACACTTCGTTGAGATTTCGACCCGAAAACGGAATGAATGTAGTTTGCTTTGGCAGAATCGGGGTGTACGAAAAGGACGGAGCGTATCAGCTTTATGTCAAGGGCATGCAGCCTAAAGGTATAGGCGAGCTTGCACTTGCCTATGAACAGCTAAAGGAAACTCTTGAAAAACGCGGTTGGTTTTCACCGCTTCATAAAAAGCCAATACCGAAATATCCGAAAAAAATCGGTGTAGCGACCTCAAATATGGGAGCCGCCGTTGAGGATATAAAAAATATTATTTCCCGCCGCTTTCCTATTTGTGAGCTTGTTATCGTGCCGACCGTAGTTCAGGGCGAAAACGCAAAAAACGATATTGCTCGTTGCGTTGAATTTCTTGACGAGCTGGGCGTTGATACAATAATCGTCGGCAGGGGAGGCGGCTCGCTTGAAGATTTGTGGGCGTTTAACACTATTGAGGTTGCGCAGGCTGTCTACAACTGCAAAACCCCTGTAATCAGCGCAGTAGGTCACGAAACGGATTATACAATCTGCGATTTTGTTTCCGATTTGAGAGCGCCGACGCCGAGTGCGGCGGCAGAGCTTGCAGTTCCCGATATTAACAGCGAGCTTTCCTATATTGAGGATGCAAGAGCGTTTATGAATAAGTCTGTTAATCATAAAATTCTTGAGCTTACCCAAAGGCTTGACAGCCTTTCTCGCTTTGACAGCATAAGCGTTTCGCTTTTCATTTCACCGTATTTTGAGCAGTTGGCGCTTATTACGAAAAAAATGAATGAAGAATTGAGAAATATAATTAACAGAAAACAGCTTGAGCTTTCAAAGGCGGCTTCTATGCTAAATGCTTTAAGTCCGCTTGCGGTACTCGGCAGAGGCTATTCGCTGACTTTGCATAACGATGCCGTTATAACGAGCGCAAGCGAAGTAAAAGCCGATGATTTAATCACAACAAGGCTGAAATCTTCTACTATAATTTCCCGTGTAACAGAGGTAAAATATGAATAACGAAATGACATATGAGCAGGCAATTAACAGACTTGAGCAAATTGTAGCAATTCTTGAAAAGAACGAAGCTACTCTTGATGAATCCCTGAAATTGTTTGAGGAGGGTACAAGATTATCTGCCTTTTGCTCAAATATGCTAAAGCAGGCTCAAACAAAAATAACCGAAATCAACAAGGAGTAAACAACAAAATGTATTTTCTTGATGTGAAGAAAAAGTTAGAGGAATATAATTCAAAAATTAATGACGCATTAATTGAGCATTTACCGAGCGCAAACGACGGTCAAATTGATGTTGTAAGGGCTATGAAGTATTCGCTTTCAAACGGCGGAAAAAGACTTCGCCCCGTTTTGACTCTTGAATTTTGCAAAATGTGCGGCGGTGATGTCGAAAGCGCAATGAATTATGCGTGCGCCGTTGAATATGTTCATACATATTCACTTATTCACGACGATTTGCCGTGTATGGACGATGACGATATGAGAAGAGGAAATCCGTCGTGTCACAAAATGTACGGCGAAGCCATGGCGTTGCTTGCAGGCGACGGTCTTTTAACTCACGCTTTTGAGATTTGCTCGTGCACTGATTTGGATGCTCAAAAGAATAACGATGCAGTTTGTCTGCTTGCACAAAACGCAGGTGTCGGAGGAATGATTGGCGGACAGGTTATTGACCTTAAATACGAAGCCGGCGACCCTACAATATCCGATATTCTGTCCGTTCATAAGCTGAAAACAGGCGCGCTTATTTCTGCGGCGTGTTTGCTCGGATGTATTGCCGCAGGTGCCTCCAACGAGCAGCTTTCTGCTGCGTCAAAGTATGCTTATCTCATAGGTACGGCTTTCCAAATAAAAGACGATTTGCTTGATGTTCAGGGCGATGAATCCGTTCTTGGAAAGCCTGTCGGCTCCGATGCCGAAAACGATAAAACCACCTATGTCACCCTTGTAGGTGCTCAAAAGGCACAAAAGGATGTTGAAAAGCTCACCTCAAAGGCTATTGAAATTCTCGATGAATTTGAAGATAACGAGTTTATGAAGGCTTTGAGCGAGTATCTTGTCAACAGGGAAAAATAATTGTACGAAAAGAGTTGAGTTTATGTCATATCTTGATAATGTAAATTCACCAAAGGATATAAAAAAATTAAGTATAAAAGAGCTTGAAGCGTTGTGCGGTGAAATCCGTGAGCTTATGATAGATACTGTATCAAAAACAGGCGGTCACCTTGCTTCAAATTTGGGCGTTGTTGAATTAACCGTTGCGCTTCATAAGGTGTTTGATTCACCGGTTGACCAAATTGTTTTTGACGTCGGTCACCAATGCTATACCCATAAAATTTTAACCGGCAGAAAGGATAGATTTTCAACCCTGCGAACCGAAAACGGAATAAGCGGCTTTACACGTCCAGATGAAAGTGTTCACGATATTTTTTCGTCAGGTCATTCATCAACCTCTATTTCGTCCGCTGTCGGTCTTGCAAGCGCAAAAGCAATTAAGGGCGAAAAGGGTAAGGTTATCGCAGTAATCGGTGACGGCGCTTTGACAGGCGGTCTTGCATATGAAGCGCTAAATAACTGCGGAAACGAAAACGATAACCTAATTGTTATTCTTAATGACAACAATATGTCCATAAGCGCAAATGTCGGCTCAATGGCGAAGAATCTTAACCATATTCGTACATCGCCGAAGTACTATACCTTTAAGTCGAAGGTGTCACGTGCTTTGTCGAAGATACCGAAGATTGGCACGCAGATTTCAAGGTTTATTACTCTTACCAACCAAAAAATACGTAAAATTGTTTACCATAGCACGCTTTTTGAGGATTTAGGCTTTAGGTATTACGGTCCTATCGACGGTCACGATTTAGACGCGCTTATTGATGTACTTACTGTTGCAAAGGCTCATAATCACAGCGTTTTGATACATATCAATACTGTTAAGGGCAAGGGCTATAACTACGCCGAGAAAAATCCTTCTCTTTTCCACGGAATAGGAAAATTCAATATTGAAACAGGCGAGCCCTTAAGCAGCGGCGAAACGTTTTCGTCCTGCTTCGGAAAAACGCTCGTTGATATGGCTCAAAAGGATGATAGAATATGTGCTGTTACTGCCGCTATGAGCAGCGGTACCGGTCTTAACGACTTTGCAAACAAGTTTCCTAAACGCTTTTTTGACGTCGGAATTGCAGAACAGCACGCCGTTACCTTTTCATCAGGTCTTGCAAAAAACGGAATGATACCGTTTTTCGCAGTTTATTCGACTTTTTTACAACGCTCGTATGACCAGCTTATTCACGACGTTGCTATGCAAAGGCTCAAGGTTATTTTTTGCATTGACAGAGCAGGCTTTGTCGGTGAGGACGGCGAAAGTCATCAAGGCGTATTTGATACGGCATATCTTATGAGCGTTCCGAATTTAACCGTTTTTGCCCCGTCCTCGTTTGATGAGCTCGGTAAAATGATGTATAACGCCGCTTATAAAGAAAATAACGCCGTTGCCATTCGTTATCCGAGAGGAAGTCAGGGCACACAATGTCCCGATTACACTTACGAGGGCAAGGATTTTGATATTATCGGAAACGAAAGTAACAGTAAATGTATTGTTACCTACGGCCGTGAATTTTCTTCCTGCTACGAAGCGATGCTTGAAGCAAATAACGCCTTTATTGTTAAGCTGAATAAAATTAAGCCGATTTCAAAATCAGTTTTCTCTCACTTCAAAAACGTAAATGATATATACTTTTTTGAAGAGGGAATAAAGTCCGGAGGCGTAGGCGAGGTCTTTGCTTCGATGCTTGCTCAAAGCGGTGTAAAATCTGATTTTCACCATATTTGCGTTAATGATGAATTTATTAAACAGGCGAGCGTTCAAAGCCAGCTTTCAAAGTATTCACTTGATAAGCAGGGCGTAATTAACGTTCTGAACGAAGAAAACTAACATTTTACAGATAGGTTTTTATATGCAAAAGAAAACAAGACTTGATGTGGCGGTTTTTGAAAGAGGATATGCACCGAGCCGTGAAAAGGCAAAGGCAATCATAATGTCGGGAATTGTCTATGTCAATAATCAAAAGGTCGACAAGGCGGGCTTCGAGCTAAAGGATACAGATGTATTGGAGGTCCGTGGAAAGGGACTTAAATATGTTTCAAGAGGCGGATTGAAGCTTGAAAAGGCAATGCAGGAATTTCCTATTACACTTAAGGGTAAGGTTTGTATGGATGTCGGTGCTTCAACCGGCGGCTTTACCGATTGTATGCTTCAAAACGGCGCTTCAAAGGTTTATTCGATAGACGTCGGCTACGGTCAGCTTGCGTGGAAGCTGCGCACCGATGAGAGAGTTGTCAACCTTGAAAGAACAAATTTCCGATATGTAACAAAAACAGAAATACCTGATGAAATAGATTTTGCAAGCGTTGACGTTTCGTTTATTTCACTCAGCCATATTTTGCCCGTGCTTAATACGCTTCTAAAGCCTTGTGCGCACGCTGTCTGTCTTATCAAGCCGCAGTTTGAAGCCGGTAAGGATAAGGTTGGTAAAAAAGGCGTGGTAAGAGAAAAAAGCGTTCATTTGGAGGTTGTTCAAAAGGTGATCTCTCTCTGTCTTGAAAACGGATTTTCTCCCTTAGGCTTGCAGTTTTCACCCATCAAAGGACCCGAGGGCAATATTGAGTATCTAATTTATATTGAAAAAAGCGAAAATCCTGTTGTCAGCGATTGCGTAAATCCCGAACAACTTGTAAATACATCTCACACAGAACTTGATTAGTGGTGATTTTACGATGAAAATAGCAATTTTTCCAAATCTGAATAATGACGGAGTTACACAGCTTACCGACAGAATTTGCAAAAAGCTTGAAGAGCTTGAAATGCAATATACTGTCGCCTCCTGTGTAAAACGTGCACAGCTCGGTAAGGAGCCCCTGTTTCCAAATCAAAGTGAAATAATCAGCGAGCACGATATAGTTATTGCCGTCGGCGGAGACGGGACAACGCTCAATGTTGCAAAAGCGGCTTCGTTTCATAATAAATCGACTCTCGGTATAAATGCCGGACGACTTGGATTTATGAGCGGTCTTGAAAAGGACGAGCTTGATTATCTTGAAAATCTAAAAAGCGGAGACTATGATATTGAACAGCGAATGATGCTTGAAGCAGAGATTGAAACGAACGGCGAAAAACGCTCGTATGTATGTCTCAACGACGCTGTAATTACGCGCGGCGACCTTGCAAGACTTATTGATATAAGCGTTACATGCGACGACAGAATGATAACTAATATGCGCTCGGACGGTCTCATTGTTGCAACTCCGACAGGCTCAACGGCTTATTCACTTGCGGCAGGAGGTCCTGTTGTAAGCCCCGAAAATAGCTGCTTTGTCATTACGCCGATATGTCCTCATTCGCTTGTGAACAGAAGTATCGTTTATTCAGCCGACAAAAAGCTGAAAATTACCGTTTGCAACGATAAAAATAATACGGCATATGTTTCGATTGACGGCGAACAAAGCGTTCCTGTTTTTGCGGATACTACTGTTACTATTTCAAAATCAAGTCTTGTAACAAGACTGATAAAAATTAAACCTGACAACTTTTATGAGATGCTGAACAAAAAGCTTCTTGAAAGGAGATACTGATGAAAAAACGCAGACAGGCAAAAATACTTGAGCTAATCTCCCAAAATCCCATTGAAACTCAGGAAGAGCTTCAGGATATGCTTATGAAATACGGCTTTGAGGTTACTCAGGCAACTATTTCAAGAGACATAAAGGAGCTTCGTCTTGTAAAGGATTTGTCAAACGAGGGAAGATATGTTTATTCCTCCGGCAAAAAAAGTATGGACGTAATTAACCATAGAGCCGGCGGAATATTTAACGATACGATTATAACCATTGACTACGCTATGAATACCGTTGTAATTAAGTGCTTTACAGGTATGGCGAATGCGGTCTGCGCCGCTATTGACAGTATGAATCTGGACGAAATACTCGGTTCAATAGCAGGTGACGATACTATATTTATTTTATGCAGAAACGAGGATACTGCAAGAATGTTTACAAATAAGCTAAGGACGATGTTAAATGCTTAAATCACTCAGTATTCAAAATATCGCCGTTATCGAAAAGGCTCAAATTGAATTTAGTAAGGGTCTGAATGTGCTTACAGGTGAAACGGGCGCAGGTAAATCAATCATCATTGACTCAATAAATGCTATACTCGGTGAAAGAACATCACGTGAGCTTGTGCGCTCAGGGTGTGAAAACGCCTTTGTAAGTGCGTATTTTGAGGATGTAGACGATTGCGTTAACGCCTTGCTTGACGAGCTTGGAATTGAAAAGGAAGAGGACAACAGTCTTGTTATTTCGCGAAAAATCAGTGCGCTGGGTAAATCCGTTTTTCGTATCAACGGCGTCCAGGTGACTGCCTCAATGCTTAAAACTCTCGGCGTATTGTTGATAAATATTCACGGTCAGCACGACTCACAGGCGCTTCTTAACCCCGATGAGCACTTCAAATTTCTTGACTCCTACGCGAATATTTCACCGCTTTTGAATGAATATAAAGCCTCATTCAGGGAGCTTTTGACAGTCAGAAGACGGCTTAAGGAGCTTACTGCGGACGCCGACGACAGAGATAAACAAATCGAACTGCTTGATTATCAAATTAATGAGCTTTCTCAAGCAGATATTAAGCTCGGAGAATGGGACGAGCTCAAGCATAGAAAGGAGCTTATACTCAATTCTCAAAGCATAACGCAGGCGCTTGAGGATTTGAATATCGCTTTTTCGGGAAATGACGACGTAATGGGCGTTATCTCTACTGTCTTATCTGTTGCAAAGTCTGTTTCGTCGGTATCGCAAAATGATACCGAGCTAAAGCAAATTCTTGAAAAGCTCGAAGCCTTGAGCGACAGTTGTGAAACAATTAAGGATTTAGCACAGGAAAAGCTCGACAGTATTGATTTCCAACCCGATGAGCTTGATAAAATTGAAGAAAGACTTTCGCTTTTATATGATTTTTCAAATAAGTATGGCGAAACTGAGCAGGATATGCTATACTATCTCGAAAACGCAATTAATCGCAGAAAATCCTTTGATAATTCGGACGAAGAATTGGAAAGGCTGAATGCTCAATATGACGAAGCGTTTTCAAATACGCTCAGCCTTGCCCAAAGACTTACGAACGAGCGTAAAGCAGCTGCACAGCGCTTGAGCAGGGAAATATGCGAGCAGCTTTCATATCTCGATATGCCGAAAACAATTTTCAGCGTTGATTTCCAAAAGGGAAATTTATCGTCAAACGGCGAGGATAAAATCGAATTTTTAATTTCGACAAACCCCGGAGAACCGCCCAAGCCCCTTGCGAAAATTGCGTCGGGCGGCGAGCTTTCGAGAATAATGCTTGCAATAAAAAGTATTATTGCGAAAAACGATAGTGTTCAAACCTTGATTTTCGATGAAATTGATACAGGCGTAAGTGGTAAGGCAAGCAGAAAAATAGGCTTAAAGTTGAGGAAAGTCGGAGAGTCAACACAGGTTATCTGCGTTACTCATTCAGCCCAGATCGCTTCAGTTGCTGATAATCACTTGCTTATCGAAAAGAAGTATGACGAACAAAGCACGTTTACGAGTGTTCACTCACTCGATTATCAGGGCAGAAAGTATGAGCTTGCAAGAATTATGGGCGGTCTTGAAATAACCGATTCGCTTCTTACAACCGCAGAGGAAATGCTTGACGATAACGAAATTATATCAATTTAACTATAACAAACGGAGGAAAATATAATGGGAGTTTATGAGGAATTAGTTGAGCGTGGGTTGATTGCCCAGGTTACAGACGAGGAAAAAATCAGAGATTTGGTAAATAACGGCAAGGCTGTATTTTATATCGGCTTTGACCCGACTGCCGATTCGCTTCACGTAGGCCATTTTATGGCGCTTACTCTTATGAAGCGCTTGCAAGAGGCAGGAAATAAGCCTATTGCGCTTATCGGCGGCGGTACTGCTATGATAGGCGACCCGTCAGGCAGAACCGATATGCGCCAAATGATGACAAAGGAAACGATTGCCCACAACTGCGAGTGCTTCAAAAAGCAGATGTCGAGATTTATCGACTTCGGCGAGGGTAAGGCAATTATGGTAAACAACGCCGATTGGCTTCTTGATTTGAACTATATTGAGGTTTTGAGAGAAGTCGGAGCGTGCTTTTCCGTTAATCGTATGCTTGCCGCAGAGTGCTACAAACAGAGAATGGAAAAGGGTCTTTCATTCCTTGAGTTTAATTATATGATTATGCAGTCCTACGACTTCTACGCTTTGTATCAAAAATACGGCTGTAATCTTCAATTCGGCGGCGACGACCAATGGAGCAATATGATAGGCGGAATGGAGCTTATCAGAAGAAAGCTCGGTAAGGAAGCAAACGCTCTTACCATTACTCTTTTGACAAACTCCGAGGGTAAGAAAATGGGCAAAACCCAAAAGGGCGCAGTATGGCTTGACGCCGAAAAAACAACGCCTTATGAGTTCTATCAGTATTGGAGAAATGTTGACGACGGCGACGTGATCAAATGTATGAAGTTGCTTACCTTTATCCCTATGAGCGAGATAAATGAATATGCAAAATTAGAGGGCGCCGAGCTTAACAAGGCAAAAGAGGTGCTTGCTTACTCACTTTGCGAGCTCGTTCACGGTAAGGAAGAAGCCGATAAGGCACAAACTGCCGCAAAAGCGCTTTTCTGCGGCGGAGCAGACGACAGCAATATGCCGTCAACCTTGGTTGAAGAGGCTGACCTTGAGGACGGAAAAATCGGTCTGCTTGCTCTTATGATAAAAGCCGGAATGATTAAGTCAAACGGCGAGGGCAGAAGGCTTATTCAGCAGGGCGGTATAAGTGTTAATGATACAAAAATTACCGACGTTTTCACTACCGTTACTTCGGATGAGCTTTTACAGTCGGTTATCATTAAAAAAGGTAAAAAGGTATTCCACAAATTTTATATGTAATTTTATAAAGGCAGGTGCAAATTCCTGCCTTTTTTTGTTGATAAAATTCCTTTATAATGTTATAATAATTATAATTATGATTTTTTGGTGATAATATGAAAAATATCGAGAAAGAAATTAATGACCTTCGTACAACGCTTCGCTATCATTCCGATAGATATTATAACGATGACGCACCTGAAATTGAGGATTACGAATATGATATGATGATGCGCCGCTTAAAGGAGCTTGAGGAAAAATATCCCGAATTTGATACTCCCGATTCTCCTACGAAGAGAGTCGGCGGCAAGGCAGATAATACCTTTGAAAGCGTTACTCATACTGTTCGTATGGAGAGCTTGCAGGACGCATTTTCCAAAGAAGAAATTTTTGACTTTGCACGCCGTGTAAACGACTCTGTATCCGACGTTCATTATGTTGTCGAGCCGAAAATTGACGGACTTTCAGTAAGTCTTGAATACGTTGACGGCGTTTTCTACCGTGGCTCAACGAGAGGAGACGGAGATGTCGGAGAGGATGTATCTGGCAATTTGCGTGTTATTCGCAACGTTCCATTAAAGCTCAAAAAAAGCCTGCCCTATATCGAGGTCAGAGGCGAGGTTTATATGCCGAAAAAGAGCTTTGACAAAGTTGTTGACCGTCAGCTTATCAACGGCGAAAAGCCGTTCAAAAACCCACGAAATGCCGCCGCAGGCTCGCTTCGTCAAAAGGACAGCGAGGTGACAGCCGGCAGAGGACTTGACATTTTTATTTTTAATATTCAGCAGATAGAGGGCGAAGCACTTACTTCTCACAAGCAAAGCCTTGATTACCTAAAGGAGCTCGGCTTCAACACCGTGCCTTATTATGAAAGAGTTGATACAATCGAGCAGGCTTTTTCAAAGGTTGAGCAAATCGGCGAAATGCGAGGCGAACTTGAATTTGATATTGACGGTGCGGTAATAAAGGTTGACGATTTTTCCGACAGAGAGCTTTTGGGCTCAACCGCAAAATATCCGAAATGGGCAGTTGCATTTAAGTATCCGCCCGAAGAAAAGCAAACAAGAATTGTCGATATTGAAATTACTGTCGGCAGAACAGGAAAATTAACTCCTACCGCAGTTTTGGAGCCTGTTCATTTGGCAGGTACTACTGTATCGAGAGCAACGCTTCATAATCAGGATTTTATTGTACAAAAGGGTGTTAATATCGGCGATATTATTACAGTCAGAAAAGCAGGAGATATTATTCCCGAGGTTCTTTGTGTAAACGAAAAGCATAGTGAGGGCTGTTTTGTTTACCCAACTCATTGTCCGTCCTGCAACCAAACGCTTGTCAGCGAGGAGGGCGAGGTTGATATCAGGTGTATCAATCCCGAATGTCCGGCACAGCTTTTGCGTAATCTCATTCATTTTTGCTCAAGAGATGCAATGGACATTGAGGGTCTCGGTCCGAGTATTATCGAAACCTTTGTTGAAAACGGTATGATTAAGGATATATCCGATATTTACCATCTTAATGCACAGGATATTTCGTCATTAGACGGATTTCAAACAACAAGTGCAAACAATATCATATCGTCTGTCGAAAAAAGCAAGAACAATGATTTGGGCAAGCTGATTTTTGCGTTCGGTATTCGCCATATCGGTGCAAAGGCTGCGAAGCTTTTGTCCGATTATTTCAAAAATATTGACGCAGTAATGAACGCCGAGGTTGATGATATTTTGAAAATTGACGGCTTCGGTGATGTTATGGCAAAGGCTGTGTATGATTATTTTCATTCGCAGGGCGCAGTTGAGCTTGTTTCCGAGCTGAAAACAATCGGCGTAAATACGCAAAGCAAAACCGTTATTAAGGACAATCGCTTTGAGGGCAAAACCTTTGTTTTAACAGGCACTCTGCCGACTCTCAAGCGAAGCGAGGCTTCAAAAATTATTGAGAGCTTCGGGGGTAAAACCTCGTCGTCCGTCAGCAAAAAGACCGATTTTGTTTTGTCGGGCGAGGCAAGCGGCTCAAAGCTTGATAAAGCCAACGCGCTTGGAATAACGGTTATTGACGAAAATGAATTTTTGGAAATGATAAAGTAAGTTATGAAGGAATTTAGATTAAAGCAAAAAAAATTAAAGAAAATAATGAACATATTTTGCATAATAACTGCTGTGTTTATGTTTGTTTATATCGGAGTTGAACCGTTTTTGCCGGATATTATCGGCTCTGTGGGAACGCTTTGCGTTGGCTATGCGGCTGATGTTTTGGTTGTTGTGAGCGTAGCTTTGCTTTTTGTGTATTTTTCAAAGTATTCAAAAAGCGATTCGTTTCTTGAAAATATAGAATACGAGCTGTCCGACTGCGGCTGTTACTTTACCTCAAGACAGGAAACGTCTCAAAAGGATTATTTGGTAGCCGTGTTAGACGACCTGAAAAGTAACGGCTTCAATATCGAGACAAATGTCGAAATAGACGGCTTTACCTTTGACGTAAGGGCGATAAAAGGTAAAGAGATTTTCTATATCGTTTGCGACGATGAAATTGACAAAAATGACGTTATTGCCTATCAACAGTCGGCTATATACGATATTACTGCCGTTAATGTTAAACGAAGGGCAAATGCCGTTATGCTTTATATTTGCGATAACGCAGACGACGGAGCCGTTTCTTTATCGAAAGCTATTACGCCGCTCGGCAAAAAGCAACAGATAAAAATTGCAAATTCAATTGTTGAGCTTTCGAGCAAAAGGTGTTATTTCCTGGGAAATAAGCCTACAAAATGTCAGCAGATGATTGCAAATTACGTTATGAACTGCGCTCTACCCATTAAGGATAAGTTCAAGCTAAACGAAAAATTACAGTTTCAGTATGAGCTTGAAGAGCATATGAAAGATTTTAACATAAAGGATTTTAACAACGGTACATTTTTTGCACATTAATAAGGAGATGAAATATATGACGCCGGCTGAAAAATATATTGAAAGTATAAAAGGAAAAAAGGTAGCACTTGTCGGTATGGGTGTTGCTAACCTGCCGTGTGCAAAGTTTTTGGCAAGCCACGGAATTGAAACCTACGCCTGTGACAGAAGAGATAAGGAGTATATCGGAAAAGAAAAATGCAAGGAGCTTGAGCAACTCGGCGTGCATTTTTCACTCGGTGAGAATTATCTTGATATACTACCCGAAATGGATATTGTTTTTCGTTCTCACGGTATACTGCCGTTTCAAAATAAGTGGATAGGCGAGTGTATAAAAAGAGGACAAACCGTCACTACCGAAATGGAGGTATTCTTTGAATACTGCCCGTCAAAAATCATTGCCGTTACAGGCTCTAACGGAAAAACAACAACGACAACCCTTATTTCGAAAATGCTTGAATTACAGGGCTATAATGTATTCTTGGGCGGTAATATCGGAAAAGCGCTTATGCCCGAGCTTGATAATATAACAAAAAACGATATTGCCGTTGTTGAGCTTTCTTCGTTCCAGCTTCTCACTATGGGCAATATGAAAAATAAGCCCGATGTTGCGGTTGTTACAAATATCGAATGTACCCATCAAGACCACCATATCAGTCTTGATGAATACGTTGACGCGAAGCGAAATTTACTTATTTATCAGTCGTCTTCACAAAGAACGGTGCTTAATGCCGACTGTGATTATTCAATCGGCAACAGCGTATATCATGATATGAGATATGACGTAAGAGGCAGGCTTTATCAGTTTTCAATAAAGCACCCTGTTGAAAACGGCGCATTTATGGACGAAAAAACCGGTGATATTTTCTATTGCGAAAACGGCGAAAGAACGCTTGTTATGAATAAGAATGATATTATTATCCCCGGCACTCATAATATCGAAAATTACTGTACCGCTATTTCAGCCGTATGGGGAATGGTCGACGCTTCAAATATGAAAACCGTTGCACAGACCTTCGGAGGAGTTGAACATAGAATAGAATTTGTCCGTGAGTTCGGTGGAGTAAAATATTATAACGACAGTATTGCAACCTCGCCGAGCCGTGTTATCAGCGGACTTAAAGCGTTTGGCGAAAAAATTGTTGTTATTATGGGCGGAAGCGATAAAGGCAACGATATGACCGAAATGGTACCGTATATTCTAAAATACGTAAAGCTCCTCGTGCTTAACGGTGCAACCGCCGATAAGATTTACGACTGTATAGTAAATTTCCCCGATTACAAAAACAGCGATATAAAAATTGAAAAGAAAAAGACCTTGCAGGAAGCTGTTGAATATGTAAAGGAAAATGCACAAAACGGCGACATAGTATCTCTTTGCCCTGCATGTCCCGCTTTTGACCAATTTAAGACCTTTGAATACAGAGGCAGAGAATATAAAAGACTGGTGAACGAATTTGAATAATACACTTGAAAGATTAAAAAAACTTACCTCGCTTTATGCCGTAAGCGGTTGTGAAAATGAAATTACAAGCTATTTAACCGATGTACTCGCAGATTACGGCGAGGTAAGCGTCGACGATATGCAAAATGTTAAATGCACCTTCGGCAGAGGAAAGCATTTTCTGCTTGACGCTCATTGCGACGAAATCGGCTTTATAGTTAAGAAAATAACGTCGGACGGCTTTTTGAGGATCGAAAAATGCGGCGGAATTGATAACCGTATGCTTTTAGGCTCTGAAATTATCGTACTCGGCAAAGAAAAAATTACAGGCATAATTTCAACCCTGCCGCCCCATCTTCAAAAAAATGACGACAAAAAAGCTCCCGAGCTTGATGAAATTGCAGTTGATTTAGGTATGAGCACTCAGCAGGCAAGTGAAATTGTTTCCTTGGGCGATAGAGCAGTTTTTAAGAGAAGCTTTGTTTCGCTTTTGGGCACTCAGGTGTCCTCAGGATGTCTTGATAACCGAGCTGGAGTTTGTGCGATTTTGAATACTCTTGACAGGCTTAAGAAGGTTGATGCAAAAATAACCGTTATGTTCTCCTCGCAGGAGGAGGTTGGAACAAGGGGTGCAAAAACTGGCGCTTTTGGTGATATTTACGACGAAGCAATTGTTGTTGACGTCTCTTTTGGTTATTCTCCGCTTTGCAAAAAATCAGATTGCGGTGAAATGGGCAATGGCGCAATGATAGGCATATCTCCGATTTTGGATAAAAAAGCCGGTGACAAAATGAAAAGCGTTGCTCAAAAGAGCAATATTGCATATCAGCCGGAGGTTATGGGCGGCGGTCACACAGGAACAAACGCCGATGTTATTTCTATCAGTCAAACAGGAGTAAGAACCTCCTTGCTTTCTGTTCCGCTGAAATATATGCACTCTCCCGTTGAGGTTGTTGATATAAATGATGTAGATGCAGTCAGCGACCTCATTGTCGGCTATATCAAGGAAAGCGTAGGTGATTGCAATGCTTAAATCTCTTTGCTGTCTTAATTCAACATCGGGTGACGAAGCCGCTGTACGAGACTTTATTATAAACGAAATAAAGGATTACTGCGAATATGAAATTGACAATTTAGGCTCTGTAATTGCTCATAAAAAGGGTAGAAAATTGCCTAAAAAAACCGTCAGCATAAACGCTCATATGGACGAGGTCGGCTTTATTGTTACAGGCATTACAGAGGACGGATATTTGCGATTTACGTCCGTCGGCGGTATTGACAGCCGTGTTTGTCTTGACAGGCTTGTAACGGTCGGAAAAAATAGTATAAAGGGCGTTATTGCAGATAAGGCGTTTCATCTTTTGAACGCAGACGAAAAAAGTAAGTGCCCCGATTTTGACAATCTTTTGATTGATATCGGAGCAAGCACGAAGGAAGAAGCCGAACGGTCGGTGAGTGTCGGCGATTTTGCATATTTCATTAGTGATTATGTTGAGCTCGGTGACGGCTATATTAAGGCGAAGGCGCTTGACGACCGTATCGGTTGTATGCTGATGCTTGAGCTTATTAAATCCGATTTGGAATATGATACCATATTTTGCTTTAATGTTCAGGAAGAAGTAGGACTTCGAGGCTCAAGATGCACTGCACACAGAGTTAATGCCGATATTGCCGTTGTATTGGAAGCGACTACTGCCGCCGATTTGTGCGGAGTTTCAGGCTGTGACAGAGTGTGCGTTTTGGGAGACGGTCCCGTTGTATCATTTATGGATAGGTCAACGATTTATGACAGAGGTCTTTTTGATTTGGCTTTCAGCGTTGCAAACGATAACGGCATACCTATTCAAACAAAAACCGCCGTTGCAGGCGGAAACGATGCAGGTGCTATTCAAACCGCAGGAAACGGCGCAAGGGTAATTGCGATTTCTCTGCCTTGCCGCTATATCCATAGCGCAAACAGTGTTGTAAAAAAATCTGATATTGAAAATACAAGAAAACTGATAAAGGAATTATTACCGAAATTATATGATTGAAATTATTGAAGATTTTGACGGGTTAAAGGAATGGAAAAAGAGAGATTTGTTTTCGATTAGGATTCTTGCACTTTTGAAATCCTACGGCACTTCCTATAATTTTGCCACCTTTTATCGTCAAATTATTGACGGCAAAATTACCGCAGTCATTTCAAAGCTCGATAACGATATAACATTAGCGCTTGACTGTGATTTTGATAATGCCGAGCTTGTAAGATTTTTTTGCATAACCGGTCACTCTTCTATTTTGTGCCCGAATGAATTTCAGTTCGGTGCAAAATATGACGAGGGCGCAATTATGCAAACGAATAAAAAAATGAATTTACCGACTGTCGAGGCGACTGTTGACGAATATCCCAAACTTATGGATTTGTACAATTTTATAGATTATGAAAATCAGGATTTTAAGTCGTGGTATGTTGATATCAGCCATAGAGTAAGGCATAATACCGCAAAGGCGTATACGCTCAATGTCGACGGTTTTATTGTCTCAAGCTCAATACTGTCCTCTATTTATGACAATACAGCCGTTTTGTCAGCAGTTCGCACACAGGAGGAATTTCGCAATATGGGTTATGCAAGCTTCCTTGTGTCATATATCTGTAATGATGTTAAGGGCAGCGTTTTTCTTATGAGAGAGGCGAATATAAACGAGAGCTTTTACAGCAGACTCGGCTTTGAAAATACAGGAATTTGGAGAATGTACAGATGAATCCGTTTTTTGAAATAGATGAAAAAATTGAAGAATATTCAAAAAATGCTATGCAAAAAATCAAGGGCGTTTTTGAGGATATTGACGATATAACGCAGTATAATCAGCTAAAGGTGCAAAAGGCGTTTATTGATAATTCTATAAGCGAAAGCCATTTTGTACCCTCTACGGGCTACGGCTACGGCGACAGAGGACGTGAAACTCTCGATAAGGTGTGGGCGCAGGTTTTCGGTGCCGAGGACGCACTCGTTCGACATAACTTCACCTGCGGTACTCATACGCTTGCTACTGCGCTTTTCGGCGTTCTTCGTCCGAATGATAAAATGCTCTGCGTAACAGGAACTCCCTATGATACGATCCACAATGTAATAGGTATTTCGGGCGAGGGTATGGGCTCGCTTAAGGATTTCGGCGTTTCATATGATGAAATACCGCTAAAGGACGGCAAGCCCGATTTACAGGCAATTACCGACGCCGTTGACGAGAGTATTACTATGGTTTATATTCAGCGAAGCAGAGGCTACGAGCTTCGTGCGTCTCTTACCGTTGAAGAAATCGGCGAAATAGTTAATGCCGTAAAACAAAAGAATGATAAAACAATAGTTATGGTTGATAACTGCTACGGTGAATTTACTCAAAAAATCGAGCCTACACAGGTGGGAGCCGATTTAATTGCCGGCTCGCTTATCAAAAATGCAGGTGGCGGTATCGCAAGAACAGGAGGCTATATTGCCGGAAGAAGTGATTTGGTTGAAAAATGTGCCTATCGTCTTACTACTCCCGGTCTCGGCAAGGAGGTCGGCTGTACTCTCGATATGAACAGAGAGCTGTTTATGGGTCTTTTCTTTGCTCCCCATATTGTCGGAGAAGCACTTAAAAGCGCAGTTTATATTTCGGCTCTGTTTTCCGATTTAGGCTATGATGTAACTCCGAAGTATGACGAAAAGAGAGGGGATATTGTTCAGTGTTTGGGACTTGAAAACGAAGAAAGCCTCGTTGCTTTTTGTCAGGGTATTCAAAGCGGAAGTCCTATTGACTCCTTTGTTTTGCCTGAGCCGTGGGATATGCCGGGTTATGACAGCAAGGTCGTTATGGCGGCAGGAGCTTTCACGCTCGGCTCATCTATTGAGCTTTCTGCCGACGCTCCGATTAGGGAGCCGTTTTATGCCTGGATTCAGGGCGGGCTTAATTTTCATTCTGCAAAGATTTGTGCAATGCTTGCCGCACAGTCAATGCTCAAAAAAGGATTGTTGAAAAATGGAAAATAATTTTAAGGGCATATCGCCCGAAAGCGTTGAGCTTTTGTGCATTAACCGTTTTAATGACTCAAAGACGTTTTACGAGGAGCATAAGGAAGAGCTAAAGCAGAAAATTACCGTGCCACTTCGTCAAATGGTGCTTGATATGTCGGGTATTTTGCTTGATATTGACGAGGAAATGTATCTTGACCCTGTTCGTGTTGTCTCCCGTATTCACCGTGATACAAGGGGAAACCGTTCAAAGATTAAGTATAGGGAAAATATGTGGGTGTTTTTCAGGAGATACAAAAAGAAGTATCCGAGTGCACCGTTTTATTACTTTCAGTTTTTCCCAAACAGCTTTGATTACGGGCTTGTTTTCTGGACTTGGAAGGCTTCCGATTTTCGAGTTGTTCATAAGCTCATTATGGAAAATCAAAATGAGTTTAGGAATGCGCTTAAAGCCTGTGAGCAAGCAGGTCTTGTGTTTGAGTGTCGTGATTATTATAAAAAAGAACTTTATCCAAACGCTCCAGAGGATTTGAAGCCCTATCTTTTGGCAAAGAATTTCAGCTTTACTTACAGGGATTTCAATATTCTCAATATGAACACTCCCTTACTTATAGACGAAATGCGTCTTTGCTTTGATATTGCACGACCTATGTACGATTTTATGCTCAAGGCATATTGTATAATGCTTGACGAAGGATTGATAAAGCCGGAGGAATAATTATGCTCAAACTGGTTTTAGGCAGAGCAGGAAGCGGTAAAACCGAATATGTGTTTTCGTCAATAAAAAGACTTGTCGAACAGGGTGAGGATAATATTCTTCTCCTTACACCGGAGCAGTTTTCGTTTGTCAGCGAGCAGAGACTTCTTCGTGATTTAGGCGAAAGCAAAATCAACTGCGTTCAGAATATGTCGTTTTCCGGACTGTCGAAGGATATTTATAATATTTACGGAAAAAATCCTTTGCCGCTTTTGTCAAAGGGTTCAAAGGCTGTCGTTTTTAAGGCGGCGTGTTCGCTTTGCCGTGATGAGCTTTCAGTGTTTCAAAAGAATATTGACAATATTGCATTTATCAATTCGGCAATAGAAATATATGATGAGCTGAAAACCTGTCGAGTCAGCCAAGACGATATTCAACGAGCTGTTGAAAATGTTAATAAACCTCTGCTTTCCCAAAAGTTAAATGACATTTCAAAAATAATTAATACTTATGACAATCTTATTAAGGATAAGTACTTAGACAGCGCCTGCGAGCTGACAAGCCTTTATGAAAAAATAAAAAATCTTGATTATTTTGTAGGCAAAACCGTTTTTATTGACGGCTTTGCAGGCTTCGCGGCGCAGGAATATAAAATTTTAGAGGTCGTTTTGAAGCAGGCAAAGAGTGTTACTGTTACTTTCTGCTCCGACTCCTTCAATAACGCTGATAAATACGATTTGTTTTCCTATGTTAATTCTAATATCAGGATTTTGTATGACGTTGCGTCAAAGCTCGGCGTTAAGGTTGAACAGCCTGTTATGCTGACAAAGCAGCTTCGTTTCAATAACGACGAAATGCGTTATGTTGAAAAATATTCTTTTTCCGATATAAAGAAAAAATATTCCGATGCAAGAAATGTACATATCTATTCCTCAAAGGGCATTGTGGACGAGTGTAACTATGTTGCACGTAATATTTCCCAACTTTTAAGAAAAGGCGTAAGAGCGAGTGAAATTGCCGTTATTTGCAGGGATATGGACAAGTATCGCAATGAGCTTTCATTTGCTTTTTCAAAGTACAATATTCCGTATTTCAACGATGAACGGCAAAGTGTAAGCTGTCAGGTGCTTATTCGCTTTGTTGCTTTTTTGCTACGTATTGTTCAGTATTCTTACAGAAGCGATGATATTTTTTCTCTGCTTAAATTAGGCTTGACCTCTCTTGACGCTCAGGCTGTTTCAAGCCTTGAAAACTACGCCTTTATGTGGAGTATCAACGGCTCAAAATGGAAAAAAGAATTTACTCAGTCGCCCTATGGTCTTTCTCCAAAAAATAACGAAAAAGAAGAGGCGCTTCTTTTTGAGCTTAACAAAAACAGAGAATATATTGTCGGTATTATAGAAAAATTCAAATCAAGATGCAAAAATGCAACTGCAAGGGATATCTCTGCCGCAATTTATTACTGTCTCTTGGATTTTGAAGCCGACAAGGGTATAAAAAATCTCGCGGTATCTCTTGATAAATCAGGAAAAACAGCGCTTGCCGAGCAGCAGGGAAGAATTTGGGATTTACTTATGGATATCCTAAATTCGCTTGCAACTGTTTGCGGTGAAGAAAAAATTACCGTTAAGGAATATTCAAAGCTGTTCAGACTTATGATTTCAAACGAGGATTTAGGCTCGCTTCCGTCGGGTCTTGATAATGTTCAATTCGGAAGTGCCGACAGAATTAGGTGCGACAAGCCTTATGCAACCTTTGTTGTCGGTGCAAACGAGGGTGAATTTCCGAGCAATATTTTGTCAGGAGGTCTTTTGAGCGACTCCGACAGAACTCTGCTTGTTAATAATGATTTTAAGTTGTTTGCCTGCGGAGAAATTCTCAATTCGCAAGAAAAGTATTACGCTTATATGGCGCTTTCAAGTCCGTCAGATATGCTTTTTGTGTCGTTCAAAAATTCAACAGAAGATAATCCGGCAAGTGAAATCGTTTCCTCGCTTCAAGCAATTTTTTCGAATGAAATTCTAACATATCCGAATAGCGGAATTAATCTCGATATGCTTGAAAGTAAGGACAACGCATTTGAGCTTTTATCAAATGATTACGAAAATGACGCCGACGAATATATCGTTGCCTTAAAGCGTTATTTCAGCAAAAAATCCGAATATAAAAACAGACTTGAAGCTATTGAACGTCTTGTTAAAAACGAGCCGGCTGTAATAAATAATCAAGAGCTTTCACGCCGACTTTTCGGCAAAAATATGTATCTTTCCGCATCTCGTATCGAGGATTACTATAACTGCGCCTTTAGATATTTTTGCAAGTTCGCTCTTAATGCAAGGAAACGTACAAAGGCAGAGCTTGACCCAATGCAAACAGGTACCGTTATTCACTATGTTCTTGAAAATTTAGTTAAGGATTGCGGCGCAGAATCTATATCAAATATGGACAAAGCGAAAATTTGCGTGCTCGTAAACAAGTATCTCAATGAGTATCTTCAAAATGAGCTTGGAAACAGCGATATGCTCAATGCGAGATTTAAGTATCAGCTTTTGCGCCTTTCAAAAATGCTTTGCTGTGTTGTCGAGCGTTTGAGCGAGGAATTTCGTGTCAGCGAGTTTGTACCGCAGGCGTTTGAGCTTACCATAGGAAACGGTGAAAACGGCGAAAGCGTGAAATCAAAGGTGATTGATTTACCCAACGGAACGCTTCAGCTTAAAGGCGCAATTGACAGAGTGGACGTTTTTGAAAATAACGGCGTAAAATATGTAAGAGTAGTCGACTACAAAAGCGGCACAAAGGAATTTAATCTTTCGGATATTCTTTACGGTCTTAATTTGCAAATGTTTGTTTATCTCTTTACTCTGTGTGAAAGCGACAGCGAACTTGCAGGTATTTCATCCGGTGTGCTGTATATGCACAGCGCAAGGAGCGTTTATAATATGAGCCGTAATACAAGTGATGACGAGCTTCAAAAGGCCGACAGAAAAGAGTTCAAAATGAAGGGTGTTGTGCTTAATGATAACGAGCACGAAATCGCACAGTATATGGAAAAAGATTTGAACGAGGTCTTTATACCGGTAAAGAAAAAGAAAGACGGTACATTAAGCGGAAATATAGTGTCCTTTGAAGATTTGGGCAGGATATCGAGAAAGATAAACGAGCTAATCTATAATATGGGCTGTGCGCTTCATTCGGGCTATATTATGCAAAATCCGATTAATGCAAAAAATCATGATAAAACCTGCGAATACTGCGATTATACAGATGTTTGTATGAATCGAAAAGAAATTGAGTTAACAACTCTTCAGGATTATTCGTTTGATGAGGTTTTATTAAAATTAAAGGAGGATGAAGATGCCGAAGTGGACTGAACAACAACAAAACGCAATTGATGCACGCGGCTCAAATATCCTCGTAAGCGCCGCCGCAGGCTCAGGAAAAACCGCCGTTTTGGTTGAAAGAGTTGTAAATATGATTACAGAAGAGCGAGTTCCTGTTGACAGGCTTCTCATTGTGACCTTTACAAATGCTGCCGCCGCGGAAATGAGAAGCAGAATTTCTGCAAAGCTCAGTGAAATTATCAGCGAAAACCCGAACGATACAAATGCAAAGCGCCAGCTTTCACTCTTACCGAGTGCAAAAATCTGTACTATTGATTCGTTTTGTATTAATCTTGTTCGTGAAAACTTTTTCAATCTAAACATTGAACGTGATTTTACTATTATGGACGACTCCGAAAGGCAGATTGTTGAGCAAAACGTCCTTGATACGCTTATAGGAGAAAAATACGAGCAGGGAGACGATGAATTTTTGGAGCTTGTGGAAATACTTTCAAGCTCGAAAAACGACAAAACCTTTGCAACAACTGTTTCCGATATAAGCAATTTTGTGACCTCGCAGGCTTTTTCGGATATTTGGCTTGATAAAGCGTGTGAAATATACGACCCTGACATTCCGCTTGAAAAATCAATTTGCGCTCAGTATGTTTTTGAAGAGACGAAAAGAGTGTGCGATTTTGCATTTGAGCTTATCAAGAGCAGTCTTTCATCATTGTCAAGTGATGATGAGGTTTATGACAAGCTCGTTGAAATCATAAAATCCGATAAAGAAGTTTTTGAAAAAATTGCTAACGCCGTTGATGAAAAAAATTGGGACGACGCTATGTATTATGTAAATAATACCTCGTTTGTCAGAATGACTCAAAAAGCAAGCCCCTATAAAGAAATTGTTTCTAAAAACAGAAATATTTACAAAAATCTTTTGTCAAAATCGTTAGCGCCTCTTTACTGCGTTGATACGGCGGATTATCGCGACGACTGTATGCTTTTATATCCGTTTGTATCGCTGTTGACCCAAACGGTAAAAGAATTTAACGCAAGAACTCTTGAAGCAAAGAAGGAACTAAATTCCTATACCTTTTCAGATATCGAGCATTTTGCAATCGAATTGCTTGCACGATTTGATGAAAACGGCAATTATTGCAAAACAGAGCTTGCAAAAGAGCTTGAAAAATCGTTTGATGAAATTCTCATTGATGAGTATCAAGATACAAACGCCGCACAGGATACGCTTTTCAGTATGCTTTCAAACGGCAAAAACAGATTTATGGTCGGCGATATAAAGCAGAGTATTTACCGCTTCCGCCTTGCTATGCCGCAGATTTTCAGCGAAAAAAAGGAGAGCTTTACCGACTATGAAAGCGGTGAAAAATCCGATAGCTATAAGATTTGCCTGACTAATAATTTCCGTTCAAGGCAGGGAATTTGTGAGCTTACGAATTTTGTCTTTTCCAAGGTGATGTCAAAAACAGTCGGCGGTATAGATTATAATGATGATGAGCGCTTAAATTTTAACGCCGCATTTGATCCGACTGAAAATGTGAGTGCCGTTTTAGCGCTTATTGAAACTCCCGAAGAAGCCGATACAGACGAATACGAGGCTCATCAAATTGCAAAAATGATTATTTCAAAGGTTGAGAGCAGGGAGCAGGTGACCGATAAAAGCGGCAAAAGGGATATAACCTTCGGTGACTTTGCAATACTGTTTAGGTCGGTTAAAAACAGACTTCCCGTTTTTACAAGAGTGTTTGCCGAATACGGTATACCGACTGTCAGCAACAATAAGGTCAATTTGTTTTCAAATAATGAGATTGTTATTTTGATTAATCTTCTTCGAGCTGTTGACAATCCTGTTCAGGATATTCCGCTTCTTGCAACGCTTATGAGTGTGTTTTTCGGGTACTCCGCACAGGATATAGCAAAAGCAAAGGTTGATTATCCCGCATCTAATCTTTACACCTCTATTTCAAGGTCAAAGGATTTTGAACGTGTGATAGACGAGCTTGATAAATACAGACAATACGCCGCTTCTATGAGCGTTGAAAATCTGCTTCGTCAGATTATTTCGCAAAGCTCCTACCTTTCTGTAATATCTGCAATGGGTAATGCCGAGCAAAGAACACTTAATGTAATGAAGCTTGTCGATATTGCAAAGCGATTTGATAACGGTGAAAATGTGGGCTTGACTGCTTTTATACGATATGTCGATAATATAATCAGTAACAATTATGACGTCGAAAGCGCTGTTGTATCAAACATTAACTCAAATGCAGTTAGTATGATGACTATACATCAGTCGAAGGGTCTTGAATTTCCCGTTTGTATTCTTGCAGGCTCATGCCACAGATATAATTTTGACGACTTAAAGGGTCTTGTTCAGCTTAACAGCTCGCTTGGTATTGGCTTAAAGGGTTATAACGAGAATATGTTATATCGATACAATTCTCTTCAATATTCGATTATAAGAGATAAAAATAATTACGAGCTTATGAGCGAAAATTTAAGAGTTCTTTATGTTGCGATAACGAGGGCAAAGGAGCAGTTCATTACAGTTTATTCCGCTCCTTCAATTGAAAAGAAGGTTGCTTCGCTTTCAAAGAATATTGTCGACGGAAAAATATCACCGAGCGTCGTAAAGAGTATTTTGTGTGACGGTGATATAATGCTTACTACCGCGCTTATGCATAAGTCTTGCAAGGCGCTTCGTGATATGTGCGACGATGAAATCAAGGTTGACGCATATTCCGATTTTGATATGGAAATCGTATTTCCTCAGTATGAAATCAGCGAAAAAGAAGTAGAAAGCGTTGTTGCAGATTGCTCAAATGAGCTTGTAGAGCAAATAGACGAAAAGCTGTCGTTTACATATCCGAGCCTTGAAATTTCGTCCTTTGCCTCAAAGCGTACTGCTTCTTCTCTTGACGAAAAAGAAAATTCCTTTGAGCATTTGACTTCGTCGCGCCCTGCGTTTTTGAATGAGGGCAATATGACCTCGGCGCAAAAAGGAACAGCTATGCACACCTTTATGCAGTATTGCGACTATAATGCCTCTCGTCAAGATTTGAGCAAAGAAATTAACAGGCTAAAGAGTCTTTCGTATCTTGATGAGCAACAGGCGGCGATCCTTAATACATCGGCACTTGAAAAATTCTTCAACGGTACTTTCGCATCAAGAATGTTCAAAAGCGACAAAATATACCGAGAAATTAAGGTTGCTTCCTTTGTTCCTGTTTGCGAGATTGAGAATACCGATTTTCAAAATCCTGTTCTTGTTCAGGGAATTTCGGACTGCGTGTTTGAAGAAAACGGAGAGCTTGTTGTAGTTGACTACAAAACGGATAGGGTCGAAAACGAGCAACAACTTCTTGATAGATACATCAGTCAGCTTATGTTTTATAAATCAGCCGTTTCAAAAACCCTTAAAAAGCCTGTAAAACAGGTAGTTTTGTATTCGTTTTATCTTAATAAAGAATGTATTTATAAATAATTTCAAAAAAACGCTTGCAATTTAAGTCAAACTTTGTTATAATTCTTGCGTTATGATATTAAGTGAGGTGAAAGCTATGAAACAGGGAATTCATCCTGATTACCAAACCTGCACAGTTAAGTGTGCTTGCGGTGCAACATTCGAAACAAAGAGCACAAAGGGCGATATGAAGGTTGATATTTGCTCGAAGTGTCACCCATTCTTCACAGGTAAGCAAAAGCTTGTAGATACAGGTGGACGTGTTGAGAGATTCAACAAGAGATTTGCTAAAAAGGGCTAATCAAAATAACGGCAACAGAGTGAATAATTCTGTTGCCTTGTTTTTTATCGGTATTGGGTTTTAATATGGAAGAATACAAAACTGTCGAAAAATTCGGCGAGGACTTTTTTATTGAGAAAAAGTCGAAGTTTATCGGCTATGCCTGTCCTGTAAAAAACAGACAGGAGGCTGATGATTTTATATCAAAAATTAAAACAAAGCATTGGGACGCAACTCATAATGTGTATGCCTATGTTTTGAGAGAGAATAATATTCAGCGTTACAGCGATGACGGCGAACCGAGTGGAACAGCCGGAGTTCCCGTTCTTGATGTAATACTCAAGGAGGGCTTGGTCGACGTTTGCGTTGTTGCAACGAGATATTTCGGCGGAACGCTTTTGGGTGCCGGCGGACTCGTGCGTGCGTATAGCCATACTTCAAAAATTGGAATTGAAGCCGCTGGAATAATTACTATGGATCAGTGCTCGATTATGAGTGTAAAGGTCGACTATTCGTTTTATGACAGATTGCTTTTATTCTTATCAGACAATGGCTGTAATATTATTGATACACAGTTTTCCGATAATGTCAGCGTAACCTTTTCGCTCAAAGCCGACGGCGTACAGAATCTCAACAGTAAGCTCACAGATTTGAGTAACGGCAGATATTCGGCTCAATATATATCAACAGAATTTGCAAAAGTATAAGCAGTAAGGAAGTTTCACCTTACTGCTTATACTTTAATATTTTACGAAACGCCGTTTAATTGCTTCCAATGGATTTTGCAATATTCCTTACCGTCTATTGCGGGATACTTTTCGTCGTCAACTCTTGCCGCATTGAGACAATCATATTCCTCGTTATATGCACAAGGCTGTGCGCCGCCCTCATTAATAGCCGGTATGTATGAGTAGCAGAAAATGCCGATAACTGCAATTATGATAACAGCTGTACCGAGCTTAGGCGAAGCCTTTTTGAACAGCTTTCCCGCGTCGATTTTGTCAAGTGCCTTGATTTTGCATACGAGACAAGCAAGTAAGTAGCCCATAACACCTGCGAAAATACCGATAAGCATACCTGCCAAAACGTCTGTAGGATAATGCACCATAAGATAAACTCTGCTCATCATAGTACAAGCCGCAATAATCGGAAGAATAATGCTCAACGCTTTTTTGTTATCCTTTTTGAAGCAGATTGCAAGAGTAGTTGCAATTTCAAAAGCGCCTGTCGTATGACCGGACGGGAAGGAATAGTCACTTTCGCTGAGTTTGCCAGCGCCTATGTACCAAGTCATATATTCTCCGATGTCCTGTAATGTGTTATACGGTCTTATCCTCAATACCATCGGCTTGAATAAAACATTCGTTAGAAGCGTGCCGATAATGATTGCAAAAATCAATGAAAAGCCGTATTTTCTCGTCTTTTTGAAAAAGCAAAGAACTATGCCCAAAATGACCATCGGTATAATAAAATTTTCATCACCGAAGGCGGTAAAAAATTTTGCTACCTGAGTAAAAAATCCGTTTTGAATATTCCCAAAAAGACTGAATACCCAAAGGTCAAATGTACGAAATAAGCTGTCGAGCTTATCTCCGATTGTTGCACTTAAAAGAATTAAGTTCATTAGTTATCCTCCTGTAATAATTTATTTTTATATTTTTTATCAATGACTGCCATTGAAATTATTACCAATGTAAACGTCAGCATTGCGCCGAAGGTTACGTCGCTCAAGAAGTGGGCTCCCAAAACAAGTCTTGTAAAAGCGACTGTTACGGTGTAAATAAACGCAGTAGCAAAGCATAGCGTATTTTTGTTCTTTAATTTGTCAAAGCAGTAGGGAAGAAGCATAATCAAAAAGCTTACCGACGCTCCCGCAGTATGACCCGACGGAAATGATTTAACCTCGTTACCCTCGGCAAAATTAAAGCCGTTTATTTTGTACCAAGGTGTAAATCTGTCGAAGCTGTCAAGCGTAAGCATATACCTGAATCTCGGTCTTGCCCATAAGTATTTGCACGCTTCGGTTATAATGATTTCTCCTGCCATAACCGCTATTCCTGCCCAGGCAAAAACAAGAAGCGCCTGTTTTGCACAATTCGGAATTTTTATGTATGGACTTGCAAGTATGATTATCAAACCAATTCCAAGCCCGAACAAAGCACCGAAAATGAAATTATTTTCATCCTTAAAAAGATATTTCGCAAGGTGAAGTCCTAAATATACGCTTCCGCCGAGAGTCGATATTAAACCGATAAGCCTTGTAATAACGCCCTTGCAAAGAGTGAATATAACTGCTCCCGCAAGAGGCAAAACAAGTCTTGCAGGAATTTCACCCGTTGCATAAAACCATAGTGAGAATGCATCCTTTGGATTGTTAAGCGCAATATCAATTTTTAAGTCGAAAAAGGTTGCAGTAACCAACGAAACAGCACAACATATATAGAAAAATGCAATATGCGTTTTATATTTTTTCAGCATTTTACCACCTCTTTACATAATATAACAAATTATTAATGATTTTGCAATTACATTATTGTAACAGATTGAATTTTGTGATAATATTTTATCGGGTGATATTATGAAAATACTTACTGCACAACAGACAAGAGAAGCGGAAAATAAATGCTTTGAAGAATATTACAGCGAGGGCGAGCTTATGCTGAAGGCAGGTACCGCCTGCTTTGAGCAGATTATGAAGTATTATGGTGATGATATGATGAATAAAAGCGTTGCTGTTTTTTGCGGAAACGGAAAAAATGCAGGCGACGGCTTTGTCATATCTCGTCTTTTGTACAGTAAAGGCATTAACGCAAAAATTGTTCTTTGCGACAAGGCACCCGTTATTCCGGAGCCGTTAATGTATTATAATCAGTCGGTTTCCTCCGGTGTTGAAGTTGAAATGTATAATCAAAATTCGACAAATTGCGATTATATAATAGACTGTATATTCGGTATAGGCTTTCACGGTGAATCAATGCCGCCGTTCGATATGATTTTTTCGGATATAGCAAATTGTAATGCGAAGATAATCAGTATTGATACGCCGAGCGGTTGCGATTCAACAACGGGAAAGGTGTGCAAAAATGCAGTAAAAGCAGATTTAACAATAGCAGTTTCGACCCTAAAATACTGTCACATTCTTCCTCCGTCTAATGAGCATTGTTCAAAAACCGTCGTTGTTGATATTGGAATACCGCAGGAGTGCTATGATGAAAAGTATACCAAAACCATAACTTTCGATGAAGTTAAGCGCTCATTACCTGAAATAAAGCTCAATGCACATAAAGGCTCAAACGGTAAGCTGCTTTGTATTTGCGGTTCATATAAAATGGTTGGCGCCGCAGTATTTTGTGTTGAAAGCGCAATACGTACAGGTGTAGGACTTGTAAAACTTGTAACACCGAAATCGGCGTACCCCATAATTGCTTCTCATACCGTTCAAAGCGTTTTTTGTCCGGTTGACGAAAAGAACGGCATAATAAGTATTTCCGGCATTGATACTATTCTTGAAGAGCTCAAATCCTGCGACTGCGTTGTTATCGGCTGCGGAATGGGCGTTAATGACGACACGAGGGCAATCGTAGAAAAGGTGCTGAAAAATTCAAATGTTCCCGTAATAATTGACGCTGACGGTATAAATTCACTGCTTTCGAGCATAGATATATTAAAGGACATTAAAGTGCCTGTTGTTCTTACGCCTCATCCGAGTGAAATGGCAAGGCTCATCTCAAAATCAGTAACCGAGGTGCAGAGTAACCGTATTGAAATTTCAAAGAAGTTTGCAAAAGAATACGGCGTCACTCTCGTGCTTAAAGGTGCAAATACTGTTGTTACGGACGGAGATAGTGTATTTGTAAATACTACCGGCAATCCGTCGCTTGCTATGGGCGGAACCGGCGATATGCTTTGCGGAATGATTGGCTCGTTTACGGCACAGGGTATGCCGGTTTCAGACGCTGTTAAGGCAGGAGTTTTCATTCACGGCTATAACGCAGATTCTGCTTGTGAAAAATTCAGTAAGCGAGGATTAACTGTTTTTGATTTGATAGAACATCTTCGTGCTTTAATGTCCGAATTTGAAGCGTGAGTTGATTTTAATGAAAAAATTAATACTTCCTCTGTTTTTATGTGTGCTTTTGTGCTCGTGCAGTATGAGCACGCAAACGCCTGTTATCAATAATTCGTTTTCAAAACAGGCAGTAATAAAAACAGGGGATTTTTCTTATGATGCAAAGATAAGCTGTAATGATGACACCGTCTACATAAATGTTTGTTCAACAAACGCCGCCGGTTTGACAATGTCGTGTTCGTCAAACGAGCTTGTCTATTCGTATAAGGATATGACTAAAAGCGTACAAAAGAATAATTGCACCAATTATAATCCGAGCGTTGTTTTGTATGACGTACTTCATAGTCTCGGTTCATCAAGAATAGAAAAATGTGATGACTTTTATCAATATTTCGGAAAAATTCAAGCAGGGGATTATACCTTAAAAACCGATAAAGACGGCAATATTCTTTCTCTTGTTGTAAAAAATGCACAAATAAGTTTTGAATTTGAATAATATTATGTTGCAAATTTTTTGTTTTTAGTATAATATAAGATGTAGTAACTAAAAAAGGGGAAAAATTATGGCTGATTTTGTAAAACAAATTAAGGATAAGGTCGTTGATTTCAAGGACCATTGGGACAAGCCTTATGAAGGAAGATACATTCCTAATAAAGAGGTTGTTGCCTACGGTGTCGGCGGTATGGGTATGCATTGCGCAACCGTGCTTTCGGCAGGTATTAGTCTTTCTGCATCTAACCTTATTGTCGGCTCTTGTATTCAAATTATGCCGACTCATCTGTATATTATGACTGTAATTTCGAACCTCATAGGCTTTTTGTTCTGTGCTGTTCGTTCTTATCTGTTTGATAATGTTAAATCCAAGATGGGTAAGTTTCGTCCGTTTATAAAATGGCTCGGACTTCCTACCGTGCTTTCCTCGTGTCTATTTGTTTGGATGCCTTATGAAATAATGACATATAACCAAAAATGTGTTACAGTTTTTATTTTGTGGCTCGTTTTGAATATGTTTCATCCTTTTTATTGGGATGCATATCAAATGCTTATGCAGGTTTTGTCGCCCGATTCAGAGGAAAGAACGGATGTTATGTCCATTTCTCAGATTATTTTTTCCTTTGCTCCGACCGTCACTAACCTGATTATTCCGTTTTTGGCTCAGCTTACCGGCGGACTTGCCGATATGCGAACATATAGAATTATTTATCCTATTATCGCTTTTATCGGTCTTATTCTCTCATTTCCGACCTATAAGTATACAACCGAGCGTATTATAAAGCCCCGTGACCAGGAAAACGAAGTCGGCTTTATTGAGGCTATTCGCAGTATTGTAAAGAATAAGTATTTTTGGATTATCAGCGTAGCCGCTTGGGCAGGCTTCCTTGAGATGTCGTATTATTCAATACTTCATTGGAGCTTCATTTATGATGAAAATTTGATGAGTAAGCAGCAGCTTTTAGGCGTTGCAAATACACTTATCGGAAACGGAGCTCTGTGGGCTATGATTGCCGCACCGTTTTTGATTAGAAAATTCGGCAAGCGTAATTTGCTCATTGCCTGCAATGCAACGAATATTTTGCTTCTCGCATCTCTGTATTTTACATATAAAAATATCCTGATTGTTATCGCAATATTCTATATTAACAACTTCGTTCTTGTTTTAGGTAATGTTTATAACCCCGGTATTAATGCCGATATGCGTGATTATCAGCAGTATATTTCCGGAGAAAGAATTGACGGAATGTTCGGTGTTGTCGGACTAATAGGTACTTTTATCAGCTTCTTTACAGGTATGGTTATGCCGTATCTTCAAGAGCGTTGCGGACTTAAAGATAATTATGATGTTTTGTATGACCCTGCTATCCGTGACGGTCTTTTCAAAATGATGATTATTGCGTCCGTAGTAGGTGCTACACTTAATGTAATTCCGTATTTGTTCTACGATTTGACCGAAAAGAAGCATAGAGGAATTGTATATGTGCTTCGTATTCGTGCAATGTTTGACGATTACAGCGCAGGAAAGTTAACTGATGACGAGCTTGTAAAAGCATTTGCTATTATTAATGACATTAAGGAAGCGACAGGCAAGGAGTATGTTAATATTGATAAAACCGCGCTCAAACAGGCGAAGGCTTTACCGAAAAATACAATCGAAGAAAAAGAATATCGTAAGTCAATGATTAAGCAGGCAAAGCAAGCCATGCATAATCAAAAAATGTTTAATGAAAATGTCGACCTTGCACCGTTCGTAAACGAGGAGCTTAATAAGTTTTCAACAAAACGCTTTGCATTGCAGGTTGACCTTGCAAATTACATAAACGAAAACAGCGAGCTTTCGCCGCAGCAGCTTTTGGATTATACTAATTCGCTTATCGACTCTTTTACCGCTGAAAAGACAAAGGAGAATAAGCAGATTGTCTCCGATCTTAAGGCAACTCGTACAATAATCAAAAGAGCTATAAAAATAAGACAGAAGTATTACGAAAACGGTGTTGTTAAGCCTGACGAAAATGCCGTAGAGAATGCTCAAAATCTTCCGAGCAATACAGTTAAACTTACTGTTGAGCGCAAAAAGGCGGTTAGAAAAGCAGTTAAAGAAAAGGCAAATTATAAAAATGCAATGAAACCGTATACAGACGCTAAAAAACTTCTTATTCAGCATAACGCATATCTGTGTATGGATGAGCTTGAAGCACGCTACAACGAGCTGGTAAGCCAAAATTCACAGGCAGTCACGGCATAGTACATAAATTAAATCGCAGCAATGTCAATTACGATATTGCTGCGATTTATAAATTTTAATTTTTTGCGCATAAATGCTTGACTTTTTATTGTGTTTATGATAAAGTAATTCCTGCACGAAGTTGCAATAAAACTTGACAGGAATAACGCAAGTTACACGCAGAAGTACTCAAGCTGGTGACGAGGCGCCCCTGCTAAGGGCGTAGGCCGGGAAACCGACGCGAGAGTTCGAATCTCTCCTTCTGCGCCAAAAAAAGCAAGCCTATACGGTTTGCTTTTTTATATGCCAAAAAACCGAAAATACTTAAGAGATTCGAACTCTCACTAATCCATTTGCGACTTTTTCTTTTTCAATATTAATTTTTCTCTTTTCTCATTAAAACCTGCAAAATTATACTTACTGCCCATTGTTTGAATAAATCTGAATATACGGAGCGAGTGATTGTGCTACGCTTGTAATAGGCATGGTCTGAAGCATTATTTTACCCGGTCCCGTGAGTATCGTATTGAATAATCCCTCACCGCCGAGCAATTTGTTTTTTAGTCCCGGAACCTGTTGAATGTCCATTTTAACAGTTGTTTCAAAGCCTGCAACATTTCCCGTGTCGACGATTATTTGCTGACCAGGTGCAAGATCGTATTCTACTAAATCACCGTCAATTTCAATAAATGCCGTTCCGTTACCCGTCAGCTTTTGCATAATGAAGCCCTCACCGCCGAATATGCCGGTTCCTAATCTTTTGTTAAAAAATGTCGAGAGCTCAACGCCTGCTTCACAGGCAAGAAATGCAGTTTTTTGAAGAATAAACTGATGAGAAGCGCTGATTTCTATCGGAACTATTGTACCCGGAAAGCTTGAACCGAATGTGATTGTACTGTTTTGTTGAGCTGTATAAATATTTTGGAATAAGTGCTCGCCGCTTATCATCTTTGAAAACATTTTACCCAAGCCGCCGCCTGTTGTTTCCATTTTAATACCGGGGCTCATCCAAAGCATTGAGCCTTTTTCCGTAATCATTTTTTCACCTGCGTTTAGTTGACAGGTAACTATCGGAAACGAATTATTTTTGATTTCATATCTCATATTGAAATATCTCCTGATTGGATTTAGTTAATTGTTAAAAAACGCTTTAGTTTTCTTCGTATTCTTTGCATAGCGTTGTCTATTGCTTTTTCGTTTTTATCAAGCCTTTTTGCAATTTGTGCATAAGAACAGCCGCTTATGCTTAACCTCAAAACCTCGTTCTCAAAGCTCGAAAGCTCCTCGTATAACGCTTGAGATAATAGGGAAACGCTTTCTTTTGCGAGAAATTCGTCCTCTGCGCTTAAAGCAAATTTACTGTCAAAGCTGTCCTCATTATCTAACGGAACAATATTGGATTGCGGAATATCTTTTAACCTTGACAGCTTGCGAAGAGCGCCTAAAATCGAGGTGTTAATGCATTTTGTTGCATATGTTTCAAAGGACGCACCCTTGTCGCTTTTGTAAGAATTTATTGCCGCAAGAAGTCCAATCATACCCTCTTGAATAAGGTCGTCCTTTTCAAGCGGTGAATTTACATATTTTGCGGCGATTGCCTCAACAAGACCCTTGTAGCTTGAAACAAGCTGCGTTAAATTTTTTTCATTACTGTTTGACATAAAATTATACATTAAATCTGAATAAAACGATGTCTCCGTCTTTCATTATATAGTCCTTGCCCTCACTGCGAACAAGTCCTTTTTCCTTTGCCGCCGCCATTGAGCCGCAGTTCATAAGGTCATCAAAGGCGACAACCTCTGCACGAATGAAGCCTCTTTCAAAATCGGTGTGAATTTTTCCTGCCGCTTGGGGTGCCTTCGTGCCTTTTTTGATTGTCCACGCTCTTACTTCGGGCTTTCCTGCGGTAAGGTAGCTTATAAGACCGAGCAAAGCGTAACTTTTTTTAATAAGTCGGTCGAGACCCGACTTTTCAAGTCCCATTTCTTCAAGAAACATCTCACGCTCATCAGGCTCAAGCTGTGCAATCTGCGCTTCTGTTTCAGCGCAAATAGGGAATGTTTCGGCACCCTCGTTTTGTGCGATTTTTTGAACCTCGTTGTAGTATCTGTTGTTCTCAATACCGTCGGAAAAATCACTTTCCGCCATATTGCACGCATAGATTACAGGCTTAATCGTAAGCAGGGAAACCTCCTTGAGATACTGCGCCTCATCCTCGTCAATTTCTACGCTTCTTGCGGTTTTGCCCTGTTCCATTTCCGAAACAAGACGTTCAAGAAATTCAACCTCCGAAGCAATTTTTTTGTCGCCCTTCATAGCTTTTTTTCTGTTGTCGAGTCGTCTTGAAAGTATATCAAGGTCGGATAGAATAAGCTCTAAATTTATCGTTTCGATATCTCTTGCAGGGTCAATATTTCCGTCAACGTGGGTTATATCGTCATTTTCAAAGCATCTGACAACGTGAATAATTGCGTCAACCTCTCTAATGTGGGAAAGAAATTTGTTGCCTAATCCCTCGCCCTGACTTGCACCCTTGACTAAGCCTGCAATATCAACAAATTCGATAGTTGCAGGGGTAAATTTGTCGGGATGATACATTTCGGCGAGCCTGTCAAGTCTTTCATCGGGAACACTTACCATTCCGATATTCGGCTCAATAGTACAAAACGGATAGTTTGCACTCTGTGCTCCTGCATTTGTTATTGCGTT
This sequence comes from uncultured Clostridia bacterium, assembly GCA_945876745.1. Classification (GTDB taxonomy): domain Bacteria; phylum Bacillota; class Clostridia; order Oscillospirales; family Acutalibacteraceae; genus Eubacterium_R. The sequence goes on from CAMCPL010000004.1 coordinate 87,743, forward strand.
AAATAACGTACTTTTTCCTACATTGGGAAGTCCTACCATTCCAAGCTTCATATGTAAACTCCTTATAAACTCTTTCTTTATGTTTTCTGCGAACAATTATACAACATTACAATGTTTTTTACAAGTATAAATATATTCCTTGACAACTGAATGGTTTTGAACTAAAATACTATTTAATGTTTTTCAAAAATATATAGATATAAAAGTATGGGAGGTAATTATTTATGAAGCTGAATGGTTCACAAATCGTATTGGAAGTTCTTAAAGAACAGGGCGTTGATACTGTCTTCGGTTATCCGGGCGGAACTATTCTAAACATTTTTGACGAGTTATACAAATACGGCGATACTTTTAATCATATATTAACTGCCCACGAGCAGGCGGCTGCTCATGCGGCTGACGGATATGCAAGAGCAACGGGTAAGGTCGGAGTGTGTTTTGCTACATCAGGTCCCGGCTCAACTAACCTTGTTACAGGTATTGCCACGGCTTATATGGACAGCATTCCGGTGGTTGCGATTACCTGCAACTATGCGACCTCGGGACTTGGAAGAGATTCATTTCAGGAGATTGATATTTGCGGCGTTACTATGCCTATAACAAAGCATAATTTCCAGGTTGAAAGAGTTGAAGACCTTGCCGATACAATCAGAAGAGCCTTCAAGATTGCACAAAACGGCAGAAAGGGTCCTGTTCTTGTTGACATTCCAAAGGATATTACTGCTGCTGAGTGTGAGTATGAAAAGCAGGATAAGGTTGTACCGGACGAGCCAAAATCACCGAAGCAGTCCTGCTTTGAAAGAGCAGTTAAACTTATCAACGGTGCTAAAAGACCGATAATTTACTGCGGCGGCGGTGCCGTTTCCTCGGATGCAGGTCAGGCGCTCATAGAATTTGCCGAAAAAATAGACTGTCCTGTTGTTTCTTCTCTTATGGGACTCGGTGCATTTCCGAACGGTCATCCGCTTCATCTCGGTCTTATCGGTATGCATGGTCATTTTGAATGTAACAAGGCGGCTCACGACTGCGATGTGCTTATCGTATGCGGCGCACGCTTCAGCGACAGAGTTGCCGGCAATAGAGCGCAGTTTGCACCAAATGCAGAAATTTTACATATTGATATTGACGCTGCCGAAATGGACAAGAATGTTGTTTCTAACTACCATTTAAGAGGCGATCTTTCAAGAGTTATTCCTGCGCTTACACAGGCTGTTGATAAGCAGGAGCATACTACTTGGAGAAAGATGATAAAGGATTTTTCAAGACCCTTTGTTCAGCTTCAAATCGGAGATTATGTTAATCCACAAACTCTTATTGAAAAAATTGATGACGCTACAGACGATGATGCAATTATTGTTACCGACGTAGGCCAGCATCAGCTTTGGGCAGCGCAGTTTTATAAGTATAAGCACTCGAGGACTTTGCTTACCTCCGGCGGTTTAGGCACTATGGGATATTCAATGGGCGCCGCTATCGGCGGTCAGCTTGGTTGTCCCGACAAGCAGGTTATTATGTTTGCAGGCGACGGCGGATTTCATATGAATTTGTCGGAGCTCGCTACAATGGCTTCCTATAATGTACCGGTTAAGATGTTTATTATGAACAACCGTGTTCTCGGTATGGTAAGACAATGGCAAAAGCTGTTTTATGATAACAGATTTTCCGATACAGACCCTAACCGCGCAACTGATTTTGTTAAGGTTGCCGAGGCGTTCGGTGTTAAGGGTATGAGAATTAATACCAATGATGAAATTGACGCTGTTTTGAAAGAAGCTCTTGAATATAACGGTCCTGTTTTGATTGATTGCAGAATCAGTAAGGACTCGAACGTACTTCCTATGATTCCGCCGGGCGGCGCTCATACAGATATTATCGAAGAATTTAACTAAGGAGGATAATGTCGTGAAAAAGAAATTAATTCTTTCCGTTCTTGTTGATAACGAAAGCGGTGTACTTCAAAGAGTTGCAAGTCTGTTCTCAAGAAGAGCGTATAATATTTCATCACTTACCGTTAGTGAAACAGAGGACGAAAAGTTTTCAAGAATGACTATTGAAACATATACCGAGCCTGAAAATTTCAGACAGATAAAACGTCAGCTTTTGAAGCTTGAAATTGTTGAAAAGGTAACGGAGCTTACAGACGAAAATTCCGTTTCAAGTGAGCTTTTACTCGTTAAGGTATGCGCAAAGGGAATAGAAAAGAAAAATGCATTGCTTGAGCTTAACGCTGTTTATGGCTCAAGAGTAAGAGATATTTCTCCCGAAACCTTTACACTTGAGTACACCGGTCAGGGTGAAACTATCGACAGATTTATTAAAGAGCTTGAAGAAAAATTCGGTATAGTTGAGCTTGCCAGAACAGGTATTACCTCTCTTCAAAGAGGCGCAGGTTCATTCACGGAAGATATTTAAGTATGGAGGTAGCGCTGAAATGGGAATGACAATGACTCAAAAAATACTTGCATATCACGCAGGTCTTGAAAGCGTAACGGCAGGTCAGCTTATTGAAGCTAAACTTGATATGGTGCTTGGAAACGACGTAACATCTCCTGTTGCTATCAATGAAATGACGAAATTTGGCAAGCAAAGTGTTTTCGACAAAACAAGAATTTCGCTTGTTATGGACCACTTTACTCCGAATAAGGATATCCAGTCCGCTGAAAACTGCAAGCAGGTAAGAGAATTTGCAAAAAAGAACGGAATTACTCATTACTTTGATGTCGGAAATATGGGAATTGAACATGCTTTGTTGCCTGAACAGGGAATAGTAACCTGCGGTGACTGTATAATCGGCGCAGACTCTCATACCTGTACATACGGTGCTCTCGGCGCATTTTCAACCGGCGTAGGTTCAACCGATATGGCGGCAGGAATGGTAACGGGCAAGGCTTGGTTTAAGGTACCGTCGGCTATTAAGGTTGTTGTTACCGGCAAGAAGAATAAGTATATTTCAGGCAAGGATGTGATTTTGCATCTTATCGGTCAAATCGGCGTTGACGGTGCGCTTTATAAGTCGCTCGAATTTTGCGGCGACGGAATAAAAGAGCTTTCAATGGACGACAGACTTTGTATTGCCAATATGGCTATTGAGTGCGGCGCAAAGAACGGAATTTTCCCTGTTGACGATGTAACTCTTGAATATGTTAAGGACAGAAGCGAGAGGGAATACAAGGTGTTTGAAGCCGACGAAGATGCACAGTACGACAGCGTTGTTACAATCGACTTGTCAACTCTCAAATCTACCGTTGCATTTCCTCATTTGCCTGAAAACACAAAGACATTTGACGAAATTGGCAGAATTGATATTGACCAGGTTGTTATCGGTTCCTGCACAAATGGCAGAATGGAGGATATGAGAACTGCCGCAGAAATTCTCAAGGGCAGAAAGGTTGCGCACGGCGTAAGAGTAATTATTATCCCTGCAACACAGACGATTTATCTTAACTGTATCAAAGAAGGTCTTGCAGAGATTTTCGTAAAAGCAGGCGCTATTGTATCAACTCCTACCTGCGGTCCTTGTCTCGGCGGTCATATGGGTATTCTTGCTTCGGGTGAAAGAGCTGTCAGCACTTCTAACAGAAATTTCGTAGGCAGAATGGGACATACTAAATCCGAAATCTATCTTGCATCTCCCGCAGTTGCGGCGGCAAGCGCAGTTAAGGGTTATATTGCTGACCCTAACGAACTATAAAGGAGGATATTGAGCTATGAAAGCAAAAGGCTTAGTACATAAGTTTGGCGACAACGTTGATACAGATGTAATAATTCCTGCAAGATATCTCAACCGTTCCGACGAAGAATGGCTTGCTTCTCACTGTATGGAGGATATCGACGCTGATTTTGCGAAAAATGTAAAAAAAGGCGACATCATGGTTGCAAAAGCAAACTTCGGTTGCGGCTCGTCGAGAGAGCACGCTCCGATTGCCATCAAAGCAAGCGGCGTTTCCTGCGTTATCGCTTCTACATTTGCACGTATTTTTTACAGAAACGCAATCAATATCGGTCTTGCAATTCTTGAATGTAACGAAGCTGCCGAGGAAATCAACGACGGCGACGAGGTTGAGGTTGATTTTGACAGCGGCTTGATTACAAACCTTACAAGCGGTAAGACCTATCAGGCACAGCCGTTTCCGCCTTTTATTCAAAATATCATCAAAAACGGCGGCTTAATGAATTCTATAAATTAAGGAACAATTTCTAATATGGAAGATTTTATAATTGATGATTACGCCGTCAAGACTGTCTGGAAAAACTGCGGTCAGTATTGGTTATCTACAAAGACGGGAAAGCTCATTAATTCTGATGAATTTTCGGATTTTAATATTCCCGATAATGTAACACAGAGTCAGTTTTTGGTAAATATGGGCTATATTCCGTATGTAGGCGTAAGCGAAGCCGAGGTTATTCACGCATATATTCCTACTCTTAAAAATAAAAAATTAGTTCAGGCGCTTTCAAATATTGATGAAGACAGTATTTGCGAAAGTTTTTGGAAATATCTTAACGCATATGACGAAATTTCCGAGGGCTATGGCAGGTTTGAAAAGGACTATGTTGAGCAAAAAATTGTTGCTTGGTGTGTTGAAAACGGCTTAAAATATGAAATAAAATAAACGTTAAAAGGCAATTCTTGGCATATATTTTGTCAAGAATTGCCTTTATTAATTTATTGTAAAAATAGTGTGAATTGCTTTAATTTTTGATGAATTTATGATATAATCATTAAGTATTTATTTCACGGAGGCATTAAAATGAAAAAAATACTATCCTTAATTTTAGCAATAATATTAGCATTTACCTGTACGCCCTTTAGCGTACTGGCTGCTGATAATCATAGTCATACATACAAAACAGTAATGTCAGACGATTCTTCTTATGAATATACCTATTGTACCTCAAAGGCAACTCACAATGTTGAATATTCTCTTGAAAAATATCCAGAGTCGTCCCATAGCTATTCTAACAAAATCAACGAAGAATATACATATTCCTGCCTAAATGCTACTGCGCTTGAAATTAGATTTTCCGCACTTTGCAAAACTGAAAAGGATTATGATATTATTACCGTATTTGATAAAGCAGGCAAAAAAGTCGGTACTTATTCGGGTGATGAGCTTGCAGGCAAAACCGTAAAAATCAACGGTGATTCATTTAGAATTGTATTCACCTCCGACCATTCAAAAACCTTTTACGGCTTTAGCATAGACAGTATTTATGCATACGACGGTGACTTTTCTTACTATGTACCGAGTGTTGAAAAAACTGAAAGCACTCATAATTATTCTAATAATGCTAATGAAAAATATTACTATTACTGTCCGGGTGCCGACAGCATATCTGTTAAGTTTTCTCAAAGCACTATGACAGAAAAGAATTATGACCTTATTAAGATTTATAATGAAAAGGGCAGTCTTGCAGGAACATACAGCGGCAATCAGCTTGCAGGCAAAACCATTACCCTGCAAGGCTCGTCATTCAGTATTCAGTTTACTTCTGACCATTCAAAAACTTATTACGGCTTTAGTATAGATAAGATTACAGCTTCTATTTCTTCGGCTACATATAGTATTCCTACTCAGGATTATACTCTTACCGTACCGAGCAAAATGTACCCCGAATCGCAGCATAACTATTCTAACAGCATAAAACTGAATTATGCATTCCGATACCCGAATGCAAGATCACTTGCAGTTACTTTTTCATCTAAAACATTGACAGAGCAGAATTTTGATTTTATTTCTATATATGATGAAAACGGCGGTCTTATTGGAAAATATTCAGGTTCACAGCTTGCAGGCGTTACTGTTGAAATTCCTACCGGGTCTTTCAGAATTAATTTTACAACGGATCATAGTGCAACATATTACGGCTTTAGCATTGATTCGATAGTAGCGACAATGAAGAGCAATCCTGAAGTAACCTCCGAACAGCACAGTAGTGCATTTTTTAATTACGCTTTGCCCAGAACAAACAACAACTATTCAAATAATGCCGACGAAACCTTTTATTACACAGATTGCTACGCTTCTTCGCTCGACATTCAGTTTTCCGCAGACTGTATGACGGAAAAGAATTATGACATTATTTCAATATATGATGAAAATAATACTCTTGTAGGCGAGTATTCCGGTTCACAGCTTTCGGATAAGCTTATTCATATTGAGGGATCAAGTGTCAAAATTCATTTCACCTCTGACCGTTCAAAAACATATTACGGATATTCTATTAGATATATCAGCCCGAATTATACAAGCGTATTAGAAGGCTCAAATATCTATTTGTATCCTGAATCAAACCATAAATACGAAAATTACGCAAACAAGGTGTTTGAATATTATTATCCTAAAAGTTATGTAAAATCTCTGTCGGTAACCTTTGATGAAAATACATATACGGAACCGAATTATGATTTTATCTATATTTATAATTCAAATGGAACTCAATTAGGAAAATATTCAGGTTCACAGCTTGCAGGAAAAACAATTATTATTCCCGAAAATTATTTCAAAATAAAGTTCACAAGCGATAGGTCTATGAGCTATTACGGATTTAAGATAAAAAATATTACTGCCGTATTCAACACAGACTTTTATTCTGAAAATGAACTCAAACATAATTATGTGCTTACAAATTCGGTAAGACCGAGTGGAGCTTCTCAAGAGCATCAGTATTACACCTGTAAAAACTGTCTTGATTTTCGTGAAATAAGCAATTACGATTTTCAGTCGTTTACTTACTCGCTGAATAATGCAGAGTTTTCATATGACGGCGTTTCTCATAAGCCGAATGTTGTTATCAAAAACAGCTCTGTCGAATTGATTGAAGGAACAGACTATAAACTTACATATCCGAGTGTTAGTATTAAACCGGGTTATTACAGAATAAAGGTCGACTTTATAGGAAAGTATTCGGGCACAAAGTATTTATATTACAGGATTTTGTCTTATAATAAGCCTGATACAAGCTCTTATAGACAGTATTTGAGAGATCAAGGCTTCCCGGAAAGCTATATCGAAAGCCTTGCCTCACTTCACCTAAAATATCCCGCATGGGAATTTAAGGTATATAACACCAATATGGACTGGCAAACAGCGGTAAACGGTGAAAGAACGCCTCACTCACAGCAGAGAATTATGATTGGTGAAAATGTAAGCACCGATTTTTACTGCAACTGCTCCGATTGCTACAAAAACGGAAGTTATGTTGTTAAAGACAGCTCTTACGCCGCTTCCGAAAAGGCTGTTAAGTATTATATGGACCCACGTAACTGGCTTGATGAAAAGCATATTTTCCAGTTTGAAACAACAAACGGCGGAGAGGGTCAGACCAGAGAGGGCGTTGAGGCAATCCTTAAAGGTACTTGGATGTATAATTCGTATATCTACTATAATAATACAGAGAGCAAAAATGTTCTTTACAACAGTACGGAAAAATACTCCGACGTAATTATGAAAGCAGCTGCTCAAAGCGGACTTGCCCCATACTACATTGCTTCAAAAATCAAGCAGGAGGTAGGATCTTCAACTGCAAGCTATGCCGGAGGCTCAAATGGCACTACCGCTCCGTTTCAAGGTATTTATAATTATTTTAATATCGGCGCATACGCCGGTGCAAGGGACGGACTTGCTTGGGCGGCAGGATTCTTAAAGGTAAAGGACGGGTATACTCCGTATTTTTACGGTTCGTTTGAAAACGGACAGGCTACTAATCCTATTAGAAAACTTGATTCCTCTCAGCGTATGGTTTATATAGGTATGGAGGGCGATTGCTTTAAGGTACGCCTTTATTACGAAAACGGACCAAACAGTTACATAACCGGTGAAGAAGGATATGTCGGCAAACTGACGTTGAGAACAAAATACGTCGGTCCCGATTTCGGAGGTCAGGATCAGTATTACAGACCGTGGATTACCCCTTACAGGGCTATTGTTTACGGCTCAAAATATGTTTATAACAATTTCGGCGTATATCAATATACCGGTTATCTTCAAAAGTTCAATGTTACTCCTAACCAAACTCATTCCCACGAGTATATGGTGAACATTTCTTCTGCACAGGCAGAGGGTAAAAAAATATATACTGCATATTCTAATACAGGACTTCTTAATCAAAAACATATTTTTTACATCCCTGTATACAAAAATATGTAAATTAATCGGCTCTTTCTCTATATTCTATGAGAAGGAGCCTTTTATTACAAAAATGTAATAGTAAACCACTTTGTTTTGTGTTATTATAAATTCGGGAGGCGATATGATGAAGTTGTTTTTATTAGAGGACGACAGCGCAATTTCAATGGGCATAAGCTATTCGCTGACAAATGAGGGCTATTGTGTTACTACTGCTTCAAGCGTCAAGCAGGGGCTTGAAATAATCAAAAATGATTCTTTTTCTCTTTATATCCTCGACTTGAATTTGCCTGACGGAAGCGGCTATGAAGTATGCAAGGAAATAAAAAAGCAGGGAGATTTGCCTGTCATTTTCCTTACTGCTTATGACGACGAGATTAATGTTGTTACGGGCTTTGAGCTTGGAGCCGATGATTACATAACAAAGCCGTTTAGACTAAAAGAGCTTTCCGTCAGAATAAAGAGCGTTTTGCGCCGATATTCAAAGGATACAACAGACGAAATAATAAATGTTAAAAATATAAAAATAAATATCAAGGAAGCAAAGGTCTATAAGGATAATAACGAGGTTGTTTTGACTGCAATGGAATATAAGTTGCTTTTGTCTCTTATAAAAAACAGAGGAAAAGTGATTTCAAGAACTGCGCTGTTGGAAAACCTGTGGGATATCGACGGTGATTTTATCGAGGATAATACAATTACGGTTTACATAAAACGACTTCGCGACAAAATAGAGGAGGAGCCGAATAAGCCTGCCGTAATTAAAACGGTTAGAGGGCTTGGCTATATAGTTGATAATGATTAATAAGCAGGCAAATATAACACTCATTTCGGGCATAGTTTTGTCCGTTGTATGCTCGGTTGTATGTCTTTTCTTTTCGGTTATATGCGCATTGCTGTGCCTTTTTCTCGGAATAGCAATAAGCACGTTGTTTTATTGTATTACAAAAAACAGACTGAAAGCAATCAATAAGTTGAATAATTATCTCTCACTCGTTTGTTCGGGAAATTACGATATGGATATTTCCGAAAACACCGAGGGCGAAATTTCAATACTTAAAAACAATCTGTTAAAGGTTGTTGTATTGCTCAAAACCCAAAATGAACAGCTCGAAAAGGATAAGCTTTATCTTGCCGACTCTCTTGCAGATATAACTCATCAGCTTAAAACTCCGCTGACTTCTATGACCGTGATGTCGGATTTGATTAAAAATGAGTCCGACGCACAAAAACAGCAGGAATTTCTTTGTGTTATGGACGGTCAGCTTGACAAGATGAATTATCTTATATCAAGTCTTTTGAAAATTTCAAAATTAGACGCAGGAACAACCGTTATGAACAGGGAAGCGGTAAATGTTAATGCTCTGTTCGACAACGCTTTGTCATCGTTCGGCGGTGTGATAACAAAAAGAAATATCACTGTTTTGAGAGACCTTAATGATTGTGAAATATTTTGCGATAAGTTTTGGACAGTCGAAGCGTTTCAAAATATTATCAAGAACGCTATTGAGCACATTTCGGATAGCGGTGTTCTGACCTTTTCAAGCACCTCGACGGCTCTTTTTGACGAGGTTTGTATCAGCGATAACGGCTGCGGAATTTCAAAAGAAGATTTGTCACATATTTTTGAAAGATTTTATTCCTGCAACAATTCTTCAAGCGAGAGTGTAGGAATAGGTCTTGCTCTTTCGAAAACGATATTTGAAAAGCAAAGAGCAACTGTCGAGGTTGAAAGCACGCCGGATGTAGGTACAACCTTTAGGATTAAATTTTATAAAACCGTTGTGTGACTAAATTGTAATTTTTATGTCACCGAGATGTAAGGTTGAAGCAATATAATGAAAGCACGAAAGGAGATAAATGCCATGAAAATTCTTGATGTAAAAAATTTATCTAAAATCTACGGAAAGGGCGAAACAAGAGTAAGAGCGCTCGACAATGTTTCTTTTTCCGTCAACAAGGGAGAATTTGTTGCAATTGTCGGTCCTTCGGGCAGCGGTAAATCAACCTTGCTTCATATACTTGGAGGCGTTGATGTTCCGACAAGCGGCAGCGTAATCATCAACGGCGAGGATATTTCCCAGCTTGACGAAACTGCGCTTGCAATTTTCCGTCGCAGACAAATCGGTCTTATCTATCAGTTTTATAATTTGATTCCTATTTTAACTGTTGAAGAAAATCTTACCCTTCCGCTTCGTCTTGACGGAAGAAAACCTGATAAACGTCAAATAGATACTCTTGTCGATACACTCGGCTTAAAAGAAAGACTCGGACATCTTCCCAATCAGCTTTCCGGCGGTCAGCAACAGCGTGTTTCAATAGGCAGAGCGCTTGCAAATAACCCTGCTTTGCTTCTTGCAGACGAGCCGACAGGTAATCTTGACAGCGAAAACAGTAAGGAAATTATTTCACTTTTGAGATACTTTAATAAGCAATTTAACCAAACCGTTATCATTATTACTCACGATGAGAGAATTGCTCTCTCCTGCGACAGAGTGATTGCAATTGAAGACGGCAAAATCACAAGAGATGAGGTGAATTTTGCTTGAATATAGTAAATAGCTTAACTCTGCGACACTTAAAAGAAAACAAGGGCAGAACGCTTGTTACTACGATGGGAATTATTGTAAGCGTTGCAATGATTACGGCAGTATTTGTCGCTCTTTCTTCGTTTATGAATTTGTTTGCCGAGTTTGCTTATCTCGTCGGTCATTATGAAGCGACTCTTGATGTAAACCAAACACAGCTTGAACAAATAAAAAAGGACGAGCGTATTTCAAACATCGGAATTATGTACGAGCCTGAAAACGATTCGTACTGTCTTAATCCCGATAATATAACAAAAAATACAACCGGCAGCTTTTATACATTTGACAAAGTCGGTATAACCCAAAATGTAACCGGTGATTATGAGGGTACTTTGCCCGAAAGAGAAAATGAAATTGCCGTTGAGCAGGAATTTATTGACAAAAATAATCTCGGTTGGAAAGTCGGAGATACTGTAAAAATCCCTGTCGGCTCAAGGTATCAAATTGAAAACGGACAACAATTTAAGGTAAACGGATTTTTCACGAAGAACGAGACCTTTGTTACCGATAGTGTGCAGGATTTCAAAATAACCGCTATACTGAAAAACAATCCCGGCACAAGTGTTAATTGCAGTATAATAAGGTGCTTTGACTATTCATTGCATCAGGCAACCGATAGCGATTTCGTTACTGCACTTATTCAGCTCAAAGAAGTAAACTATAAATCGTTAGATGTAATTAAGGATATTATCAAGCAAAATAATATCGAAAATTATCATATCAATACCGACTACCTCGAAATGCATTTTGCATTTAGCGAAGACAGTATGGTGCTTACCTCACTTCTTCCGTTATTGGCAGTTGTACTTGTTATTATCCTCATTGCGAGCGTTGTACTTATATATAATGCTTTCGCAATGTCCATAAGCGAGCGTGTAAGATATCTCGGAATGTTAGCCTCCGTCGGCGCAACTAAAAAGCAAAAACGCCTTTCCGTATTCTACGAGGGTGCAATTTTAGGCGCAGTCGGAATACCGCTGGGTATACTTGCAGGCGTTGTCGGAATAGGTGTTACGCTTAAGTTAATCGGTGGAAAGATTATTGAAACATCAATGATAAACGGCGTAACGAGCGACAATATGGAAATGAAAATTGTTGTTCCTCCCTATGATTTAGCCGTGATACTTCTTATCAGTATATTCACAATTTTTATTTCCTCCGTCATTCCCGCTGTCAAGGCTTCGAGAATTACGCCTATTGACGCAATTCGTCAAAGTAAGGAAATAAAGGTTAAATCAAAAAGGCTTAAATCCTCAAAGCTTGTAAGACTTATTTTCGGCTATGAGGGTGAGCTTGCAAATAAGAATTTGAAAAGAAACGGCAGAAAAGCAAGAACAATCACCGCTTCAATTGCTTTGTCCGTAATTCTGTTCTTGGCTTGTAATTATTTTTGTTCGGCGTTTACACAGGCTTTGTCATACGAAGCCGACGTTCCTTATCAGCTTAGCGTGTTGGTTGATTCCGATAAAGCAGACGACTTCAAAAAGGAGCTTGATACGGTAAACGGCATTGATAATTATTACTGTGTAAATACTCAGTTTTGCACTACTCCTGAAACGACCGATAAGGATTACGGCTGGAAGCTGATTGATGATAAGCACCTTACAAAGTCTTATTCTAAGCTCTTTAAGTCCCAAAACGCACTTTATATTAATGCCGTTGACGACGAAGCGTTCAACAAAATCTGCGAGGATAATTCTCTTAACTTTAGAGATTACTATGGTGAAAATAAAAAAGCACTTCTTATGAATAATATTAATCACAAGGATAATTCATCAAAGGTATTCAACGATTCGGTTATCGGAGTATCAATAGAGGATTTTGCCTATAAGGGTGTGACTATCGGCGCACTTATTGACTACAATCCCGATTATTATGCTTATAATCTAAATCCTCCTAATTCAATTTCACTTTATATGCCTTATTCACAGGTAAAGGCTCTTGTTGAAAATGAAAAGAAAAATTCTGAAGATGGTTCATATCAATACAATTATCAGCTTGGAATAGAAACGAAGGTTCACAGTGATGTTTATGAAAAAGTAAACGACATTCTAGATAATAACGATTACGGTAGTAACTATTGTCTGGATATTGCAGAGAATTTCCAAATAATGAATACAATAATATTCATTGTTGAGGTTCTTGTTTACGGCTTCATTGCTTTGATTTCGCTTATCACGGTGTTCAATATTGTCAACACAATTTCAACAGGCGTTGCAATGAGAAAAAAAGAGTTTGCAATGCTAAAGTCGGTCGGAATGACGCCAAAGGGCTTTAATAAAATGCTTATTCTCGAAACCTTCTTCTATGGCTTTAAGGCATTGATTTTTTCACTGCCGATTAGTGCCGGATTGTCGTTTTTGATGTATAAGGCGGTTGCAATGAATTCGTTTGCATTCCAAATTGACTTTACGCTTTACGCCGTTGTTTCACTCGTTGTTATGGCGATAATAGGACTTACTATGCTCTATTCGGTCAACAAGGTTAAAAAGCAAAATATTATTGAAAGTCTAAAAGAAGACATAAGTTAATAATAACAACCTAAAGCACTCGATTATTCGGGTGCTTTTTTTAATTAAATATTGACAAATACCATATAAGGGTATACAATAAAAATACCCTGTAGGGGTATACAGGAGGATGATATTATGGAAAATAAAGAAATGAAGTGCCATTGCTGTGATAAAACGACAAACCGTTCCGAAGAACAGCGCAAAAAATTAATTAACCGACTTAATCGAATTGAAGGACAAATCAGAGGAATTAAGGGTATGATAGAAAAGGACGCGTATTGCAACGACATCCTTATTCAATCTGCCGCAGTTAATGCCGCAGTAAACGCTTTTAATAGGGAATTACTTTCAAGTCACATACATTCCTGCGTTGCGCGTGATATTCGTAACGGAAATGACGAAGTTATTGACGAGCTTGTGACTACGTTGCAAAAGCTAATGAAATAGTGAGGTGATGTTTTTTTGCAAAAATATAATGTATACGGTATGACTTGCTCGGCTTGTGCCGCAAGAGTTCAAAACTCGGTATCTGCTGTTGACGGCGTTGATGATTGTAATGTAAATCTGCTAACGAATACAATGACCGTTACGGGAAATGCCGATAATAAGCAAATACTCAAAGCGGTACAAAAAGCCGGATACAAAGCAAAAATCAGCACAGGTGATGAAATTTTGCCGACTGAAGAAAATGAGAATATAAAAAGAATGATTATTCGCCTTGTGCTTTCTGTTGTTCTTTTGTTGCCGCTTATGTATATTTCCATGGGATATACTGTGTGGGGCTGGTGGGTGCCGGAATTTTTGCAGGGCTTTGTTGCTTTTTCTATGTCACAGGCAATTCTTTCGCTTATTATTTTGATTATTAATTCAAAATTTTTTATAAGCGGTATCAAGGGAGTTCTGCATAAAAGCGCAAATATGGACACGCTTGTAGCCCTCGGAAGCGGAGCTTCCTATGTTTATAGTTTAGCAATGTTTATCGACGCACTGGCGAATAATCATTCGCATATGCCGCATTATTATTTTGAATCTGCGGCAATGATTGTAACCCTCATTACCGTCGGAAAAACGCTCGAAGCCTACGCTAAAGGAAAAACAACCTCCTCAATCAAACAGCTTTTGTCATTGGCTCCAAAAACTGCAAATGTTTTAGTTGACGGTAAGGAAATTAATATTGAAGCAGACAAGGTAAAAACGAATGATATATTTGTTGTCAGGGCAGGGGAAAGCATAGCAGTTGACGGCGTTATTATCGACGGAAACGGAGCAGTCAACGAAGCAATGTTGACAGGAGAGAGCGTACCTGTTGATAAATCGCAGGGTGACAAGGTTGCTTGTGCAACAATTCTTGAAGCAGGCTTCATCAAATGCCGTGCGACAAATGTAGGTAATGATACCGTACTTGCAAAAATAATTAAAATGGTAGCAGACGCAAGCTCTTCTAAGGCACCGATTGCAAAACTTGCCGACAAGGTTAGCGCCGTGTTCGTTCCTGTTGTTATTATTATTGCGATTATTACATTTATTGTGTGGCAGTTAATTCAGGGCGATTTTGCTTTTTCGCTGAACAGAGCCGTCAGCGTTTTGGTTATAAGCTGTCCGTGTGCGCTCGGTCTTGCAACGCCTGTTGCAATTATGGTCGGAAGCGGCAAAGGCGCAAAAAACGGTATTCTTTTCAAGAATGCCGAAGCACTCGAACAAACAGGCAAAACGCAAATTGCAGTCTTTGACAAAACAGGTACGGTTACTCTCGGAAAGCCAGAGGTAACCGATGTTTTGCCGATTTCGTGTTCTATGTCACGTCTGCTGGAAATTGCATATTCTCTCGAATACCAAAGCCGGCACCCTCTTGCAAAAGCGGTTGTTGAGTACGCAAAAAAAGAAGAAACCGAGCTGGTTGAATGTAGGAATTTTAGTTCCGTAACAGGAAGCGGAATTAGTGCTGAATTTGAAAATGAAACCGTTTATTCCGGTAACGAAAGATTTATAAGCGGCATTTGCAATATTCCGAATGATTGTAAAATTGAAATCGACAAATTTGCAAATGAGGGAAAAACTCCGATAGTATTTGCTAAAAAGGATTGTATATTAGGAATATTTGCAATAGCCGATAAAATAAAAAGCGACAGTAAAAAAGCCGTTTCGTTACTAAAGCAGGCAGGAATATACACAGTATTGCTGACAGGGGATAATGAAAAAACGGCAAATGCGGTAGCGTCACAAATCGGATTTGATAAGGTTATCTCACAGGCGTTGCCGGAAACAAAGGAATATGCCGTTTCCCTTTTGAGCAAACAAGGTAAAACTATTATGGTTGGCGACGGAATTAATGACGCTCCTGCGCTTGTACGTGCCGATATCGGAATTGCAGTCGGCTCCGGTACTGACGTCGCCGTTGAATCCGCCGATGTCGTAATAGCCTCATCAAGTCTTTGCGATGTCGTAAAGGCAGTTAATTTAAGCCGTCTTACGCTCGCTAATATAAAGCAAAATCTGTTTTGGGCATTTATATACAACGCTATCGGTATTCCTCTTGCCGCAGGTGTGCTTTACGGTGCGACAGGTTATACAATAACCCCGATGTTTGCCGCACTTGCAATGAGCCTTTCGAGCTTTTGTGTAATTACAAACGCACTTAGATTGAATCTGCTCGATATAACAAAAACAAAAAGGTCAAATAAAATTATAAATCTTGACCTTGATATAGACTTAAATACAGATATTAATATAGAAAGGAATGATATTATGGAAATTACTTTGAAAATCGAGGGTATGATGTGTCCTCATTGCGAAGCAAGCGTTAAAAAAGCGCTTGAAGCTGTTGACGGTGTTGTGTTCGCAACTCCGAGCCATACCGAAAATAAAGCAACAGTCAGTCTTTCGGGTGATGTCGATATCGCTAAACTCGAAAAGGCTGTGGAAGACGCAGGATATACAATAGTCAAATAATCATAAAAAATCCTTGCATTTGCAGGGATTTTTCTTTTTTTCTAAAGGTCAAAAAATTTTTCAAAAAAGTCAAAAAAATTCTTGACTTTTCCTGACCTTTGTGATATAACATAATCAAAGGACAAAGAAAGTCAAAGTCAGAAAACATAATTTGACCTTTGTCCATCTATACAGAAAGAAGATGATTAAGTTTGAAAATGAGTGATATAATTGCCGATATGATTATGGATATGTTCGACGACGAAACATCGACGGTACAAATTCAACGAAACGATTTGGCAAACAGAATAGGCTGTGTACCCAGCCAGATTAATTATGTTATTACTTCAAGGTTTACACCCGAAGCAGGCTATCGAATAGAAAGCCGACGAGGAGGCGGCGGTTATATCCTTATAACCAGAGCGCCGTCAAGTGAGAATGCACTTCTTGCGTTCATCAACTCAATAGGTGATTATATTGATGAACGAAGCGCGAGGGCAAATTTGATAAACTGTAACTATCAAAATTTAATTGATGATAAATCAACAAAGATGATGATTTCGGCAATCCTTGACAGTAACTACAAGGGTATCGACAAAGAAAGCTCAAACAAAATAAGAGCAAAACAATTAAAACAAATGCTTTTGGCATATATTGATTAGGAGGAATAAGCTATGAAATGTTCACATTGTAATAATAACGAAGCAAACACTCATATCAAAAGAGTGATTAACGGAAAAAGTGAGGAAATGTATCTTTGCTCGGAATGTGCAAAGGAGCTCGGTGTTATGGATGAATTTTCATTCGAGCCTTTCAGCCTTGACGGATTTTTCGGAAATCTTCTCGGCGCAGGTGTAAGCCGACTTAACTCTCTTGTCGGAATGGACAGATGCTCAAGCTGCGGTTCAACTATGAATGATATTGTTAATACAGGTCATTTGGGATGTCCCGATTGCTATACAAAATTCGAAGACAGACTTATACCGAGTATCGAAAAAATTCACGGTAAAACAAAGCATATCGGTAAAAACGTCACCTATACCGAAGCGACAAACGCAAGTGACAGTACACAGCATACTTCAACTCTCGAAAGTCTTAAAAACGACCTGAAGCAGGCTGTTAAGGAGCAGAGGTTTGAAGACGCAGCACAAATCCGTGATAAAATCAAAGAGCTTGAAAACGAGCAGTAATACATTTTGAGGAGAAAAAGATGGATAATAACTACAACAGCAATAATGATATTGTAATTGCGTCAAAAATCACATTAGTCAGAAACTTAAGCGATACGGTTTTTGTAAGAAGAATGAGCAATGATATCGCGAAATCCGTATCAAAAAAGGTTTTTGCCTGTATAAAAAATTCACCGCTTGGCAAGGAATTTGATTTAATTAATCTTCAGGATTTGTCAAAGGCAAAGGCTCAGTCTTATGTTGAAAAAGGACTGATAAGTGACAGATTTATAAGCAATGAAAAAGCAAATTCGTTTCTTCTTTCAAAGGATAACGATATCTCGGTTATGATAAATGAGGAGGAGCATATAAAAATCACTGCCTATGAACAGGGCGACAATATCATTCAGGCTTATAACAAAGCTAATGATGTTGACGATGTTTTCATAAACGGTTTAAGAATTGCTTTTTCACCTCGCTTCGGATTTCTCACTTCGTCACCTATGTATCTTGGTACGGGTCTAAAGGCGTCATTGATTTTGCATTTGCCGGCGCTTAACCGAAATAACCTTATTTCAAGACTTTCATCGATGGTTAATAAGCTCGGTATGTCGCTTAACAGCGCTTTTGAAAATCAAGCCGGAGATATATTCGTATTGAGTAATCTTGTTACTCTCGGAGTGACGGAAAAGGCATCTCTTGATAATCTTAATGCCGTCAGCGCACAGATTATTATGCAGGAACGCAATGCAAGACAGCAATTAAAGGGTAATGCCGATTTTGAGGATAAGCTATACAGAAATTTGGGCATACTCAAATTGGCAAGAAAGCTCAATACCGAGGAAATGCTCGGCGGTCTATCACTTGTAAGACTTGCGTGCTCGCTCGGATATTTCGATTATTCAATAAATCTTCTCAACGAAATGCTTGCAAATCTCTTTGATGCAACGCTTGTTGATTCTTCAAATTCGGATTTGTCGCAGTCAATGTGCGAAGCACTCAGAGCACAAATAATAAGAGAAAAATTAGCATAAAGGATACAATATATTTTGTGTCCTTTAAGGAGGCATAATTATGTATCGTTTTAATTCATTTACAACAAAAGCCAACGAGGTGCTTAACCTCGCAATTAAATCCGCCGAGGGCTACGGTCATAACTATATCGGCACAGAACATATACTTATGGGCTTGCTTAAGGAGGGAAGCTGCGATTATGTCTTGGTAAGCAACAATATAACCGAGGATATAATCGACAGTCAAATCAAAAGTGAAATAGGAACAGGCAACCCGACTCGACTTACTCCCGATGACTTCACTCCCAGAGCAAAGCGCATTATCGAAATTTCTTTCCAGATTGCAAGAGCAATGCGCCATTCATTTGTAAGCACGGAGCACCTGCTGATTGCGTTGCTTAAAGAAGACGACTGCTATGCCGTAAAGTTTATTAGCGAAAACGGCGTATCTCCTCAAAGATTGCTTGACGAGCTTTTGACGTCTCTTTCTAATGCAAATGACACACAGTCCGAGCAGTATAGCTCAAAGAAAAAAGGAAAAAGCAAAACGCCGATACTTGACGAGTTTGGCAAGGATTTGACAGAGCTTGCAAAGCAGGGAAAGATTGACCCTGTTATCGGCAGAGAAAATGAAATCAAACGTGTTATTCAAATTCTTTCAAGGAGAAATAAAAACAATCCTTGCTTAATCGGCGAGCCGGGCGTAGGCAAAACAGCAATTGCAGAGGGATTGGCACTCAAAATAGTTGAGGGTGAGGTTCCCGAGGTTTTACTCGGAAAGCATATATATTCGCTTGACTTAACCTCTATGGTCGCAGGTACAAAATACAGAGGTGACTTTGAGGAACGTATTAAAAAAGCAATGGACGAGGTTATGAATAACAAGGATATTATCCTGTTCATAGACGAAATCCATAACATAATGGGCGCAGGAGCCGCAGAGGGTGCTGTTGACGCCGCAAATATTCTTAAACCGTCGCTTGCAAGAGGCGAAATTCAGGTTATCGGTGCGACAACTATTGCCGAATACAGAAAGAATATCGAAAAGGACGCCGCACTTGAAAGAAGATTTCAGCCTGTTAACGTCGGCGAGCCGACAGAAGATGAAACGGTTGAAATTCTAAAAGGACTTCGCGACAAATACGAGGCTCACCATAAGGTTAGAATTACCGACGAAGCTATCGAAAGCGCAGTTAAGTTGTCCTCAAGATATATTAACGACAGATTCTTGCCCGATAAAGCTATTGACCTTATCGACGAAGCAGCTTCGGTTGTTAAACTTAATTCCTACACTCTTCCTCAAAATCTCAAGGATATGGAAACCGAAATTAAGAGGCTCGAAAGCGAAAAGCAGTCAGCTATTAATTCACAGGATTATGAATCTGCGGCAACCATTAGAGATAAGGAAAAGCAGCTTGAGGATTTGCTCAAGGGCGAAAAGAATAAATGGCAAAATTCGTCTAATCACGATATTAAATCCGTTTCAAGCGAGGATATTGCTCAGGTTGTTTCCTCATGGACTGGCGTTCCGGTAAGTCAGCTTACGAAAGAGGAAAGTGAAAGATTGCTTAATATGGAAAGCATTTTGCACGAGAGAATTGTCGGACAAGATAAAGCCGTATCTTCGATTGCAAAGGCAATAAGAAGAGGCAGGGTAGGACTTAAAAATCCGAATAGACCAATAGGCTCGTTTATCTTCCTCGGACCTACCGGAGTAGGTAAAACAGAGCTATGCAAAACTCTTGCCGAGGCTATGTTCGGTGATGAAAACGCAATTATTAAGCTTGATATGTCCGAATATATGGAAAAGCATACCGTATCGAAATTAATCGGTGCGCCTCCGGGATATGTAGGCTTTGATGAGGGCGGACAGCTTACCGAAAAGATAAGAAGAAAGCCTTACAGCGTAGTTTTGTTTGACGAAATTGAAAAGGCTCATCCCGATGTTTTCAATATGCTTCTTCAAATTCTTGAGGACGGCGTTCTTACCGATTCACAAGGCAGAAAGGTTTCATTCAAAAATTCGATTATTATAATGACCTCAAACGTCGGCGCTTCAAAGATTACCGAAAACAAGCAGGAGCTTGGATTCAATAAGGAGAAAAACGCAAATCAAACTATTGAAGACCTTGTAATGCCTGATTTGAAGCGTACCTTTAAGCCCGAATTTCTCAACAGACTTGACGAGATTATTGTTTTCAATCAGCTTAATGAAAACGATATTAAGGAAATTGCAAGAAGAATGTTGAAGTCTCTTCAAAAGAGAACGCAGGATATGGATATTACTCTTGAATTTACCGAACAGGCTGTTGACGAGCTTTCAAAGGAGGGCTTTGACAAGGTTTACGGCGCAAGACCATTGAGAAGAACAATTCAATCGAAAATTGAAAATCCGTTGTCCGAATTAATACTTGACGACACAATTAAACCGAATACAAAATGTGTTGTTGATTTCAAAAACGGTGAGTTTACATTCAATTAAAAGCACTTCGGCACAGGCAATTTTGTCTGTGCCGAATTTTTATATTGAAAACCTACCGAAATAGTGGTATTATATATTTAGAACGGAGTTGATTGCTTTGAAAATTTCTACAAAGGGCAGATACGCCTTGAGAATGATGGTTGATTTAGCACAAAATCAAGGGGACGGCTATGTCTCGTTAAAAGATATTGCGGCACGTCAGGGAATTTCAAAAAAGTATTTGGAGCAAATTGTATCGGTTTTGAATAAGCCCGATATTCTTCGTACAAATCGCGGCTATCAGGGCGGATACAGACTTGCTATGAGTGCCGACAAGTATTCCGTCGGCGATATTCTTCGACTTACCGAGGGCGGCTTGGCTCCCGTTGCGTGCCTTGAAAACAATCCCATTCAGTGCGAGAGAGCCGAAATGTGTTCGACCTTGTTTGTGTGGAAAGGACTTAATGATGTTGTAAACAGATATCTTGACAGTATAACTATTCAGGATATTGTTGACAGAAGTCTTGTTAATGAATCGTTTGATTATATTATTTGAGGTGATATTATGCGAAATCACGAGGTTATAAACAAACATAATTTACTTGATGAAAACGGCGCTTTGATAGAACCGGGCTGGAGCAGAAGCCTTATTCAGTCTTATGACAGAAATATGATAAAAAAGAGAAAGACAAGAATAAAGGAATGGGACTATTATTATATTATGTCCAATTCAAATGAATTTTGTCTATGTCTTACCGTGTCCGATTTGGGCTATTTAGGACTCCACAGCGTAAGCTTTGTTGACCTTATTAATGCAAAAGAGCATACACAATCTGAGCTTATTCCGTTTCCTATGGGTAAAACTAATTTACCGCCGACGTCCGAAACAGGTGATGTCTGCTTCAAAAACAAGAATCTTTCGATTTCTTACAAGCATAAGGGTGAAGCAAGAATAATAAAAATGAATTATCCTGGCTTTGACGGTAAAAAAGGAATTTCCTGCAATATTGTACTTACCGATGAACCGAGGGATTCTATGGTTATCGCAACTCCTTGGGATGAGGACAAAAAAGCGTTTTATTATAACCAAAAAATCAATTGTATGCGTGCAAGCGGTACAGTAAAATACGGTGACGAAGTGTTTGAGCTTAATCCCGATACCGATTTTGCGGGTCTTGATTGGGGCAGAGGAGTTTGGACCTACGATAATTATTGGTATTGGAGCTCCGGTTCAGGTCAAATTGACGGTGTTACGTTTGGATTTAATCTCGGCTACGGCTTTGGTAATACAAATGCCGCAAGCGAGAACGTAATCTTTTATAACGGAATAGCCCATAAGTTTGATGATATTGTG
This sequence comes from uncultured Clostridia bacterium, assembly GCA_945876745.1. Lineage (GTDB taxonomy): Bacteria > Bacillota > Clostridia > Oscillospirales > Acutalibacteraceae > Eubacterium_R. The sequence goes on from CAMCPL010000004.1 coordinate 109,898, forward strand.
TTTAATATCAGCCCTAATTATACCGACAATTGGACAATCAAATCCTCCGACGGTCGGTTTGATATGGAGTTTGAGCCTATTATAGACAGAAGTGCGCTCATTGACTTGAAGGTTATTGTAACCGACCAGCATCAGGTTTTTGGCAGAATGAACGGAACTGCGGTGCTTGATGACGGAACAACGATAGAGGTTAAGGACTTTTTGTGCTTTGCCGAAAAGGTACATAATAAGTATTGATATGCCAAAGATAAACAAACTTTCGAAAATAGCGGAAAAAATCGAATACGAGCTTGATTTCGACTATAATACCTCCGTAAATCATATTGAAACTGTTGATGAGTTTTTCGAGCATCTTATTAAGCCGTTTGAAAACGGAGAACGCATATATTACCGCGGTGAAAAGCTCAATACATACGACAGAACGCTGATTCCGACAATTTACCGACACCGTGATTATATATTTGAAAGCGGCGAGCTTGTAAAGGTGCTCAATGCCGACGGTATGATTGATTTGTATCGTAAAATGCCCGAATACTTTGATGTTTACAGAAAGGTGATAGGCGAAGTAAAAAGCGAAAATATGTATAATTTCCTTGCGTTTTCACAGCACTATTTCGGCATAAGCCCGCTCATTGACCTTACAAAAAGTCCGTATGTTGCACTATCATTTGCATTGAAAAACAGAACGCTCTATGACGAAAATCCGCTTATTTATACTGTTGAGATTAAGGACGAAAACGATTATACAAATGATATTACCGTTGCCGATAAATGGCTTAGTGAATACGACGTTGCCGTGTTTAACGTAAACGTTATAGACTTTTACGAGGATTTTAAGTTCGATTTCAAAAAGTATAAAAAGATGTTCGACGGCATTAAGGAAATGGGAATACTCAATGTCACTTCTCCGAGCGCAAAGCTTATTGATGTTCCGACGAACGACCTTATGCGTTTTCAGCAAGGTGTATTTTTGCTTCTTAATGATTTTGCGATTATCGGAAAAGGCTATTTGACAAAAAAGGTCAGAGACGATTTCAATGTAAAAAAATGGATAATCAATAAGGAAATATGTCCCGAACTGCTTGATTTTCTTATGACTCAAAGACCGTATTACAATTACGATACCATAACCGACTTGAAGGCGGTCGTATCAAATATAAAAAAGACCTATATGAAAGGATAAAGCTATGAACTATTTGAATGATTACGGAGTAAATGATGCGCTTAATATGCTTGCAAGCGTAATGGGATACGTTATTATCGGCTTGATTTTCAGCATTACATACAGAACCTTTGCCTGCCTCGCTCTTTATAATGATGCAAAGGCAAGAGGAATAAAGGATTCGACCGTGTATGTTGTGCTTGAATTTTTCTTTCCTATTATTGTTGCAATCGTTTATCTTTGCAACAGAAAAAAGGCGGCAAAGATTCAGCCGAAGCTTTGTAATAACTGCCGAACAACCGTTAATACAAATTCAACCTTTTGCCCTAATTGTTTGGGTACAGAGTTTACAGACTATTTAATCCCAAATAATGAGAAGTATCATAAGAATGCGAAATTATTCACTATTCTTGCTATTGTGCTATTCGTTGTTGCAAATATTTTTTCATCAATCGGATCGCAGGAAATTCAACAACAGTCGGAAGATTTCCTTGATGAATACGGCTACGGATACAATCAAGATTATTATGATGACGAATATCAGGATTTTGAAGACTTCTTCAATCAATTTGAAAACGAATTTGAGAGTATAGAATAGTCAAAAATTAAAACGGCGTTTAGGTTTTCCTATCGCCGTTTAATCATTTTCTTTATCATTAATTGCCAGATTCCGAAAACCTCTCGTGTAAAAGCAGGTATTCTTAAAAATCTTATCGACCTTCCCGAAAGCCGTGATACATTTAATCCGCATTGTCTTGCAATAAGCGTTGCTCTGTATAGGTGATATTCGTTTGTTGCAATTGCAATTTTGCCGGTATATCCAAGTGATTGAATTATTTTTTTTGAAAATTCAAGGTTTTCACGTGTAGAGGTCGATTTGTCTTCAATAATCAACCTGCTTTCGTCAATACCCATAGAAATGAGAACGCTTTTCATACATTGCGCTTCGGATATTTCTTCGTCTGCGCCCTGACCTCCCGACAGTATCGCTATACTGTCTTTGTTTTTTATCAAATGCTCATATCCTGCCGAGCATCTTGAAACAAGTGCTCTTGTAGGTACTTTGCCCTTTACACGACAGCCTAAAATAATTATTACGTTTTCGCAAGTTGCGTTGCCTGAACAGTGCACAATAATTTTTATCAGCGTAATAATAAATGATATGAGAAATATAATAAATACTGTAAGAGCAAATATTAACAAAATCCTAATTGCGGGATTTTTGCATAGCTGCATTATTAAATCAAATGATGCTCCCGTTATGACAAACAAAATTCCAAGCGCAATTCCGAAAACATTGCCAATATTGATTTTTGCCCAAATAAGCGGAAGCGTATAAGTTATAAAAAATATTATGCCTATTGATATTAGTATAAGTTTCATTTATGCTCCTTTGTGCAATTTATATAATAAATCTATCATATTATGCTCCATTTGTAAATAAAATTATAAAAATTATCTAAAATTAGTGACAAAATATTTATACTATGATAAAATTAAGACATCTTTTTTATGAAGAAATATTATGAATAGAGAGGGACAGTTATGGGATATGTAGACGAAATACTCGCATATTTACAAAAGAAGGACTATTATGAGCCTGAGTTCATTCAGGCAGTAAGCGAGGTTCTCAACTCGCTTCGTCCTGTAATCGAACAAAACGAAGAAAAGTACAGAAAGGTTGCTCTTTTAGAAAGACTTATTGAGCCTGAAAGAATTTTAAGATTCAGAGTGCCTTGGATTGATGATGAGGGTCAGGTACACGTAAATCGCGGCTACCGTGTTCAGTTTAACTCCGCTATCGGTCCGTACAAGGGCGGCTTGAGACTTCATCCGAGCGTAAATCTCGGTATTGTAAAATTCCTTGGATTTGAGCAGATTTTCAAAAATTCTCTTACCGGTCTTCCTATCGGCGGCGGTAAGGGTGGCTCCGACTTTGACCCGAAGGGCAAGAGTGACAGGGAAATTATGATGTTCTGTCAGAGCTTTATGACAGAGCTTTGCAAGGTTATCGGTGCCGACACCGACGTACCTGCCGGCGATATCGGAACAGGCGCAAGAGAAATCGGTTATATGTTCGGTCAGTATAAGAGAATTTGCGGCACTTATGAGGGCGTTCTCACAGGTAAGGGCTTGTCATTCGGTGGTTCACTTGCAAGAACCGAAGCAACAGGATACGGACTTTTGTACCTTACTGAAGAAATGCTTAAATGTAACAATTCCTGCATTGAGGGCAAGACTGTTTGTATTTCCGGTTCGGGTAACGTTGCTATTTACGCGGTTGAAAAGGCTCAGATGCTTGGTGCAAAGGTTGTCACGGTTTCCGACTCAACAGGCTGGATTTATGACAAAGAGGGTATTGACGTTGAGCTTCTTAAAGAAATTAAAGAGGTTAAGCGTGCAAGACTTACCGAATATGCTGCTGCAAGACCGTCTGCCGAGTACCACGAGGGCAGAGGCGTATGGCAGATTAAGTGCGATGTAGCTCTTCCTTGCGCTACCCAAAATGAGCTTACTTTAGACGACGCAAAGCTGCTTGTTGCAAACGGATGTATTGCTGTTGCAGAGGGCGCTAATATGCCTACTACTCTTGAAGCAACAAAGTATTTGCAGGAAAACGGCGTAATGTTTGCTCCGGGTAAGGCTGCAAACGCAGGCGGTGTTGCAACATCAGCTCTTGAAATGAGCCAGAACAGCGAGCGTATCAGCTGGACATTCGAAAAGGTTGACAAGAAGCTCAAGGAAATTATGATAAATATTTATCACAATATTGATAACGCTGCAAAGAAATACGGTCTTGACGGCGACTATGTATCAGGTGCTAACATTGCAGGCTTTGAAAAGGTTGCAGACGCTATGATGGCACAGGGTATTGTATGATATAATGCACATTTTCGGACGGCTTTATGCCGTCCTTTTTTGTTATTATTATAAATAATTTAATATATTATTGCAAGAACTTATATTTTGTGTTATAATCAACAAAAATAATATGGGCGAGTGTGTAATATGGTTATTTTGGGCATTGACCCCGGATATGCTATTGTCGGTTGGGGAGTAATTGAATATGAACACTCAAGGTTCAGAGTTCTCGGCTACGGCGCAATAACAACAAACGCCGATACACCGTTTCCTCAAAGGCTCGAATCTATTTATAACGATATGTGTTATGTTTTTGAAAAATATAAGCCGTCAGTTATGAGTATGGAAAAGCTGTTTTATAATTCAAACCAAAAAACGGTAATAGACGTTGCACAGGCAAGGGGAGTAATTACTCTTTGTGCTCAAATGCACAATAAGGAAATCTTTGAGTACACACCGCTTCAGGTTAAGCAATCCGTTACAGGCTACGGCAGAGCCGAAAAAAAGCAGGTAATGGAAATGACAAGAAGTATTCTGTCTTTAGAAAGCGTGCCGAAGCCCGATGATACTGCTGATGCACTTGCACTTGCTATATGCCACGCACATTGCAATGCTTCATCACTCGGTAAGTTATATAATATCGAAAGTAAATTAAGGTAATTCTATGATTTATTCACTTAAAGGAACACTAAAATATACTGACCCTACATTTGTCGTCGTTGAATGCGGCGGCGTCGGCTTCAAGTGCTTTGCGAGTACAACTACGATAACATCGCTTACATCTGTCGGCTCAACGGTTGAGCTTCTTACTTATATGAGTATTCGTGAGGACGCTATGGACTTGTATGGTTTTTCAAGCAGTAATGAGCTTGAAGCCTTCAAAAAGCTGATTTCAATCAGCGGCGTAGGTCCAAAGGCGGCAATTTCAATTTTGTCTTCACTTTCTCCCGATAAGCTTGCAGTTGCAATTTCGTGTGGAGACACAAAGGCTATTCAATCCGCACAGGGAATCGGTAAAAAAACTGCTGAAAGAATTGTTCTTGAGCTTAAGGATAAAATGTCGGCAGTAGCTCCAAGCGAGGTTGCTTCAACCGTTATCAGCGTTCAAAACGCCTCTAACCAAAGTAATATGAACGAAGCTGTTGAGGTCTTGGTTTCTCTCGGCTTTTCCCAATCCGAAGCAACGCTTGCAGTCAGCAAACTTGACAGCTCGTTGTCGGTTGACGAGCTTATAAGAAAAGGACTGAAAAATCTTTCATCAAATCTTTAATGGGTGACTTATGATAGAAAACGAATTTGAATACGATTTTGAAAACAGAATATCGGCTCCGGAATTTACTCCTGCTGACGAAGAAATTGAAAACTCTTTGCGTCCGACGCGCCTTAACGAGTATATCGGACAGGAAAAGGTTAAGGAAAATCTTTCAATTTATATCAAGGCTGCAAGATTAAGAGGCGAGCCGCTTGACCATGTTTTGCTTTACGGTCCTCCCGGACTTGGTAAAACAACTCTTTCGGGAATTATTGCAAATGAGATGGGCGTTAATATTCGTATTACATCCGGTCCTGCAATCGAAAAGCAGGGTGATCTCGTAGCAATTCTTTCAAATCTTGAACAGGGTGACATACTGTTTATCGACGAGATTCACAGGCTCAACCGAAATGTCGAGGAAATTCTGTATCCTGCAATGGAAGACGGAAAGATTGATATTATTATCGGCAAGGGGCCGAGTGCAAGAAGCTATCAACTCAGTTTGCCGAGATTTACTCTTGTCGGCGCAACAACTCGTGCAGGTCAGCTTTCGGCACCTCTTCGTGACAGATTCGGAGTTATTTTCAGACTTGAGATGTACAACGCTGACGAGCTTTGTGAAATTGTTAAGCGCTCTTCTAAAATTCTTGATATTCCGATTGATACCGACGGAGCTTACCAAATTGCTTCTCGTTCAAGAGGAACGCCGAGAATTGCCAACCGCCTGTTGAAACGAAGTCGAGACTTCGCCGAGGTTAAATATCAGGGCGTGATAACGAGCGAAGCGGCACAAGCGGCTCTCGGCAGTATGGAAATTGACGAACTCGGTCTTGATGCAGTAGACAGAAGACTGCTTCAAACAATGATAAAAAGCTACAACGGCGGTCCTGTCGGACTTGAAACAATTTCCGCCGCAATAGGTGAGGAATCTGTTACAATTGAGGATGTATACGAGCCGTATCTTATGCAAATCGGTTTTTTGGCAAGAACACCGAGAGGAAGAATTGTGACGCCACTCGGCTATGAGCATTTGGGAATAGCTTTTGATACAAAAAATAACGGTCAACAAACATTTGATTTATAAACAAGGAGATATTTATGGGCAGATTATTCGGAACTGACGGAGTTAGAGGTATTGCAAATAAGGATTTAACAAACGACCTTGCAATGAAAATCGGCGCCGCTGCCGCAACGGTATTGTTAAGAGAAGCAAAAAGCAAGAAGCCTACCGTGTTAATCGGTAAGGATACAAGAGCGTCGGGCGATATGCTTGAAGCGGCGCTTACCGCAGGACTTTGCAGCGTTGGTTGTAATGTTCTTTCAATCGGTATAGTACCTACTCCTGCCGTTGCTTATCTTGTAGGTCTTTATGAGTGCGAAGCAGGTATTATGATTTCGGCTTCTCATAACCCTTGTGAGTATAACGGAATTAAGATTTTCCAAAAAACGGGATATAAGCTCGATGATGCAATTGAAGAAGAAATTGAAGCGATTATCCTCGATAACGCCGAAGAAATTGATATCAAAATCGGCGGTGATGTAGGCAACAGACTTTATTCAAAAACTGCTGTTAATGACTATATCGACCACGTTGTTTCTACTACCGACGTTAGATTTGACGGCTTGAAGATTGCGCTTGACTGCGCAAACGGTTCCGCATCAGTCTGTGCAAAGGAAATTTTTACAAGGCTCGGTGCAAAATGCATTATGCTTTCCGATACACCGGACGGTACAAATATTAACGATAAATGCGGCTCAACTCACCCGGAGGAGCTTATGAGCTTTGTTAAGGACGCTAATCTTGATTTAGGTCTTGCATTTGACGGAGACGCGGACAGAATGCTTGCAGTTGACGAAAACGGTTGTCTTGTTGACGGCGACAAGGTTATCGCCATTTGTGCAAACAAGATGAAGCAGGAGGGAAGCCTGCAAAAGGATACTGCCGTAGTTACGGTAATGAGTAATATGGGCTTCTTTAAGTTCTGCGACGAGCACGGTATTAAATGTGCAAAAACCGCAGTCGGCGACAGATACGTTCTTGAGAGGATGTTAAAGGACGGCTACAATATAGGCGGCGAGCAGTCGGGACACGTTATTTTCCTTGATTACGCAACGACCGGAGACGGAGAGCTTTCGGGCGTTCAGCTTGTTGAAACTGTTGTTAAATCAGGCAAAAAGCTGTCCGAGCTTGCAAGTATTATGAAAGTTTATCCGCAGGTATTGATTAATGTTAAGGTATCTGCCGAGGGCAAAAAGAAGTATAATAACGACGAATATATTATTGCAGCAACTCAAAAAGCGGAAATGGAGCTTATGGGAGACGGCAGAGTTTTGGTAAGAGTAAGCGGAACCGAGCCTCTTGTGAGAGTTATGCTTGAGGGTAAGGATGTTGAGCATATTCAAAGACTCGGAGAAGAAATTGCACAGGTAGTTAAGGAAAGACTTTCATAATGAGATATTCAACAGATTGGAAGGATTACGAGCTTATTGACTGCACAAGCGGCGAAAAGCTTGAAAGATGGACGAGAGAAATTCTTGTCAGACCCGACCCGCAGGTCATTTGGAAAAGTGAAAAGGAAAACCGACTTTGGTTTCAGCCAAACGCACGATATGTTAGGTCAAAAACAGGCGGCGGAAGCTGGCAGGTATTTTCAAGAATGCCGTCCGCTTGGCAGGTTAGATATAAGGACTTGACCTTTAATATTAAAACGATGGGCTTTAAGCACACGGGACTTTTCCCCGAACAGGCGGTTAACTGGGACTATGTTAGGGAGCTAATCAAAAATTCCGATAAAGAACAGGTTAAGGTTCTTAACTTGTTTGCATATACCGGCGCCGCAACAGTCGCTTGCTTAAAGGAAGGCGCAAGCGTTGTACACGTTGACGCGTCAAAGGGAATGACTAATTGGGCAAAGGAAAATGCCGAGGCTTCCGGAGTAGCAGACGGTGACGTAAGGTGGATTGTAGACGATTGTATGAAGTTTGTTAAGCGTGAATTTAGGCGTGAAAACAAGTACGACATCATCATTCTTGACCCGCCGTCATACGGCAGAGGTCCAAAGGGCGAAACATGGAGATTAGAGGATTGCTTATATGACTTTATGCAGGAGGTAGAAAAAATACTTTCCGACGAGCCTATTGCAATCATTCTTAATTCATACACTACCGGACTCAGTGCAAGCGTTATGAAATATATTCTTGACGACGTTGTAACGAAAAAGCACGGCGGTAAGACTTCGGCTGATGAAATCGGATTACCGATTTCATCAAACGGCGGAATATTGCCTTGCGGTGCAACTGCAATCTGGACACAGGAGATAGACTGACAGTAAATGAATTTAATTGAATTTAATAACGTTTCCTTTTCGTATGAAACGCAGGACGATAACGGAAATGTTACAACCAATAAGGTTTTGGAAAATTTCAACTTAAAAATTGAACAAGGCTCCTTTGTTGCTATTCTTGGTCATAACGGCTCGGGAAAATCGACGGTTGCAAAATTAACAAACGGCATACTTACCGCTGACGAGGGCGAAATTATTGTAGACGGCATTAAGGCTGAAAATGACGAGAGTATTTATTCAATTCGCCGAAAGGTCGGTATGGTTTTTCAAAATCCGGATAATCAAATTGTTTCTTCGATAGTCGAGGAGGACGTTGCTTTCGGTGTTGAAAATCTCGGAATAGAGCCGAGCGAATGTAGAAAAAGAGTTGACGAGGCGCTAAAAACAGTTAATATGTACGATTACAGACTTCGCACTCCGTCAAAGCTTTCCGGCGGTCAAAAGCAGAGAGTAGCCGTTGCCGGTATTATTGCAATGAAGCCGAAGTGTATCGTCCTCGACGAGCCTACCGCAATGCTTGACCCAAGCGGAAGAAAAGAAGTTTTGGACACAATAATTAAACTAAATAAGCAGGAAAATATAACTATTTTGCTTATTACTCATTATATGGACGAGGCAGTTTTAGCAGACAGAGTTGTCGTAATGGATAACGGCGCTATTATGCTTGACGGTACGCCGAGAGAAGTTTTTTCAAATCCTGAAAAAATGGATGAGCTTTATCTCGAAGTACCTCAGTCAACACTTCTTGCGCACAAGCTCGGATTGCTTGACGAACAAACGGTGCTCAATTCACAGGAATGTGCACAGCTTTTATACAATAATTTGAAAAGGTAGATAACCGAATGTCAGTATTGGAAACAAAAAACTTAAAATTCATTTACAGCGTCGGTACTCCGTTTGAGGCCTGTGCCGTTGATGATATATCCTTTAATGCCGAAAAAAATGAAATAATCGGCGTTATCGGTCATACGGGAAGCGGTAAGTCTACCTTTATTCAGCACCTTAACGGTTTGATTAAGCCCACCGAGGGAACTGTTATTGTAGAGGGTAAGGATATCTGGGCAAAGGAGAATAAGCCGAATTTAAGACAGGTGAAATTTGCCGTTGGTCTTTGCTTTCAGTATCCGGAGCACCAAATATTTGAAGAAACGGTATTTGATGAAATTGCCTTCGGACCGAAGCAAATGGGTCTTGACGCGCAGGAAATCAAAGAACGAGTTTACGAAAGTATGGACTTTGTAGGATTGAAGCGTGAGTATGAGGATAAGTCGCCGTTTGATATGTCGGGCGGACAGAAGAGACGTGTTGCCATTGCCTCTATTATTGCTATGAAGCCGAAGGTTCTGATATTGGACGAGCCGTGCGCAGGTCTTGACCCAAAGGGTAGAAATGTCATACTTGATTTGGTAAAGCAATACCAGAGTAAGCAGGGGAATACCGTTATATTTGTTTCTCATTCTATGGAAGACGTTGCGAAAATAGCCGACAGAGTTCTCGTGTTAAAAGACGGCAAAGCCGCAATGCTCGATACAGTTGAAAATGTATATTCAAGAGGTCGTGAACTTAAAGAAATGGGGCTTAACGTTCCGGAGGTTACGGATATTTTCCTTAAACTTCACGATATGGGAATCCCGTGTAAAACAAATATTTATACCGTTGAACAGGCGGTTGATGAATTTAACAGATTAAAAATGAATACGGAGGTGACGGTATGATTTCGGACGTTACAATCGGACAGTACCTGCCGGGTAATTCATTTATTCATAAAATTGATGCAAGGATAAAAATAGTAATTTCACTGTTGTTTATGATATCCGTTTTCCTTTGCAGAAATTATATTTCATTATCGTTTGTACTTCTTCTTGCAATCGGCGTTTGTGCCTTGTCAAGGATAAAACCGAAAATTATTCTAAAAGGTCTAAAACCGATTATCATAATAGTTTTATTTACTACGGTGATTAATCTGTTTTACGGAAACGGTGAGCCGATTTTTCAGTTTTGGATTTTGAAAATAACCGAGGACGGAATAAATAAGGCTGTGTTTATGGGACTTCGTATTATCATTCTTGTTATTTTCGGTCTTATGCTGACGTACACAACTACGCCGACCTCTCTCACCGACGCAATCGAAGCGCTTTTGAAGCCGCTTACATATCTTCATATTGATGTTCAGTCCTTTGCTATGACAATGACTATTGCGCTTCGGTTTATACCGACGCTGCTTGAGGAAGTCGACAAGATTATGGCGGCTCAAAAAAGCAGGGGCGCCGATATGGAAAGCGGCAATATTTTCAAAAGAATAAAGGCAATTGTGCCGATTATGATTCCGCTTTTCGTCTCGTCCTTCCGACGTGCAAACGAGCTTGAGTACGCTATGGAATGTAGGTGCTATACAGGTGGAAACGGCAGGACAAAGATGAAGGTTATGAAAATGCAGGGCAGAGATTATTTTGCACTCATCTTTGCTTTGTTGTACATTGCTTCAATAATTTTACTTCGAATTTTTACTACAAGCATTATATGAAAAAGCTACTGATTACTTTAAGATACGACGGATATAACTATCACGGCTATCAGGTGCAAAAAAACGCAGTAACGGTTCAAGAGGTTTTTCAAAACGCCGTTGAAAAGGTGTTTAATAAGCGTCTTGACGTAACAGGATGCAGCAGAACCGACAGCGGTGTTCACGCTAATATGTATTGTGTTTGTATTGAAAGTGATATGGATATATCTAATGAAAGCGTTATTATGGCGCTGAATACTTATTTGCCGAGCGATATTGCCGTTTATGACTGTAAAGAGGTTGATGTTGATTTTCATCCCCGATATTCCTGCAAAAGTAAGGAATACCTTTATAAGCTATATAACGGAAAATATCCAAATCCGTTTTTGGACAGATACGCATATTGGTACAGATTTCCTATTGATGAAAAATACTTGAACGAACAGGCGCAGGCTTTTTTGGGAACTCACGATTTTGCGGGCTTTTGTTCATCAAAATCGGATGTCGAAGATACCGAAAGGACAATATATTCCTTTGACGTATGGCGAGAGGGGGATATGGTGTACTTCAAGGTATGCGGCGACGGCTTCTTGTACAATATGGTAAGAATAATGGTAGGCAGCCTGCTATTCGTCTCGCAGGGCAAAATAAAAAAAGACGAGCTATATGACGTAATAAAATCCTGTGACAGAAATAGAGCCGGAAAAACAGCTCCAGCAAAGGGTTTATATCTAAACAAGGTTAACTATTAGGAAAGATTATGCCAAGTAACGAAAGAATTAATAAAAGAAAAGAACAACAACGCAAAAAGGAAAGAAAAACAAAGATTACCGTTTGGATAATTTTGTTTGTTATTTTCTTTGCAATGATAATAATGAAAGTCTGCGAAATAGATTTCAACAGTATCAAAAATGCATTTTCGCAGGAAGCGTCAGTGTCTTCTTCGGGATATTACCCGTATACTTCCGACGGAGATAATGCACAGCTCGATATTGTAAATAACAAATTTGTTGTTTTTACAGATAGTGCAGTAGACGTGTTAAATATTCAAAATGCAAAAAAGCTATATTCCTTTGAACACGGCTATGCATCTCCTGCAAAAGCGTATTCTTCAAATTATATTTGCGTTTACGACAGAGCAGGTACAAGATTAAGACTTGATTCACTTTCAAAAAATCTTTATGAATTAAGCCTTAATAAGCCTATTATTACTGCCGCTGTTGCAGATAACGGTGCCGTTGCTTATTCGACCTTTTCGGATAGCTCAAAGTCAAAAATCGTTATCTTGTCAAAAAACAGAAACACTAAAGCAGAGTTTGAAATCAGCGACGGATACGTAACCTGTATTGCTCTTAATTCTAATGCAAGTAAATGTGCATATGTAACTGTTAACAGCGAAAACGGCGAGTTTATTTCAACAGTTCATACCGTATCGGTTGCAAGTAATGAAGAAATTGCAAAATTTGATTATAATAATTCCGATATACTTAATTTGAAATATGGCGCATACGATAGAATGTATGTTGTCGGCGTTGATTTTCTTTCTGTAATAAAAGGTCAAAAGGAACAAACTCAGGTTTTTGAAAAGGGAAGTATAACTACTCTGAATTATTGCTTTACGAACGATGATGAGCTTGTGCTGAATTACAGCGAATATTCTAATTCGCAATCAACCGTAATTTCGTATGTAAAATCAAACGGTAAGGTGAAAACGAGTATCAACACCGATTCCGAGCCGAAATATTTAAGCACATACGAAAATAAGATTGCAGTTCTTTATCCCAATAGCTTTTCTGTTTACTCGCTTACAAACGGTGAATTGAAACAAACCTTAGCTTGCGATAGCTATATTAACAGCGTACATTGTGTGTCATCTAAATCATATGTTCAATACGGACAGAATGTTGATGTAATCGAAGCTCAAACGAAGGGTGATGAATAATTTTGACAATTTTTAACTATACTGTAAATTATGTTGATGTAATAATTGTCGGCATAATGCTTTTGTTTATGATAATAGGATGGGCAAGAGGAATTTTTATAACCGTAGTAAATTTAATTAGATATGCACTCGGTTTCTTTTTGTGTACATATTGCTCAAACAGTCTTGCACAACCGATTTATGACGGATTCGTTAAGGAAAGAATTGTTAATACACTTGCAAAGAAAGTTGTTACAAGTGCAAACATAGACGAGATATCCGCTAATCTTAATCAATTTGTCGATAATCTTCCGGATATCGTTAAGAGTAATCTTGACGTTTCTACGCTTTCAATAAAATCCGGAGACGATATTGCCGCTTCAATAAGCGACTCGCTTTTTCAACCGATTGCAATGCTTTTGCTCAAAGGAATAATTTTTATTGCCGTTTTCGTTATCTTTTTCGGAATTACAGGTATAATTATTTCTGCATTGCAACGACGCTCAAAGAAGAAAAACAAGGAAAAGAAAAGCGTTCTTAAAACGACCGACAGATTATTCGGATGTATATTCGGTGGCGTTAAGGGTATAATTATTGTATTTGTATTTGTATCCTGCGTTGATTTTATTTCACAGCTTGAACCGGCATCCGGCTCTGCTTTTGTAACGAAAGCACTTGACAGCTCGCTGTATAATTATATTATTTCATTTAATCCGTTTAACGTGATTACCGAAGGATTGTTATAATCAGAAAGGAATTGTTATGAGCAAACTGAACGAAAACATCAAGGATTTATTTACAAATTGGAATACGATACCTAACTGGCTTTGCTTTTTAAGGATTGCACTCATACCTGTATTTTCCGTCCTGTTCATAAAAGAGCAGTATATTGCGGCATTTATTTTGATGATAATTGCGGCTGTAACCGATTTAATCGACGGAAAGATTGCAAGAAAATTCAATATGATTTCGAATTTAGGAAAGATACTTGACCCTATTGCAGATAAGCTTTCTCAAATTGCAATAGTAATTATTCTTATCGTTAAATTCTGGAGCTTTGAGGGCCCTTTGAAATATCTGTTCTTCTTATTCATAATTAAAGAGGGAATTATGGTTATTGCAGGTGCAGCACTTCTTGCAAAGGGTATGCGTCCTGTTGCCGCAGAGATGTGGGGCAAGGTTGCAACGACTGTATTTTACATATTTATGATTGCAATTATTGCTATCGGACCTAACGGTGCGCTCGTAGGTGTTGCATTCTTTAAGGCTTTGCCTGACGGAATAATCTACGCTATGGTAATAATTTCCGTAATTCTTGCATTTGTTTCGCTTTTCGGCTACGCTCCCGGATTTATTCGACAAATAAAGGAAAACAAAAATAAGTAATTTTCATAACTATAAAAACTATTAGGAGAATTTTATTTGATGAAACAACCAATGTGTTCGCGTTGCGGCGAAAGACCTGCCGTAATTTTCTATCAAAAAATGGTAAACGGCGAAATGAAGCCGGAAAGTCTTTGCTTCAAATGCGCGAAGGAACTAAATGTTGATTTAGGTCCTATCAAAACAATGATTGAAAAAATGGGCATCAGCGAGGAAGAGTTTGAGGCGGCTTCTGAGCAAATGAGTCAATTTATGGAAAATATGGACGATTTCGACTTCGGCGACATAGGAGCTATGTTCAATTCCGAAAATGCCGACGGAGCTCAAACAATGCCATTTGCCGATTTGTTCAACGGAATTTCCGGTGATACTGCTTCCGACAGTAAGCAAAGCTCAAAACAGGGCAAAAAAAATAAAAAGTCGCGCAAGCCTGCCGAGGATAACAGAAAGTTTTTGAACAACTACTGCAACAATCTTACCGCTAAAGCGAAAAAAGGTGAAATTGATAACATAATCGGCAGAGAAAATGAAATTGAACGTACTGTTCAGATTTTGTGCAGAAGAACAAAGAACAACCCCTGTTTAATCGGTGAGCCCGGTGTAGGTAAAACTGCGATAGCAGAGGGACTTGCAATAAAAATTGCAAAGGGTGAGGTTCCTGCACGCCTTGCAAATAAGGAAATTTATCTGCTTGATTTAACTGCGCTTGTTGCCGGAACACAGTTTAGAGGACAGTTTGAGGGCAGAATTAAAGGACTTGTTGACGAGGTTAAACACGAGGGAAATATAATTCTTTTCATTGACGAGGTTCATAATCTTGTCGGTACCGGCGACAGCGAGGGCACTATGAATGCTGCTAATATTCTCAAGCCTGCGCTTTCAAGAGGCGAAATTCAGGTTATCGGCGCCACTACCTTTAATGAGTACAGAAAATATATCGAAAAAGATGCCGCGCTTGAAAGAAGATTTCAGCCAGTAAAGATTGAAGAGCCTTCTATTGACGACGCATACAGAATGTTGATAGGTATAAAATCATATTACGAAAACTATCACAAGGTTGCAATTAACGATACCCTTGTTTATAAAGCTGTCACAATGAGCGAAAGATTTGTAACCGACAGATATTTGCCGGATAAAGCTATTGACCTTTTGGATGAAGCATGCACCTGCGCTAATTTGAGAAATCCCGCTATCAGTCGCCTTCAGCTTTTAACAGAACAAAAATCGTCTATTATGGACAGGATTGACGAGCTATCAACGCCCGAAGACGATACCGAAATTGATTATGAAATGATTTCAAAGCTCAAGAGTGAGCTGATTAATATTGACAACGAGCTGCCGGAGGTTGAAGAAAAGGCAAAGGATAATCAGGTTCTTGAAGCAGACCTTGCAAAGGTTATTTCAATGTGGACGGGTATTCCTGTTTCAAAGGTTGAACAAAATGACCTTGCAAAGCTTGCCGATCTTGACAAGGAGCTGAAGAGGCATATTATCGGACAGGATAACGCGATTGAAAAGGTTGCCAACGCGGTTCGCAGGGGCAGAATACAAATAAGCGCTAAAAAAAGACCGCAGTCCTTTATTTTTGTAGGTCCGACAGGCGTAGGTAAAACCGAGCTTGTAAAGCAGCTTGCAAACGCTTTGTTTGACAGTCCCGATAATCTTATCAGACTTGATATGAGCGAGTTTATGGAAAAATTCAGCGTATCGAGAATTATCGGCTCACCTCCGGGATATGTCGGCTATGATGACGCAGGTCAGCTTACCGAAAAGGTAAGAAGAAAGCCTTACAGCGTAATTTTGTTTGATGAAATCGAAAAGGCACATAAGGATGTTTTGAACATTTTGCTTCAAATTCTGGATGAGGGCAGAATTACCGACGCACAGGGCAGGGTAGTAAACTTCGAAAATACCGTTATTATTATGACCTCGAACGCCGGTTCAACCGACCAAAACACTATGGGCTTCGGTAAGACGGATAACGACATTAATCAAGAGGTTACAATGAAAGCTCTTGAAAGATTTTTACGTCCCGAATTTCTCGGCAGAGTTGATGAAATCGTAATATTCAATAAACTGACCTTTGACAATTTTGAAAAGATTGCAAAGATTATGCTTGATGAATTAGTGCCCGGCTTAAAGGATAAGGGTATTGATTTTGTTTATGACGAAAGCGTCAGCGTATTTCTTGCAAAGCTTGCATACGGCTCAAAAAAGAATGCGAGAGGGCTTCGTGACGCTGTAAGACGTGAGATTGAAGAAAAGCTCGCAAATGCTATTGTATTTAACCAAAATACACAAATTAATAAAATTTCAATTACTGCCGATGAAGAAATAAAAATAAAAATTAATTAAAAAGTATTGACATTTCGACGCACATTAGATATAATAATGTGCGTTGTGACACGCGGGTGTAGTTCAATGGTAGAATCCCAGCCTTCCAAGCTGGTCGCGTGGGTTCGATTCCCATCACCCGCTCCAAAAATTGCGCTGTTAGCTCAGTTGGATAGAGCAACTGCCTTCTAAGCAGTAGGCCGGAGGTTCGAGTCCCCCACAGCGCGCCATTAGTTTTATGGTGGGATTGGCCTAGTTGGTTAGGGCGCCAGTTTGTGGCACTGGAGGTCATCAGTTCGACTCTGATATCCCACCCCATTTTTTTGGGGAGTAGCCAAGCGGTAAGGCAACGGACTTTGACTCCGTCATGCGTGGGTTCAAATCCCGCCTCCCCAGCCAAATTTTATATGATCCATTAGCTCAGGCGGTAGAGCACTTGACTTTTAATCAAGGTGTCCGGGGTTCGAATCCCCGATGGGTCACCAAAAATAAAAGTCGCAAAAGCGACTTTTATTTTTTGCTTATCTTTCTCTATAATTTTTCTCTTTTCGCTAAAAAATGAGATTATTTTCTGTTTACATTACATCTTTAATATGATAAAATTAGTATATTAGGATAACGGAGGTAAGCCTATGTCACAATGGGATAAGGATTATATTGGACTTTGCAAGCTTATCTTAAGCGAGGGTATTGAAGTCGAAAACAGAACGGGAATTAATACTATTAAGGTACCGTCACATCATTTTCATTTTGATTTGCAACAGGAATTTCCTATACTTACGACAAAGCAGCTGTTCATTCGTCAGGCTGTTTTGGAAATGCTTTGGATATATCAGGCTCAATCCAATGACGTTAGATGGCTTCAGGAAAGAGACGTAAAGATTTGGAACGAATGGGAAATTGACGAAAACGGAATTTGGAGCGCAACTCAAATGCTCGCTGATGAAAACGGTAAGCTAATAAAGCAGAAAGTTCAAAAGAATTTCGGCAGGGAGTATGCGCATACAATCGGAACCGCTTACGGCTATATCGTTAATAAATTCCAAATGACTCAAAATTTGATTAATACTCTCAAGAATAACCGTAATGACAGAAGAATGATTATGACTTTGTGGCAGAATGACTATTTGGAAACTGCCGTGCTTCCGAGCTGTGTTTGGTCGAGCGAATGGGATGTTACAGACGGCAAGCTAAATTGCTGGGTGCACCAGAGAAGCTGTGATGTTCCTCTCGGTCTTCCGTTTAATGTAACTCAATATGCAGTTTTGAATTGTATGCTTGCACAGGTTTGCGGATTAAAGCCCGGAACTATTGACTGGTCAATTAAGGATGCACATATTTATGTTAATCAAGTTGAGGGTATTAAGGAGCAAATAAGACGCTTTGACGAAACAGGCGACCTTCCGGCACCTGAATTATGGCTTAACCCCGAGGTTGACGACTTTTTCAAGTTTGATAATTCAAGAGACTGCAAGGATGTTAAACTAATTAATTATCAGCATTTAGGAAAAATTTCTTTCCCTATTGCGCAGTAAGGAGCGCTTATGTCAATTTCAATTATTGCCGCTGTCGGCAGAAATTTAGAATTAGGTAAAAAGAATGACCTTATTTGGCATTTTAAGCAGGATATGAAGTTCTTTAAGGAAACAACTTTAGGTCATACCGTCATAATGGGCAGAAAGACCTTTGAGTCGCTTCCAAAGGCGTTGCCTAACAGACTTAATGTTGTAATTACCTCCGATAAAGGATACAATGCCGAAAATGCCGTTGTTGTTTCAAGTGTTGAAGAAGCGTTGAAATATTGCGAAAATGATGAAGCGTTTATTATCGGCGGCGGTATGATTTATAAGGAGCTTCTTCCTTATGCCGATAAGCTGTATTTAACTGAAATCGAGGATAGCTGTGAAGATGCCGACACATTTTTTCCGTCGTTTGATAAAGAAAAATATAATCGCACCGTACTCAAGTCACTCTACGAAAATTCAATTGCTTTTTCGCATATAATTTATGAGAAAATTAAATAGCTTTTATGAAAAATACCGAGTTTACTTTCGGTATTTTTTTATGTAATATGACGATAATATAAGAAATAATAAATTTCCTATTGACAAAGTAGGAAATAAAGTATATATTATTTTTGAAAAACCTATTAGATTAATAGGAATATAAAAAAAGGCGGAAAACAAAATGAAAACTATATATGTTGATAACGCCGCTACTACAAGAATGTCCGATGTTGCTTATGAAGCAATGAAGCCTATGATGCAGGAAATCTACGGCAACCCGTCATCGCTTCATCATATCGGTCAAACGGCGAAGGAATATTTGGACGATGCAAGGGCAAGAATAGCAAAATGCATAAATGCTCAACCTAATGAAATTTATTTTACTTCCGGCGGAAGCGAAGCCGATAATCAGGCAATTCTGACTGCGGCATATAACGGCGCAAAAAAAGGCAAGAAGCATATTATTTCTTCAAAATTTGAGCATCACGCTGTTTTGCATACTCTTGACAAGCTTGCAAAAGAGGGCTTTGAAATTGAGCTTCTTGACGTTTACGAAAACGGTATTGTAAAGGTTGAAGACGTCAAAAATGCGTTGAGAGACGATACTGCGCTTGTCACCATTATGACTGCAAATAACGAAGTCGGAACGATTCAGCCTATTAAGGAAATCGGTGAAATCTGCAAGGAAAATAAGGTTATTTTCCATACCGACGCCGTTCAGGCTATCGGTCATATCCCTGTTGATGTAATCGAAATGAATGTTGATATGCTTTCCGTATCTGCCCATAAATTCCACGGTCCGAGAGGCGTTGGATTCCTGTATTGCAGAAAAGGCATTTTGCTTCAAAACCTTATAAACGGAGGTGCTCAGGAAAGAGGTAAGAGAGCCGGAACAGAGAATACTCCTGCAATTATGGGAATGGCTGCGGCAATTGAAGACGCTTGTTCTAATCTCGAAAAGAATGCACAATATGTATCAAAGCTGAGAGATATGATAATTGACGGTTGCGCCGATATTGAGCTTTCAAGACTCAACGGCGACAGATATAACAGGTTGCCGGGTACGATTAATTTCTGCTTTGAGGGTATTGAGGGCGAAGGCTTGCTTTTACTGCTTGACCAAGACGGCATTTGCGCTTCTTCTGGTTCAGCTTGTACAAGCGGTTCTCTTGACCCGTCTCACGTGTTGCTTGCAATGGGCGTGCCTGTTGCGGTTGCTCACGGTTCGCTTAGAATTTCACTTTGCGAATACAATACAGAACAGGAAGCGAAAACTATTATAGATTCTATTCATAAGGTTGTAGCATACCTTAGATCAATATCACCCGTATGGGAGAAAATTCAAAAGGGAGAGGTAGTAGAATAATGGCATTATATTCAGAAAAGGTAATGGATCACTTTACAAATCCGAGAAATGTAGGTAAAATTGATGATGCAGACGGCGTTGGCGAGGTTGGCAACGCAAAATGCGGCGACATTATGAAAATTTACCTCAAGATAGATGAAAATCAAATTATTACCGATGTAAAATTCAATACCTTCGGTTGTGCTTCTGCGATTGCTTCAAGCTCTATGGCTACCTGCTTAATTAAGGGCAAGCCTGTCAGCGAGGCTATTGAGCTTTCAAATAAGGCGGTTATTGAAGCGCTTGACGGATTACCGCCGGTAAAGATTCATTGCTCTGTTTTGGCTGAAGAAGCAATCAAGGCGGCTGTTAAGGATTATTATGACAGAAACGGAATTTCTTACGATCCCGCTATGTTTGAGGAAAAGGATATTCACGAATAAACCGAATACCGAAAGGAACGGCATTATGGCACTAAAGGATGTTCAAAACGAGATTATAAGATTAAAAAAAGAAAATGATATTTGCATACTTGCGCATTGCTATCAGTCGCCCGATATATTAGAGGTTGCTGATTTTGTAGGCGACAGCTTTGCTTTGTCTGTTTCTGCTTCAAAGGTAACAAATAAAACCGTAATTATGTGCGGTGTTAGATTTATGGCTGAAACGGTAAAAATTTTGTCACCCGACAAAAAGGTTATTCTTGCCAATCCGACGGCAGGCTGTCCGATGGCTGAAATGATGGATAAGGAGCTTATCGAGCAGGTTAAGCAGCAGTATCCCGATTATACCGTTGTTGCTTATGTAAATACAACGAGCGAGCTTAAAACAGTTTGCGATGTTTGCGTAACATCTTCTTCTGCTTACAAAATCTGCAAAAAGCTGGAAAACGACAAAATTCTTTTTATCCCCGATAAAAATTTAGGCTCATATATTGCACAGCAGCTTCCGGAAAAGGATTTTAAGCTTCTTTCGGGCGGTTGCCCTACTCATGCAAAAATCAACGAAAGGGAAGTCCTTAAAGCAAAGCAGGAGCACCCGAATGCACAGTTCCTTGTTCATCCCGAATGTGTTCCCGATGTTGTAAAGCACGCTGATTATGTTGGCTCAACAACAGGTATTATGGACTATGTAAAAAACAGCGATTGCAAGGAGTTTATTATCGGTACCGAAAACAGTATCGTTCAGCATTTGCAGCTTGAATGTCCCGATAAAATGTTCTATCCGCTTTCAAAGGATTTAGTTTGTCATAATATGAAAGCAACGACAATTGTTGACGTACTTAATTGCGTAAAAGGTATAGGCGGCGAGGAAATTGAACTCGACGAGGACATAAGACTCGGTGCAAAGCGCTGTATCGACAAAATGATTGAATTGGGTTAGGTATGAAAAAGGCTATTATTGCTATGAGCGGCGGTGTTGATTCCAGCGTTGCCGCTTATTTTATTAAACAAATGGGCTTTGAGTGTATCGGAGCTACAATGAAGCTGTACGATAACGAGGATATCGGTATCAGTCGTGAAAAGACCTGTTGCTCACTTGACGATATCGACGACGCAAGGGCAGTTGCTCATAAGCTCGGTATGCCGTACTATGTTTTCAACTTTAAGGAAGAATTTGAAAAAAGAGTCATTGAAAAATTCATAAAAACTTATGAAATCGGCGGCACTCCAAATCCTTGTATCGACTGCAACAGATATTTGAAATTTGAAAAGCTGATGCAGAGAATGAAAGAGCTTCAATATGATTATGTTGTAACCGGTCATTATGCCGATATTGAATACAAAGACGGTCGCTATCTTTTGAAAAAGGGTAAGGACTTATCAAAGGATCAAAGCTATGTTTTGTATTCGCTTACTCAGTTTCAGCTTGAGCATACTCTTTTTCCTCTCGGAAAGTATTCAAAGGAAGAAATAAGACGTGTTGCCGAAGAAAACGGCTTTGTCAATGCAAGAAAAAAGGACAGTCAGGATATTTGCTTTGTTCCCGACGGTGATTATTCAAAATTCATTGAGG
This sequence comes from uncultured Clostridia bacterium, assembly GCA_945876745.1. GTDB lineage: Bacteria > Bacillota > Clostridia > Oscillospirales > Acutalibacteraceae > Eubacterium_R. Next base: position 132,026 of record CAMCPL010000004.1, read on the forward strand.
GCTACTGTAATAAGAAATATGAAAAGGGCTTTTTCATTGATAAAGACGGAAACATTTTAGGCGAGCACAACGGAATTATTCGTTATACCATAGGTCAGCGTAAAGGACTTAATATTTCGCTCGGTCATCCTGCATATGTTGTTTCAAAGGATATTGTGAATAATACTGTTACTCTCGGTGCAAACGAGGATTTGTTTTGCGATACTCTTTTTGCAAACGACTTCAACTGGATTATCGAAAAGCCCAAAAATCCGATAAATTGTCTTGCAAAAACGAGATATAATATGAAAGAGGTTCCTTGCCGTGTTGAATGTGAAGAAAATTCAGACAGGGTAAAGGTAGTTTTTGATAATCCCGTAAGGGCTGTAACTTCGGGACAGGCAGTTGTGTTGTACGACGGCGACTATGTCCTCGGCGGCGGTACGATAATATAATTGTTACAAATTATTGAACTGTTAAAAAAGATTTAATGATTTATTCATTACGGTTAAAAGATTTTTTAATTATTGCAGGTTATACTTTAATCATAAAAGGTGGAAGACAGGAAGCAGAAAATGCACGGAGTCGGTAAAAAGTTTCTCTTTTCATTGTTTCTCCTCTAACCGCTTGTCTTTAAAAAAGCTCCAATCCACCGTTTAGGGTAACGGCAATAATCCGAACCACGGTTTATCGTGGCAGATTTGCCCTTACTCTTTGTTAAAATACTCGTTAATCCGGAAGGATTAACTGCGTTTTGTGCCTTGATTATGACCAAATCTGCACACGATAAACTGCAAAGCATCAAAAATGCTTGGAGTAAAGATGAGATTTGGCGTCTTGAGATGGCAGCCTTGCTGACGCAAGGCAACAGCGAAAGCGACAAATATCGCTTTAATACTGCATTTTGACGGGTTCGGATTATTGCCGTTACCCTATCTTAATAATTAGTAAATAATGCGTGTGTTTTTTGACATAACGCATTATTTTTTTGTAATAATATGTAATTTTTTTAATTTACTATTTATTTTTTTTATTTATTCTGTTATAATTAGTGTAACTATTTTTCGGAGGGCTGAAAATGAAACGCATAAAACCGCTGTTTTGTATACTGTTAATATGCGTTATGCTTACCGGTTGCAGCTTTAATCTTGCTACTTCGACAAGTGATTTAATATCCGCCGTTTCTCCCTTCGGTGAAAATGCAGAGATTAAAAAAGCTCTTGATGATTATTTGGGCGGCGGTTATATTTTGAAAAATCCGTCGTTCGGTGATTACATAACTTCGTATAATTTTTATGATTTAGATAATGACGGCGAAGACGAGGCTGTTGCGTTTTATCAAACGAAGGATGCGCTGAACACAGTCAATATGGCACTCATTAAAAAGTACGATAAAAGGTGGCAGGTTGATGCAGTAACGCAGGGCTTGGGAACAGGAGCGTACAGGCTTGATTTTTGTGACATAAATAATGATTCGAGCTTGGACATTCTTGTTTGCTGGAACAGTATTTCAAATTCAACTAACCATACCTTTGCAGCGTATGAAATTATTTTTGAAGACGGTGCATACAGCTTTTCACAAATCGGCGAATCAAAGGTAATTAATAACTATACTGTTGTAGATTTTGATTCAAACGGCAACAATGAAATTTTATTCTTCGAGATTAATACCGGTACAAAAACAACCGCAAAAGCAGAGCTTTACGATTTAAGCAATAACAGATTTAGTCTCATTGGTGAAACAAAACTTGATTCAAGAGTTATTTCGTATACGAATATAAAACAGGAAAAGGCTGAAAACGATATAAGAATTTACGCAGACGCACTCGGCTCCAGCGGCGACAGTAAGCTGACTGAAATTATCTACTACTCAAATTCCTATAAATCTATTGTTTCACCGTTTTACAGCTATTCATCCGGCATTACAAGCGGTACGTCAAGAAGCTGTCTCGTAAACTGCGAGGATATTGACGCTGACGAATTAATCGAAATTCCAACCGACGACAACAGAGACTTCGGTGACGGCATTGTATCAATTGATTGGAAAATATACAAAAATACGGTTTTAATGCACAAAGCGTATTCTCTATATGTTAAGGAAGACAGATACACAGTCATTATTCCGGATGAATACTATGACAAAATCAGCGCCGATTACGACAGCGAAAACAGGGAACTGTTTGTTTATAACGAAAACGGCGAGCCTGTATTTTCAGTTACTCCGAAGCTCAAAGCGTTGTTCGATGAAGATGAGCCAAACGGCTATTCGATTATTGCTCGGCAATCGGGATATTATTATCTTGCAAAAACCTACGAACAGTCGAGCGTTGAGATTGATGAAAATATGTTAGAGAAGTTAATTATTATTTGCTGATATGAAAGGCAGGGAATATATATGAAAAAGGTTCTTGTTGCAGAAGACGAAGAGTCTATTCGCGAATTTATTGTTATAAATTTGACACGAAGCGGATACGTCGTTGAGCAGGCTGAAAACGGTCTTGAAGCGCTCAATAAGTTTAAGCTTGATGAAAAAGGCTATGATGTTGCAATTTTAGACATTATGATGCCCGAAATGGATGGCTTGAGCGTTTGCAAGGAATTGAGAAATTTATCTAATGACCTCGGTATAATTATGCTCAGCGCAAAAACACAGGAAATGGATAAGGTTACAGGTCTTCTTTTCGGAGCCGACGATTATGTTACAAAGCCGTTTTCTCCCAGTGAGCTTATGGCAAGAGTTGACGCTGTGTACAGACGTGTCGAAATGACAAGAGGAATTAGAAAGAACGACAGCCTTTCAGATTCGATAACTCTTGATGAATTTGAACTTAATTTGAGAAACAGAACCCTTTTGAAGTCGGGTTCGATGATTGAGCTTACACAGGTTGAGTTTCAAATTATTGAATATTTTTTCAAAAATCCAAATGCCGCTTTGTCAAGAAACGATATATTAAAGCAGGTATGGGGTGCTAATTATTTCGGTGATGAAAAAATCGTCGATGTAAATATTCGCAGACTACGAATGAAAATCGAGGATAATCCGTCAAGTCCTACAAGACTTGTTACAATTTGGGGACTCGGCTATAAATGGATAACTAACGAACAGTAACGGAGCGTATTGATGACAAAGGATTTTAACGCTGTTTTGATTGAAAAATTGAAAAGCAAAAAAATCGAGGGTATTACTCGCAGATGGCTGATAATAATAATCGGTCTGATAGTATTACTTTTTGTCATCGCATTTTCCGTTTTTGCCGTTACTATACATAATTATTATTACAGTTCTGTTGAAAGCATCGTTAATTCGGCGGCTTCCGATTCGGCTATAAACTATTTTGAGAACAGCATCAACAACGGTGATTCTCTCGAAACTGCCGCCGCGCAATTTGTTGATTCCTACGAAAACAAGGATTCGACTACCGTTTGGATTCTTGATAATGACGGAGAAGTAATTCTTTCTTCAAACGGCTTTGCGGTCGAAAAACAGAATATGCCCGATTTTAACAAGGCTATGGATAGCGAAACCGACAGAGGAAAATATATCGGAAGACTGAAAAACAGACAGAAGATTTTTGCCGTTACAAGGATAATTAGAAATTCCGAGGGCGTAGAATTCGGTGCAATTCGTGTTATGGCCTGCGTTAACGAGCTTGACAGTCAAATAAGGAAAATATACTTTTTGATAGCGCTTGTTTTCATTTTTGTACTTGCGGTAATTGTGCTTTCTAATTTGTATTTTATCAGAACAATTATTATTCCGCTTCAGGAAATTAACAGCGCAACAACGCTCATTGCACAGGGTAATCTTGCTGTAAGAATTGAAAAAAAGTATAATGATGAAATAGGAGATTTGGCAGACAGTATTAACACTATGGCAACCGAGATTGCAACTGCCGACAAAATGAAAAACGATTTTATTTCTACTATTTCACACGAGCTTCGTACACCGCTGACTTCTATTAAAGGTTGGGGTGAAACGCTGATTTTAGGCAACAGAGACAATGTTGACGAGCTTACGCAAAAGGGCTTGCAGGTAATAGTTAAGGAAGCGGGAAGACTTGAGGGCTTTGTCGAAGAGCTGCTTGATTTTTCAAGGCTGCAAAGCGGCAGAATGACGCTTCGTCTTGCAAAAACCGATATACTTGCAGAGCTTGAGGAAACGCTGTTTACCTTTATAGAAAGAGCCTTGAGAGAGGGCTATGAAGTAAAATACAGTATTCCCGATGTACCGACTGTTGCAAACGCCGACGCAAACAGGCTTAAGCAGGTGTTTATGAACATTCTTGATAACGCCCTGAAGTATTCGAGACCCGGCAGTAAAATCCTTGTTAAAGCCGAATTTACGAAGAAAGACGGTAAGGATTTTGTAAAAATCGGCATTGCCGATCAGGGCTGTGGAATTTCAAAAGATGATTTGCCACACGTTAAGGAAAAGTTCTATAAGGCAAATGTAAGTGTGAAAGGCTCCGGAATAGGCTTAGCCGTTACGAGCGAAATCGTTAATCTTCATAACGGATTTTTAGATATAGACAGCATTGAGGGCAAGGGTACTCTTGTAACAATTATGCTTCCGCTTTTGGAACCCCCTCAAACAAATAATAGTGAAGGACAATAATATATGAGTAAAAAGAAGCATATTACCTCAGTCGGTGGTCAGGCGCTTATCGAGGGCGTTATGATGCAGGGACCGAGGGGAGTAGCTACTGCGGTAAGAAAACCGGATAAATCAATATGTGTTGAATATCATGATGTAAAGCATCTCAAGGATAAAAACAAGTTTTTCGCCTTGCCGATAATCAGAGGAATTGTTGCGTTTATCGAGTCGATGATACTCGGCTACAAGCTGTTGATGTATTCTGCCGAGACTTCGGGTATGGAAGACATCGAAGATGTTGAAATGAATAAATTTGAAAAATGGCTTACCGATAAAATGGGCGATAAATTTATGGATTTCATAATGGTTATTGCTTCAATTCTCGGATTTGCACTTGCTTTTGTTATATTCTTCTTTTTACCTGTATTTATTTTTAATAAGCTGAACGCTCTTTGCAATATGTCGCTTACTCCGTGGCAGGGAACAATTGAGGGATGTATGAAAATTGTCATTTTCATCGTTTATATGCTCCTTGTTTCTCAAATGAAGGATATTAAAAGACTATTCAAATATCACGGTGCCGAGCATAAAAGTATTGCGTGCTATGAAGCAGGCGAGGAATTGACTGTTGAGAACGTTAAAAAATGTTCACGCTTTCATCCGAGATGCGGAACATCATTTATGTTTGTAATGCTTATACTCAGTATCGTAGTAGTAACGCTTCTTTCTCTTGTTGTTCCTGTCCAGCTAAAGCAAAATACAATTGCTTGGATGCTTATTAAACTTCCGCTTATTCCGATAATTATGGGACTCGGCTATGAGTTTATAAAGTACGCAGGTAAGCATAATAATCTCTTCGTTAAAATTGTATCTGCGCCCGGTCTTTGGATGCAGAGAATAACAACTAAAGAGCCGGATGACGATATTATCGAGGTTGGTATTGAATCGTTAAAGGCAGTTATAACCGATGATATTGAGGATGATGAGATTAAGCAATGAATGTAAGTGAGGCGTATGAATACAGCGTTTTGTTTCTGAAAGCAAACGGAGTTGACGAGCCTGAATTTAAGGCTAAAAACATCATTTGCGAAATTGTCTCGATAAAGCTCGGTCAGTTCGATTTTCATAAAAATGATTTTGTAAATACAAAAAAACTTGCAGATTTTCTTTGGCGACTGAAAAGCGGCGAGCCGCTTCAATATGTAATCGGAAAATGGGATTTTTACGAAAGTGAATTTGAAGTAGGCCAAGGCGTTTTAATTCCCAGACCTGAAACCGAAGAATTAGTTGATGAAGTTGTAAAATTCGCAAAAACGCTGAATAATCCGTTGATTTTTGACCTGTGTTCGGGAAGCGGCTGTATAGGGATCAGCATTGCAAAAAAAATACCGACCTCTACAGTTTATTGCATAGAAAAAAGCGAGCAAGCCTTCAAATATCTCGAAAAAAATGCTAATGGTCTTTCGAATGTTGTGACATTATTAGCCGATATTAACGACGATTTTGATTTACCGCAGGCAGATATAATCGTTTCAAATCCTCCGTACATTAAATCAAACGAGCTTTCCTCTTTACAAAAGGAAGTTCAGTTTGAGCCAAAAATGGCGCTCGACGGCGGTATTGACGGTCTTGATTTTTACCGTATAATTAATGATAAATGGCGCACAAGGCTTAAGAAAAACGGAAGGCTGTTTTTGGAAATAGGAAACGATCAGGGCGAGAGTATAAAAGATACGCTTATTTCGTTTACAAATGTTACCGTCAAAAAAGATATTTATTCTAATGACAGAATAGTTATCGCAGAAAATGATTAGAATTATTATGGGTGATAAATAAATGATTTCAATTTTCAGATATATTATGCAGGGTCAATACCTGATGGCAATGATTGCCGTTTTGTCAAGGTGCTTTGTAGTCTTTTGCTGTTTGCCTATTCATGAGCTTGCACACGGTCTTATGGCTTATGCTCTTGGAGACAGAACTGCAAAAAATCAGGGTCGTTTGTCCCTAAATCCTCTTGCTCATCTTAATCCGTTAGGAACGATTATGATTTTTCTTTTCGGTATAGGTTATGCAAACCCTGTTCCTATTAATCCGAGAAATTTCAAAAATGTTAAGGGCGGTATGGCGCTCACGGCGCTTGCAGGACCTTCGGCAAATCTTCTTATGGGATTTGTTTCTGTTTGGGGCTACTATATTTTTGCACGAATCGGCACAGGTAATTCTTTCTTGCAAGCCATTGCTATGTTCTTTTTGTATGCCGCACAGATTAACGTAATGCTTGCGGTATTCAATCTTCTTCCTATTCCGCCGCTTGACGGCTCGAAGATAGTTGCGGCAGTCTTGCCGGATAAAGCGTATTACAAATATATGATGTATGAAAGATACATTATGATTGCGCTTATGCTGCTTTTGTTCATCGGTGTTCTTGATACTCCGATTAGCTTTTTGACAAGTGTTTTAATGAGATTTATTTCAATAATTCCTGCATTGATTTTTGGATAATTTATGGAAAGTATAACTTATAAAATTGAAGTATTTGAGGGACCTATGGATCTCTTGCTTCATTTGATAAACAAGCATAAACTGAATATTAACGACATTCCGATTGTGGAGCTCGTCAATCAATACCTTGACTATGTTCGCCAAATGGAACAGGCTGATTTTGATGTTGCCGGTGACTTTCTTGAAATGGCGGCAAGACTTATTTATATCAAAACCGTATCTCTTTTACCGCGCCACGAGGAAGCCGAAAAGCTCAAAAAAGAGCTTACCGGTGAGCTTATTGACTATCGCGACTGTAAAATTCTTGCAAAAAAGCTCAGCGAGTCAACAGATGGCTTTTCACGACATATCAGACAGGCGCAAGAGGGCTGGGTCAATTATGATTATGAACGCTTTCACGAAAGTGAAGAGCTTTTGCAAGCGTACATAAATGCCGCCGGAAAGGCTCAAAGAAGACTTCCGCCGCCTATTGACAGCTTTAAGGGAATTGTTGCAAGAAAATTTGTTGCCGTTGCTTCAAAGGTTAGAACCGTTATGCGCAGACTTTGGGGCGGAAAAAAGGTGAATTTCCTGTCGTTGTTTGAGGGTTCAAAATCGAAATCCGATATTGTTGCAACCTTTTTGGCTGTTTTGGAGCTTGCAAAAACAAAAAAAATTACTATCGACGGAGATTTCAAAAATCCTCAGGTACAGATAGTTAAAGACGCAAATTTTGATGTTAACGAGGTAGAAGGCTTTGAATAATACCGAAAAAATTATTTCCTCAATTGAAGCAATGCTTTTTGCGGCGGGAGACCCCGTTGAAGTAACAAAGCTTGCGGATATTCTTGAAATAGATGTTGAAACGGCGGAAAAAATGCTCGGTTATCTTTCGGCGCAGTATGATGAAAGAAATTCGGGAATTATGCTGATTAGAATTGAAAACAAATATCAGCTTTGCACTCGCGAGGAATACAATGAAGAAGTGCGAAAGCTAATGGAAATAAAGAAAAATGCACCGCTTAGCAATGCGGCGTTTGAAGTTTTGGCTATAATAGCTTATAATAAAAGCGTTACGAGAAGCTTTGTTGAACAGGTTAGAGGAGTGGATTGCTCAGGACCTATTTCATCACTCGTTCAAAAGGGACTTATCGAGGAAAAAGGCAGACTTGATTTACCCGGAAGACCTCTTGTTTACGGTACAACTGACAGATTTTTGAGATGCTTTTCTCTTAATTCTCTTGACGATTTGCCGGAACTTCCGAAATCGGATGAGGTTGAACAGATTACTCAAGATACCAATCAAACCTCGCTTTTTGATGATAAATCCGACATTAATGACGAAAATGCACAAAACAGTGACTCGGTGCCGAATGGCGGTAAGGAGGAATAAATGAAAGCATTTTTGATTATATTGATTGTTCTTATTGTACTTTTTGCATTTATTCTTTCTCTATCTGCCGAGGCAACGATTATATACGATAAGGGCTGGAAAACAAGCGTACAGGTTTTGTTCATCAAAAAGGATATAGAGCTTGGAAAAATCATAAACTTTATTCTTTTTCCCGACAAAGCAGGTAAGCAGGCAGCAGAAGAAAAAAAGAAGAAAAAAGAAATCAAAAAGGCTCAAAATAAAGCACAAAAAGCAGACGAAAATCCTACGGAAAATACACAGCCGCAAGCTGAAAACGAAGAAATTTCCGAACAGCCACCTACACAGAAAAAGCAGAATTTCATTACAAAGCTTATAGACGAAGAAGGCATTGTCGGAATTTTGACGCTTGTTTCAAATTTGCTCGAAACCGTCTCTACCGCAATGACAACTTTATTTAGGGGTTTGCATATTTACTCATTATATGTTAAAATGATTATTGGCGGCGGTGATGCGGCTCAAATTGCGCAGGATTACGGCAGGATTTGCGGTATATATTATCCGATTAAGGGTGTAATACTCAATGGTATGAAGGTCGATCAATATGATGATTTAATCGAGCCTGATTTCATCGCTGAGCAAAACGAATATGAATTTCAGCTCATTGCATCAATAAACGTAGCATTATTGCTTAAAGTAGGTATCAAAGCGGGAATCACATTCCTGAAAAATATGATAAATAATAAATAATTTTTTAAGGAGAAATGGATATGAAAGAAACTCCAGTAAACAAAATAATGGAATCAACACTTCAAAAAATGAGAGAAATGGTTGACGTTTCGACTATCATCGGTGAGCCGATTGTTACAGGTGATACGACTCTTATCCCTGTATCAAAGGTATCCTACGGCTTTACTACAGGCGGAACAGATTTGCCGTCAAAGCAGAACAAGGAGCTTTTCGGCGGTGCCGGCGGAGGCGGAATTTCAATTACTCCGGTTGCATTTATTGTAATTCAGGATACAAAGGTTAGACTTATGCAGATTGATAATTATACTTCATCTGCCGATAGAGCTATTTCTATGATTCCTGAGCTTATTGATAAGGTGTCCGAGCTTATCGCTGCTAAAACAGACGATAAAAAGGAAGAAGCTGCCGAATAATTTGAATTAAATTTAATCACCTGCATATATTTATGTGGGTGATTGTTTTGTGTAAAAAAATAATAATATGTCTTTTTGTGTTTTGTTATTTGTCGAGTGTAACTGTTTATGCACAAAGCGAGTCTGTATCAGCAAATTATGCCGTAAGTATTGATATGGCAACAAAGAATATTTTGTACGATAAATGCAGTAATGAAAAAGCCTCTATGGCTTCAACGACAAAGATAATGACGTGCATTATTGCTTGTAAGCAGGGTGATTTTGACCAAACAGTTGTTGTTACCGACGAAATGCTAAACGGCACTGAGGGCTCTTTAATTTATTTGAAGCAGGGAGACAGTATAACCCTATATGATCTTGTTGTCGGAGCAATGCTTGCTTCGGGTAACGATGCGGCGAATGTAATTGCGTTTGTAATAAGCGGCAGTATAGAAGAATTTTGTAATTTAATGAACGAGTACGCAAAAAATATCGGTATGAAAAATACAAATTTTGAAACTCCGTCCGGACTTGACAGCAAGAATCATTATTCAACTGCTTACGATATGTCGCTGCTCGGTGCCTATGCGCTGAATGATGAAACGTTTTCTTCGATTTGTAAAATGCAAAGCGCCGAAATAGAAATTAACGGAGAAGCTCAAACTGTTTATAATCACAATAAGCTCTTGAGTATAGATGAAGATTGCGTCGGAATTAAGACAGGATATACCGATAATTCCGGAAGATGCCTTGTCAGTGCATACAAATACAAGTCGAGTACAATTATAATTGTTACACTGTGTGCAAGTGATGATTGGAATGACCACAAAAAGATACTTGATTTTTCAAAAAAGAAGTACAGACTGACTTCTCAAACAGAATATTTTGAGCTTGACATAGTCGGCGCACAGAATGATAAAATAGTATGTGAGGCGTCTTTTGATGTTTCGTATATTTCGAGCTTTGATAAAAAGGCATATTTTTATCCGATTGTTTATGCGCCGATACTTAAGAATTCAAAGGTCGGAGTATTGGAGCTTTATTCCGACGAAGTATATATAGGGAGTGTAGATATTATCGTCCCGGAAAGTGTAAAAGCATGGCAAACAACGAAATAAGACTTCAAAAATTTATGGCAGAACAGGGGATAGCTTCACGCAGAAAAAGCGAGGAGCTAATTCGCGAGGGTAAGGTTAAGGTAAACGGTCATCCTGCACAGCTGGGTATGAAAATTAATCCACGCAAGGATTTGGTTACCGTCGGAAAGCAGAAGATTACATTTATCAAAAAACGAAAAATGATTTATGTTATGCTCAATAAGCCCAGAGGATATGTTACAACTGTTTCCGACGAGCTTGGCAGAAAAACCGTGATGGAGCTTTTACCCGATTTCGGCGACAGAATTTATCCTGTCGGCAGACTTGATAAGGATAGCGAGGGCTTGCTTATTCTTACAAACGACGGTTCGTTTACAAACTGTATGACGCACCCGTCTCACGAATATGCAAAGGTTTACAGAGTAACCGTGCGTCCTGGTGTTAACGATGAAATTCTTTCTAATTTAAGAAACGGTATTGAAATTGACGGCAGAAAAACAGCACCGTGTGAGGTAACTGTTTTAACGACCGAGCCAAACAGAGTTGTGCTTGAATTTATTATTCACGAGGGCAGAAACAGACAGATTCGCAAAATGTGTGAAAGTCAGGGTCTTGAGGTTGCGAGACTAAAAAGAACGTCAATCGGCTCATTAAAGCTCGGAATGTTGAAGCAGGGCGACTACCGTGAATTGACGGAGCAGGAAATAAAAAAGCTCCTTCGTTCTGCAGGTCATAAGGAAAACTGAATAACGTAATAAGTCGTGAATATATTTTCACGGCTTTTATTTTATAATAAATTTTTTCAGATAAAATAAATTTTGTATTGATATTGAAGTAAAATAATGTTAAAATCTATAATAGCATAATTTGGAGTATTTTAATTTCAGGTTATTCTTTAATCATAAAAGGAGGATATTAAATGGATAAAACCGCAAAGATTGATGCTGTCAGCAGGCTTGCGGCTCTGTTTGACGACGGTGTATTTACTCAAATTGATTCTTTTGCAAAAGGTGCACAGGGTGACACCGAGGTTGTTGCCGGCTTTGGAAATGTTAACAATGTTCAATGCTATGCTTTTGCGCAAAATTCCGAAGTAAACGGTGGTGCGATAACTGTCGCTCAATGCTCAAAGATAAAAAAGGTTTATTCGCTTGCGAAAAAAACAGGATGCCCTGTAATCGGCATTTACGATTCTAACGGCGTTTTGCTTACAGAGGGCTTTGAGGTGCTTAATGCCTTTGGAGAAATTGTTAAGGCGGCAACACAAATATCGGGCGTAATACCTCAAATTTCAATTATTGACGGTGCTTGCCTCGGTACAAGTGCACTAATGGCAAATATGGCTGACGTTGTTGTCGCAGTAAAGGACAGCGATTTTTATGTAACAGCTCCGAGCGATGAAACTGTTGAGCAAACTGCAAAGCAGGGCGGGGTTGATATTGTTGCCGAAGATTTTGACGTCGCTGTAAACGAGGTAAAAAAGCTCGTTGCGCTTCTTCCGCAAAACAATCTTCAGGGCGTTGGATTTTCCGGTGAATGCAATCAGCCGAGCCTTGTTGCAAATGACGCGTCTTCTCTTGAGGATATTGTTGCATCAATAGCAGATGATGACATAAGCGTTGAACTTAAAAAGGATTATGCAGAAAATGTAATGACAGTTTTGAGCTGTGTTCAAGGCTGTACAACCGGTATTATCGGCTTCAAGGGCGCTTCTCTTTGCCCCTCTTGTTGCTATAAGGCAGAAGGCTTCATAAAGCTATGCGACGCTTTCAATATCCCGATTATAACAATTGCTAATGCCGACGGTCTTAAGAAGGATAATGAAGCTCAAATGCTCGTTGCATTAACAAAGCTTACGAGTGCGTACTCAACTGCAACCTGTCCGAAAATCAGTCTTGTTACCTCACAGTCAATAGGAAGCGCATACATTACTCTTGCAGGCAAGGGCGCTAATGCAGACTTTACACTTGCTTGGGAAAACGCAGTCGCTTCTCCTCTTGATGTTGAGAGTGCAGTTGCATTCCTGTTTAACGACAGACTTGCAAACGGCGAGGACAGACAGCTTCTTGAAGCAGAGTATAAAAATACGATAGGCTCAGCTTATTCTGCCGCAGCCTGCGGAGCTGTTGATGATATATTTACACCTGAAGAAACAAGAACAAAGATTTGTGAATATCTGGGCATAATCATCAATAAAAGAGAAACAACTATTCCAAGAAAACACAGCGTAAAATAACGGAGGACAAATATATGAAAAACTATACAATTACAGTAAACGGAACCGCTTATAATGTAACAGTTGAAGAGGGTACCTCTAATGCACCTGCTTCTCAAGCGCCTGTAAGCGCACCTGTTGCAGCTCCCCAAGCTGCTCCTGCAAAGCCTGCCGCACCTGCATCTGCCGGTTCAGTTAAGGTTGATGCTCCTATGCCGGGTAATATTCTTGATATTAAGGTATCAAACGGCGCAAGCGTAAAAGCCGGCGAGGTATTGGTTATTCTTGAAGCTATGAAGATGGAAAACGATATTGTTGCACCGCAGGACGGTACAGTTGCTTCTATTAATGTTAACAAGGGCGATACTGTTGAAGCAGGTCAGACAATTATCACATTAAACTAACGAAAACAGGTGAATATAATGGCAAAAGTCGGAATTACTGAAACAGTCCTTCGTGACGCTCATCAGTCGCTCATTGCTACAAGAATGAGAACGGAGGAATTTGTCGATATACTCGACAAGATGGATGATATCGGATTTCACTCACTTGAATGTTGGGGCGGTGCTACTTTTGACAGCTGCCTTAGATTCTTAAATGAAGATCCGTGGGAAAGATTAAGAACAATTCGCAAAAAATGTCCGAAAACGAAGCTTCAAATGCTTTTCAGAGGACAGAATATGCTCGGCTACCGTCATTACAGTGACGAGATAGTGGATTATTTCGTTAAAAAGAGCATTGATAACGGTATTGATATTTTGAGAATTTTCGATGCGCTCAATGACGTAAGAAATCTCGAAACCGCAATAAATGCCGCAAACAAGTACGGCGGTCACGTTCAGGCGGCTATTTCGTATACAACAGGTCCCGTGTTCGATACACAGTATTATTGCAATTATGCAAAGCAGCTTGAAAATGCAGGCGCGGCTTCAATTTGCATTAAGGATATGGCAGGCTTGCTTACTCCATACGGCACTTACGATTTGGTAAAAGCACTTAAAGAAACTGTTAATATTCCTATTCAGCTTCACACTCATTATACATCGGGACTTGCTTCAATGGTGCTTCTCAAGGGTATTGAAGCAGGAGTTGATGTTATTGATACAGCGATGTCACCGCTTGCAATGGGAACCTCTCATGCCGCTACCGAATCAATGGTTGCAGCGTTAAAGGGAACGGAATTTGACACAGAGCTTGATCTTAAAGCGCTCAGCGAAATAAGAGATTTCTTTGCACCTCTTCGTCAAAAGTATCTTGAAAGCGGACTTCTTGATCCGAAAATGCTCGGCGTTGACGCAAATACATTATTATATCAGGTACCGGGTGGTATGCTTTCTAATCTTAATAGCCAGCTTAAGCAGGCAGGAAAAGAGGACAAGCTTGAAGAGGTGCTTGCAGAAGTGCCGAGAGTACGTAAGGATTCGGGCTATCCGCCTCTCGTTACCCCGACATCTCAAATTGTCGGCACTCAAGCCGTATTTAACGTAATTATGGGCGAAAGATATAAAATGGTAACTAAAGAATTTAAGGATATGGTTGCCGGAAAGTACGGTGCAACTCCTTGTGAAATCGATCCCGAATTCAGAAAGAAGATTGTAGGCGACGATGATATTATCGATTGCCGTCCTGCCGATTTATTGACAGATACCGTTGAACAGTTCAAATCGGAAATTCAGGAATTTTATGAGCAGGAGGAGGATGTTCTTTCTTATGCTCAGTTCGGTCAGGTTGCAATTAAATTCTTTGAAAGCAGAAGAGACAAAAAGTACTCTCTTGACGGCAAGCACGACGATATTGTAAATAAAATTCACGCTGTATAAAAAACATTTCATAACAAAAAGCGCACTACTCTTGACGAGACGGTGCGTTTTTTATATAATGTAGGTATAAAGAAAATTTTGGCAAGGAGAATGGCTTATGAAAAGAATAACCGCTTTATTGTGCAGTGCGATTATTTTAATAACCGTATTCACTCCGTTTTCGGTTTTTGCTTTCTCAAAAACGGACGAATCCGAAGTTGAGCTTTTGCAGGCCGGCAGCTTTTCGATAAGTGATTTTTCTGTGCAAACACTTTCGGTATCTGCAAAAACCGCTTCAAGCGTTGAATCGTTCATATATGAAAATCTTTTTAATTATGTAGATTCATTCAGCGTGCAATCCTACGGAATAACCGCTTCGGATTTTCAGTCTATTTATTCTAATGTAATAAATGATAATCCCGACTTGTTTTATGTTTCGAGCTCGTTTGGTTATTCCTATATTCCGTCATCAGGCATTATAGTAACCGTAACTCCGAGCTACGCTATTACTAAGGATGAAATTACGCAGGCTAAGCTTGTTTTCGAAACGGGAATACAAAAGGCTTTAAGACAGGTCGATTCGTCGATGAATGACGCCCAAAAGGCACTTGTCATCCACGACTATATTATGAATACTGCTACTTATCCTGTAATCAACAATGTTTCGACTGACGACAGGGAATCTTATCACTCTGCTTACGGAATGTTTTATGACGGATATGTTGTTTGCGCAGGATATACTCTTGCATATTCAGCAATTATGCAAAGGCTTGGTATAGACTGCAAATATGTTGTTTCAAGCGAGATGCAGCACGCATGGAATAGTGTGAAAATCGACGGATATTGGTACAATGTGGATTTAACATTTGACGATATTCATTTTGCACAGGGTGTTAACGCTCTCGGCACATTTATGCATAACTGTTTTTTGAAAAGCGATAATGCTCTTCAAAGTATAATCGGCTTTTGGCATACAGGTATTCAGCATTATTCAGGCGTTACCTGTACAAACACAAAATATGACGATTATTTTTGGAACGGTGTCAACACAAATATTTATGTTGACAACGGAGATTACATTTATTCCGCATATGATGAAAACACCAGAAATATCAGTATTAACCGTCGTACCGTTTCCGGAAATGTTACAAAGCTCAATACTCAAACAATAGCTGCTTTTTATGTCACACTTACTAAATCTAACAGCGACGGTTCGCAAACGGCAAGAGTAGTTATTCCGTTTTCAAAATTCATAAAACTTGATAATCAATATTTTATTTCGTATGTTAAGAATCTAAAAGTTTATGCAAACAACAATTATTCCGGAACACCGGTTATTGATTCGTTTGATATTTACACAAAGGAAATGTACAACCTGCTTTCAAATAACGAGTTTAACTTTACACTCGGTGTAGTAAACGGAGAAATCGGATATACGACATATAACAACCGTTATGATATTCAAACAATTCCGAGAATGAGCGTCTTTACCGAATATTATAATTCGACCTCGGATACTGCGGTTTATCACCCGTATATTGACGCTAATAACGACAAGGTGATTAATGCAAAGGACTTTGCTTACATATACAACGCAAGCAAGGGAATGTAGAATTAATATATTTTTATAAACAATATATTAACTATTGACGAATTGAGAAAAAAGTAGTATTATAGAATTGTTAAATTTATATTATTTGGAGGCTAAACATGAATGTATTAATCTTCGGCGGTACCGGTCTTTTAGGCTCGGCTGCTGCACAAATCTTTATCGACAGAGGCCATAAGGTAAAGACTATTGCTCTTCCTCCGCTTCCTGAAGGAGCTCCTATTCCTGAGGAAATGGAAATTGAGTTCGGTAACTTCCTTGAGCTTACTGACGAAGAACTCGAAAAGGCAATGACAGGCGTTGACGCATTTGTATATGCTGCAGGTGTTGACGAAAGAGTTGAATTTCCTGCTCCTGTTTACGATGCTTACAAGAAGTACAACATTGACCCTGTTGACAGATGTCTTGCTATGGCAAAGAAATGCGGAGTAAAGAGATGCGTAGTTCTTGGCTCATATTTTGCTTGGCTTGCTAAGCAAAAGCCGGAAATGAAGCTCTGCGAAAAGCACCCGTACATCCGTTCAAGAGTTGATCAGGAAGAGGTTGCATTTAAGTATGCCGACGAAAATATGGGCGTTGGCGTTCTTGAGCTTCCTTACATATTCGGCACACAGCCGGGTAGAAGACCTGTTTGGGTAATTCTTATCGAACAGCTTCAAAGATTTTCAAAAATGCCTTTCACAATGTATCCAAAGGGAGGTACTGCAATGCTTACAGTTCGCCAGGTTGGTGAAGCAATTGTAGGTGCCGCTGAAAAGGTTGAAGGCGCAAGAGCATACGGCATTTCCTGCTACAATATGACTTGGAGAGAATTCCTCAAGATCGTATACAGAGCAATGACAGGCGAGCCTAACAGAAAGATTGTTGACGTTCCGAAGTGGACATTCCAGGCTTTCGGTCTTGTTATGAGAAAGGATTATGCAAAGAGAAACGTTGACTCAGGTATTGATCCTGTTGGACTTGCAGATATTATGGGTATGAATCTCTTTATTCCTACCGATGATACTAAGGAATTAGGTTGTACTCCTGACGATATCGAAGCTGCAATCTTCGATTCGATCAAACTTTCAAAGGACGCTTTCGAGGGTAAACAACAGCTTCTTGGTATGAAGGGCGAATAATTATAACTTTAACGGCGGCTTCGTGCCGCCGTATTTTGGTGTTATGAAAAATAAAGAAAAGAGGTTCTATAATAAATGTTGGAGTTCCCACCCTAACATTTATTATAGAACCAAAAAAAAGCTCTTGAAAAATCAAGGGCTTTTTGTAATCCGCATATCCGCCTATGCCGAATATAACCTGCGGGTAAAAGCAGGTGGGTATCTCCCAAAATACTTTGTGCTCCCAACGTCCTCGTAATGAGGGAGGTCTGCATTCCCGTAAATCGGAGTCAGATTCCCTAATTTATAATGTTTGTTCGGGTTATTTGGGCGATAGGTTGTCGTGATACGCAGACTGTTATTATTGTATTCGTATTATACGGATTTATTACTGTTCGGGCTCAAAATATTCAACGTCGTATTTCTTTTCAACCATAGACATAAGAATATCGGAAACCTGTTCGTATTCAATATCGTCTTGAATTTCCTCAAGATATTCATCGCCGTTTTCGTCGTTTACAACCTTGAGAATAATTACCTCATAGTCGGCTTCAACAATTTCCTCGGCAACATCGTGATATTCTGTTATTGCAACATATACGTCATCGTCTGTTTCATATCTTTCAAGAAGCTCAAAAACTATTTCATTTCCGTCTTCGTCCGTAACCGAAAGCAAATCCGGCTCGTAGTATTCTTCGTTTTCCATAAGCACACTCCTTATATGTGATAAATCTATTATATATTTTAATTATGATTTAGTCAATAGCTTTAATTCATTTGTAAAATTTTTCAAAAAAATATAAAAATGTGAAAAAAAACTATTGACATTTAACAAAAAGCGTGTTATATTAAAGGTGAACTAAGAGAGATGAACTTAGTACCAATTAAATATACAGGAGGTTAAAGTATGAAGCTACAGATTGATAGTTCAGCCACCTGTGAGGTATCCCAATAAATAACGGAACTTCGATGCCGCGAGTATTAAAACGGAATTAATCACCGGCAAATTTCTTTAGAGAACAAAACAGTTATTGCAGAATTGGTAAGTACCCATAGGTGTCGGCAAAACTGAATAGTAAGGATATATATTTTTTAGATTATTATCTGCAAATAATCAGAGTAGATGGCTCTATAAATTCAAGCTACAAATTTGTGAGGTAAACTCCAATGTACTAATTAGTTTATTTCAAGATTAAAGAAATGAGGTAAACTCCAATGGGCTGAAAAGACCTGTTATATAGTAAGTTGTAAACCCAACTGAAATTGAGGTATAGTCCAATGTACAGTTAAATAAAACTAAATATCAATTTGCTCCCGACTGAAAATGTCGGGAGTTTTTCATTGTGTTACCATATAAAAAGGGAATGTAACAAAACTTACATTCCCCAACATATTACATTTCGCTTGCCTGATACGCTACGCCGAGAAGGGCGGAATCATTACCCATTTTACTTCTGACAATTCTTACATTTTTGTAGTTGTCCATAAGTTTGTTATATATCTTACGGTCTATCAACTCTATGATGTAATCCTCGTTCATAATTCCGCCGCCCAGAACTATAAGCGGAGGATTGAAAATGTAAATAATATTTATTAAACCGATAATTAT
Organism: uncultured Clostridia bacterium; assembly: GCA_945876745.1. GTDB lineage: Bacteria > Bacillota > Clostridia > Oscillospirales > Acutalibacteraceae > Eubacterium_R. The sequence continues at coordinate 151,026 of CAMCPL010000004.1, forward strand.
TTCATCAATCCACTTGTCGATTTCGCTTCTTATTTCCGGTTTATCTATGTTTTCTCTTTGGAAAATTTGATAAGCGTCAAGCTCTTCCTTTGATACCTTGTTTACCGCTTTAATGAGTGCATTTGCCGATGCATAACATTCAAAGCAGCCCTCACCTCCGCAGGTGCATTGCTTTCCGCCGCCGTGAATTATCATATGTCCGAGTTCACCTGCAGACGAACCTGAACCCTTAAACAGCTTATTATTCATAAATATTGCACCGCCGATGCCTGTTCCGAGTGCAAGACAAATAAAATCGCTTTCGCCCTTTGCTGCACCGAATTTTGCTTCGCCCATAGCGGCAGCGTTTACATCGTTTTCAACAAAGGTCGGTATGCCGGTTTTATTCTCAATCAGCTTTTTAACCATCATACCGGTGTAGTAGGGAATATTGCCTGTTGAATACACAACAATACCGTTTTCACTGTCAACCTGACCTGCCGTTGAAACGGCAATTCTGTCAATATTTTCGTATTCCTCAATAATTTTAATAATGCGTTCGATTATAGCCTGACCGCCTTGTTGCGCATTAGTCGGGATTTTATGTTTTTCGACAATGTGGAAGCTGTCGTCAATAAGTCCGTATTTAATAAATGTTCCGCCAATGTCAAAGGCTAAAATTTTCATATTAATTCCTCCAATGCCTTAACAAATCGTTTTGTAATATCCATAGGTCTTGTTATCGCAGTGCCGCAAACAGCGCTGAAAGCGCCGTTTTTGTATACATTTTTCAAGTCGTCCGGCGTCCAAATACCACCCTCAGCAATAATAGGCTTGTCAAGCTCTGACGAATATTTCTTAATTAGTTCCAAATCAGGAAGCACTCTGCCTTTTGTGTAAGGTGTGTAACCCGCCATAGTTGTTCCGATTAAATCAAAGCCAAGTTCAGCCGCGGTCTTGCCCTCCTCAAAGCATGAGGTGTCTGCCATAAAAAGCTGATTTGGGTACTTTTTTCTTACATTAACAAAAAAATCTTCAAGGGTCTCACCGTTTGGTCTAATTCGCTTTGTAGCGTCTGTTGCTATAATCTCACAGCCGGCGTTTACTAATTCGTCTACCTCCTTCATTGTAGGCGTAATATAAACATCGCTGTCGTCATAAACAGACTTTATAATTCCTATTATCGGCAGGTCAACCGTTTTTTTGATGGCGGCTATATCAATTATCGTATTAGCTCTTATTCCGACAGCTCCGCCGAGCTTTGCGGCATATGCCATTTTTGTCATAATATATGGGTCGCAAAGCGGCTCTGTTGATAAAGCCTGACACGAAACAATCAGACCGCCCTTAATTTTTTTCAAAATTTCCTCATTACATCTATTCATATTTTAATTATAACACATCTTTATCAAAATTCAATATTATGTTGAAAATACAACTCAAATATGATATGATTATTTTGGTGATGAAAATGGATTTAGAACGTTTCAAGGGTGTATTTGTCGCGTTAAATACTATTTATGACGAAAACGACAATATTAATACCGCAGAAATTCAAAAGTTGATTAATGTCTATAAGACTAAAGGTGTTAAGGGTGTTTATATCTGCGGATCAACCGGCGAGGGCTTTTTGCTTTCGACAAATGAGCGTAAGCTCGTTGCCGAAGCTGTTAAAGAAGCGGCAGGGGACAATTTTACCGTAATTTCACACGTCGGCTGTGCAGGTACGAAAGAAAGTATAGAGCTTGCAAAGCACGCTGAAAGTATAGGCATTGATGCAGTGTCGGCAGTTCCGAGCGTTTATTACAGACTTTCGCCTAAATGTGTTGAAAAGCATTGGAACGGAATTATTGATTCAACAAATTTACCGTTTATTATTTATAATATTCCGCAGCTTACAGGCTTTAATCTACCTTACGATTTATTTAAGAGAATGGCTGAAAATCCAAAGGTTATCGGTATAAAAAATTCAGAAGAACCTGTATACAATATGGAGAGATACCGAACAATAGCAGGTGACGATTTCATAATCTTTAACGGCTCGGACGAGCAATTCCTCGGTGGTAGATTAATGGGCGCTAATGCAGGAATCGGCGGAACATACGGAACTATGCCGGAGCTGTTTGCGGCACTTGACAGATTGATTAATGAAAATAAGATTGAGCAAGCGAAGGAGCTTCAATTTAAGATTAACGAAATCATTTTCGATTTGCTTTCACTTGATTCATTATACGGTGCGGCAAAGCAAATTATCAGTATAAGATTCAATATTAATGCAGGTCAACCTCGTTCGCCGTTTTTGCCTGTTGAATATAGCGAAAAGGTTCAGGCTATAGCTGATAAAATCGAAAAATTTGTTGAACAATTAGGAGAATATAAATGAACAATAACATAAATAATAATGAAAATCTCGATAATCCCTTAGTAGTACATAACAAAAATGACGCTTCGTACTATAATTCAAGCGACAATAATCAAATGAATGAAACTCTTGTTCTTGAAGAACAAAATACGCTTGAACGTCATAGATTTAAGAAGGATAAATCTAAAAAGAACAACAAATGGATTGCTTTGGTAGTTTTTGTTGTTATTCTTGCCGTACTGTTTTGCGTACTCTATTTTACGGGAAATATTACCTTCGGCGAAAAGGAAACAACTTCTCAAACGACAACAACCGAGCAATCTACTACATCTGTCGAAGATGCATACAAGGGAACTATTGTTGTAAAGAATTTTGCGATATTCGTTGACGGAAGTGAGGTTGACGGTATTCAGGGCTTACAATCTTCTATCAGCTTTCTTGAACCGAGCGAAACCTCATTTGTAATTATTAATGACGAAGCAGATGCCGATTTCTTAAATAACGAGGTTTTGCCTGTCCTTATGGAAATGGGTTTTTACGGCAAGCATACCGAAATTAAGCATAAATCTACTCCTACCCTTGAACCGTCAACTATTCCTACTACACAGGAAGAAGTTTCTGACGAAGTGACGGAATAATTAATAATTGTGCAAATATTACTTCCTAACTCCTCTTGGCTTCAAGAGGAGTCTTTTTTGTGAATTTTGTATTAATATTGTAAACAATATGTTAACAAAGCATTGACCTACACAGCATATATAAATATAATATATAAAAAAGAAAAAGGGGTGGATATATGATTAAGTCGATGACGGGCTTCGGAAGAGCACAGGCGGAAGCCGACGGCTATTTTATCAGCGTTGAAATCAAATCTGTTAATCATAGATATTTTGAATTTTCCTCAAGAATACCGAGACAGTATGCCTTTCTTGATGAAAAGCTGAAATCTTACATCAACTCTCGTGTTTCGAGAGGAAAGGTTGAGTGTTACGTTACAATTGAGGCACTTGATACAGACACATCGGATGTTGCGGTTAATCATACTCTTGCAAGAGCATATGTCAAGGCATTAAAGGAATTGTCCGAGGAGTATTCGCTCAAGGAGGATTTCGGCGCAGGAACAATTTCCCGTTTTCCGGAAGTGCTTGTTGTTCGCAAGGGTGAAGAAGACGAAGAAAAGCTTTGGGAGTCCGTAAAAGCAGTATGCTCGCAGGCACTCGACAAATTCATTGCAATGCGCGAAACAGAGGGCGAGAAGATGTATAATGATATTTATTCAAGAGGTCAGTATATTCTTGAACAGGTATCATATATAGAGCAACGTTCTCCTCAAACCGTTAAGGAGTATAACGAAAAGCTCATTGAACGTGTACACGAGCTAATAGGCGACGCATCTCTCGACGAAGCAAGAATTATTCAAGAGGTTGCTATTTATGCCGATAAGGTTGCTGTTGCAGAGGAAACTGTTAGACTTCGTTCTCATATAGACCAGCTCAACGATTTCATTAAAAGCGACGAGCCAATCGGCAGAAAGATTGATTTTCTTGTACAGGAAATTAACCGTGAGACGAATACAATCGGTTCAAAGGCAAACGATGTTGACATAGCCCGCAGAGTTGTTGACATCAAAAGCGAGGTTGAAAAAATCAGAGAGCAAATTCAAAACATTGAATAATAGGAGAAGTTATGAAGCTTGTTAATATTGGTTTCGGCAATCTGATTAATGCCGACAGAGTTATTTCGATAATCTCTCCCGAAAGTGCTCCTGCAAAAAGAATTGTGCAAAAAGGTAAGGAAGACGGAACGCTGATTGACGCAACACACGGCAGAAAAACCATGAGCATAATTATAACCGACAGCGATAATGTTGTTTTGAGCTATATGGACTTGAAGCAAATCGGTGCTAAGTTTGGAGTGGAGGTAGATGAAGATGAATAAAAAAGGTCTTTTGGTAATACTATCTGCTCCCAGCGGCTGCGGTAAGGACACGGTTTTTCAGGAACTGCGTAAGGTCAGAAACGACGTCGTTGAGTCCGTTTCTGCAACTACGAGAGCGCCGAGAGACGGTGAAGAAGAGGGTATAAATTATTATTTCAAAAGTGAGTCGGATTTTCAGCTTATGGTGGTAAATGATGAGCTTTTGGAATATGCTAAATATAACAACTGCTATTACGGAACGCCGATAGCCGGTGTTGAAAAAGCTATTAATGAGGGCAAGGTCTGCTTTTTGATTATTGACGTTCAGGGGGCTCAAAGAATTATGAGTCAACGACCCGACAGTATTTCAATTTTCCTTTTACCGCCGAGTCTTGAAATTTTAAGAAGCAGACTTGAAAATCGCTGCACAAACGATGAGGACGATATAAACAGACGTATGGCAATTGCCGAAAAGGAAATCCATATGGCTTCGTCCTACAAATACAGAGTTGTTAACGACGACCTCAATGAGTGCGTCGAAAAAATAAATGAAATAATTAATGTTGAACTATTAACAAAAAACAGTAAGGAGATAATATAATGTTCAATCCGGATTTGAAGAAAATGTTAGGTAATGTAAACAGCAGATACAGCCTTGTAGTAGGTACTGCAAAAAGAGCAAGAGAAATCAGAGACGAGGCTATCAAAAATGAAGAGAGAATCGACGTTAAAACCGTTTCTCTTGCAATCGAAGATATCTGTGACGGAAAATATGTTATTGAAGAGCCGCAGGAGCTCAAATCAAAGTAATTCAATATGAATTTCAAAATTGCAACCGTTGCGGTTGACAACACTTTTTTTAGCTTTGATACAGACTACGACTATATACTTCCAAATGAATTTGAAGCATATGTTGGCTCAAGAGTAAACGTCCCTTTCGGAAAAGGAAATACCGTAAGAAGCGGTATTATTATCTCTATCAAGCAAGATGATAATAACAATACACAGTTAAAATCAATCGTCGAAGTTCTTGACAGACCGCTAAGCGATGAAATGGTAAGTCTTGCGCTTTGGATGAAGGAAAGATGCTTTTGTACAACCTATGACTGCTTGAAGCAAATGCTTCCTCGTTCATACGGGAAAATAGGCTCAAAGTCGCTCAAAATGGTGCGTTTAACCGAAAACGAATTTGATTTCGCCACACTTACAAATAAGCAAAGAAATGTTTGTGAATTGCTTGCAGACATCGGTGCGGCAGGAGTAAATGAAATTTGTGAGTTTTGTTCTGTTGGCGTAGGCGTGCTTAATACGCTGAAAAAGCATAATGTTGTTGAATTTTATAATAAAGAAGTAATGCGAAATCCTTATTCAACCGCAAAAGAGGTTGTCAAGGAAAATATCGTTCTTTCACCCGAACAGAATAAAGCATATTTGCAAAATAGAAAATTGCTTGATAAAGGCGGTGTCGGTCTGCTTTTCGGCGTTACCGGAAGCGGAAAAACGCAGATTTACCTTATGCTGATTGACGATGTTCTTGACGCAGGTAGGGACGCAATTGTTCTTGTTCCCGAAATTTCTCTTACTCCACAGGTGCTTGAAAAATTTCATTCACGCTATGGCTCAAAAACTGCCGTTATTCACAGCGGTCTTTCGCTTGGTGAAAGAAATGATGAATTTAAGCGCATTGACAGAGGAGAAGCAAAAATTGTAATCGGAACACGTTCCGCCGTTTTTGCGCCTGTTCATAATCTCGGAATAATCATTATTGACGAGGAACAGGAACAAACTTATAAATCGGAGCGTACGCCGCGATATAATGCAAAGGATGTTGCAAGATACAGAACAAAGTATAATAATGCTTTGCTTTTGCTCGGTTCCGCGACTCCGTCAATAGAATCGTATTCTAACGCATTAAAGGGTAAGTATACGCTTTCGGTTTTGAACGAAAGATACGGAAACGCCGTTCTTCCCAATGTTGTTACCGTTGATATGAAAAACGAATTAAGAAATGGTAACAAAAGCTGTATTTCAAGCGTTTTGCGTGAGAGCTTAATAGAAACTGTTGAAAACGGAAAGCAAGCTATTTTACTTATTAACCGCAGGGGATATAATACTTTTATCGCGTGTAACGAATGCGGACATATATTGACTTGTCCGAATTGCTCAATTTCGCTGACATACCACAGCTATAACAACAGGCTTACCTGCCATTACTGCGGCTATACAAAGCGACTTGACAACAAATGCGATAACTGTCAAAGTGATAGTGTTCGATACAGTGGCTACGGTACACAGAGAATTGAAGAAGAGGTAAGCGCGCTTGTACCCGGTGCAAGGGTTTTAAGAATGGATGCGGACACAACCTCGACTAAATTTTCCCACGAAAAGCTGTTAAATCAGTTTGCTCAAAAGGAATATAATATCTTAATCGGTACGCAAATGGTTGCAAAAGGACTTGATTTTGAGGATGTGAGCCTCGTCGGTGTTGTAAACGCCGATAATTCACTTTATGACGAAAGCTATTTTGCAAACGAAAGAGCGTTTGATTTAATTACGCAGGTGGTAGGCAGAGCCGGAAGACGAAATACACAGGGCAAAGCGATTATTCAAACCGTTAATCCTTATAATGAAATTATCGAATTTGCTTCAAATCAGGACTATAAAGCCTTTTACGACAGCGAAATTCAAATACGCAAACTTATGATTTATCCGCCGTTTTGCGATATTTTTTTAGCAACCTTTACAGGTGAAAACGAGAATGATGTTGCACTTTGTGCAAAAGCGTTTTTTGAAGAAATGGTGGAGCTTAATAAGTCGCAGTACAGCGATGTAAAGCTCGTTGCTTTAGGTCCAACGCCTGCAAAAATTTCAAAAATCAATAACAGCTACCGTTATCGTTTAGCATTAAAAACGAAAAATAATAAAAGAATTCGCCAAATGATAACAAATATTCTAAAATCTGTTCAAAAAAATAAGTTATATTCTAAAGTAAGCATTGGTATCAGCTTAAATCCTGCTGATATTTCATAGAAATAAGGAGTTCAAAATGGCACTTAGAAAGGTTGTAGAAATCGGAGACCCGATTTTGAATAAAAAATGCAGACCTATCGAAAAATTTGACGATAAGCTTGCAACATTAATCGACGATATGTTTGAGACTATGTATGCCGCAAACGGAGTAGGACTTGCAGGTCCTCAGGTAGGAATGTTAAAAAGAGTTGTTGTAATAGACGTAGGTGACGGTCCTATGGAGCTTGTCAATCCGGAAATTGTAATGACGCAGGGTGAACAAAGGGTTTCCGAGGGTTGCCTGTCTGTTCCCGGAAAATACGGCGTTTGCTCAAGACCTGCAAAGGTTCAGGTTAAAGCGCAGGACAGAAACGGCAAATGGCAGGTGTTCACGGGAGAAGACTTAAAGGCAAGATGCTTCTGTCACGAGATTGATCACCTTGACGGTATTTTGTTTACATCAAAGGTTATCGGTAAGCTGGAGGAATAATGAATATTGTTTTTATGGGTACTCCGGATTTCGCAGTACCGTGCCTAAAGAAATTAATTGAATCAGGACATAATGTTTGCTGTGTATTCACTCAACCTGACAAGCCTGTCGGAAGAAAGCAAATACTAACCCCGCCTCCTGTTAAAGAGCTTGCGATTAAATATGATATTCCTGTTTTTCAACCGGAAAAAATCAAGGGCTCAAATGCATTGGAAATAATTGAATCTTTCAATCCGGATATTAATATTGTTGTTGCCTACGGAAAAATTTTGCCTAAAGAAATTTTAGATTCGGCAAAATTCGGCTCAATTAATGTTCACGCGTCGCTTTTGCCCAAGTATAGAGGTGCCGCCCCAATTCAATGGGCTGTTCTAAACGGAGAAGAAAAAACAGGCGTTTCGATAATGCAAATGGATGAGGGACTTGACACGGGTGATATACTTTACGTAGAAGAGACCCAAATCGGTGAAAATGAAACCTCGGCAGAGCTTTTTGACAGATTATCCGAAATCGGCGCCGAGACTTTAATTAAAACTCTGACTATGCTTGAAAACGGTGAGTTATCTCCAAAAAAGCAACCTGACGCTGATACCTTTTACGCTTCGATGATTGACAAATCAATGTGCGAAATTGATTGGAATGATTCCGCCGACCATATACACAACAAGGTCAGAGGGCTTCAAACATGGCCTGTTGCATCAACTACCGTAAATAATAAAAAGCTGAAAATTCATAAAACGGTTATTTCGGGAAAAACTTCCGATAAGGCAGGTAAGGTCGTTGATAACAACGGAGTGCTAACCGTTTGCTGCGGTGACGGAAAATGCCTTGACATTCTCGAATTACAGCTTGACGGAAAAAAGAGAATGGATACAAAATCATTTTTACAGGGCAACAAAATAGAAATCGGCTCTGTATTGGGAGATGAACTATAATTATATGTACTACTATTTGATGTATTATTTGACAGGCTTTATAATGCTTCCGACTTTTATTTTTGCATTATTCTGTCAAATTAAGGTTAAAACAAGCTTCAACAAGTACTCTTCAATTACAAGCAGAAGCGGAATGACAGGTGCAGACGCCGCTTGGAGAATACTTCAGCTTAACGGTATTACAGATGTAAAAATCAGGAAAGTATCGGGAACACTTACCGACTATTATGACCCTAAAGCAAAGGAAATTTGCCTGAGCGACGATGTTTTTTCATCACGTTCTATTGCGGCAATCGGTGTTGCGTGTCACGAAGCAGGTCACGCCTGTCAGCACAATCAGGAGTATTTTCCGCTGAAATTACGCAATTTTGTTATTCCTGCTACGAGAATAGGCTCGTCACTCGGCGTTCCGCTTTGCCTTATCGGATTGCTTATTAATTCAACAACGCTCGCTTATGTAGGTATTATACTTTATTGCTTTGTAGCATTGTTTCAGCTTATTACGTTGCCTGTTGAATTTAACGCAAGCAAAAGAGCGCTTGAAAACATATCCGAAAATGGATTTTTGTCGTCTGACGAATATGTCGGTGCAAAAAAGGTGTTGACTGCGGCAGCTCTTACTTACGTTGCTGCGCTTGCTTCGGCACTTGCTTCAATTTTCAGACTGTTAATTATTGTATCGGGTGGCAGAAGACGTTGAACAGCAGATTAAAAGCGTTTGAGATTTTGCAAAGCATACTTCGGGATAATGCATACTCAAATTTAACTCTCGAAAAAGAGTTAAAATCCGTAAACACGACAGACAGAGCGTTTGTATCAAAAATTGTTTACGGTGTTATTGAACGCAAGCTGACTCTCGATTATGCTTTGGATAAATTTCTTACCGGAAAAACAAAGCCAAAACTAAAAATTGTATTGTATATCGGCGCATACCAAATTCTTTTTATGGATAAAGTACCTGCGCCCGTTGCTATTTACGAAACTGTTGAGCTTGCAGGTGAAGTCGGACTTTCATATTATAAAAACGTTGTTAACGCCGTGCTTCGTAAAATTGACGGCTTTAAGCAGGAGCTTGAAAATATTGATGATTTGAGCATAAAATACTCCTGTCCCAAGAATTTGATTAATATGTGGCAAAAAATGTACGGAGAAGAAAATACTGTCAATATACTTTCGGCAATTAATGAAAGACCTCCTGTTTTTGCCATACCGAACAGAAAATTTGTTACCGCCGATGAATTACAGTATGAGCTTTTTGACAACGGAATTTCCTGTGAGGTGTTCGGCGAGGTTGTTAAAATTAACGGCGGCTTTGACCTGTCGGAATGTAAGCCGTTTACAAACGGACTGTTCTACATAGAAGATTTAAGCTCTTATACAAGTGCAAATGTTATGAATATAAGCAAGGACGATATTGTATTGGATGTTTGCGCCGCACCGGGCGGAAAATCTTTTACTATGGCTCAAAGGGCTAAAACAGTCTACTCTTTAGACATTCACGAACACAGAGTTGAGCTTATAAAAAAGAGCGCAAAAAGGCTAACTTTCGACAATATTATTGCAAAGGTAAATGATGCGACCGTTTATAATTGCGAGTTGCCTATGGCAAACAAAGTACTCTGCGATGTACCGTGCAGCGGATTCGGAATTATACGCAGAAAGCCTGAAATTCGCTATAAAAATCTTGACGAAATAAAAGAACTGTTTGATATTCAATTTACAATACTTCAAACCTCTTCAAGATATCTTTTGCCAAACGGCGAGCTTTTGTATTCAACCTGCACTCTAAACAAAAAAGAAAACGAGAAAGTTGTAGAAAAATTTCTCAAAAGCAATCCTGATTTTTCACTTGTCAAGCAAAAAACGATTTTTCCGTCAAGTGACGGCGGAGACGGATTTTTCTACGCACTTATGGTAAAACACAATGACTGATATAAAATCTATGACCTTTGATGAGCTTGAAAAAGAAATTTTAGGCTTAAACATTCCTAAATTCCGTGCAAAGCAAATATATTCGTGGCTTCATCAAAAGGGCGTTATGAGCTTTGATGAAATGACGAATTTATCAAAGGAGCTACGAAACAAGCTGAATGAAAAATATTTTATACCAAGCGTTGATATTGAAGAAAAATATGTGTCTTCTATCGACTCGACTATAAAATATCTTTTCAGGCTCTATGACGGTGAATATGTCGAAGCAGTAATTATGAAATATAAATACGGATATACTATCTGTATTTCAAGTCAGGTCGGTTGTAAAATGGGCTGCAAATTCTGTGCTTCAACTCTCGCAGGCTTCAAAAGAAATTTGCTTGCCGGTGAAATGGAGGGTCAAATCCATAAAGCACAGCAGGACTTAAATATCAGAATTTCTCATATTGTTCTTATGGGAATAGGCGAGCCGCTTGATAATTACGATAACGTAGTAAGGTTTTTGCGTACGGTAAATAACGAAAACGGACTTCATATTTCATTGAGAGATATTACACTTTCAACCTGCGGAATTGTTCCGAAAATTTACGACTTAATGAACGAGGGCTTGCCTATTACGCTTACCTTGTCGCTTCACGCACCTAATGATGAAATACGTTCAAAAACAATGCCTGTTAATGACAAATGGAATATTGACGAGGTATTGACAGCCTGCAAGGCTTATGCGCAAAAAACAGGCAGGAGGGTATCGTTTGAATATACGCTTATCAGCGGTGTTAATGATTCTAAAGAATGTGCTGTTGAGCTTGCTTCAAAGCTAAAGGGCTTTTTGTGCCACGTTAATTTGATTCCGGTTAATGATGTTAAGGAACGTCAAAACGTTCAATCAAGCTCAAAATCAATAAAAACTTTTTATAACACCTTGTGTTCTCTCGGTATAAATGCTACAATAAGAAGAACGCTCGGCTCGGATATAAACGCTTCCTGCGGTCAGTTAAGACGCAGAAAAAACGAGGTGGACAAAAATGAAAATTGTTGCTAAAACGGATAAAGGCTTAGTCAGAAGCAGTAATCAGGACGCTTATGCAGTCGGTGAGCTTCCCGGTGAGGTTGCATGGGCTGTCGTTTGCGACGGCATGGGCGGCGAAGCAGGCGGTAACATAGCTTCTGCGCTTGCCGTAAAGGTTATTAGCGAAAAGATTACTTCAGCCTATAACGAAAAAATGAGAGACGCTTCAATAAAGAATTTATTAGATTCTGCGATATGCGCCGCAAATATTGAGGTTTACGATATGGCTTATTCAAGACCTGATTTACAGGGAATGGGCACAACTGTTGTTGCGGTTATAGTAAGAGACAAAACTGCATTTATTGCTCACGCAGGTGATAGTAGAGCGTATATTGTAAGCGGGGAAACAATTCAGCAAATTACAACTGACCATAGCCTTGTACAAAATATGGTTGACAGGGGAGAAATTACCGCTGAGCAAGCACAGCATCACCCAAAAAAGAATTTAATCACTCGTGCTGTCGGTGTAGAAAAACGAATTGATATTGATTTCAGCGAGATTGATTTGAACGACAATGAAACGCTGATTCTATGTACGGACGGACTCAGTAATTTTGTTACAAATAAAGAAATGATTGATGATATAAAAGACGGTCAGTATTACGCATTTGCAGACAGACTGGTAAAAAGAGCAAACAAGAACGGCGGTGGCGACAACATAACGGTTGTTGCAATTGCAAACTGATATATACGGAGTTGAAACAATGGATAATTATGTAGGAAAAAGACTTGACGGAAGATATGAGGTTCAGGAAATTATCGGCGTTGGCGGTATGTCGGTCGTTTATAAGGCTTACGATAATGTTGACGACAGGACTGTTGCCGTAAAAATTCTTAAGGACGAATTTTTGAATAATGAGGAATTTAAGCGTAGATTTAAGAATGAAAGCAAGGCTATTGCTCTTTTGTCTCACGAAAATATCGTAAAGGTATATGACGTTAATTTCGGAGAAAAGCTGCAATATATTGTTATGGAATATATCGACGGCATTACGCTAAAGGAATATATTAATAAGCAAAATTCAATTTCGTGGAATGATGCGCTGTTCTTTATGACCCAAATTCTTCGAGCAGTTCAGCATGCCCACGATAAAGGTATTGTTCACCGTGACATAAAGCCGCAGAATATAATTCTTTTACCAAACGGCAATATAAAAGTTACTGATTTCGGTATTGCGAGATTTTCACGCTCCGACACAAAAACACTTACTGAACAGGCAATAGGCTCCGTTCATTATATTGCTCCGGAACAGGCAAAGGGCGAGGTTACCGATGAAAAGGCTGACATTTATTCAATCGGTGTTGTTCTTTATGAAATGCTTGCGGGTAAGGTGCCTTTCGACAGTGAAAATGCGGTGTCTGTTGCGCTTATGCAGGTACAGGCTAATGCCCAAAAGCTCACGCAGATTAATCCTGATATACCCAAAGGGCTTGAACAAATTTGTGTTCACGCTATGCAAAAAAATCCTCGTGACAGATATCAAACAGCAACAGAAATGCTTCTTGATATCGAGGAGGTAATAAAAAATCCAAACACAACGTTTAACTATTCAAATAATAACGAGACATTTACTTCTACTGTTGTTGAGCCGCCTTATCAAATTGATGATGAATATGATGAGGTTATTGATCCTCAAGAGGCTGAGGGTAGAAAAAAGAAGACAATTGCGGCTGTTGTTATAAGCGTTATTGTGCTTATAGGTGTAATAATCGGTGTTGTCTTTATGTTCACCTCCGGAATGAATGCAAAGTCTCAAAAGCTTGAGAGCTTTGTCGGATTTTCATATGACGAGCTTCAGAACGATACCTCCTACGACTATCAATTCGTTGCAGAATACAGAAAAACAAATGACCAAGAGCCAGGCATTATCATTAGCCAATCTCCTGAAGCCGGTTCACGTGTAACGAAAGGCTCAACAGTAACTCTTATTGTTGCAGCAAGTGAAAAGGATATCAGCGTAACAAATGTTTACGGACTGTCTCTTGAGCTTGCGCAGGAAACCTTGAAGCAGGACGGTCTGACAAATTTCAAAACTATGAAGGTTTCAAGCGAGAGCGTTGAAGAGGGCAAGGTTGTTTATACCGACCCTAAAGCAGGTACAATTGTCAGCTCCGATCAGGAAATTACTATTTTTATTTCAGACGGCCCGTCAACAACAACCGTTGAAACGATTAAAGTACCTGACGTTACCGGTCTTACACAAAGCGGTGCAAAGGCATTTTTGGAAAAATACGGCTTCAAAAATGTGACTTTTACAACCCAGGACAGCGTTCTTAAAAAGGGAATTGTTATATCTCAGTCGCCCGGTGCAGGAACCTCTGTAAAAGAAACGGACACTATCAAGGTTATAATTTCAACCGGTGAAACAACAACGGCACCGAGAAATGTCACATATTCCTTTGATATTGTGTTGCCGAACGTTGAGGGTACAAACGATACGCTTGTTGTAAAGGTTAACGGCGAGACTTATTCATCAAAGAATGTTAACATTAACGGTAAAACAATAAAGGTTTCAGTATCGTGTGAGGGAGAAAAACAAAGCAGTATTCAAATTATGCTAAGCAAGGCAGGATATATGGAAACATTCAGCGTTGACGGAAAAGAAGATAAATCCTATACTGTCGATTTTTCAAATGCAAATGCCGAGGGAACTGATTAATTTTAATGGAAACAATTACTAAAACAGGAAAACTTGTAAAGGGCATAGGCGGCTTTTACTATGTTGACTGCGACGATGAGATATTTGAATGTAAAGCAAGGGGAAGTTTTCGTAATCAAAGCATAACGCCTCTTGTCGGAGATAATGTTGAAATCAACATTAATGAAAGCGGCGAAAATACAATAGACAAAATTTTTGAGAGAAAAAATGAACTTGTAAGACCGCCGCTTGCAAATTTGGATAGGTTATTTATAGTAGCCTCGCTTGTTGACCCAAAAATCAACACCTCGGTTATTGATAATCTCATAGCCGTTGCCGAATACAAAAACATTGAGCCTATAATTATTATTACAAAAACAGATCTTGACTCTTCGTGTGAAAAATATAAAAGCATTTATGAAAAATCAGGATTTACGGTTTTTTCCTGTAATAATAACGACAAGACGGCCTGTGAAGAAATTAAGCCGCTTTTGAACGACTGCTGCTGTGCTTTTACCGGAAATACAGGTGTTGGCAAGTCTACTTTGCTTAATAATATTTTTCCCGAATTAGAGCTTAAAACGGGTGAAACAAGTAAAAAGCTCGGACGAGGAAAGCACACAACACGTCATTGTGAGCTTTTCAAAACCGAAAACGGCGGATATATTGCCGATACACCGGGCTTTTCATCTCTTGATTTTATGAAATGCGAAAGAATACTTAAGGAAGATTTGCCGCATTGTTTTAGAGAATTTGAAGATTATCTCTCAGAGTGTAAATTTTCAAGCTGTTCTCATACAAATGATAAAGGATGTGCCGTAATTCAAGCTGTTAATGACGGCAAGATTGACCCTTCAAGGCATAAAAGCTATGTTGATATGTACAACGAGGTAAAAAATATTAAACAATGGGAAATAAAATAAAGCGCTGTGTGATTGTATCAGGCGCACCTGAGGCGGATTTGTCGTTTATTGAAAATAACATAATAGAAAACGATTATGTTATTTGTGCAGATTCCGGATATAAAAAATGTATACAAATCGGAATTGTTCCCGATTTAATTATCGGCGATTTCGATTCCTCTTTGAAACCGGATTTGCCTTGTGAAATAATAACACTAAACCGTGAAAAGGCTTACACCGATACATTTCACTGCGTAATAGAAGCTGTTGAACGAGGATACAAAAACATTATTATATTTGGTGCGATAGGGGATAGATTTGACCATACATACGCAAATATTTTATGTCTCAATTATTGCTTGAAAAATTCAGTACAATGTTGTATAGCTAACCAAAAAAACAGAATTTCTCTTATCAAAAACGAAAAGAGAATAAATAGGGATTATAAAAATTTTTCACTTTTTGCATTTTTAGAGCCTTGCCGGCAGGTGAGAATTAACGGCGCTTACTATACGGCAGGTTTTTACTCACAGGACGCTATTGATTTTGAAACAGACAGCCAAATGGGAGTTAGCAATTTCGTAACAGACGAATATGCAACCGTAACAGTTGAAAGCGGAACGCTTTTGCTGATAGAGAGTAACGATTAAACTTAGTTTGCATATACTGTAATAAACGCAGATAACGAGGTGTTTATTATGAAAAAGCAATGCAAACGGGACTATTTATTTGTTGCTTTCGGTATCGGATGTGTACTTGCGTGCTGTCTGCCAAGCATATGGGTAACCCGAATGCTTGCAATAGCCGTAATAATACTCGGAATAATAATCTGTTGCAGAAAGTAGGGGTAGATTGTGAAAATAGTATTATTAAAAAGTCCGAAGCTTCTTGCACCGATACTTAGAGCAATGTTCAAGGTAAAGAAAATTCAATATAACGATTGATATAAATCTACTTAAGCACCGAGAAAAATACTCGGTGTTTTATAATTTGGTATTGATATTTCAGTTTGAATATATTATAATATATTGGATTATTTTAAGAAATAAAGAATTATCCTTTTGGTGATTATATGGAAGAAATTAGAAATTTTGACATTCTTCAAAATGAAGATGACATTTTAGGATTTGAAAAAATTCCTGCAATTCCTTTGAGAGGGCTTGTAGTTTATCCGAAAATGAATTTGCATTTTGATGTAGGCAGGAAAAAGAGTATTCAGGCGCTTAATGCCGCTATGGATGATAATCAGCTTATTTTCCTCGTTGCACAATGTGATTCATCGGTCGACGACCCAAAGGAGGACGATGTTTTTGATATTGGCGTCATCTGCAAAATTAAGCAGATGATTAAAATTCCTCATTCGGATAATTTGAGAGTAATAGTTGAAGGCGTTGTAAGAGCAAGCGTTATTTCAATGAATACAAATAACGGATATTTTGAAGCACTTGTTGAGAGAGTTCCCATATACGAGGTAAAAACTTCTCCGGAAATTTATGCGTATTCAAGACTTCTTAAAAATGAGTATGAAAAATATGCTTCTATGTTTAAGAAGATTTCTAATGAAGTAGTCGCGAAAATTATCGCTACAAGCGACATCAGCGACCTTTGCGATTTTGTATGCGAAAACAGTTTTTTCTCATTTATTGATAAGCAGGAAATGCTTGAAGAAATTTATCCTGAAAAAAGAATTAGAAAGCTAATTGCACTTTTAAGAAAAGAAACGTTGACTTTGGAAATTGAAGCGGATATTCAGGACAAGCTTCAAAAGGAAATTGATAAAAGCCAAAGAGAGTATTATCTTCGTGAGGAAATGAAAGTGATTGCCGACGAGTTAGGCGACGGTGAAAATCCTATCGAAGAAGCAGACGAATACAGAAATAAAGTTAAAGCCCTTGAATGCGGCGAAGAAATTAAATCAAAACTATTTAAGGAATGCGATAAGCTTATGAAGATGCCGAGTGGCTCTCATGAAGCAACTGTCATTCGTACATATCTTGACAAATGTCTTGAAATTCCTTTCGGAAAGTATTCGAAGCAAAGTATAAATCTTGAAAAATCAAGAAAGGTTCTTGATTCCGACCATTTCGGATTAGACAAGGTTAAAACAAGAATAATCGAATCTCTTGCCGTTATGAAAAGAACAAATGAGTACAACGGTCAGATTATCTGTCTTGCAGGACCTCCGGGAGTAGGAAAAACAAGTATTGTTAAATCTCTTGCGAAGTCAATGAACAGAAAATACATTCGCATTGCACTCGGCGGCGTTCACGATGAAGCAGAAATCAGAGGTCACAGAAAGACCTACATAGGTGCAATGGCAGGCAGAATAATTGAAGCGCTTATCTCTGCCGGTACAATGAACCCGATTATTTTACTTGACGAAATTGACAAGGTTGGAAGCGACTATAAGGGAGACCCGTCTTCAGCTTTATTAGAAGCGCTTGACCCGGAGCAAAACAATTCGTTCAACGACCATTATATAGATTTTCCTGTTGATTTAAGCAAGGTTTTGTTTATAACAACCGCCAATGACACTTCAACGATTTCAGCACCGCTTTACGACAGAATGGAAGTTATTGAGCTTAATTCATACACTGTTGAAGAAAAGTTCAATATTGCAAAGCGCCATTTAGTTAAAAAACAAGCTCAAAAGCATTCTTTGTCATTGAGAGAACTGAAAATAAGTGATAAAGCGTTGTATAAAATAATCGAATGTTATACAAGAGAAGCGGGAGTAAGAGGTCTTGAAAAACAAATTGCAACACTTTGCCGTAAAGCAAGCGTTGCGATTGAAAACGGAGCAAAATCCTTTAAGGTCGATGAAAGCAATCTTTCTGATTATCTCGGTGTTGAAAGGTATTCAAAGGATGAAATCCCTGCTGAAAATTCTGTCGGTACTGTAAACGGTCTTGCGTGGACGCAGGTCGGAGGAACGCTTCTCCCGATTGAAGTATCTGCCTTTGACGGAAGCGGAAAAATCGAGCTTACAGGCAATCTCGGAGACGTTATGAAGGAAAGCGCAAAAACTGCCGTAAGCTACATTAGAAGCAAGGCTTATGAATACGGTGTTGACGCAGACTTTTATAAAACAAAGGATATTCACATTCACGCTCCCGAAGCCGCAATCCCGAAAGACGGACCCTCGGCAGGACTTGCGATAACAACTGCGCTTTTAAGCGAGCTGACTGATATACCGATAAAACGCAACGTCGCTATGACCGGCGAAATATCACTAAAGGGTAAGGCTCTCGCAATAGGCGGTCTTAAAGAAAAATCAATGGCGGCATATAAAGCCGGTTGTGATACTGTAATTATTCCAAAGGATAACGTAAAGGATTTGTCCGAGGTCAATGAAGAAGTTAAATCTGCCGTAAGATTTATAAGCGTCAGCAGGTTTGACGAGGTTATCGAGCAAGCGCTGGAATATATGCCGAAAAAAAGAAAAAGTGAAATGATAATTAAAGCCGATACTGATTCAGCTTCGGCGGTAACACAGTAATATGAATTATAATTTAGCAAAATTTGAAAGGGCATACGGAATATTTGAACAGCTTCCCGAAAGCAAAGAAAGCGAAATAGTTTTTTCCGGCAGGTCGAATGTAGGAAAAAGCTCGCTGCTTAATAAGCTGTTCAACAGAAAATCTCTTGCAAGAGTTAGCTCCGTACCCGGAAAAACAATTACTATAAATTTCTACGATGTTGACGGAGTAAAATTTGTCGACCTTCCGGGCTACGGCTACGCAAAATTAAGCAAAAGTGAGAAAGAAAGATTTGCCGGTCTTATGGAGGGATATTTCAATTCCGACAGAAACATAAAGCTTGTAGTTCAGCTTGTCGATATGCGGCATAAGCCGTCGGCAGACGATTACGCAATGATTTCTTTTTTGCAGGAAATGCAAATTCCGTTTATTGTTGCCTGTACGAAAGCTGACAAGCTCAAGGTTAAGGAATTTCAAAAGAGAAGTGCCGAGCTTCTTTCGGAGCTTGAGAATGTCGATGAAAATGTAATAATTCCGTTTTCGTCTCAAAACGGCTTAGGGGCGGATAAAATTAAGCAATTGATTGAAAATTCACTATAAACAAACTATGATGATGCGGAGGACAAAAATGAGCAAGACACCATTTATTTCATTGGAAAAGGCAAAGGAAATTATTAAAGATTATCCCACTCCTTTTCATATTTATGACGAAAAGGGAATTAGAGAAAATGTAAAAGCATTAAAGGACGCTTTTTCTTGGAACGAGGGATTTAAGGAATACTTTGCCGTTAAGGCAACGCCAAATCCGTTTTTGATTAAAATTTTGCAGGAATACGGCTGTGGCTGTGACTGTTCTTCAAAAACCGAATTAATGATGGCAAAAACAATCGGCGCAACGGGCGACGACATTATGTTTTCATCAAATGATACGCCTATTGAAGAATTTAAGTATTGTAACGACTTAGGCGGTATTATTAATCTTGATGATATAACACATATCGAAGCTGTTGAAAAGGCTTGCGGTAAGCTTCCGAAGAAAATGAGCTGTCGTTACAATCCGGGCGGTATGTTCAAAATCAGCAATGATATTATGGACAATCCCGGTGACGCAAAATACGGAATGACAACTCCTCAGATTTTTGAAGCATTCAGAATTATGAAAGAAAAGGGTGTTGAGGAATTTGGTATCCACGCATTTCTTGCATCAAATACCGTAACTAACGATTATTATCCTATGCTTGCAAAAGTATTGTTTGAGCTTGCGGTTGAGCTTAAGGAGCAAATCGGTGTTCGTATTTCCTTTATCAACCTTTCGGGCGGCATTGGTATTCCTTATAGACCTGAACAGGAAGCAAATGATATTGCGGTAATCGGCGAGGGCGTTCATAAGGTATTTGATGAGGTTCTCGTTCCGGCCGGAATGGGCGACGTTAAGCTATGCACAGAGCTTGGCAGATATATGATGGGACCGTTCGGCGGTCTTGTTACAACCGCAATTAACGAAAAGCATACCCATAAAGAATATGTCGGTGTTGACGCTTGTGCGGTAAATCTTATGCGTCCTGCTATCTACGGCGCTTATCATCATATAACCGTACTCGGTAAGGAAAATGAAGAATGTACTAATAAATATGATGTAACAGGCTCGCTTTGTGAAAACTGCGACAAGTTTGCAATTGACAGAATGTTGCCTGAAATTGAGATGGGAGATATTCTCTTTATCCACGACACAGGCGCTCATGGCTTTTCTATGGGCTATAATTACAACGGCAAGCTAAAGTCCGCAGAAATTTTATTGAAAGAGGACGGAACATATCAGCTTATCAGAAGAGCAGAAACCCCGAAGGACTATTTTGCCACCTTTGACTGCTTCGATTTCTATAATGATTTAATTACTGAATAATGTCATTTAACAGCGGTAAGAAAACTTATCGCTGTTTTTTTAATTTAGGTCTTTACTATCACGATTTAATGTGTTAAAATATGAAAGTAAATAATTTTAACAAACGGTGATTGATATGAACAATAAGCTGCAAAATGAAAATATGGACTTTCTGTTTAAGGCAATTCTCTCTCTTGAGACGCTCGAAGAGTGCTATGACTTTTTTGAGGATTTGTGTACGGTTCAAGAGCTGAAAACCTTGAGCCAAAGAATAGTAGTTGCAAAAATGCTTTCTGAAAAATCTGTTTATACGGATATTGTTGAGCAAACCGGAGCATCTACAGCAACTATAAGCAGAGTTAACCGTTCTTTACAGTACGGCTGTGACGGATATGACAAAATTTTTGAAAGAATAAACGAGAATAATTTTAATGAGTAGCTATGAATATTTGTCATCGGTTTATGATGAATTGAGTGAAAATGTAGATTATGATGTCAGAAGTGATTACATTTCTGACATTTTCTGTGATAACTCAATTTCGTCGGGCACTGTTTTGGATCTTGCCTGCGGAACCGCCTCTATGAGCGAAAGGCTTATGAAAAAAGGGTACAGCATTATCGGCATTGATTTGTCCGAGCAAATGCTTGAAATAGCTTCACAAAGGCTTTCCCAAACAGGGGATAACTTTACCTTACTCAAAGCTAATATGCAGGATTTTGAGCTTGAAACAAAGGTTGACGCCTGTATTTGTTGTCTTGACAGCATTAATCACCTCAATTCAATAAACGCCGTTCAAAAAACATTTGAATGTGTTAATAACAGCTTAAAGCAAGGCGGATTATTTGTTTTCGACGTTAATACAATTTACAAGCATCAATGCGTATTATCAGGCAATACATTTGTTTTTGACGAAGAGGATTATTATCTTGTTTGGGATAACGAGCAAGTTGATGAAAATACAGTTAGAATACTAATTGATTTGTTTAGATTTAACGGTCAATCGTACGACAGATTCAGCGAGGAATTTTGCGAAAAAGCATATAGTATTGATGAGCTGAAAACTGCGCTTGAAAATTCGGGATTTAGCGATATTAAGGTATATGATGAATTGACATATAACGCTCCCGAAGAGACAAGCGAAAGATTATTTTTTATATGTAAGAAGGCATAATATTATGGGAAAAATCGTAAGATATATAACAACGGACGGCTCGGCATTTATTATTGCAACCGATTCTACAGATATGGTTTATGAAATGGAGCAGATTCATAAAACATCTGCAACCGTCACCGCCGCACTCGGAAGACTTATTACAGGTGCTTCAATGATGGGTGATATGCTTAAAAGCAAGGAGGATACAATAACTGTCAGAATAGACGCTAACGGTGAATGCGGCGATTTGATAGCTGTTTCCGATTATAACGGTAATGCTCGTGCCTATGTCCAAAATCCTGTGGTCGAGCTACCTCTAAAGCCAAACGGAAAACTCGATGTATCAGGTGCGGTCGGTACGCAGGGACAGCTTTATGTCATTAAAGATATCGGTCTTAAAGAGCCTTATATCGGTCAGGTTCCGATAATCAGCGGTGAAATCGCAGAGGATTTGACTAATTACTTTGCTCAAAGTGAGCAGACGCCGTCGGTTTGTGCTCTCGGAGTACTTGTTAATCCCGATTTAACCGTAAAAAAAGCAGGCGGATATATTATTCAGCTTTTGCCCGGTTGTGCGGATGAAATAATTGATAAGATTGAAAATAATATAAACAGCATTAAATCCGTGACGTCAATGCTTGACGACGGAATGAGCGTTGACGAAATCGCTATGGCGGCAATGCAGGGAATAGAAATTGAAAAGCTCGACGAAACCGTCGCCGCCTACAAATGCAATTGTTCAAGACAGAGAATTGAAAATGCTTTGATATCACTCGGAGAGAAAGAGCTTATTGAAATGTCGCAGGATACAAAGAATACAGATATCCAATGTCACTTTTGCAACAAAGAATATTCTTTTACACCGCAGGAAATAAAGGTGCTTTTGAACAAAGCAATAAAAAAATAAAAAATATTAAAAAAAGTGTTGACAAGTAACGATAAATATTGTATATTATTAAGCGTTGCAAGCAACATTTGGGAGTATAGCTCAGCTGGGAGAGCACCTGCCTTACAAGCAGGGGGTCACAGGTTCGAGCCCTGTTGTTCCCACCATAACCAAGGCGATAGCCTTGGTATAAATGGCCCGGTAGTTCAGTTGGTTAGAACGCCAGCCTGTCACGCTGGAGGTCGACGGTTCGAGCCCGTTCCGGGTCGCCATTTATTTTGCTTCTGTAGCTCAGTTGGTAGAGCAGAGGACTGAAAATCCTCGTGTCGATGGTTCGATTCCGTCCGGAAGCACCATTTGCGGATTTAGCTCATCCGGTAGAGCGTCACCTTGCCAAGGTGAAGGTAGCGAGTTCGAGTCTCGTAATCCGCTCCATAAATTGTTAATAGAAAACACCGCGGTGTTTTCTATTAATTTATACGGCACCATAGCCAAGGGGTAAGGCAGAGGTCTGCAAAACCTTTATCCCCAGTTCAAATCTGGGTGGTGCCTCCAGAAAAAAGTCCTGTTCGAAAGAACAGGACTTTTTTCAACTAAACCACCCTAACGGGTGGGTGAAATATTGCTTCGAAATGTGAAATTCTCGCTTCACTCGAGTGAAATCGCTGCGGCGGTGGGTGGATTTAATTTCACATTTTGCGTTAGCAAAATATTTCACCAAAGGCGAAAGCCTTTGATTTCACCGTGCGATCGCACGATTTCACTTATAATTGCGACTTTGTCGCTTTTATACTATAATTAACATAAGGCGGTAATGAGATGTCCTTGCAAACAATTGAAATAAATTCTGTAAAAATAATTTTCGACAAAGAAAAAACAAAAGAGTATCGCTCGGATTTTAATAAACCTTGTGATTATCAAGATTGCAGAAATTATTACAAAAATATTCAAAACAATTTTGAACTTGTTGAGTTTTTGAGTGGATTTGGAATTGATTATAATTGTACTGAAGAAGTTTTTTCTTGGGATTTAGGAAATGATAACGATGCATTAATTCATCACGAAGGCTATTAAGGCGTTTTTGGTAAGATAGAAGGCGATAAATTTGATTTTGAAAAGTTTGGTGTAAAAATCACTTTTCAAAAGGTAGCTTCTGTACCTTGTGATAGGGCAGGAGAATATTTTTGGATATGTATCGAGGGAGAGTTCCCTTATATACTTGATGAAGAAAGAGATTTACCCATAACATTTTCTCAAAAACTTCAAAAGTTAGGTATAATCAGTAAAATCAAATCTATATTTAAGAAAAAATGAAGAAAATCCTCGTTTTTTTAACCAGTTCTTTTTTGGTCAGTAGTACCAAAAAATTGGTTCTATAATAAATGTTGGGGTGGGAACTCCAACATTTATTTTTTTGCATA
>CAMCPL010000005.1 GCA_945876745.1 uncultured Clostridia bacterium
ATGATATACGCTAAAGCGATGATATACACACTAAAGTGTGATGATATACCAAGCCTGCGGCTTGGATAAAAAAAGAAGCAACTAAAGTTGCTTCTTTTTTGGTGGGAACAACAGGGCTCGAACCTGTGACCCCCTGCTTGTAAGGCAGGTGCTCTCCCAGCTGAGCTATACTCCCACAACGAATATTATTATACCATAGAAATTCGTTTTGTCAATACTTTTTTGCTATTCATTTATAATTATTTGAAACAGCTCTTTTATTCTCTGAATTTGCTCTGTTAGATACAAATAACCGAAAAGCGCTTCTACTCCTGTTGCAATATGGTATTCGCTCTGACTTGCCGATTTTGGATTATGCCCAACCTTTGCGTTTCTGCCTCGCTTGTAAATGGCTGTTTCCTGCTCGGTAAGGCAATCCTTTATTTTGTCGTAAGCAAGCGTTTGAGCCTTTGCCGAAACGAATTTTACGCTTTCTTTGTGTAAGTCGTTGACAGGGCGGTTTGCGTTTAGTACGAGCGTTTCTCTGACGAGCATTTCGTAAACGCAGTCCCCGATGAATGCAAGATTGAGCGGACTTAATTCATTTGGCTTTGCTTTCAAATCTGTAAATCTCATTACGGAATATACTCGAATTCAATATCATAAAGGCTGACGATGTCGCCCTCTTGAATCCCTTCCTCTCTAAGTGCGTCAAATACGCCGCTTTTTTCAAGAACTCTTTGCATATACTGCAAGGCCTCATAGTCGGTAACGTCAATTCCCTTGAGTACCTTCGGGAACCACTTTGCCTCAACAAGATAGTAGCCCTCGTCTTCTTTAGTAATTTTGAAGCTGTTGTCGTCCTTGATGAGTGCTTCAAACGGAATTTCCTCTGTCTCGTATTCCTTTATCGGCGGAAGCTCCTGTAATTTGTTCCAAGTGACGTTCATCAATTCCTTTGTGCCCTCGCAAATCGGAGCACAGATTGAATAATACTCATAGCCCTTTGAGTTTACATAGCTCTTAAATTCCTCAATTTGTTCGGGCTCTGCCATATCAATCTTGTTGCCGACAACTATCATTGGTCGCTCGGCTAAATCGGAATTAAATTTTTTCAGCTCCTCGTTGATTGTTTCAAAATCCTCAATAGGATTTCTGCCTTCGCTTCCGCTGACGTCGACAATATGGATTAACATTCTGCAACGCTCAACGTGACGAAGAAACTGATGACCTAAGCCGACACCCTCGCTTGCACCCTCAATAAGACCGGGAATATCCGCAATGACGAAGCTGTTGCCCTCTCCCATGCTGACAACGCCTAAATTCGGAATGAGCGTAGTGAAATGGTAGTCCGCAATTTTCGGCTTCGCCTGTGAAACAACGGAGATAAGACTGCTCTTTCCCACCGACGGATAGCCTACAAGTCCCACATCGGCAAGTAATTTCAGTTCAAGCGAAACCTCCCATTCCTCACCGGGAACGCCGGGCTTTGCAAATCGAGGAACCTGACGGGTTGAGGTTGCAAAATGCATATTGCCCCAGCCGCCCTTGCCGCCCTTTGCGGCGATAAAACGCTCCGTTTTGCTCATATCCGCCATTATGGCCTTTGAATTTGCTTCACGGATTATTGTACCTCTGGGCACCTTGATTTCCAAATCCTTGCCCTTTTTGCCGTAGCATCTGCCGCCTCTGCCGTTTTCACCGTTGGGCGCAGAATATTTACGCTTGTATCTGAAATCGGCAAGCGTTGCCAAATTGTCGTCAACGACAAAAACAACGTCGCCGCCCTTGCCGCCGTCGCCGCCGTCGGGTCCGCCTGCGGCTACATATTTTTCTCTGTGAAAGGCTACTGCACCGGCACCGCCGTCGCCGCCCTTAATTTTTATTTTTGCAATATCAACGAACATAGCATTCACCCCAAAATTAAGTAATAGGTAATAAGAAAAAGGTAATAAGTAGAAGTAAGAAGTTTATATTATTATGCTAAATTAAAGCCCCAAGTCTTTTGTTCTTGGGGCTTTGGCATCCCCGACCGGAATCGAACCGATGGCCTACTGCTTAGGAGGCAGTCGCTCTATCCTACTGAGCTACGGAGACATATCCGATATGTTTCATATATAATGTATTATAATTATTATACTATGTCTTGTCAATGATAAAAATTATGGGGACTGAATTTCAGCCCCCTTTGTTTTAATTACTGCTCAACAGGATAAACAGAAACCTTTTTTCTGTCCTTACCCATTCTCTCAAATCTTACTGTTCCGTCAACGAGAGCAAACAATGTGTCATCCTTACCGATACCTACGTTAGTACCCGGGTGAATGTGTGTGCCTCTCTGGCGGTAAAGGATATTGCCTGCAAGAACAAACTGACCGTCAGCTCTCTTTGCGCCTAAACGCTTTGATTCGCTGTCTCTGCCGTTCTTTGTAGAACCCATACCTTTTTTATGAGCAAAAAGTTGCAGGTTAAGCTTAAGCATAATTACACCTCCGTAATTGATATATTGATGTTTTCGGGATAATCCTCGGCGAGCGCTGAAAGATGAAGCATAAGCCCGTTGAGAATATCCTGCGCTTTTTTCGGTGATTCCTTAATGCAAAGTCGCATAAATCCGTCACAGTCCCTTGCATCTGCCTTAAGCCCCATAACCTCGGTTACGGTGTTGGCTGTCATATAGCAAGCACTGCTGATAAATGAACAAACAATGTCTTCTCCGCTTTCGGCAATTCCCGTGTGCCCCTTGCACTCAAAGCCGTAAAGCATATCACCGTCTTTGAAAAAATTAACTCTAACCATAAAAATTATGCGTTAATCTTTGTAATTTCTACCTTTGTGTAAGGCTGTCTGTGACCCATCTTGCGCTTTTCGTTCTTCTTTGGCTTGTAGGTGAAAACAGTGATTTTCTTGCCCTTGCCGTTCTTGAGAACTGTTGCGTCTACGGTAGCGCTTGCACAATCAGCACCTGCTTTAAGACCGTTTTCAGAGCCTACTGCAAGAACTGTGTCGAAAGTGATTTTTGCATCAGCTTCAGCGTCAAGCTTCTCGATGTAAAGAACGTCACCCTCAGCAACCTTGTACTGCTTACCACCTGTTACGATAACTGCGTACATAGTAATTTTCTCCTTCATAAGTCTCGCTACGATAGGCGAATACATAAACGTATTTCTTACTGCCCATAATATGCGGCTTAATTATTATAATCATATGCAAAGCGTTTGTCAAGAAAAAGTTGATATTATTACGAAATACTACTATATGTATATTTTTTGCTTATTTTCGCCCAAAAATATTACAAACTTGTACAATTAGGGACAGTCCCTAATTGTACAAGTTTGTTCTTTGCTATCTAATCAAATGAAACAGGCTTGACATCCGTGCTTGAAAACGGATTGTCGTCAGGCGAGGGCTCGGACATACTGAAATACATTTTTGCCGCCTTCGTCGTTCCGAAATCTCTGTTTGAGCCGCTGTTTTGCACCTTGTTAAACGCCTCTCTGAACATAGCGTTGTGCGCTTCCTCTCTGTTGAGAAGAAAGTCGATTGTTTCTCTGACCTTTTTGTCGTTAATCTGTCTGTAAAGATATTCGTAAACGACCTTTGCTCTTTGCTCCGACGCAATATTTGACAGCAAATCGGCGCACAGGTCGCCTGTTACAGTTACATAGTCGCCTGTCCATGAATAACCCGAAGAGTTGATAAGTCCCGGATTAAGACCGAGAAGTACGTGCGTTTGAATTTCACCTGCTGCAACATCAACTGCGTCAACATCGTGACCGTTGAGCAGGTTAATAGTCTGCGCAACCATTTCCATATGACCTAATTCCTCTGCGGCAATATCCAAAAATAAGTCCTTGATATCGGGGTCCTTGATACGGAAGCTCTGCGAGATATACTGCATTGCCGCTTTCAGCTCGCCGTTACCTCCGCCTAACTGTTCTTGAAGAAGCACCGCATACTGCGGATTCGGCTTTTCAATCTCAACAGGGTGAAATAATTGCTTTTCGTGCTTAAGCAAGCAAGACAAACCCGAATAAGCCTAAAACGGCTTGATTTCGGCATATTTTCACTTTTCGTCATTGTAAGGCACGAGCCTGACTGCTTCCTCAAAGCAAAAATCTGCTCAAAATCAAGCTCGTTTTAGGTCGTAGATTTTTTATGAAACGGATTTTTCGTTAGGCAAGGCAAAAACGCAGATAATCCTTTCGGATTAGCGAGTATTTTAACGCAGCATAACGGAAAATCCGTTCATAAAAAACTTGTTCGGATTTATCTTGCTTGCTTAAACATAAAATGACCTCACTTTCTAAATCTATCGTTTGCATATTTTTTGACATATATTCTGAATAAAAGAAAGTTTGTAAAAAATAATCCTTTACAAATCAAAAGTTATATGTTATAATCCCTTTGCTTAAAGATTTACTCGGTTTTGGGCGTATGCTGTAAAACAGAAGCACCGCTACCCATTACTGTGTATTCTGACTAAAGCGAAATAATATAAAGAGGTGAAAATTATGACACAGGCTGAAAAGCAGGCTATTATGGCTGAATACGCTACTCACGAGGGCGACACAGGTTCTGCACAGGTACAGGTTGCAGTTCTCACAAAGAGAATTAACGAGCTTACCGAGCACCTTAAGGTTCACAAGAAGGACCATCACTCACGTAGAGGTCTTCTTAAGATGGTAGGTCACAGAAGAAATCTTCTTGCTTACATCTACAAGAAGGACGTTAACGAATACCGTGAGCTTATCGCAAAGTTGGGTATCCGTAACACAATCGAGCGTAACATCGCAGAAAACGAGGACTAATGTCCAACGCAGACGGTATCTTGCGGTATCGTCTGCTTTTGTTAATTTGATACCAAAGGAGGAGCAAACAATAGTAGTAAATTGATACTGCAAATTGATGGCTTTTGTTGTATGAATTTATTACTATTGCCCTCCTTTTGATATAAAACTATATTAAAAAATTAGAGAGGTAAAATTATGTTTTTCAAGAATTTTAAGGTTTGGGAAACCGAGCTCGCAGGAAGAAAATTAACTCTTGAAACAGGCAAAATGGCAGGTCTTGCAAATGCGTCAATCCTTGCTCGCTACGGCGAAACAGAGGTGCTTTGTAACGTAACCGCTTCTGCAAAGCCGAGAGAGGGTGTAGATTTCTTCCCGCTCAGCGTTGATTATGAAGAAAAGATGTATTCCGTAGGTCGTATTCCCGGCTCATTCCAGAGAAGAGAGGGCAGAGCTTCGGAAAAGGCGATTTTGACATCTCGCTGTATTGACCGTCCTATCCGTCCGCTTTTCCCTAAAGACTTGCGTAACGACTGTTCGGTCGTTGCTACTGTTATGTCGGTTGACCCCGATTGCTCACCTGAAATTACCGCAATGATCGGCGTTTCTGCCGCTATTGCAATTTCCGATATTCCGTGGGACGGCCCGATTTCAGGCGTAAATGTGGGTCTTGTTGACGGTAAGGTTGTTATTAACCCCGGCTTAGAGGACAGAGCAAAGAGTGACCTTGTGCTTACAGTTGCTTCGACTGCCGACCTTGTTGCTATGATTGAAGCAGGCGGTAACGAAATCGAAGACGACGTAATGTTCGATGCAATTATGCAGGGACACGAGGAAAATAAGAAGATTGTTAAGTTCATTCAGGGTATTGTTGACGAGGTTGGTAAGCCGAAGTTTGCTTACGAATCCTCTGATCCGGATCCTGAAATTATGGCAGAAATCGAAGAGTTCTGTATGGAGGATGTTAAGAAGGCTCTTGATACAGACGATAAGAATGTTCGTGACGAAGCATTGCTTCCGATTTACGAGGCTGTTCACGAGAAGTTCGACGAGAGATTCGAGGGCAACGAAGCAAAGATTGACGAGATTATGTATCTTGTTCAAAAGCATATCGTTCGTGCTTGGCTCAAGGACGAGCACAAGAGAGTAGACGGCAGAGGTATCGACGAAATTCGTCCGCTTAATGCAGAGATTGACCTCCTTTCAAGAGTTCACGGCTCAGGTATGTTCACAAGAGGACAGACTCAGGTGCTTTCAGTTGCAACACTTGGCCCAATGAGCGACGCACAGCTTCTTGACGGTCTTGACGAGCAGACAGAAAAGAGATATATCCACCACTATAATTTCCCGTCATATTCTGTTGGCGAAACAAAGCCATCGAGAGGACCCGGCAGAAGAGAAATCGGTCACGGTGCACTTGCCGAAAAGGCACTTGTTCCGGTGCTTCCGACTGTTGACGAGTTCCCGTATGCAATCCGTGTTGTATCCGAGGTTCTTTCTTCAAACGGTTCAACCTCGCAGGGCTCAATCTGCGGCTCAACTCTTGCTCTTATGGCGGCAGGCGTTCCGATTAAGGCTCCTGTTGCAGGTATTTCCTGCGGTCTTATCACAGGTGACGAGGGCGTTTACGGCGACTTTATGACAATGGTTGATATCCAGGGTCTTGAGGATTTCTACGGCGATATGGACTTCAAGGTTGCAGGTACAAAGAAGGGTATTACCGCTATCCAAATGGACTTAAAGGTTCACGGTCTTACTCCCGAAATTATCAAGGAAGCGTTTGCAAAAACTCATAAGGCAAGAAATTATATTCTTGATGAGGTTATGCTTCCTGTTATCAGCGAGCCTCGCAAGGAGCTTTCAAAGTACGCTCCGAAGATGTACACTTTGCAGATTGACCCTGACAAAATCGGTGATGTTATCGGTAAGGGCGGCAAGGTTATTCAGGAAATTCAGGCTGAATACGATGTTAAAATTAACATCGAGGAAGACGGCAGAGTATATGTTTCGGGCGTTGACGCTGAAAAGTGCGAGGGCGCAGTAAGCGTTGTTAAACTTATTGCAACCGACCCTGAGGTTGGCGCTTTCTATAACGGAGTAGTAACAAGACTTATGAGCTTCGGTGCGTTTGTTGAGATTGCACCGGGTAAAGAGGGACTTGTTCATATCTCACGCCTTGATGTTAAGAGAACCGAAAAGGTTGAGGACGTTGTAAATGTCGGCGACTCAATAATCGTTAAGTGCATTGAGATTGACGACCAGGGCAGAATTAATCTTTCAAGAAGAGACGCATTGATTGAGCTTGAGGGTATGAAGCCTGAAAACGATATCGACGAAGCTCCTCGCAAGCCGAGAAGAGATAATCGCAGAGGCGACAGAAAGTAACATATTCAAAATGTTTGACCACCGTGGGAGATTCCTGCGGTGGTTTTGTTCATTTAATATTAACTTGATTATATCGTCGTTATATAGTATAATAACGATAATATATTAGAATGGAGAATTTCTATGAGTGATAAAATTCCAAATCTTGATTACGATGCCGACGAGGTAATCGAAAATTTCAAGTCAAAATTCAAATGGCCGTCAAGCGACGAGATTGAAATTGCAGTCAAGCCGCCGAAACTTGCACTGAAGCTCTTACTTTCGTTTTTGACGACCGTTGTTGTCGGCGCAGTAGCATATTATATTATGATACCTGCACTTAATTTCAAGTCGCCCGACTTTTACACCTTCTTTATTTTGCTTATTGCCGTTTTTACAGGCAGCTTCTATCTCTTTATCGGAGCAGGTAAAAAGGTCGAGCGTAAGGAATATTTCAAAAAGCGCAGTATAGTGCCTATTATTATGGTTGCCGTTCTCGTGGTTGTAATGGTTGTCGGCTGGCTTGTCGGCAGTACCTTCTTCCGTGCAAAGTCGTACAGCAACCTTGTAACTGTTCAGGAAAGTGATTTCAGCGAGGACTTCAAGGACATTAAATACGATGAGGTTCCGCGTCTTGATGCCACAACCTCCAAGGTGCTTGCAGACCAGCAGTTAGGCTCGCTTTCGGAATACAAGAGCCAGTATGTTGTTTCTTCTGTATCAACCCAGATTAACTATCAGGGCACTCCCGTTCGTGTTGCATATCTTGAATATGCCGATGTTTTCAAGTGGTTTAACAATACCAAAAACGGCTTGCCGGCATATATGCTTATCGACCTTGTGAGCCAAAAGGTAACGGCAGTAAACTGTATTGAAAAATTCGGCGAGGGAATAAAGTATTCTCCGACCGAGCTGTTTAATGAAAAACTTGTTCGTCATTTGAGATTCCAGTTCCCGACTGCAATTCTTGATATACCTAATTTTGAGATTAATGACGACGGATATCCTTATTGGATTACTCCGGTGCTTGATAAGACAATCGGTCTTTTCGGCGGTACCGACGTTAAGGGCGCAATCATAACCGACGCACTCACCGGCGAAAGCAATTACTACAATATCGAAACTATCCGCACAGACAGTACACTAAATTGGATTGATGTTGTTTATAATCAAAATCTTCTGGTTGAGCAGTATAACTATCACGGTAAGCTCTCTAACGGCTTTTGGAACTCAATTATTTTCCAAAATGACGTAAACATTGCTTCGCAGGGTAACGGCGTAATTGCAATGGACGACGACGTTTGGGTATACACGGGTGTAACCTCGTCAGAGGCTGACGCTTCAAACTTCGGATTTATTCTCTGCAATCAGCGTACAAAGGAGCTTCGCTATTATCAAAAGGGCGGCGCTATGGAAAGCTCGGCACAGGAATCCGCCGCAGACGCAGTACAGAACTACGGCTACCGTGCTATATTCCCGATTCTTTTGGATATCGAGGGTCAGCCGACCTACTTTATGTCGCTTTACGGTGACAGCTATACAGTAAAGGGCTATGCACTCGTTAACCTTGATGATAAAACTATCGTAGGCACAGGCTTGCTTGATACAGAGAAGTCGGATGTTAATGCCCTTAATGCCGCAGTTGAGAATTATATTGCAGCACTTAAAGACAAGAATAAGGTTGATATAAACGCTAATGCAGACGACTATAAGGTAACCGACGATAACACCTCCGTTATCGATACCGTAAATGACGATGCAAAGACGATAACGGGCGTTGTTACCGACGTTAAGACTGCGGTTAATAACGGCAACACCGTTTACTATCTCCAAATCGAGAATAAGTACTATTACATTTCGGTTAACGAATGTATGAATGTTCTTCTTGTAAGTGCCGGTGATACCGTAACCGTTACCTACACAACAGATTCCGAAACCTTTGTAAAGGCTACGAATGTAGTAAAATAATAAACCGATAAAAATAGAGAGGGCTGTGCTTCAACCCTCTCTGTTTTATTTATACAATAAAACAGGACTGAATCCCAGCCCTGTTGTGATAATGATTGAATTTTAGAACTTGATTTTTTCTTCGATAAATGCTTCAAGCTCGGAAATAGGAAGTCTAACCTGCTCCATAGTATCTCTGTCACGAACGGTAACGCAGTTGTCCTCAACAGAATCAAAGTCGTATGTGATACAGTACGGAGTACCGATTTCGTCCTGACGGCGGTATCTCTTACCGATTGAACCTGCGTCATCGTAGTCAACCATGAACTTCTTTGAAAGATTTTGGAATACTTCCTCAGCCTGTTCGTTGAGCTTTTTTGAAAGCGGAAGAACGGCGCACTTGAACGGTGCAAGGGCAGGGTGGAAGTGCATTACGATACGTGTATCGTTCTTTTCCTCGTCGAGCACCTCCTCGTCGTATGCTTCGCAAAGTACTGCAAGGAACAAACGCTCAACGCCGAGCGACGGCTCGATTACATAAGGGATGTATCTCTCGTTTGTTGTGCCGTCAAAGTATTCGAGGTTTTTGCCCGATGTGTTGATATGCTGTGTGAGGTCGTAGTCAGTTCTGTCCGCAACGCCCCAAAGCTCGCCCCAGCCAAACGGGAAGAGATATTCAAAGTCGGTAGTAGCCTTTGAGTAGAAGCAAAGCTCCTCAGGGTCGTGGTCACGAAGACGGAGATTTTCGGGGCTGATGTTCAGGCTGTAAAGCCAATCTCTGCAAAAGCCTCTCCAGTATTCAAACCACTCAAGGTCGGTACCCGGCTTGCAGAAGAACTCAAGCTCCATTTGCTCAAATTCACGAACACGGAAAATGAACTTGCCCGGTGTGATTTCGTTTCTGAACGACTTACCGATTTGTGCAACGCCGAAGGGCACCTTTTTTCTTGTTGTTCTTTGGATGTTAGCGAAGTTTACGAATATACCCTGTGCAGTTTCGGGACGGAGATAAATCTCATCCTTGCTGTCCTCTGTTACACCCTGGAAGGTCTTGAACATAAGATTGAACTGGCGAATGTCCGTAAAATTATGAGCGCCACAGTTTGGACAGGGAATATTGTGCTCATTGATGTATGCGCTTAATTCCTCGTTGCTCCAGCCTGCAACATTTGTGCCGTCGAAGTCCTCGATAAGCTGGTCGGCTCTGTGACGTGTTTTACATTCACAGCAGTCCATAAGCGGGTCGGAGAAGCCGCCGAGATGTCCCGAAGCAACCCATGTCTGCGGATTCATAAGAATAGCAGAGTCAAGACCTACGTTATATTTGTTCTCTTGGATAAACTTCTTTCTCCAAGCGTCCTTGATGTTTGTTTTAAGTTCTACGCCGAGTGGACCGTAGTCCCATGTATTTGCAAGTCCGCCGTAGATTTCGCTTCCCGGATAGACAAAGCCTCTGCCCTTACAAAGCGAAACAATCTGGTCTAAGGATTTTTCTGTATTAAGCATATATTTTTCCTCCAAATTTTATTGCCTTATATTATAACCTATTATAGTCGATAGGTCAACCTATTTTGTAATGCTCGTCGGAAAGAACACTGTGAGCGCATTTTATACCGTCAACTGCGGCTGATATTATGCCGCCTGCGTATCCTGCACCCTCGCCGCAGGGATATACGCCCTGAATGTTGCACTCTAAAAATTCGTCGCGCAAAATTCTTACACTTGATGAACTTCGCGTTTCCGGTGCCGTAAGCACAGCGTCATACAAGTTAAAGCCGTGGAGCTTTTTGTCCATTTCAACAATAGCCGATTTCATTGTAGCCGAAACCTTTGACGGTAGACAGTAGTCGAGATTTGTCAGCGTAACTCCCGTCGCACAGGTCGGCTTAACGCTTCCGAGCGACCTGCTTTCTTCGCCCTTAAGAAAGTCGCCGACGAGCTGTGCTGGCGCCGAATAATCCGAGCCTGCCAATTTGAACGCCGTGTTTTCTATTTCACGCTGATAGTAAATTCCCGCAAGCGGATGCTCCGTGGGAAAATCCTTTGGCTCAATACCGACGAGTAAGGCAGAATTTGCGTTTTCGCCGTCACGTGCGAGCGTGCTCATACCGTTTACGATAACGCCCTCCTTTTCGCTTGCCGCCGCAACAACCGTTCCTCCGGGGCACATACAAAATGTGTATGCTCCTCTTTCGTGAAGACCGTGACACGACAGCTTGTAATCAGCCGCACCTAACTTCGGATGGTCGGCGAATTTTCCGTATTGCGACTTGTTAATCAGGCTTTGAGGGTGCTCGATTCTTGCACCCACGCTGAACGGCTTTTGTATTATTTCAACGCCTAAATTGTACAGCATTTCGACAGTATCCCTTGCGCTGTGACCGATAGCCATAATAACGCTGTCTGTTTCGATATCGAATCTCTCGCCGTGATGAACGTAAGAAACTCCCTGAACGGCTTTGTTTGCGATATGCAGCTTGTCGAGCTTACATTCGAGCCTTACCTCGCCGCCGAGACGTTCGATTTTTTTGCGAATGTTCTTGACAACTATCGCAAGTCTGTCGGTTCCGATATGCGGCTTTGACGAATATAATATTTCTTCCGGCGCGCCTGCCTCGTATAATTCCTCAAGCACCTTGCGGATATACGGACTTTTTATGCCCGTTGTCAGCTTGCCGTCCGAGAACGTTCCTGCGCCGCCCTCGCCGAATTGAACATTGCTTTCCTCGTTTAGCTTTTTCTTTGTCCAAAATTCGTTGACGTCTCTTTGCCTTGCGTCAATATCCTTGCCTCGCTCAAGGATTATCGGCATTGTCCCTGCCTGTGCAAGTATAAGTCCCGCAAGCATTCCGGCAGGTCCGAAGCCGACTACTATCGGTCTGAATTTTCCCGAACGTCTGTTTTCGGGCAATTCATAATGATACGGCTTTACGATGCTTGCCTTATTTGATTTGCATTTTTTTACAATCTGTTCCTCGTCAAGCGATATTTCAATATCAACGCTGTATGTAAAATGAACGTTATCCTTGTCCCTTGCGTCAACGCTCTTTTTATAAATCGTAAGTGAGGTGATGTATTTTTTATTAATTTTCAGTATTTTTGCACTCTTTGCTTTGAGCAATTCCTCATCTTCGTCAAGTGCAAGCTTTATTTCGTTAATTCTAATCATATATTGTCCGCCGCCGCTATACCGCTGTAAATTGCGTGAGTGAGGTTGAAGCCGCCGCACTCAAATTGTCTGTTTTGCAATTCACCGATTATGTATAGCCCTTTGTGTATTTTTGATTGATTGCTTTCGTCAAGCTCGTCTGTTACAACTCCGCCGCCTGTTATTTGAGCAAAGTCGTAGCCCTTTGTACCTGTTATGATAATTCTTTGATTTTTTATACATTTAGCCATCATTTCAGGGTTGTCGCCTGATTGTCTTGAAATAACCGAGCATAGCTTTTGAGGCAGTATTCCCAAAAATGTGCCGTGCTTTTCATAGTGCTCAATCAATTCGCTTTCGCTCATTTCCGGCACTAAATCGAGTATTGCAACCGTCCTGTCGAGTGAGGCGGCCAGCCTTGCGTCGCTTACGTATGACGACAAATTCATCACAACTATTCCCGAAATTCCGTATTCGGTGAATAACAACTCTCCGAAATCCTGTGCCTTGATTTCACCGTTTGTTTCTATTTTGACATTGCATTTAACCCTTACGCCCTTTAGCTGACGGCAGAGCTTGCCAGAGGATTTGAGCTGAACAAGAGCAGGGTATAGTTCGCTGACATTGTGTCCGAGCTGTTTTGCAAGCTCGTAGCCGCTTCCGTCGGAGCCTAATGACGCCTGACTTTTTCCGCCTGTTGCAAGTATAAGCCTGTCACATTCAAGAATTTCTCTGTCAGTATAAACTCGAAAAACACCGTCGAAGCAGTCGCAGTGCTTTACATTGCAGTCGGTTATTATTTCAACGCCTAAATTTTTGCACGACTGTGTAAAAACATCAACAACCGACGACGCCTGATTTGAATAAGGGTACATTCTGCCCTGTGTGTCCTGTCTTAACACCAAGCCCAGCGACTCCAAAAAATCCTTAACCTCGTTGTAATGCTCGGCATTTTTGTTTGTGATGTTGCATCTGCCGTTGCCCGTTGCGTGAATCTTTTTCATTATTTCGCTTAAATGCTCGATAACCGTCACGCTTGCCTGCGGCTTATTCTGTTTTATTCTTATTGCGGCACTAACGCCCGAAGCGCCGCCGCCGATAATAATTATTTTCATAATCCTCGCCTTTAGAGCAGTTAATCATTTATGATGTATATAATATAATAATTTAGTAAAAAAATCAATATCTAATTATCTGCGAAAAACACTTGACTTGTGTTGACTTTTGTGGTATAGTCTTTGTACCTCGTAAAAAAGGGTTTTATTTTTGTGCCCTGCAAACGGCGCTCTGTATGCGTTGCAGACGCTCGAAAACGAGGGAGATTTTTATCGGTATTATATAGGAGGTGCCAAAATGAGAGTTAGAATTACTTTAGCTTGCACTGAATGCAAACAACGCAACTACAACACAATGAAGAATAAGAAGAACACACCGGACAGACTTGAGATGAACAAGTATTGCCCATTCTGCAAGAAGCACACTCTTCACAGAGAAACAAAGTAACGGAGGGCTAAAATGGCTGAAGAAAAGAAAACTTCAAAAAAGTCCGACTCAAAAGCAAAGTCAGGCAAAAAGTCTGACAAGAAGTCTGACAAGAAGTCAAAGAAAAATCCATTCAAGTCAATCGCAGGTTTCTTCAAGAGTGTAAGAAGCGAGGGCAAGAAGGTTAACTGGCCGGGCGCGAAGGAAGTACTTAAAAATACTGTTACCGTTATCATTGTTATCGCTATTGTATCGGCGGTTATCTATGTTATCGACTTAGGTCTTACAAGCGGAATGAAGGGTCTTAAGAACTATTCCGTAAAGCTTAAGGAAACAACAACCGCTTCCGAAACAACAACCGAGCCTACCTCAGATGAGGTGCTCAGCGAATCAACCGTTGAAGAATCCAACGAAAGTGCCGAATAATCAATTTAGGAGGTACACTGATGGATAAAGCAAAATGGTATGTTGCACACACATTTTCGGGCTACGAAAACAAGGTTGCAACCGACCTGAAAAATAAGGTTGAGAACTTGAATCTCACCGATATGATTCAGGAAATCGTTATTCCGACGGAAACAGTTGTTGAAATTAAGGATGACGGTACAAAGAAAGAAATCGAAAGAAAGATTTTTCCGAGCTACATTTTAGTAAAAATGGTTATGACAGACGATACCTGGTACATTGTTCGTAACACAAGAGGCTGTGCAGGCTTCGTCGGACCTGAGGGAAAACCTGTTGCTCTTACAGAGGAAGAGGTTAAAAATCTCGGCGTAGAGAAAATCAGCGTTGAGGTTCAGTACGAGGTCGGCGATATGGTTACAGTTATTGACGGTCCGCTTGAGGGCTTTACAGGTACTGTTGAATCCATCGACCTTGCAAACAACAGCGTACAGGCTGTCATTTCAATGTTCGGAAGAGAAACTTCTGTTGACTTTGAATTAGACCAATTGGAAAAGGTCAAAGATTAATTTAGTAATAAGCGACTTTGTCGCATTACCATAAACCGTTATTTATAGCGGATTATGAGTGGGAGAAGATAAGCTTCTTCGCATTTAACCACATTTTTAGGAGGAAAATAATTATGGCTCAAAAGGTAGTAGGTTTAATTAAACTTCAA
The DNA here is from genome assembly GCA_945876745.1 of uncultured Clostridia bacterium. Lineage (GTDB taxonomy): Bacteria > Bacillota > Clostridia > Oscillospirales > Acutalibacteraceae > Eubacterium_R. The sequence continues at coordinate 14,831 of CAMCPL010000005.1, forward strand.
ATCCCTGCCGGCAAAGCAACTCCGGCACCACCGGTTGGACCGGCTCTCGGTCAGCACGGCGTAAACATTGTTGCTTTCACAAAGGACTTTAACGAAAGAACAAAGAACGATGTAGGTCTTATCATTCCTGTTGTTATCACAGTATACGAAGACCGTACATTCACATTCGTAACCAAGACACCGCCTGCAGCAGTTCTTATCAAAAAGGCTTGCGGTATCGACAAGGCATCGGGCGTTCCTAACAAGAACAAGGTTGCAACAATCTCAAAGGCTGATATCCAAAAGATCGCCGAGACAAAGATGCAGGACCTTAACGCTGCGTCTCTTGAAGCAGCTATGTCTATGATCGCCGGTACAGCTCGCAGCATGGGTGTAGTAGTAGAAGACTAATTCCCTATGTGGGAGGAAAAATCCGATTTAACCACTGGAGGTAATTTATAATGAAACACGGAAAGAAATATGTAGAAAGCGCGAAGCTTGTTGACCGCGCTAATTTATACACAACAAAGGAAGCTCTTGACCTTGTTGAACAGACATCAAAGGCAAAGTTTGACGAAACAGTTGAGGTTCACGTTCGTTTGGGCGTTGACTCTCGTCACGCTGACCAGCAGGTACGTGGTGCAGTTGTTCTTCCAAACGGAACAGGTAAGGATGTAAGAGTAGCAGTTTTTGCAAAGGGTGACCTTGCAAAGGCAGCACAGGAGGCAGGCGCTGATTTCGTAGGCGACGCAGACCTTGTAACAAAGATTCAGGGCGGCTGGATGGACTTCGACGTTGCTATCGCATCTCCTGATATGATGGGCTTCGTTGGTCGTCTCGGTAAGGTTCTCGGTCCTCGCGGACTTATGCCGTCACCTAAAGCAGGTACTGTAACTATGGACGTTGCAAAGGCTGTAACAGAAGCAAAGGCAGGTAAGATTGAATACCGTCTTGACAAGTCAAACATCATTCACTGCCCAATCGGTAAGGTATCGTTCGGTACAGACAAGCTTATGGAAAACTTCAACGCTCTTCTTGACGCAGTAATCAAGGCAAAGCCGGAAGCAGCAAAGGGACAGTACATTAAGTCCTGTGCAGTTGCTTCAACAATGGGTCCGGGCGTTAGAATCAATCCTGCAAAGGTTGGCTCTGCAGCAAGCGCTGACTAAAAACAAAATAGGTATTGACATGGGCGAAAGCCTGTGATATAATACATTAGCTGTTCAACCAAAGACAGTAGGTGCCGAAAGGCATAAGCATTGCCGCCTACCGAGGAATGAGCATTATGTAGCGTAGATACGCAAATTATGTAATGTCGTGCATCCTCGATTTGGGGATGCACTTTTATATTTGTTTGGATAGCTCCAAGTCCACTTTTTTAGTGGCAAATAAATATGGAGGAAAACTAAATGTCAAGTGCAGTAATTCTTGAAAAGAAAAAACAACAGGTTGCTGACCTTGCCCAGCGTATTAAGGGCTCATGCGCAGGCGTAGTTGTTGACTACAAGGGTATTAACGTTGAGGACGACACAAAGCTCAGAAAAGAACTTCGTGAAGCCGGCGTTGTTTACACAGTAGTTAAGAATTCTATCCTGAAGCGTGCCGCTGAAGAAGTCGGACTCAATATCGACTCATCAGTAGTAGAAGGTACAACAGCAATCGCAACATCAGTTGATGACTACATCGCAGCTGCCCGTATTCTTAACAAGTATGCGGAAATCAGCAAGAATTTCAACATCAAGACAGGCTATCTTGACGGCGAGGTTATCGCAGATACAGAAGTAGTTGCTCTTGCAAAACTTCCATCAAGAGAAGCGCTCCTTGCTCAAATCGCAAGTGTTGTTGTTGAACCGATTGCTTGTATTGCTCGCGCAGTATCGGCACTCGAAGAAAAGGGCGGTGCGTCAGCAGTTGAGGCACAGGAAGCTCCTGCTGAGGAAGCTCAGGCAGAAGCACCGGCTGAAGAATCAGCAGAATAATTTATTAAAATTTCTATTTAACGGAGGAAATAATCATGGCATCAGAGAAGATTACAGCAATTGTAGATTCAATCGCAGAGCTTACAGTTCTTGAACTCAAGGAATTAAAGGAAACAATCGAAGAAACATTCGGCGTAACCGCAGCAGCAGTAGCAGTAGCAGCAGCTCCGGCAGAGGGCGGCGCAGCAGCAGCTGAAGAGAAGACAGAGTTTGACGTTATTCTTACAGCAGCAGGCGCACAGAAGATTCAGGTTATCAAGGCTGTTCGTGAAGCAACAGGTCTTGGCTTGAAGGAAGCAAAGGAAATCGTTGACAGCGCTCCTTCAACAGTTAAGGAAGCAGTTCCTGCAGCAGACGCAGAGGCTCTTAAGGAAGCTCTCACAGCAGCAGGCGCAACTGTTGAACTTAAGTAATTTAGTTTATCCATAGAATAAAACGGCTATCCTCAAACGGGTGGCCGTTTTTTCTATACCACAATAGGTTGTATACGGCGATATGCCGTGTTATTCCTGTTGTATATAATTGTGAATAGATTGTAAATCTCGTATGAACCGATGCTCAATATATTGAAATTTTCGGCGAAATATGGTATAATACCCACAAGATATGGAAAGCGTACGCTACATATCGAATACAGGAGGTGATTAGTGTGAATGATACGACAATGTATATTGTATGGGCTGTTGCCATTGTAGTATTCGGCGCAATCGAGGGCGTCACGTTTCAGCTCGTATCAATATGGTTTGTGTTCGGCTCAATTGCGGCGTTGATAAGTGCATTTTTGGGCGCGTCGATTTATCTGCAAATCATATTATGGATAGCAGTATCGCTTGCCGCATTGCTCCTCACAAGACCTATTGTACGAAAAAAACTGAATACAAAAATTCAGCCTACCAATCTTGACCGATGTATCGGCGAACAAGCGCTTGTAATTGAGGATATCGACAACTCAAAAACGCAGGGACAGGTTAAGGTTGACGGAAAAATCTGGATGGCAAGAAGTGAAAACGGAGAATATATTTCAAAGGACTCTGTCGTAACGGTAGAAAAAATTGAGGGCGCAAAGCTCATAGTTTCAAACAAATAACACATAATAATTCAAAGGAGAAAATTTATGAAATTAGCTATTGTATTGTTCATTTTGGTTGTTGCAATTCTTGCACTTGTGCTTGCAAACATCAGAGTAGTGCCGCAGTCAAAGGCATTCGTTATCGAGCGTTTGGGAACATATTATGCAACATGGCAGACAGGACTTCACGTAAAGGTTCCGTTCATTGACCGTATTGCAAAGATTGTTTCGCTCAAGGAACAGGTTGTTGACTTCAAGCCACAGCCTGTTATCACAAAGGATAACGTAACTATGCAGATAGATACCGTTGTGTTCTATCAAATTACAGACCCGAAGCTTTATTGCTACGGCGTTGAAAGCCCGATTTCGGCTATTGAAAATCTTTCGGCAACAACGCTTCGTAACATCATCGGTGAGCTTGAGCTTGACTCAACTCTTACCTCTCGTGATACCATTAATGCAAAAATCAGAGTTATCCTCGATGAAGCTACTGACCCGTGGGGCATTAAGGTAAACAGAGTAGAGCTTAAAAACATTATTCCGCCTCGTGAAATTCAGGACGCAATGGAAAAGCAAATGAAGGCAGAGCGTGAAAGACGTGAGGCAATCCTTCGTGCAGAGGGTGAAAAGCAATCCCGAATCCTCGTTGCAGAAGGTCATAAGGAATCAAAGATTCTTGAAGCCGAGGCTGAAAAGCAGTCAGCAATTCTTCGTGCCGAAGCCGTTAAGGAAGCAAAAATCCGTGAGGCAGAGGGTGAAGCAGAGGCTATTTCAAAGGTTCAGCAGGCAACCGCAGACGCTATTAAGCTGCTCAATGATGCAAACGCAAACGATTCCGTGCTTAAATTAAAGGCTATGGAAGCATTTGCAAAGGCAGCAGACGGTCAGGCAACAAAGATTATTATCCCGTCGGAAATTCAGGGAGTTGCAGGACTTGTTGAGGGTATTACCCAGTCTGTAAAATAATATACCAAAATCAGATATACAAAAGGGAGAGAGCGAAAGCCCTCTCCTAATTGTTGTTAGAAAGGTTATTAAATATTATGAAAATAAAAATATCCGACCATTTCACAATGGGAAGATTGTTTAGGTTTACTATACCGTCGATTGTTATGATGATTTTTACGTCGATTTATAATGTAGTTGACGGCTTTTTTGTATCAAATTTTACCGGCAAGCTGCAATTTGCCTGCGTAAATCTTGTTATGCCGTTTTTGATGCTTCTTAGCGTTATCGGCTTTATGGTTGGTACAGGCGGCAATGCGATAGTGTCTAAATATCTCGGCGAGAACAACGGCAAAAAGGCTAATGAGGTCTTTTCAATGCTTGTAGTATTTACAACGCTGACAGGCATTTTGTTCTTCGTTTTGGGCGAGGTGTTTATGCCGAATATCGTGCGGCTTTTGGGCGCAACGGACGATATGATGTATTATTGCGTTTTGTACGGTAGAATAATTTGCATATCGCTAACACCCTTTATGCTTCAAATTATGTTTCAAAGCTTTCTTGCAACCGCAGGTAAGCCGCAAATAGGACTGAAAATTACAATTCTTGCAGGCGTAACTAATATAATTCTTGACTTGCTTTTCGTCGGACTGTTTAAGTGGGGAATAGTCGGCGCCGCGGCGGCAACAGTTACTGGCGAGTACCTCGGCGGCGTTGTACCGCTTGTGTATTTTTTGAGAAAAAACAGCAGTTCGTTAAGGCTTGTTAAATTCAAATTTGATTTTACGGCACTTGTAAAGACTTGCACAAACGGTATGTCGGAGCTTATGACAAATGTTTCAACCTCGCTTGTGAATATGCTTTATAACGCACAACTGCTTCGCTTCTACGGTGAGGACGGTGTTGCGGCTTACGGTACTATTATGTATGTTAACTTCGTTTTTGTCGCCGCATTTATAGGCTATTCGATAGGTTCGGCTCCTATTATCGGATATAACTACGGTGCTAAAAACGACAACGAGCTTCAAAATATTTTCAAAAAAAGTATTGGTATTCTGTTTTGCTTTTCGGCTTCAATCACTCTTGCCTCCGTGCTTTTGGCAAGGGGAGTAGCAGGGATTTATGTCGGCTATGATAAAGCGCTGTTTGAGCTTACAGTTATGGCGTTTAGGCTGTTTGCCCTGTCGTATATGATAAGCGGCTATAATATTTTTGCTTCCGCTTTCTTTACTGCGTTGAATAACGGCGTTGTCAGTGCAATTATATCTTTTGCGAGAACTCTGCTTTTTCAAATTGTGTGTATCTTCGCACTACCCGCAATGTTCGGCAAGGAGGCAATTTGGCTTTCTGTCGGCACCGCCGAGCTTATCTCCCTCGCCGTCACACTCTTCTTCATCATAACCCAAAACAAAAGATACCACTATATCAAAACAAAAAACCATTAGTCAGAGAAAATAAGAAAGAAAAGCTCTCTTTGATTTGCTATCAAAGGGAGCTTTTTTTGGTATGAATACTATTGCTTTTTGAATATTATGAATTTTGAAAAGATGTAGTTTAGGATAACTACAATTACTGCGAGTATTATTTTTGAAAGCATTTCGCCGGTGATTGCAAAGGTGAACAGTTCAAAGCTTAAATTCTTGAACTTCAATAAATCAACAAGAATTAATAGTCCTGCTTCCTCAACTCCGAGGCTGAAAAGCCTTGAGAGAAAGAACTCACCGATTTCCTTTAATACGCCCTTTGCTGACTTGACCTTCGACTGAAAAACCCATATTCGGTTTGTCACATATGCAAAGGCTACCGCCGCAACCCACGCAATGACGTTTGAAGCAAGATAGAAATCCCTGCCCAAAAGCCTGTTAAAAAGCCAAAACACAGCGAAATTTACGACCGTTGTCAGCACGCCGAAGATTATATAATTTATGATTTCCTTTTTATTTTTCATTCTTGTTTTTATCTTTCGTCAGATGCTTTTTGAGAATATAAATTGGTCTGTTTTTAACCTGAATATAAACTTTAGCCATATATTCGCCCAGTAAGCCGAGACAGAATAATTGCATTCCGCCCAAGAACAGGATTAAAACAACTATTGTCGCATAACCCGGTGTAGGTATTCCGAAGGCTAATTTTTCAATGATAACAGCTATGATGTAGAATACAGAGAGTAATGCCGAGATGAGCCCCGAATACGTTGCAATACGAAGCGGAAGCGTTGAATACGACAACATTCCGTCAATTGCATAGGACATCAGCTTTTTGAAGCCCCACTTAGTTTTGCCCGACAAACGCTCGTCAACGGTGTACGGCATATATTCCGTGTTGAATCCGATAAAGCCGAAAATACCCTTTGAAAAGCGGTGGTATTCTCCGATTTCCTTTATCGCCTCAACCATTTTTCTGTTCATCAGTCTGAAATCCGATGCGCCGTTAACATATTCGACATCGGATATTTTGTTGATTATTTTGTAAAAAGCCGACTTAAAAAAGCACATCAGCCTGCCTTCGTTTCGCTTTTCCTGATAAGCGGCAACGCAGTCGATATCCGGATTAAGTTCAATCCTTTCAAGCATTTCAAGAACAGTTTTCGGGCTTTGCTGTAAATCCGCGTCGATAATGCAGGTGTAGTCGCCATTTGCGTTGTTAAGTCCCGCAAAAATTGCCGCTTCCTTTCCGAAGTTTCTGCTGAACGACAGAACCTGAATATTGCTTTTGGGATTTTGACTATATAAATTTTCAAGTATATTCAGCGTATTGTCCGAGCTGCCGTCGTCTACGAAAATCAGCTCGTAATCGAATGATTTTTTGCTAAATTCATTAACGCATTGCAAATATAACTGTTCAACATTTCCCTCCTCGTTATAGCAGGGAATAACAAGCGAAAGCTTCATAGCGTCACCTTTTTTAGAATATAATTTCAATATGTGCATTATATCATAAATATATACTAAAATCAAATCGTGAAATGTAAAATATTTGACGGCAGTATATTTCGGGTATATAATATCTGCTGAGGTGATATATATGGATATTAAATTAGGCAAATACCGTCATTTCAAGGGCAACGAATACGAGGTTATCGCAATAGCAAGGCACAGCGAAACCTGCGAGGAAATGGTTGTTTATAAAGCTCTTTACGGCGACGGCGGAATGTGGGTTCGTCCTGCAAATATGTGGAATGAAGAGGTTGAACGCGACGGCATAGTATATAAACGCTTTACATATATCGGTGAATAAAAATACGAAAGCAGGTGTTGTTTGAAATGACAGAAAACATCTGCTTTTTTTGTAGGATATCACAAAAATAATCAAAAAAACGTTAATTTTTAACAATTATGTTGTTTTTATTTTGATAATTTGTTATTATCAAAATGCACTAATTTATATATTATAAATAACGGAGGGTGTATTATGAGAACCAAGATGATAAAAAAAGCTATCAGTTTGTTTCTTGCGATGGTTATGGCGGTTTGTATGATTCCGTCCGGTGCAATTATTGCATCTGCGGCTGATACAATCGTCGGACCGTACGAGACAGTTAATGTAGGCGGCTTTTCCACAGGAAGAGAAACTAATCTCAACAAGGATTGGCGTTTTTACATGACAACCGCTGATTGTTCATCCGTGACCTATTCGGACAGCTCATGGGAGAATCTGAATTTACCCCACGACTTTTCTATCACTCAATCATTTTCAAAAAGCGGTAACGAGGCGGAGTCGGGTTATCTTCCGGGCGGTACCGGATGGTACAGAAAGAAACTTGTTATTCCCGCATCACAGGCAGGAAAGCATTTTGAGATTAATTTCGACGGCGTTTATATGCACACTTATCTTTATGTCAACGGCACAAAGATAGGTGAGAATCATTATGGCTATAACTCATTTGCTTTTGATATTACAGATAATCTCGTTTGCGATGGTCAAACTGAAAATGTTATCGCTGTAAAGGTTGTTCATAATCTTCCGTCTTCTCGTTGGTATAGCGGCTCAGGTATTTATCGCGATGTTACACTTGTAACAACCGACAAAGTTCATGTTGAGCATAACGGCACAAGAGTTTCAACTCCGAACATCGAAAGCGGCAACGGTACTGTAAAGAATGTTGTCAGCGTAAAGAATGATTCAGCCTCCTCCGCTACGGTACAGGTTAGAGCTACCGTATATGATGCAAACAATAATCAAGTTGCACAGGCAACCTCATCATCCCAGAGCATTTCGGCAAACAACTCGGCAAACATAACTGTTCAGCCCGTTGTTTCTTCTCCGTTGCTTTGGTCAACAGAAGCTCCGAACCTCTACACAATCATAACTGAGGTTATTTCCGACGGAAGCACAGTTGATACATATAAGGACAGATTTGGTTTTAGATATTATACCTTCACTCGTGCAACCGGCTTTACACTTAACGGCGTTAAAACAAAGCTTAACGGCGTTTGTATGCACCACGACCAAGGTGCGCTTGGTTCAGCTGCATATGTTGACGCAATGCGCAGACAGATTATTAAGCTCAAGGATATGGGTGTAAATTCTATTCGTGCAACTCATAACCCATATTCCAAGACTTTCTATGAGCTTTGTGACGAGCTCGGCGTTATGGTTATCGAAGAATTCTTTGACGGCTGGAAAGGTCCAAAGAACGGTAACTCAAACGACTTTTCAAGTTACTTTAATGCTGCTATGGGTAGTGCAAATTCAATCGGCAGCACATCTTCAATGTCTTGGTCTAACTTTGTCGTAAACGAAATGGTTGGAAGAGATTTTAACCGTCCGTCAATAATTATGTGGTCACTCGGTAATGAAATCTTCGAGGGCTACTCAAATAGTGCAGACTTTACTGCAGAGGCCGCTAATCTTCGAAATTGGGTAACAGCTGCCGATTCAACAAGAAAGTTCACTGTCGGTGATAATAATATCAAGAATGGTACAACCTGTTATGTAAATGTTGCTAATGTGCTTGGTCAGAGCAGCCAATTCGTTCTTGGTCTTAACTATACATCTGCTTCGCAGAATTCATCACTTTATTCAACATATTCAAACTGGTGTCTTTACGGCTCGGAAACTTCTTCGTCAACTAATTCAAGAGGAATTTACACCTCACAGGCAAATAACTCCGATGTTGGCGGTGAACACCTTACATCATATGATACCTCGGCAGTAGGTTGGGGTAAAACTGCTCACGATTCTATGTGGGATATTCTTACAAACGATTTTATGGCAGGTGAGTATATTTGGACCGGCTTCGACTATATCGGTGAGCCTACGCCTTGGAACGGTGTTTCAACCTCTGACGGTCAGTACGACTGTACACCTAACTCATCCTTCTTCGGTATCATAGATACTGCCGGTCTCGAAAAGGATCCGTATTATCTTTATCGTGCACAGTGGAAAGCTCCGACAGCAGACGACTATACTGTTCATCTTTGTACCTCTTGGGACAGCGACAATATGCTTTCTTCAAGCAAGGTTCCTGTTTGGCTTTATACAAACGCACCGAAGGTAGAAATTTACAGAGACGGTACTCTCGTAGGTACTGCAAACCGTACGGTGAATACAACCTCTGCCGGCTTTAAGTATTATACATATACAACAACACCCAATAACTCAAGCTGCACAACCTCGAGCGGTTCAGGCTCAACATCACTTTATTCAGTATTCAATATCTCATATTCTGCCGGAACGCTTTCAACCAAGGCATATGACGAAAACGGAAATCTTATTAGCGAAAGTAAGCTTCACGGTCAGTATAAAGTAACCACACCGGGTACTGCATCAAAGCTTGTTATGACTCGCAGTATTACAAACGATGATGTAGTTGCCGATGGTTCAGGTCTTGCGTACTATGAGGTTGATATTACTGACGCAAACGGTAATCTCGATACAGCCGCAACAAATGATATTACCTTTACAGTTTCAGGTAATGCTACTATTGCCGGTGTTGACAGCGGTGACCAGGCAACTACGGACAAATTCCAACAGCCATCCGTATGGAATAATACGCAACATACTTCTGCAAGCATTAATGCAATGTCTGGTAAGGCTGTTGTAATAGTAAAGTCGAACGATAATCCGGGTAATGTAACCGTAACCGCTTCGGCAAGCGGTCTCACCTCTGCCTCACAGACATTTACTACCGTTGCACCTGAAGAAACAGGAGGCGTAGAGGTAGCGGACGGCGAAATTGCTTCGTATACAATGGTTCGTGACTATACAGTAAAGATCGGTACAGTTCCTTCTCTCAATACCGATGCAACGGTTACGATTAAAGGAGAAGCGTCTGAAAAGAATGCAATAATCTCTTGGGATTCAATAAGTCAGGATATTTACAATACTGCGGGCGATTATTCAATTCACGGAACTCTTACTTATAGTAATAAGGAGCTCGCAGTTAGTGCAAATCTCCATATAGTAGACCAAATTTCAGTTATGCGAAATGTATCTGTTGCAACTGCTGTCGGTATGCCTCCTTCATTGCCCGACGTAGCAGCAGGTATTAAGTCCGATGGAACAACCTCCGGCTTGTTCAATGTAACCTGGGATAGCGTAAATGCTTCGAGCTATGCACAGGTAGGTATCTTCGTAGTAAACGGAACTGCCGACTATTTCGGTACGAGAATGCCTCTCACAGCGACAGTAAGAGTTGAACAACCAACCTATACAAAGAACAATGTTGCTCCAAGAGCAAGTAAGCTTGAGACTTCGGTTAGTTCGGATACTCCTGCCTCTCTTATTGATGGCGAAAAGCCGACCGGTACAACCGATGAGACCTCAAAGCGTTGGTCTAACTGGGATGATAGAGGACCAGGTAAAGAGCCTACTATCACTCTTGAATGGGATACAGCAGTAAGTATCAGCGAGGTCAATCTCTACTATTATTTGAGCTATGGAGGTATTTCTCAAGCACCGGCGTCAGTTAGATTTATGTATTCGCTTAATGGTCAGGATTATATAGAAATCGGTGCAACAGCAGGAACGGCAACCGAAATCTCAACCCAATATGGAGAGCAAACCTTCGTTCTTGATGAGGCTGTCAGCCCTGTTGGATTCAGAATAATTCCAAAGCAGGCTGAAAATGCTTCCTGTGTAGCAATGAGTGAAATTGAGCTCTTCGAATATAAATACGGCGACGCTGTACAAAAGGCCTCGGCAGACCTAACAAGCATTTATGTTGATGGCATTGAAATCGGCAATATTAATTCCGAAAAGGTTGAATATATTTCTGATAATTTTGATGCAGAATCAACTGTTACAGCTGTTGGTGCGGATAATGTTGCAGTGACCGTTGTTCCGAGGGAAATGGAGGATAGGGCATTTATAGTTACTCTTTCCGAGGACGGTCAAACCTCAAAGCTCTATACAATCCTTTCTCCGGATGCCGAACCCGAGGCTGTTATAACTCACCCATATACCTTCACCTTCCCGACCCAGATTGTTCCTGAATTAACAAATGCTACTGTAACGTCAACCGAAGGCAATACAATGAAATATTGTAACTGGGCACCGCTTTCAAGCCATCAGGATGCCTTCGCTATGTCGAATGGTGCTATGTCGAACTCTACGGCAATTACGGGAATTACCGGTAATAATTGGTCGGTAAGCATGGAATATAACCATACATCGTATACATCTAAAGGCTCGCTTATTGGCTTGGGTTCTGGGAAGACAACAAGCTCAAAGCCATATGCAGACCTTGTTTATGTTTCACTCAATGGTTCCATAACAATTGGCGCTACAAGCGACCACAGTACATATTTGTACGGTTCGAGCGTTTCCGACCCGTTTGCGGCATCGGCAGGCAGCAGACAAACGATTACTCTTGCCTACAATAACGGTACACTCACTGTAACAAATAAGAATGCAAGCGGAGTTGAGACCTCAAAGGCTATTGATGTTTCGGCATATAAAGCTGATTATGAATCGGGCGCCAAGTATATTTTCTTTGGCTCGAATGCACAGAACTATCTTGGCGGTACCTGGACAACGGCCCCGAATGATTTGAATAGCAGTGATTCTGCCAGAAATATGTATTTCTATTCCATTAATTCTACTGTAACAACCAGCGGAAGAGATGAGGAAATCTACGGTGACACAAACTTTAGTGGATTTGAAAATGTAGACTCTACAATCGAAAATTTGGTTAATGCCGGAGTATACACAGGAAATGCCACACGGGCTGCCGACAGCTCGTATACAAGCACCGGACTTGTAAACGGAGATTCTATGTCGAGTGTTCTTTGGACCTATGGCGTTGGCGGTAGTTCCTCTCATTCCGCGAAAGGTGCTTCTGAATGGTGGAATGCAGGTGTTCAGTTTGGTGATATAACATTCCTTTATGACGGAAAAACTTCTATGGAATGTCCAATTAATATGTATCATTCATCAGTTCGTCAAAGTGCGACACAGTATTATATTGCTCCTACAGGATGCGGAACGGAATCATCTGATTATATCAATTTAAACCATACATGGCACGGTGTAGCTGATTCGGCAGGATATGCAACTGCTATTGATTATAGTATTTCTACAAGTGGTGCACAGAATACTTCATATACGGGTTCATTAGCAATAAGGGCAAGTATAACGAATTCCACTGTGACAAAGTATTACAGTAACTCGTTTGTTTTGAAACCAGATAATCTTTCGTTCAGTGATAATATGGCAACTATAACAAACACTGTATGGAGATTTGGTAATAAATATACAAACAATGTTCCAAGTAGTGCTACCTATACAGCGACGGCAACTCATACATCAACTATTCGTGTCCTAAACTACAAGCCGATTGTCGATGCATATGCAAGCGTAAAGTCGTTCTATGAAGACAATGTCTACTGTAAAGAGAATATTTATACTCCTTCATCGCTTCAGGCATATTATACTGCACTCGAAAAGTTCTTCTTTAATCCTAATGGTTCGTTTAATACGTCTTCAACTGGCGGTAATGGTTATGCCGATTGTCAAACAAAGCTTAATGAAGCTATTGCTAATATAGATAAGGCTCTCGGTAATGAGCTTGTTAAGCGTAAGGTAACTATCACCTATAATTTTGCTAATGGTACAATAAAGAAGAAGATTTATCCGGCAGGAACTACAATTCCCACTCCTAACTTTGGTACCGGTACAGTAGTTGAGAATATTGCTGATAACTCTACACAGCACAGAGAAATCACATATGCTTGGCCGAATAATATGCAAAGAGTTGCACTTAATAATGCGTCATATTCCGAAACAAGCACAGGCAGCTCAATCGTTGATTGCTCATTCGCAGTAGCTGATGATTCGACAAATAATAATAAGCATTTTGAGTGTAATAAAAATTGTTCAAATTCGTATACAGTAGATATGTCTGCATATAATGCCGCATTGCAAAAATACGAACAAATTATTGCTACTAATAATTACGATATGATTTACACCTCAGCTTCCCGTGAAGCCTATGCACAGGCAATAGAAAATGCAAGAAGCACAATTACGGGTGTGTATACCCAAAGCGATGTTGATGGCGTTCTGACTGATATTGAAACGGCTTCAAACCTTGTTAAACAGCTTTATCCTGTAAGATTTTCGTATCAGATTGACGGCGAAGAAACCCAGTACACAACAAGTAACTGTGAGTACGGAGAAACATTTACACTTTCTTTGCCTGACAGCGTTGAGGGTACGGTTTATAAATGGGTAATGAGCAGCGCAACACAGGACGTTAAGGTTGATACTAATTCAAGAACTTTTGACATTGTTGCAAATCTTGAAAAGTCATATACCTGTTTTATCGTTAGCAACAAGGAAAGTGAATCGTCTTCCAATTCGGTTAAGCTCAGCATTTTGAGCAAGAGTAATCGTATAGGAGATATTGCATATGTTTCGAGAGGAACATATAGCGTATCAATTCAGGATACCGCTATTTCTGTCGGCACCGTTTCGTTTGAAGCGCAAAAGCCTGCGTTTTATAACATAACAGGCTTCACTGTAAACGGAGATGAAATCTCTGACGGTGATACGATTGAAATTACTGCCGATACCGTTATCACTCCGATTTACACTCCTATGAGTGTGCTGACTATTTCAAGAGCAGATATAAACTCTGATATCCTTATAAACGGTAAAGAATCTTATGAGGCAAAATGGGATGAGCGTATTACTCTTACCGGACAGAATACGACAGAAAATACCGCATGGTATTTTGACGGCGTGCTTGTAGGCTACGGAACGGAATATTCATTCCATGCAACAAAGGCGTGCACAGTATCCTATGATAATTCAAATACTTCAAAGCAGGGAATTGCCCGTATCGATTATTTCAATTACGGCGAATACAGAAAAAAAACAGCCGCCGTTGTCTGCGGTTACAGTATACCTGACGATTGCACAATTGTTAAAACGGGTGTTTTGATGAAAACCGACAGAACTACGCCGTTTGATTCGACTTCAAATCCGTATATTGGCGCTACAACTCTTACCGAGGATTGGTGGACTGCGGCAGTTCAGGGTACGAACGGTAATTTTACGACCGAAAAGCAAATTTCAACCAATCAGTATATGATTTGCGTTTCACGAACTGCCGATACCTCGTTTATTATGGGCGCAGTTGCTTATATCGTATATGAGGATTCACAGGGAGAAACACATACGGCTTTCTCTGAACAGAGCTTAATATCCTATAAAACTGCATAATGATAAAATTCCTGCTCATAGTTGGGCAGGAATTTTTTACACCTTGTTAATACTTTTCAAAAATTTTTTAATACTTTGTTTTTATCTTATTATTATTTGTCTGTTAAAATCATATTATAAGATAGAATAATCAAAGGGTGATTTTATGGTTGAGTACATCAGCGGTGTAAACGGAACGGGAAAAACGAGAACTCTTGCTCAGGCGGCGATAATTACAGCTCAAGACAGTAAAGGAAACGTAATTTTTGTCGATGATACAGATAAGCTCAAATATGAACTGCCGTCGAATATAAGACTGATTAATACCGAGGATTATATGATAAACAGCTCTATTTGTCTTTGCGGCTTTTTGCTCGGACTGTGCGCAAGCGACTTCGATTTAACAGATGTTTTCGTTGACTCAACGACCGATATTATTGAGGAAAGCAAGACGAATGTCGACGATTTTATGGAAATAATAAGCAGAGTAAGCGAGGCTACCGGCGTAAATTTTCATTTCGCGGTAAACGATAAGCACGAGGATATATTGATGTACCAGCGTGTTGAAGGCTGACAGACAAACAATAAACCGACTTGAGCCGTAATGACTTCAAGTCGGTTTGTTTTTTAGTCAATCTGTGTATAGAAAACCTCAAGCACTAATTCCATCATTGCATCTTCATCCGGAACGAACTGTGCGTTTATGATTTCCGGATTTGACGGCAACGGGTGGAGCGTTGTTTCACCTTTGAGACTGTAGCTTTCAAATCCTGTGATGTTTTTAGAAAGCATAAGCTGTGCAAGATAAGTCGCGTTGTTGAGCGTGATGTTTGTTTGGCTGTACTTTGTTGCTGTGTTGTAAAGGTCGGATACAACGTTGAAGTCGCTTTTTACTGCGCTTAAAACCTGGTTTGCAAACGCCTTTACATATTGCATTTGTCTTTCGCCTCTTTCGTAGGCGGCGGTTGCTCTGTCCATATCACGTGAACGAACATAAGCCTCTGCCATATCGCCCTTGAGAGTGACCTCCTTGCCCTTTGTTATTCCTGCATTCGGAATATCATAAAGCGCGGTAAGCGTTACTCCGCCGACTGCGTCATTAATCGGCTTAATACCCTCTAAATTCAGCGCAAAGTATTTGTCGATAGGAACGCCGTAGAGTATTCTGCTCATAGCCTTTGTAACGTTTTTACAGCTCTGCTCGCCGCCGTCACCGTATGAATACGACAGTGTGAGCTGAACGTTCTTTGTTGTAAGAAATACGCCGTTGTCCGAGTAAATATCAATGTCTACCATTGTATCACGGGGCAGGGAAATGACCTTCATTTCGCCTGTTTGCGTGTCGATAACTGCGAGCATATCAGCGTCGGCACATCCCAAATTAAGTGCGTCTCTGACATCGTAATATCTCTCGTCGATACCCATAAACGCAATGTTTATAAGGTTTGTATTGTATTGATAATTGTGTCCGTTGTAGCTGATTGTTTCCTTGTAGTTATCGTCAACCTCGGCAACAGAGGTCAAATCGTTTTTACCTTGATTGAGCAAAATGAAATATGCCGAGCCCGTACCGCCTGCCAAAAGCGCAAATATCAGCACTAACGATATGACAACCTTTGCCCATACAGGCATTTTCTTTTTCTTCTTTTTTGAAGAATGATGGGAATGCGAGTGACTGTTATGTGAGCCTGACGAATGTGATGAATGGTGATTCGATGAATTAGAGCCGGATGAGTGATGATGTGATGATGAATGATGCGACGAGTGATGTCCCGACGAGCCGTGGTGTGAATGGTGGTGTGAAGAACTGTGATGTGAAGAATGATGATGCTCTTGAGCGTTGACATCGGATTTTTCATTCTCAACGGTAAAACTGCCGTTCTCGTTAAGGATAAAGCTAATTTCATCCTCGGCTGCCTGCGTCTGCTTCTCTATGCTTAAGGAGTCGCTTTTTTCCTTTTCATTTTCATTTTTCGTTCCGAACAAAATGTTCTCGCTGTCATTTGAATTTAAGCTTGGGTCAATTTGTTTTTTCATTGCTTATTAATACTCCGCATACTAAATATCTGTTATTTTTTTGACCTGTAATACAGGTTGAAAGTACGACGATTTTGTCGTTGACCGTTATTTCCTTATCAAGATTTTCTCTGACATTCTTGTTCGTAGAAGTCGGATTTTGAATCATTGCGATAAATTCTTCAAAGGTGTTGTTTGATTGGAAATTAAAGCTGTTGAGAATGTGTCTGTCGTCATATTTGAAAGCGGAAACGATTTGATATGTCAGCTTTGAATTAGGAGTATAAATGTAAAAATACTCGTTTTCGTCAAATGTTTGAGCGTCCTCAAAATTGTGCAGGGTGGTAAAGAATGTATCACCGTAGCCGTTGTGACCGTAGATTACTGTTACTCTGTCGTTAAAGCTCGTTGTATTCAAGCTTTGAGTATAAACAGCGCCCGAAGCCGAATATTTCTTGTCGGTTGCGCTGTGCTTTAGGTAGAAGTCGTCCGATACCGTGCTTTGCAGAATAGGATAGTCAACCTTTGTTCCCGGAACGGTTATCCACGCGTAAATTTCGTCATTTGTTTCTTTTAATGAAGCAAAGTCAATCGGATTTTCAACCGTTGTCTCCTGCGTTGTTGTTATTTGCGTAATTTTTGACGCTTCGTTTTCGGCGTTGATTCTGTCGTAAAAATACTTCACGGTCATAGCCGTGCCGACTGCAATGAGCACAATTGCAACGAGAAGTATAATAACCTTGACGCCGTTTTTCTTTTTGTTGTTTTCGTTTGTTGTAGACATACAGTTTTTTCCTTTTGCATAAAATAAAGACCTATAACAGCAGTTACAGGTCTTTTAGATTTTTATTAATTAGTCTCTCTTCTTCAATGCTGCCAACATAGCAACGCCTGCGCCTGCAACTGCGATACCGCCGATAGCAACGCCTGTACTCGGAGATTTACCCGAAGTATCCTTGTCGCCTGTTGACGGAGTAGTCGGAGTAGTCGGAGTAGTCGGAGCATTAACCTTTGCGTTAGCAACGAAGCTCTTGTTTGCGCCTGAAGCGGTAAGCTGAATTGTGATTGTCTTTCCGTTTTCGCTTACAACAGTATAGTCGCCTGTTTCAAGACCGTTGAACTCCCAGCCTAAAAATTCATAGTTACCGCCGTATGTGAATGTGTATTCCATCGGGTTTGCAGGAGAAACAACGAATGTTACATCGTTTGAGTTTTGACCGTTTACCTGACCTGAAACAACGCCCGGATTAACCGGCTCCTCACTGCTTACGGTTGCAGCCATAACAGGCATAACCGAAAGAGCGCCCAATGAAAGCACCATCATAACTGACAGAATAACTGAGATAAGCTTTTTCATAATATAACACCTCATAAATTATTATTTCATTATTATTCATTATAACTTAATGTGATTATAACACGCCTTTCTTATTTTGTAAAGGCTTTTTTTGATTTTTATACAAATTTGTACAAATTTTATGAAAGCTGTGCTTTTCCCGTACAAAGCTCGTAATATCTGCCGTGTTGTGACATCAGCGCGTCGTGGTCGCCTCGTTCGATAATTTCGCCGTTTTCCAAAACCATAATTGCGTTTGAATTTCTGACGGTAGAAAGTCTGTGTGCAATAACAAATACCGTTCTTCCGACCATAAGCGAGTCCATACCCTTTTCGATATGAGCCTCTGTTCTTGTATCAATTGAGGAGGTTGCTTCGTCGAGAATCATAACCGGAGGGTCTGCAACGGCAGCTCTTGCAATCGCCAAAAGCTGACGCTGTCCCTGGCTGAGATTTGAACCGTCCGAGGTTAAAACCGTGTTGTAGCCGTCGGGAAGATGCTTGATAAACGAGTGTGCCGATGCGAGCTTTGAAGCTTCGATACATTCCTCGTCGGTTGCGTCCGGTCTGCCGTAACGGATGTTATCCATTATAGTGCCCGTAAATAGGTGAGTGTCCTGCAAAACCATTGCCAGCGAACGCCTTAAATCCGCCTTTTTAATGCGCTTGATATCTATTCCGTCATATGTTATCGTGCCCTGCTGAATATCATAAAAGCGGTTGATAAGGTTCGTAATTGTTGTTTTTCCTGCACCCGTTGAGCCTACAAAAGCAATCTTCTGCGCCTGTTTTGCATAAAGATTTATATCGTGCAAAACGATTTTGTCATCGTTGTAGCCGAAGGTGACGTTGTCGAAAACAACCTCGCCTTTAACGGGTATTCTTTTGTCGCCGTCAACCCAGCTCCAAACCTTGCCGTTTTCGGTATGAACCTCCTCAAGAGTAACGGTTCCGTCGTCAATTTCGCTTTCCATATCCATAACGTCGAATACTCTTTCTGCACCTGCAAGTGCCGAAAAGATATTGTTCATCTGGTTCATAATTTGATTTATCGGTTGAGTAAATTGCTTTGAGTAACTCAAAAAAGTAAAGAATGTACCGATGCTCATACCTCTTGTCAAAACGAGAAAGCCGCCGATAAGCGTAACGCTTGCGTATGAAGCGTTGTTTATTCCCGTTGAGCACGGACCCATAATTCCGCTGTAGAAATTCGCATTCGTTGCGGTCTTGCGGAATTTTTCGTTAAGCTCGTCGAAATCCTGCTTTGCCTGTTGCTCGTGATTGAAAACCTTGACAACCTTCATACCCTCGATTGTTTCTTCAATGTTTCCGTTCATTTCGCCGAGTGCGGTTTGCTGAGCCTTGAAATATTTTCTTGTATGCTTCGCAATATTCAGGGAGTTTACAAGCATTATAACAAGAAATACGCTTGCAACAATAAACAGTCTCCATTCAAGTACAACCATCATTATGATGATTCCGACAAAGCTGAATACCGAGGAAACGAGTTGAACTATCGTTTGTTCGAGCATCATTTGAATATTGTCAACGTCATTTGTGAAACGGCTCATAATCTCGCCGTGCGTTTTACTGTCAAAATATTTAAGAGGTAGGGTTTGCATATGGTTGAACAAATCCTTACGTATAATATTTGTCGTTTTGTAGGCAATTTTTACCATAATTTTTGCCTGCATAAAGCTGAACAGACTCGCACCGATGTAAAACGATGATACGATTACGAGGTTTTTGATAAGTATTTTATATCCCTCGCTTGCAAATGTACCTGCCATAATGGACGACGCGACATCGTCAAGTATGGGCTTGAGCCAATACGAAGCCGCCATTTGGCACACCGTACCGCCTATTAACGAAAGGAATACAATAAGTAATAATGCCTTGCTTCTTCCTATGTATTCCAAAATTCGTGAAAATGTTTTCTTGACATTCTTCGGCTTTTCACCGGGCTGTCCCTTTGGTCCCATCGGAGGCATTATTCCATCACTCCTTTCTGCTGTGTTTTGAAGATTTCCTGATAAATCTCGCTGCTTTGCATAAGCTCGTCGTGAGTTCCTATGCTTTCTGCCATTCCGTCGTCGAGCACTATAATCTCGTCTGCGTTCATTACCGACGTAATTCTTTGTGCAATAATCAAGACTGTTGTGTCCTTGAGCTCCTTGTAGAAACACTCACGTATTTTTGCCTCAGTTGCGGTATCTACCGCCGATGTGCTGTCGTCCAAAATCAAAATTTTAGGCTGCTTGATTATAGCTCTTGCGATACAAAGCCTTTGCTTCTGACCGCCCGAAAGGTTTAGACCGCCCTGTGCAAGAACAGTATCATAGCCGTCGGGCAGGCTCATAATGAAATCGTGAGCCTGTGCTGATTTGCAGGCGTTAATAATTTCCTCGTCTGTTGCGTCGGATTTGCCCCAACGTATGTTTTCTTTGATTGTTCCCGTGAAAAGAAGATTTTTTTGAAGAACTACGCCTATCATATCACGCAAGGCTTCAAGGTCGTATTTCCTTACGTCAACTCCGTCAATCAATATTTCGCCGCTTGTAACGTCATATAGTCGGGGAATAAGGTTAACAAGGCTTGACTTGCCGCAGCCGGTGGAGCCGATTATTCCGACGATGCTTCCTGCCTTTGCCTTAAAGCTGATATCGGTGAGAATATCAATGCCCTCGTTGTAGCCGAAGTTAACGTTTTTGAACTCAAGCTCACCCTTCGGAGAAGTCGGAATGTATGGGTTTTCGGGGTTTGTGATGTCAACCTCGGTGTCCAAGACCTCAACAATTCTGTCGCCGCACGCCTTTGCTCGTGTGAGCTGAAGCATAATCATTGAAATCATCATAATATTCATAAGCACCTGCATTATGTAGTTTGCAAATACTGAAATCTGACCTACGTCCATAAGTCCGTTGCTTGCGTCAATTGAGCCTTTATAGTAGATGTAAACGATAACCGCATTCATCAAAAGCATCATTATCGGCATTATTGTTACAACAAGTCCTGCCGCCTTTGCTCCTTGCTTGGAAAGATTGTCGGAGGCGTTATGAAACTTGTCCTTTTCCTCTTTTTCACGCACATATGCCTTGACTACTCTTATGCCGATTAGGTTTTCCTGAACAACTCTGTTCAAGTCGTCAATACGCTTTTGCATTTTTTGAAACATTGGAAAACCGAATTTCAAAATCAAAGCAATGATTGCCGCCATAATCGGAAGCAGTACAATAAGAATTAAAGACAATTTTGCGTTAATCGAAAATGCAAAAACTGCCGAAACTACAAGAAGAGCAGGACCTCTTACGAGTATTCTAAGTCCCATCATAAGCGTGTTTTGGAGCATTGTAACATCGTTTGTCATTCTTGTCGTAAGCGACGAGGTAGAAAACGTGTCAATGTTCTTAAATGAAAACGAGCTTATTTTTTCATACATTGATTTTCTAAGTCGGTAGCTGAATTTTTGGCTTACAACCGACGAGGATTTCATCGTGATAAGTCCGCCGGTAAGTCCGATTATCGCCATTAAAAGCATAAGCAATCCAATCTTGATTACATATTGCTTTACCTCGGTCGTGTCGCCGCTTGCTGTTCGTACCTGTTCGTAAACGCTGTTTGCAATAGACGGCATTGCGAGCTCGCATATTGCCTCGATTATCATACCCAGCGCACTTGCAAGACATAAATAACCCAAGCCGTGCATATATTTTGCGAGTTTTTTCAGCATTTTTCATCACACTCCTTTTGTGAAATTATATTGTTAACAACCTTGTCCAACAAATCGGACAATAAATATTTTTCCTCTTGCGTAAGTCCTTGAGTCAGCGACTCCTCAGCTTCGTCCATCTTCGCCTTTATCCTTTGCGTAACCGCAAGCGCTTTGTCGGTGAGATAAATTTTTGTTATTCTCGCGTCACTCTCACTCGACCTCTTTTCGACAAAGCCAGCTTTTTCAAGTCTCTTTATGCTTACCGAAGCAGTTGCGCTCGTTGTCCTCATTTCCTCGGCAATCTGACTTACCGTCGCACAGCCGACGCGCTCAAGCATCATAATGATGTGGTGCTGTCCGGCAAACAAGCCCTCCTCGGATACTACCTGATTAAAATAATTTTTTGATTTTCTTGAAATAAAGCCTATTCTTGCACCGATGCTTCCTCTCGGAGGAGGCGGCGGCAAAGGTCTTTTATTGCACAATTTGTTTCACCTCAAAATATAATTAGTCGGCTAAATATTAGTCGGCTAACGATTATTATATCACAATATTTTTGATTGTCAATAGCCAATTTTTATAAACTTTTGCTATTGATATACATATTAATATATGTTAAAATACTGGATATTTGTAAAGGGAGGCGTCGGCTTGGACTATAATTTGTGCGACTATAATGAGTTGAAAAAATTACTAACACCATATGGCTTTAATTTTTCAAAGGCACTCGGACAAAATTTTATTATTGACGCTGACGTTTGCCCGAAAATGGTTGAAATGCTCGGCGTTGACCGTGATACAGCCGTGCTTGAGATAGGTCCCGGTGTCGGCGTTCTGACAAAGGAGCTTTGCAGGGCGGCAGGGAAAGTCGTTTCAATCGAGCTTGATGAAAGACTTTATCCCGTGCTTGAAAAAACGCTCGGCGACTACGATAATTTTGAGCTTGTTAAGGGCGACGTTATGAAGCTTAACCTAAAACAGATTATTGATGAAAAGCTTTGCGGATATAGAGAAATCAAGGTTTGTGCAAATCTTCCGTATTATATCACCTCGCCGGTAATTATGACCCTGCTTCAAAGTAGGCTTCCAATAACCGAAATCGAGGTTATGGTACAGCTTGAGGCTGCCCAAAGGCTTTGCGCCGAAATATCGAGCCGTGAAGCGGGTGCGGTAAGCGTTGCGGTTGAATACTACGGCGAGAGCGAAATTTTGTTTAATGTCGGCAGGGAATGCTTTATGCCAAGCCCCAAGGTCGATTCGTCGGTAATAAAAATCACCCTTCATAAGGAACCGAAATATAAGGTTAAAAATGAAAAGCAGTTTTTTTCGCTTGTAAAATCCGCCTTTGCCCAGAGAAGAAAAACACTCGTAAATTCGCTTTCAAACACAATGGGAATAAGCAAGGCGAAGATATCGCAGGCGTTGCAGGAAATGGGCTATGCTTCAAATGTCAGAGCCGAGCAACTAACTATGGAGGAGCTTGTAAATCTGAGTGATTTACTGTTTGAATGATTATGTCAAAAAGAGATAATATTTTAGTTTTCAGCGAATATAAGGTACCGAGAGCAGTCGGGATTTTGGCAATTCCGAGTATGCTCGGTATGTTGATTAATATCATATATAATCTTGCCGATACATTCTTTGTAGGTCAAACCGGTGATAGCAATCAGGTTGCGGCAGTATCCGTTGCAATGCCTGTGTTCTTGTTCTTTCTTGCACTCGGAAATCTGTTCGGTGTCGGCGGCTGTGCGTTTATCAGCCGTTCACTCGGCGAGGGACAGAGAGAAAGAATAAAATCTATTTCTTCGTTTTGTATTTATACAGGTCTTGCAATATCCGTTATAGTTGCGGCGGGCTTTATTATTTTCAGAAGACCGTTGCTTTATTTAGTCGGTGCGAGCGATAACACTATCGACTTTGCTTGTGATTATCTGTTTTGGATAAGTCTCGGAGCACCGTTCGTTACCTTGAGCATTATTGCGTGCAATCTCGTGAGAGGCGAGGGCGCGGCAAAGGAATCTATGATAGGTATGGTTCTCGGTCAAATTGTCAATATCGTTTTGGATCCTGTGTTTATTTTAGGAGCAGGGGATAAGCTTTTCGGACTTTCTTTGCCGTTAGGCTTCGGCTTAGGCGTTGCCGGTGCGGCTATGGCGACAGTTATCGGAAATATCGTATCTGTTTTGTATTTCATTGTTTATTTCATCAAGGGCAGTTCTATTCTTTCAATAACCCCGAAAAGATTTTCTGCAAAAAACGGCATTGCAAAGGGAGTTATTAACGTAGGTATTCCTGCGTCGCTTAATAACATTTTGATGTCGCTGTCGAATATTGTAATCAATATGTTTCTTACAACCTACGGCGATTATGCAGTTGCCGCAATGGGCGTTGCAATGAAGGCAAACCTGCTTGTCGTAATGCTTCAAATCGGACTTGCACAGGGTATTCAGCCGCTTATCGGTTATTGCTACGGCGCAAGAAATTATCCTCGTATGAAGAAAACTATTACCTTCGGCACATTGTGTAATGTCGTAATCGGCGCAACGGTTACTCTGTTTTATATTTTGTTTAGGCACAATATTATCGCAATGTTTATTGATGACGAGGCGGTTATTGAATACGGCGTTAAAATGATTACCGCACTTATGGTTCCGGGTACGCTTATCGGAATTGTGTTTGTTATCAACAATGCGTTTCAGGCTATGGGTAAGGGATTTCAGTCGCTTATTCTTGCCGCAGGACGACAGGGACTTGTTTTCCTTCCGATGTTATTTATTATGGATAGACTTTTTGAGCTTGAGGGAATTATTTGGGCACAGCCGATTGCCGATTTCTGCTGTATAGTTTTGAGTGTCGTGATGTTTTATTCTACGATGAAAAAGCTGCCGAAACCTAATAAATAGAACATACAACGGTTATTTGTTAAATAATTATTTATTGTTATATTAACACTTGAAAATACATTCCTAACATAGTATTATATATGTAAAGATATATGTGGTGAATGTTATGTTAGTGACCGAATTGAAGAGAAGCGAAGTATCAAGGATAGCGAATGATATGAGCGAAAATTTGATAAAATTTCCGCTCTTTATGTTCTTTTGCATGGATATGACAAAAAGGCAGAGCTTTATTAAGGACTACTTTTCTTATCATCTGCCTAAATGGGTGAAAAATTCAAAGGTTTTTGCAACCGACAATTTTGACGCAATTGTTGTTTTGTCCGACCCTCTTTCGTTTGAGTATAAGTACAAGGGTGTAAATGCTCCGCTTATGAAGAAGTATAAATTTTCTTCAACCGTTTTTATTCACAGAGAAAACACAGAGCAGATTTGTGATATTCTTTTACCGTATACAAAGCCGTCGAGAGTAATAACAATTTATTCCGGCGCACAGGTTGGTTTTGAAAGAATAGAATCTGTTATTGATGAAGTAATTGAGTATTCAAATGCCGAAAATGTTACGCTTGTTTTTGAAACCTTCAGCCGCAGATATCTACCCGGAATGGAGTACAAGGGCTTTGTAACGGCTTACCGCAAGCAGTTTTTGAATACGCAATTTGTCGAAACGGTAATGACATATAATATGTAAAATTTAAGGCGGCTTGAATTTTGGTTCAAGCCGTTTTGTGATATTATCGGATTTGTAAAAGGGAAGTGATAAAGCAGTATGAAAAAATTTAATAGGATATTGCCGATATTGTTGATTGTTGCGATATTTTCGATTTTTACTACGAATGTGGCTTATGCTTCAAACGACGCTTCAAATGACGAAATTGCGGTTTTGGGCGACTTTGATTCGACTGAATTTTCATATATCGTCGTTTATCCCGAAAATTTCAACGCCCGTATGAAGCTGCCTGTTGTTGTTTGGTCAAACGGTACATATGTGCCGCCGCAATCGTATGAGGATATTTTCAGCCTTTTGGCTCAGGAGGGCTATATAGTCGTTGCAAGTACGGACAGTCTGCTATATGACGGAAGCGTTGTCAGCGGTGCTATTGATTTTATTATTGAGCAAAATGACAATCCCGACAGTCCGCTTTATCGCAGAGTTGATACCTCTCGCATAGGCGCCGCAGGTCATTCACTCGGCGGACGAAGCAGTATTAATGCGGCAGTAAAGGACGATAGGATAGGCGTTGTCGCTTCAATAGCAGGAAGCAATATTGAAAGCGAGCGTGTTGAACTTCAAATTCCTGCTTTGTTCTTTGCCGGTGAAAACGATACCGTTATTGCTCCTCAGCTTTGGGTTGAGCCTATGTATGATGCGTGCCGAGGTCCCGCCGTGTATGTGTTGCTAAAAAATGCAGGTCACGGCGCATGCTTTACCGACCCCGAATTATACGCTTATTATATTTCCAATTGGTTTTATACTTGGCTTTACGAGGATCAGGAGCTGAAAGAAATATTTGTTCCAAACGGTAATATGTCAAATGATATTCGTTTTGCTGATTATAAAAGCAAGGGCTTTGCCTCCGAATATGTTTTGCCTCAAAAAGACAGCAACGCCTCGCTGAATAAATCAATAATAATTGCGTCGATAATTTTATCTGTGGGTATTTTCGCTTCAACCCTTATCGTGGTATTGTACAAACTAAAGACAAGAGAATAGATAATAAAAAAAGCAGTCTTGCATTTCGCAAAACTGCTTTTTAATTATGTGTTACTTATTAGCCAACGAGTGTAATGCCCTTGCTTGACTGGAGATATTCAGCCGATGCAGGATACTTCCACTGCATTGTGATGTCAAGGCTTGCACTCTTGTCCTTGATTACAGCGATGCTTGCGTGTGTAACATTTACATAAGCCTTCATTGTGTAATCAGCCTCAACGATTTCCTTTGTTGCGGCATTAATCTTTACAGTTGCAACGCCGCTCTTGTAGTTAACCTTACAGTTGTCTGCGGTTGTACCCTGTGACCAGCTGAGAACACTGATGCTGTCAACAACAGAGTCGATAGCGCCGAGAGTCTGGAATACGTGACCCTGTGCGTCTGCGCCAGGCATACTCATATTAACTGCTTTAGGCTGAAGCTGAACTGTAACAGTTCCGTCGCCGTTGTCGGCAATGTTGCAAGCCAAAATATCCTCGGGCACGATTCTGCTTGTTGCAAGAGATTCGCCGTTGCCGTCCCATGCGTCTGTGTCGAGCTTAGGATCTCTGTTTGTACTCGGAACAAGACCGTTAAGACCGGGGCTGTAAAGACCGTCTACGATACCCGGAACGAGGTTGTTAATCATAGCGTTTGAAGAGCCGTCAATCATAATGTTGCCGACTTCAAGCTTTTCTTCACCAAGAAGCTTGTAGAAGGTTTGAGTATTGCCGTCCTTGTCTGTGTACTGTGCAGTCAAGGTTTTGGAATAGTCATAAGCTTCCTTGTAGAAGTTGATTACATCTTCTTCTGACTTAAATTCAACTCCGCCGTATGTACCTGCTTTGAACTCAGCCTCAAGAACAGATACGTCCTCGTCTTCGCCCGATGCTTCGTCGCCGGCATTCTGCCATTCGCCTGACTTAACTTCGTTGATTGCCTGGATTGTGCCTGTTGTTACATAGTTGATTTTTTTACAGCCTGCCAAAACACCAACCATAGCTGCAACAAGAACTAAGCACATAATTCTTTTGATTGTTTTCTTCATAATGGGGTTCCCCTTTCTTTAATCTGTCTTCATCTTTCACATAGAAAACATTACATATTAAATTTATTATAATTTAACAAAAAAGTCAATAGTAATTTTCAAATTCGTTAAAATTTAGGACTAAAATATTGAAAATTTATTGTTTATAATCTCATATTGTGTTATAATTACGGAAAGAACACGGAGGTATTCGTTATGAGATGCAAGAATTGCGGAAGCGAAAATGAAGAAAATTTATATATTTGTCAAAATTGCGGCTCGCCGCTTTATGATGAAGAGCCGATAGAAGAAGCGTCCGAGGAAATGGGAAATACAAAAATTGTTCCTGTTGTCGCTCCTCCTTCAACGCCTGCTCAAAAGCCGAGCTCACCCAACTCAGGCAACGGCTCAAACAGAAATGACGACGAGGAAAAAAAGAAAAAAACGCAGATAACCGTCATTATAATAGTATTGGCGTTAGTGCTTGTTATTGTTGTCGGCGTGCTTATCGGCGTGCTTGTTCACAGTAAAAATGCAAATGATGAAACCGAAAGCACATCTTCTACCGATGTTTCAAGCACGGTTGTGTCCACCACCGAGAAAAGAACAACAACCACCGAGGCGCATACCACAACCGAAGCTCCTACAACAACTACCGAGCCTCCTACAACTACAACCGAGGCTATGAAATATATGGTTGAGGTAAGCTGTACAAACGGCGGAACCGTTAACGGAAGAGGTATGTATTTGCCTAATGAGGATTGTACTGTTACGGCAGTAGCAGATGCCGGCTTTGAATTTGACGGTTGGTATATTAACGGTAAGAGAGTATCGTCAAGCTCGAATTATAAATTTAAGGTTAAGGCAGATACAAATCTTGAGGCTGTGTTTACAGAACAGATAATGGAGCAGGAATAATGACAAGAGGGGATTTAGCTAAGGAAAAATTTAAGCAGGGCTATAATTGCTCCCAGTCCGTTGCTCTTGCATTTTCCGATTATCTCGGTATGAGCGACGATATGATAGCAAAAATAACCTCAGGCTTCGGCGGAGGTATGGGCAGAATGAGAGAGGTTTGCGGCGCCGTGAGCGGTATGGCTTTCGTTATTTCCGCGCTTTACGGTTACAGCGACCCAAAGGCGTATGAAGAAAAATCAGAGCTTTATTCAAGAGTTCAACAGGTTGCAAACGAATTTAAGGACGAAAACGGCTCAATAGTTTGCCGTGAACTTCTTGCGCTTCAATCGCAGGGAGCGTCCGTCCCGACTCCGGAAAAGCGTTCGCCCGAATACTACAAAAAGCGCCCCTGTCCGGAGCTTGTAAAAGAAGCCGCCGACATCCTCGAACGCTTCATTTCCCAAAATCCGATAACAGTCAAAAAAGACTAATACTATTGTTTTATATTAAATGAAAATTAATATATAAATAATATACGAAAATTAATACAAAAAATACTTGCATTTTGACTTGCAATATGTTATAGTATTTTGCGCAAGCGAAAAAGCCTGCTTATGCGCTGGTAGCTCAGTTGGATAGAGTGACTGGCTACGAACCGCAAGGTCGATTTGTGTACAAACTGCTAACATTTTAATATTTTTGCTTATTCGCGCTGCTAGCTCAGTTGGATAGAGTGACTGGCTACGAACCAGTAGGTCGAGGGTTCGAGTCCCCCGCAGCGTGCCAAAAGTCCCGTAAACACTGCGTTTTCGGGACTTTTTTATATCCTTTATTTTCGGTGCTACAATCCATTCTCCACCCAGAAGGTTATATATAATGTATATAATCTACATTTTTCACTTGTTAAGATTTACAACACAATTAAGCCTGAAAATATCATTTTGACGCCCATTTGACGTCTACTGAATTATTTTACAAAAACTGACGCACTACTGTACGGCAGTTTTTGAGAGGAGAAACATATGGAGTGATTGTTAATGATTGCTTTAGCAATTATTCTAATCACGGAATATGTTTGGACGAGACGCCCATTTGACTCCCACTGATATTTTTTATATAATTGAAACAGATAAATTTGAATTTGTGGAGATGATAAGATGGTCAATATTACAGATGTAAAACAGATTCTTCAACTCGCGATAGATGCCGAGATTAAAGTCTTTCTTGATGGTGGCTGGGGGGTAGATGCGTTGCTTGGACATCAGTCAAGAGTCCATAACGATATTGATATTTTTGTAGAAAAGAAAGATTATCAGAACTTTATAGAGATAATGAAAGCTAATGACTTTTATGAGATTAAGATGGAATATACAACATTGAACCATACTGTATGGGAAGATTCGAAAAACAGAATTGTTGATTTGCATTGTTTTGAATATACGGGCGAAGGTGAAATTCTTTATGATGGGGATAACTTTCCGGTAGAAACTTTTTCTGGTAAAGGAAAAATTGAGGAGATAGAGGTTTCCTGTATTGAACCATATAGTCAAGTAATGTTCCATCTGGGATACGAGTTTGATGAAAATGATGCACATGATGTGAAGTTATTGTGTGAGACATTTCATATCGAAATTCCAAATGAGTATAGATAACTGTAAATTCAAATTTGTAGAGGTTATATTGTGATAAGAGCAGTCAAGGAAAATGATTTATCTGCTGTTATGCAGATATGGCTTGATATAAACATTAAAGCACATAGTTTCATATCAAAGCACTATTGGATGGATAATTATGATATGGTAAAAAAGATTCTTCCACAAGCAGAAATATATGTGTATGAAAACAATGGCACAAAAGAAATAGAAGGCTTTATTGGATTGACAGATAATTATATTGCGGGATTATTCGTAAAAGAAGATATGCAGTCGAAAGGCATTGGGAAACAACTATTGAATTATGCAAAAGGCATTAAATCCAATATGTATTTGAGAGTTTATAATAAGAATATCCGTGCAATTCAATTTTATCAGAGAGAACAATTTGTAGTTCAATCAGAAAACACGGATGATAATACCAACGAAAAAGAGTTGGTTATGGCTTGGAGCCGATAGACAAATTCCAACTTATAGAGTAACTATTTATTGTTGATAACGCAAAGATTCAGGCTCAAGGATTTTGTTCCTTGAGCCTTTTGTTACGCCGAGAAATGTATGAGCTTGTTCTTTCGCTTGTTTTCGGTTTCGGCTATTAGGTTACCCATTGCATTTGCCACCGTCTGTTGCATATTGTCAGTTACATGCATGTAGGTGTTCATTGTGAATCCTGCATCTGTGTGTCCAAGCATGTGCGATACTGTTTTGATGTCCATACCCTGTTCAAGCGACAGCGTTGCAAAGCTATGCCGTAAATCGTGGAAGCGTATTTGCGGAACTCCTGCCCTCTTTTGCATACGGTGTAGCTTCCTTGTAACCGATGACGGATCACGAAGCCCGCCTGTTATGGGCGATGGGAATATCAGCTTTGTGTCAATCCTCTGTCTGCTCCGTAGCAGTATCAGTTGATTGAAGCATTCGTCACATAGCGCAACCGTTCTTATTGATGAAGCCGTTTTGGGTGTGGTTATTTTCAGTTCACTTTTAATCCTTTGCACCTGCTTGTTAACTGATATTGTTTTGTTTTTAATGTCAAGGTCATCCCAAGTCAGTGCAAGTATTTCGCCAAGTCGCAAGCCTGTTGTGATTTCAAGTATATAGAATTCATAACAACCGGAGTCCTTTGTTTCTTGTAGGAATGCTCCAAGCTCGTTTGCTTTTAAGGTTTGCATTTCCTTTGGCGGAGCCTTGGGCAGTTGAACCTTTTTGCAAGGATTTGAGTCTATCAAGCCTTCGTCCTCTGCCTTTTGCAGGCAGGTCTGCAATGCGATTTTAATATCCTTAACCGTCTTTGCAGATAATCCGTTGCCTTTCTTTTCAACATTTCTTGTTCTGCCGCTTGTGTACATTTTCATTAGGAATTGCTGACAGGATACTGTTGATATATCCTTGATTTTCATACCGCCGAGATTAGGCAGTATGTATCTGTCAAAGTAGCTTTGATAACTGTTTCTTGTGTATTCCTTTATACTTGCGGTGCAGAATGACTCAAACCAAATCCCTGACCATTCTTCAAGTGTAGGCTCGGGGTTTGTGAGGAAATTACATCTTTCAATAATTCTCATTCTGTTAGCGTTATCAACTATTGCTTTATTAAGTTTTTCTTTGCACTCGGCTTTTGTTTTGGCAAGAACATTTTTTCTCACTCTCTTACCATTGACGACCTCTCCGGTATAGTATCGACCTTCCCACCGACCGTCCTTGCGTTTGGTTATGGTACCTTCACCGTTATTTCGTTTTGCCATAGCAACCTCCTTTCTGCTTGTGGCAACACAACAATACCACAGGCATTTTCATATATCCAGCAATATATTTATCTTTTTGAATTTGTATCAATCCAAGCTTTCAGTTGCTCTTTCGGAACAGATTTTCTTCTGCCCATAGCAACTACAGGAAAGCTGTTGTCATTTCTAATCAGCTTGTATAGACTGACGGCAGATATTCCAAGTACCTCTGCTGCTTCGGGAACCGAAAGCATTACAGGCATTTCATCAAAATTCTTATACACTTTTTCTCCTTTCTGCCCGACGATTCCTCGCCGGGACTTTTTAGTTTTAGTTACATTGTTAAATCAAAGCCTTGTTCTTCTTCGTAATTGCTTTCATAATCGGTATCATAATCATTGTTATGACTTACTGCCTTTCTAATCATCATAGCACCAAGCTCAAACAAGGCTTCGAGATTTTGCGATGCAGTTTGTGATTTGGATTCATCAACCTCCTTTTTGTCATTTTTGGAAACACCGTCTCTTTGACCTCTTGCTTGCTTTTTATCAAGTATCATCTGCATTTGCTTTTGGTCTATGGCTTGAGAATTGAGGCTTTTCATTTTCTTTTCTGCACTTAACGAAAGCATATTTGCAAGCAGTCTTGTCAAATCGTTAATGACATTTGTTACATTACTGCTTTGCTCTGTGGTATCATTTATCTCCATTTCATCTATTGCCTTTATGATTGCATTCTTTACGGAACGAAACTCCTTGTTTTTAATAATGTAAACATAATTATTCTTGCTATTGTAATATGTTGATAGCTTTTTGTTGTTTATGTCGTTCCAAGAATGATAGAGAAAATATAGATCCTCGTTGTCAAGCAGTAGGCACCATTGTATTTGATCAACCGTTCTTTTCATTTTATTTGGCAGATATCCGTAAACCTTTTTCCCTTTGTAGTTATTCAATTGTGTTTTTAAATTGTTTACCAGCTTAAGCATTCTGTCGGATAAAACAATATCTCCGTTTTTGATTTGTTCAAGATAAGAGTTAAATTCATCCTTGAGTTCATTTCTTATCTCTGTTTGTTCCTTGAACAGCTTGTATCTTTCGTTACGGAATATGTCATTTGCAAATGATGATTTCATATCCTTTATTGCCTTTGCAGTTAGATAGCCTTGTCCCGATTTTGAATATACAAGCAGATGTATGTGCGGGTGATGCGTTGTATTGTGAAACGCACCGTACCATTCAATATCATCTTGGCTTATCTTGTGAGCATTTGCTATTTCAATCTCATTTCTTCTAACAAGATTTTTCCAAGCCTCAGCACTGTTGTAGCCTAATCTTTCGGCATCCTCACGGGTTAAGCTGATTACATGAGTCCAAACAATTCCATCGTGATTAGATACTCTGTCTGCAACCTCATCAAGATTGATTTCATCATCTGTGGCTGAAAACAAGCCGTGACTGCCTATCCTTTCAACACTCGGTCGCTGAGCCATATATGAAACCAATGATTTTAACTGCTCGGCTCTGTCAGCATTTCTTTCAACAACTGCGTCAATGAATTCCGTTGCACTGCTTTTTGTTTTGCTTTTGTCGTAGTCCTTGTATTCAAGGTAGTCCTTCGTTTCGGGATAACGGTTTGTAATTGTATTTATCAGTTCCTGTTGTTTTTTAGTCGCAGGCTTGCTCTCTATACCTTTAGGAAGCTTTTCAACTCCCTCACGAGTACCCATATACTTAACAAGCTTTCCGGCATTAACCTTTTTGGGATTTTTAATATATCTGCTGCTTAGAATAATCTGTGCCATTATTCAACACCAAACATTTCACTTGCCTTTTTCAAATCAATAATACCGTTTTGCTTTGCTATCTCTTTTGCTGCACACTTTGTAAGATAATCAATGTTAGATGTATCAAGATTTAATCCACTTGCAATAAATATATTTGCAACAGCGCTTTGAACTGCTAATTTGAAAATAATTTCACTGACATTTTTCTCAACACTTTCTATCTCACTTTTGATAGCACGGGAGAGCATAGGCGACAGATAATCACTTGCTTTCAGTGAATTAAGATAGCCGATATAGAAATCAACCGCCTCACGAATGAACTCTGCTCTTGACATTTTACCAAGAGAGTTGATTGTATTATCAACATTATCAATTAAGCTTTTCGGCATATAGAATGCATACTTTTTCATATTGTCCATATTTGTACCTCCATTTCCCCTAAATTTGAGTTACCCCTATGTTGTTGTCGGTTAAAAACTTGAAAACAGTCGGCTCTGCCGGCTGATGTGAACCGTGAGGTACGCCTCACTTTATCCTGCTTAAGATAATATCGTGGTAACACTACGATACATAGCCACAATTCAGCTCTGCAACGCTCTTACAAATCGTCTACAATCGCGTTTTATACTTTAGCCGATTACTTTGCTTATTCTCAATATTCAATTTTCAAGGTGCTTTATATTCTTTTTGTCAGGTGTCCTGACGAGCCCTTACCAAGTTTTTTCAACTGTGTATAGGTGCGACAGGTGGTTGCCGTTTGCAGGATCGTTTCTGTGTGTAATGGAAATCAATCCACTTTCTTCAAGATTTTTAAGTGCAATGTCAACTGTCGGAACTGATATTGAACATTTTTCTGCAATGTTTTTTCTTGAAGGAAACGATTGCCTTTTCGCATCACCGCATCGTAACAGATAACTGTACACAATAAATTCCCTCGGCTTTAATCTTTCATCGAATATTTTATTCGGTGTCAGAAAGAAACAGGCTTTGCGATATTCAGTTTTCATTTTTTACTCCTTTCGTAATATTGAAAGAGAAATCTCTTTCTGTTATGATAGTAATACAGGAAAGAATAAATCACTATGCTTTAGTGAAAAACGATTTTTTTAAGAAAGATTGATTATGGACAAAGATATTGAATTAAGAAACGGACTGTATATTAATTTCCAAAACAAAAATATTGCTCATCGACTTTGGGTTAGTGATGACGGTGTTAAAAAATTAAAGCCTGTTGATTACAGAATGGAAATTCAAAGCTTCTGCGATTGTGATTTCAGGGATTTAGAAGATGAGATTTATAACCTGTTGCATCTAATAGATATTAGCAAGCCGGACGAAGACGAATTGCGAAATGCAATCAACAGGTGTTATGAGATTGCAGAGATAATAGGACAGAGAAACAAAACCTTGGGAGCCTTGCTTTCGGGAACATTTGCAGAGATTGTAAGCGATAAAGAAATTCTAATCACTTACGAA
Organism: uncultured Clostridia bacterium; assembly: GCA_945876745.1. Lineage (GTDB taxonomy): Bacteria > Bacillota > Clostridia > Oscillospirales > Acutalibacteraceae > Eubacterium_R. The sequence goes on from CAMCPL010000005.1 coordinate 49,669, forward strand.
TCAAGTAAAAGCCTTGAAACGGCACTAACAACTTTAAGCATTAGACTTTATGAGCTTCTTGTAATTCAAAGAAAGGTACGCAATTTCTTTCCTTGTATAATCCACAGAGAGTTGTTTGAAGATTATTTAAGTGAAATAATTCCAAAAGCAGTTTTCTGCAAGACTGTTTACACATATATTGACGGACAGGAAAAGAGCTTACTGTTTTTTGATTATGTAAAGGACTATTACGAATATTTAATGCTCTTGTTTTACAACAGAAAAGAAACAGTTTGCGAATGTGAGCTTTGCAGTAGGTATTTCATTCCAAAGACAAAAAAGAAAACCCTGTACTGTGACAGAGTTTTCAAGGACGGTAAGACCTGCAAGCAAATCGGACCTTTACTGAAGCACAAAAAGCTTGAGGAAAATGATTTGGTTTTGCAGACCTTTAACAAGGAAAAGAACAAAATGTATAAGCGAATGGAACGAGCATATACATTCGGCGAAACACCAAAGGCAATATCACCTGATGAATACACCGCTTGGCTTAACAGAGCAGTCAATGCCAAGAATATGTATTTGAATAATGAACTATCCGAAGCACAGGCTTTGGAGATAATTAGAACTGAATAAATAGTTATAGCCGGAGTGTAAACAAGCTCCGGCTATTCTTTCAGCAATTTTAATGCTAACTTAAATCCTATTTCAAATGCCTGTGCTTCAATCAATGAGGCATATTCAGTAAAGCAATCAACATACTTTTCAAATACATTCAATTCGTCATTCTTTAGGGAAGAAGATAATGTTTCGTGATGCCGAGCAATCAGCGAAACTAATTTTTTCTCCTCATCAGTAATGACCTTATCTTCATTTGGTCTAATGTTCCCATACCACAATTCTTGTAGTATTGACATAAAATCAACTCCCTTGTAGTACAAACATATACCACAAAGGAGTTTGAATATCCAGACCAAAAATTAATTTTGTTTTCAAGTGGTTGACAGAAAATCAATCTAAATTGAGAAAGTCCTTTCTGTATTCAACACCGAAGGCTTCGGCAAGGGTTTTCATATCCTCGTCCTTGATTGTGTTTACTCTGGGCAGATGTGCGGTGAGCATATAAATTTGTGCTGCCTTTTCGACTGTTTCGATAAGACCAAAGGTTTCGTCCATAGTTTTGCCTGCACCGTAAATGCCGTGCATTCCCCATACAACAAGCCTATACTCTTCCATTTTCTTTGCAGTTGCCTTGCCGATTTCATTTGTTCCGCAAAGCATCCAAGGAAGAACGCCGATACCATCTGGAAATACAACAATACATTCGGTGCACATTTCCCAAAGAGTATGCGTAAATTTCTTTTCATCAAGTTCGTGAACATAGTTCATTGCAAGTGTATTTGTTGGATGTGAGTGCATAACAACTCTGTTTTCGGGATCAACCGAAAGTCTTGCCATATGGCTCATAAGATGAGCAGGCAGCTCACTTGTAAACTTGCCACCGTCTGCGTATCCCCAAAGAAGTTCGGCAGTTGTACCGTCCTTCGCAATGCGAATAATACCGAGATTGTTTTCAGGATCATACTTTACATTCTTAAAATATTTTCCTGTGCCTGTTACAATAAAAATCTTGCCGATAAGATCTGCTGCATCAAAGCCTGTTGGTATTGTACGGATAACATTGTTAAGGTCGAGATACTCTGCAACCTCATTTTTATCAAGCATATAGCTAATGTTTCCGCCGTTTCTCTCGTCCCAACCCAAGCGGTACATATTGGCTGTTGTATCGCACATTTCCTTTACAAACGGTGCATCTAAAATATTTTTCATCTCTTACTTAAAACCTCCTGCTCATATCTTTTAACCTCTGCAAAATACTCGACAGGGGTGTTTTCTCTTTCTAAATATTCATTCCAGATATCACCGAACGGTGCAGTTTTGAGTTCTTCCTGCACGATCATAAGCTGTGTGAAATCGGAATTATTCTGCATATTCTCAAGTGAATTGCTTGGCTCTAAAAGTGCAAATAATAACGCCTTTTGAACATTTCTTACACCTGTTACCCAAGCTGATATTCGATTAATGCTTGCATCAAAATAATCAAGTGCAATATTCACTTTACCGTCAAGACCACCGCAGCGTACAATCTCTTTTGCAATTTCCTTTGTTTCGTCATCAAATAAAACAACATGGTCACTGTCCCAGCGTATAGGTCTTGTAATATGTAATGCGATTTCAGGGAAAAATGTAAGGAGTGCAGATATTTTATCACTTACTACTTCTGTCGGATGATAATGTCCATTATCCATAAGCGGAATACATTTATCTTTATTCACGGCTGCATAGCCGAGTGCAAATTCAGCAGAGCCGACTGTATAAGCCTCAACACCTATACCAAACACCTTGCTTTCAACACAAGGCTTAACCATATTAAAATCGTATGGCTCTGAAAGAATTTCATCAATAGAATTACGATAACGCTCTCTCGGACCTATTCTGTCGGCAGGAATATCCTTAAAGCCATCACCTGTCCATATATTCATAACACAGGGCTCGCCGAGCTCCTTAGCAAGATAATTTGAAATTCTGATACAAGCCTTACCGTGTTCAATCCAGAATTTTCTTGTTTCTTCATTTGGTGAAGAAAGGGTTAACGGATCACATTTTGGGTGTGAAAAGAATGTTGGGTTAAAGTCACAACCAAGTCCTCTTTCCTTGCAGAAATCCACCCATTTTTTAAAATGCTTAGGCTCAATTTTATCTCGGTCAACCCAAGGATTTTCGTCATCAAAAATTGCATAGCTTGCGTGAAGATTTAACTTAATCTTACCGGGAATAAGTTTAAGAACTTCATCAATATCCTCCATAAGCTCTTCGGGTGTAGATGCTCTGCCTGGATAATTACCTGTTGTCTGAATACCGCCTGTTAACGGTTTATTCGGGTCTGTATCAAAGCCTCTTACATCATCACCCTGCCAGCAGTGAAGTGATACAGAAATATTTTTTAATTTTTCGATAGCCTTATCAGTATCAACACCGTACTTCGCGTAAATCTGTTTTGCCTCATCGTATCGTGACATCAATTAATCTCCTTAATATCAAATGAATTTTTAACTATATCTCTTGCCTGTGCAAGGGATATTTTCTTATCATACATAATCTGTGAAAGTAGATTGCCTGTTGCAGTTGCTTCGCTGAGTCCTGTTACTACTTTTTTACCTGTGTACTGTGCAGTCAGTTTATTAAGATATGTATCTTTACTTCCGCCGCCGACAATGAATACATTATCTATTGTCTTGCCGGCTAACTTTTCAATTTCATCAATGGCATTTTTGTATGATTGTGCAAGTGAATGATAAACGGAATTGATAACAACCTCTATTGGTATACTTTCATTTTTCAGATAACTGCGAATAGCATTTATCATATTTTCAGGTGCAAGAAAATCAGGTGCGTTGGTATCAATCATTTCAAACCGCTTACTTTGCATTGCAAGGCGCATCATATCATCATAACTAAATTCGTTATTAAGATTTTTCTTAACATTCTGAAAAAGCCACATTCCCATATAATTCTTAAGAAATCTAAAACGATAATCAATACCGCCTTCGTTAGCAAAATTCGCCGCCATTGATTTTTCATTTACAATGGGATTCAAGCTTTCAACACCGATAAGCGACCATGTGCCTGAAGAAATATATACGCTGTTATCATCTATCGGACAAGCACAGACGGCACTTGCCGTATCGTGGCTCGGTGCAAAAATAACAGTGCTGTCAAAGCCTGCATAGTCCTGCATTTCCTTTGTGAAATTACCGATTACGGTACAAGGAGTATCAAGCGTACCAAATAAATGCTTTGGCAGGGATAGCTTATCAATAATCTCATAATCCCATTGCTTTGTATCTGCATTTACCATACCTGTTGTTGTAGCATTAGTGTATTCATTTTTGATAATGCCTGTCAACTTATAGGATAAGTAAGCAGGTATCATAAGAAAATGCTTGGCGTCCTCAAGCCTGCCGGACAGTTTATCTGCATAAAGCTGATAGATTGTATTAAAATTCTGCTTTTGAATCCCTGTTTTCAGATACAATTCTTCTGCAGATATGATACTTTCAACTTTGTTAATAACTCTATTTGTTCTGCTGTCACGATAAGATACGGCAGGCAGAATTTCCTGCTTGCTTTCATCAAGCAAAACATAGTCAACGCCCCAAGTATCAATAGCAACTGTACAAGGTATTTTGCCAATTTCTTTGCATTTTGCAATACCTTTTTTTACCTCGCTGACAAGATGCTCTATATCCCACACAAGTGTGCCGTTTTGATTTGTTATGTAGTTTTCAAATCGGTGTATTTCCTCAAGTTTTAATCTGCCGTTGTCTATATATCCGAGAATATGCCGTCCGCTTGAGGCTCCTATGTCTATTGCTAAATAATATGTCATTGTGTTAATCCTTAAGAGAAAGTGTATTTTCCTGCAGTAACATTATGTTTTTCACCATTCGGCAAAATAATTTCTGCTGTGCAATTTGCAGGTATTTCAATTGAGTAAATAATACCGTTGTTTTTGTATTCCCATTTTGATGAAATCTTTCCTAAAGGCGAGTTATATGTGGCACTCGCAAATCCGATAGACTTGTCCGGATGGGGAGCAATTGTAATCTTGCCGTAATTAAGCTTTATTCCGGCAACATCTCCAAAAAGCCACCCGGCAATTGCGCCGTAAGAATAATGGTTTAGTGATGCGCTAACCTTATGATTCTCATCAATTCCGTTCCAGGTTTCCCAAATTGTAGTTGCACCTTTTTTTACTTCATAAAGCCATGAAGGAGCTGTATCCTGCAATAGAAGTTTGTAGGCAGTATCCGTATGACCGTATGAAGACAGAACACTGCATAAAAACGGTGTAGACAAAAAGCCTGTGTTCAAATGATAATTATTATTTTTCACAAGCTCATTTAAATTATCTGATGCAGTTTGCTTTTCTGATTGATTCAAAATATCTAAAGCAACAGGTCTAACATAGCTTGCTTGGCGATCAGAATTTATTTTTCCGTTCTTAACAAAATACGCACGATAAGCCTCTTTAATTTTTTCAGATAAATTCAAATAATATTTGCTTTCGGAGTCTTTTCCCGTTTTTTTTGCAGCCACACTTAAAAGATATGCTGAATAGGCAAAATATGCAGTGGGAACTTCAGGTGAGCCTTTCATAAGAGTTTGCTTAAGTGCATCCTTTGAATTAACATCCGGCTCCAGCCATTCTCCCCAATGAAATCCTGTATCAACAATATATTTTTTGTTTTTATCAACTTTTAATTTAGATTTAATACGACTTTTGTGGGCTCTTTTTTCACAGAAATCCACCCATTTCTTCATTGCACCATAGTTTTCTTTAACTATATCAGTACAGTTATACACCCTGCATAAGGCATTAGGTACTATAGTGATTGCATCTGCCCAACCTGCAGAGCCGTTAGATAATTTTTTAAAAAATCCATCCGGCTCACTATTAGGTGCAACACCAGGTATTTTACCGTCTTCAAGCTGATTAGCTCTAACTTCGTTTAACCACTTTCTAAATACCGGATAGCAGTCCATTAGATACATACCGGTATTAACAAAAGCAGCCGCATCACCGGTCCATCCCTGTCTTTCCCGTGTTGGGCAATCAGTAGGTATATCGGCAAAATTTCCTTTCATACTCCAAAGAGAATTTTTTACAAGTTTATTTACATCTTCGTTACTGCAAACAAACGAACCGGTTTCATCCATATCGGAATATACTGCTTGCGCGGTGAATTTAATGTCATCTATATTAATATCTGTTTCAACTTTAACATATTGAAATCCGAAAATGCAAAATTGCGGTTTGTATTCGTTTTGCCCTTCCTTACATATATATTCAACTTGCTGATAAATCATATTTTCAGGCGTTGGAGTTTCGTGCTGAAAATTATCAATGGTAAAGTTTCCGTTTTCATCTAATCCTTCACCGTGAACAAGTTTGATTTTTTGACCTTGTTTAGCTTTGACTGAAAAGCTTACATAGCCGGCAATATTTTGCCCAAAATCAATTACGGTATCGCCGTTAGGCGTTTTAATAACTGTCCCTTCAAACTTTTCTTTTTCCTTTATGTGGACATTGTTACTGCACTTTAGATTCTGATAACCAAAGTTTTCTATCTTTACTTGATGAAATTTTTCTGTCGCAAAAAAGCCGTCGCCGATAGTAGAATCAACCACTTCACCAAAATCAAGACCGTTTTTCAATATAGGTCCATATTGAGAAGCCTGCCAGCTTTCATCTGTAATTAAAACGGAGGCTCCATTAATTTCCAACTGTGCTAAAAGAGAAATATCATCACCAAATAAATTACCGTTTGGATTATTCATTCCGCTTTTGCCCCTGTACCAGCCATCGCCCAAAATAACTACTATCTCATTTTTGCCTTCGTTAATCAATTCAGTAACATCATAAGTTTGATATTCCAAATTTACAGAATATTCTGAAGTCCCGGGCGTTAAAACATAATCGCCTACTCTTTGGTTATTGATAAACGCTGTATATAATCCGTGAGCGGTTATGTATAATCTTGATGTGCCTGTTTTTTCCACATTAAATGTTTTTTTCAAATAAGACGCGGGACGGGAGTTAACCTTTGTCAAATTTTCGATTTCAGGATTAATCCATTTTGCAACCCACTGATTTTTATCTAAAAATGCAGTTTCAAAAACAGTTGACTGTGTTTCACCCTGTACATCATTTTCGTCAAAAAGGGTGATTTCAATAAGGACTCTTTGCCTGCTATGCAAAGGGCCTTGGAAATATGCAAACATATCCGATGTATGGCATTTATTTGTCGAATAAAATAAGTCGCCTTTTTTGTCATTACAATAGTTATAAGCATTTATAATATATGCAGTTTGCTGAATTCCATCATCGCAGTTCCAACTTATGTAAGGCTTTTTTATGTCGATGCCGATAGGACTTTTCAAATGTTCAACTTTAATATTAATCGCTTTCAAAATATGTCTCCTATTATATCTTTGAATTTAGATATTTTGCTGATAATTCAAGTGATTTAACGGGATTTTTATCTATCCAATTCTTGTGACTTTCAAGTATAATTGCTTCGGTATTGCTGGACTTTGCTTTCTCAATCAGTGAAGCTATATTCATATTACCGCAGCCAAGCTCCATGCTGTCATTTTTAATTATTGGAGTTATTGATGCAGAAGAAAGTCTTGAGCCCCTGTCAGTAATATGATAGCATCTCATTCTGCTTGAAAGTATATCTATTATATCAAGTGGATTAACACCTGCGTCGCAAGCCCAATATGAGTCAAACTCAAAGTTCACATATTCTTCGTTTGTTTCGTTTATCAGTAATGAATAAGGGCAGTTTTGAAGATATTCACTTTGCTGATTGTCAAAATGAACAAATTCAACATTGTGGTTATGATAGAGCAAGTTTATGTCATTCTTTTTTAACTCTTCGCCTGCTTTATTAAGACGCTGCACCAGTTTCTTAACTTCATTTTTATCATTATAAGCAAAGCGATACATTCCGGTAACAACAATATTTTTAGTGTTAAATGAATGTGCCTCATTTATAACTGAATCAATATCATTTTCAATGCTGCCTAAATCTTCGTGAATACTGCAAACTTCAAGTCCCGATTCTTTAACAAGGGATTTCCAATCAAATTTTCCTGCTGAACCTGTAGGCATACCGGCGGCTTTTGTAAGCACTCTTACTATAAACGGCGTGGGCTTTATCATAAATCCATTTAATTCAATAGAGCCATAGCCTGCCGACTTAATAGAGTTTAACACCTTTAAAGTATTTTCCTCGGTTTTGCACACCGAGCCTATCATAATTTGCTGAACTGCTTTTTTTATCATTTAAATCCCTCTTTTTTTAGCCTGCATATTTTCCGAGATGAGTTAGACTGTTTTTAGGTGTTCTTTCATATGTTGAGCGGTTAACCTCGCAAAGTCCGAATGTAAGAGCAAAACCTTTTTGCCATTCAAAATTATCAAGAAGTGACCAATAACAGTAGCCTAAAATATTTATTCCGTCCTGCTGACAAGACTGAATACCATTTATTGCTTTATCAATAAAATTACATCTTATATTGTCATCATCAACAGCAATTCCGTTTTCAGTTACAATTATCGGCACATTTGGCATTTCTTTATTAACTCTGCGAATAACGTGTTCCAAAGCTTCGGGATATATTTCGTAATCCATTTGAGTCATTGGAACTCCGTTTTCGACCGGCACTATACCGTCTTTGTCATAAACAGTCCTTGTGTAGTTTTGAAGTCCAAAGAAATCATCATCTTTTATGTATTCAATATAATGTCCGAACTCTTCGTCCCAATTTTTCTTTGCCTTTTCTTCTCCGCCTTCTACACATTGAATATCATGAAGTGATAAAGTTATTCCTACATTTATTTTCGGATTGATTGATTTAATTACATTTTTTGCTGCTTTATGGGCATTTATAACTATTTCGTCTCCGGTTTCACCCGCTGCTGAAACAAAAGTATGTGGGTTCATATCCCCGAAAACCTGCATATTTTCAATGGCTGTTAATTTCATTTTTTCCATCGGATTTGAAAGATTTAATCCTACTTGAAGCTGACCTTCCATATCATTAGAATTGTCATTTTGCTCAACATTTGAAATTTTTGGTGTATTACCGCCTGTTTTCGCCATCATTTGCTTCATAAAGCGTTCCATAAGCGATTTAACCTGAAGTCGCATATTTGCTTCATTTATGGTGCAAATATAATTTACATCGTCCTTAATATTTTCAACGACATATTTTGTATAATTTGCAAATAGTTCTACAACTTCTTCGTTTTCCCATCCGCCCATTTCTATTAACCATTTCGGCGAAGTAAAATGATGTAATGTTATAATGGGTTCAACATTGTATTTTTTACAGCAATCAATTACATCTTTGTAGTGCTGTATTTCTTTTTCGTCAAATATCCCTTTTTGCGGTTCTATTCTAGCCCATTCAATGGAAAAACGATATGCATTTAGACCTGCATCAGAAAGCATTTTTATGTCTTCCTCGTATTTGTTATAATGATCTACTGCCTTACCGCTGGGTTCAACAAATTGGGAATTTTTCATTTGCTCCATTGCCCAATAATCAGAATATATATTATTTCCCTCAACTTGATGTGCTGATGTTGCGGCACCAAGTAAAAAATCTTTACTAAACTTTTTCATAAATAATTCTCCTATGCCTTCTTTATTTTTGAAAGTGCCTGAGCTATTTGCTTTGCCTCGTTGCTGCTTAATTCTATACCTGCTTGGGTTAAAAGCTTACTAAGAGGTTGACGGGCAACGACAGCCATCATAGCTTTAGGAATTTCAACTCCTTTTCCCATTCCGCCTGCCATTTTATTTCCTAAATTCTGCATCATTGCATCAAGCAGAGCTTTACCTTCATCCGTACTTTGAATTTCAGCCATTGTACTTGAAAGAGAAAGATAGTTGCTGTCTGCCTGCTCGGATTCTTCGGGCTTGTCAAACCAGTTTTTAACCTTTTCCGGTGAAGCAAAATATTTTGGATTCGGAGCAGTTACCTTTTGTATTTCAGCATTATCAACTAAACCGTTAGATTTGGCAATGATTTTGTGAATACCGTTGATAGGCACATTAAATTTGAAAATATGTTTGCCGTGCTTCGTTTCAAATTCTTCTCCGTCAACGAACAGGGTAACATCATTTTGGTTCGAATATACTTTTACTTCTGTAATTGGCTCAATTCTGTCATGATAACGCTTTGAGCAAATATGCACAAACGGTTCATCTGACCACCAAGCCTTGTAAATATAAAACGCATCCTTTTTTTCTTTGCGGTCAAATGTAACAAGCCCTTTATGGTTTTTTCCGGGATCTCCGGCTTCATTTCTTCCCGCTGCCGCAAATTCAAACATATTCCAACAATAGGTTCCCCATATATATGGGCGAGTCGAAAACATTTCAAGCATATGTTCATGGTAAATGGCTTGATAGCTTTCAGTAAAATCGCCCTTTTCGGGCTTTGGAGATTGTAAATTAATAACAGAATCTGCTCCGTATTCGGTTAAACCAATGGCAACATCGGGATGCTCTTTATGGAAATCATCAAACCACTTGTCATTATCTTCCATATCTCCCACATACCAGCCGTAATATAAATTATAGCCTCTTAAATCAGGCAGGGTTATGAGAGGAGAATCAGTTTCAAGCATAAACAGATTTGCCATAGCAGATAATCTGCTTTTGTCCATTTCGTGAACCAAATCATTAAGTATTTTGTGATTTTCAATTAAGTCATCTGTTACGCCCTGTAGTGTTATCTCGTTTGATAATGCCCAACAAATAATAGACGGATGATTATAGTTTTGCGTAATTAATTCCTTCATTTGAGAAATAGTGTTTTCTCTTGCAGTAGGCATATGAATAGTGATATATGGTATTTCAGCCCAAACAATTACACCTTTTTCATCACATAATTCATAAAAATAATTGTCATGCTGATAGTGTGCAAGCCTTATGGAATTTGCTCCCATTGAGAGAATTATATCCATATCATTCTCATGCATTTCCTTTGTTAAAGCGTTGCCAACACCTGCTCTGTCCTGATGCCTTGATACACCGTGAAGAGGATAGCTTTTTCCGTTTAAGAAAAAGCCTTTTTCACTGTCAATATAGTATTCTCTCACACCGAATCTGTCATAAATTCTGTCAACAGGTTGTTTGTTTTTTATCAAGGTTGCCGTAATGTTATAAAGATAAGGGTCTGCCAAACCATTCCACAGGTGAACATTTTTTATTTCTACCGAACCTTTTACTTTCCCTTTATTATTTTCATATGTAGGATACAGAACAGTTTTGCTGACAGAATCAATAGAAACAACTACTTCGTCTGCGTTACCTGCAAAATATGCTTCTATCTCAACAATGGCATTATTGCCTTCTATTCTTGGAGTTACATATAATCCTTTACCGCCATAATAATCCAAGTCGAAATGATTTTCATTTACGATAATAAGCTTTACATCTCTGTAAATACCGCCATAAAATGTAAAATCAGCTCTTTGAGGATATACCTTATCATTAGGCGAATTATCGACAAATACTTTTAAACTATTTTCATCCTTAAGATAATCGGTAATATCACTCCTGAAAGTAGAATATCCTCCGTTATGTTCTGCTATTTTTACATCGTTCAATAAAACAGTGCAGGACGAATTTACGCCATTAAATTCGATATAACAACGCTCATTGCTTTCTATTAGTGGCTTGCAAAAAGTTTTTTCATATGTGCATATGCCTCTGTAATATTCTTCAGGTCCTGTCTGACCGTCAACAGCATTCCAAGTATGGGGAATATTTACTTTTTCTATTTTTCCTTCTTTCTTAAAAATCCAATTTTCATTAAAATTTATTGCTTTTCTCATATATGCTCCTGATAGTAAAGTAATGACAGATAATTTCTTTATGAAAATTATCTATGTTTATAAAATTCAATAAAATTACTCTTCGACAAATTCTGTTATCGTTTCTTCAACTATTTCGCTTTTGTTTTCCTGTGATAATTTAGATTTTTTGTATGCTATGTTTTTCTGAACTTCTTCCATTTTTTCAAAGGTAATATTGCTCTTTTTCATAGCTAAAATTGTGCAAATCCAGCCGATTATCGGAAAGCCTATAAGAAGTACAACAGTAATAACTTTCACACCTACAGTAAGAGGATCGCCTTGCTGAGGTACAGTTGTTGTATAACCAACCAAGCCGATCATTGCAGTGGCAATGAACGCACCGAAAGAAGATATTGCCTTATCTACAAAGCTATATGTTGCTGATACAGCAGCGGGCATATATTTGCCTGTACGGTCAAACTCATAGTCAACTATATCCATACGAAGTGAATTTGTTGCCACACTTACAACCATTTTAGTTGCGTTTACCGCAAAATTTAAAAGTAAAAATACAATTGCGATTATTACACCCAAAGCTACTGATGATGCCTTCTTGTTCATCAAATCGCCTATCATAGAGGCAGGTGCAAACAAAATAAATGCTGCGTAAATTATGTTAACAACAATACAAATTTTTGACCAGTCAACCATAACCTTTAAGCTGCCTTTTTTACCTGCAATTTTTGAACCAATAACTGCAAATATTATCGACGGGAGCATAGCAATGGCAGAAAGAATTGACGAAAGTGACATAGAACCTACGATTATACCGAAAAGCATTGTTGATACAACAGATGCCGAACCGATAGTTTGCGCAAGCTTGTCACTGCCGGCTGCAATAATATAGCGTTGTAATTCCTTATTACTCTTAATGAGATTAACCATATCTTTGAAAGACGGTTTTTCTTCTTTTTCTTTTCCTATTTTAATGTTTTCAAAGTTTTCAGGCTTGTCAAATTTTGAAACACCTATACAAGACAGCAGATAAAATACAAACGAAACTGCAATAACTACAATGTTGAGAGTTTCAAAATATTGAGTAGACTGAATGTTGTTGAATTTTGGAAGAATAACAGACATTGAAACAACAGACATAATCATTGGAGCTAAATAGGAATATGCCGTATTCCAAACCGAAATGGTAGGTCTCTGTTTAGGATCGTTAGTTAAAACATTTGCATTGATTTGTCCTGAGATACTGCAAAATGTATAACCAATAATATAAATCACATAGCAAAGGACAAAAAATGCTATTCCTAATGCACCTTCAAGATGAAGTTTTGGTCCGATATTGCACATAAGTGTAGTAGCAACTGACATAGTTGCCCATCCGATCATTGTGAAAAACCTTATTTTGCCGTGTTTACTCTTAAATCTTTCCATTACCAGTGCAATTATCGGGTCTGTGATACCATCGAATAATCTCGAAAATGTAATGATTACTCCTGTAACGGCAACAAGTATACCGAAATTTGCATTACCAATGTATGTAGCCGATGTCATTAGTACATAAAACACCATTTGACCTATACCGGTCATTGTTGTTAATGCGATTTGCCAAGTTTTCGCCCTGCTGTAAACAGGTGACGGCTTTGCGTTTTTTTCTTTCATAATTTTTACTCCTTTTCAATTTTTTAATGAAAACTTGCTTTTTGGTTGTCTTTAGTGTATCATTAAAAAAAAGAAATGAATAGAAAAATATTATTAAGTATAGCAAAATATTATCATATTTATGTACTTTCGAGGTGTTATTATGGACTCAAGCTTGTTTGAAAGGTTGCTACACGTACTTCTGAAAACTCCTGTATTTAAACTCGATAATAAAGATGAACAGTTAGAACAATTTGAAAATGAGTATTGTTTTGATGAAAACTTGCAGCCTATGTTTACTAAAACAATTCTTCTTAATATTATTTCTGATGTAGAAAAAAATGTCATCTACGAAATCGCAGATGACATTAATGTCTATATATCTATATTTAACTTCGAGAATGAAATATATTTAGTGGGACCTTATGTAAGGGAAGAATATTCACAACAAGATATTGATAATTTGTTGATAGAGTATCATCTTCCTTCTGCATATTCATTGTCACTAAAATTGTATCGCAACTCACTGTCTTTGATTTACCACAATCAGTTATATAATATAATTAATTCATGTATTTACGCTTTTAACCCTTCAACTGCTGAATTTTTATATGAAAGACTTGAAAGCGACTTTTTCATTAACGACAACAATATTAAAAATATCAACTATGACGACAAAAATTACAGCAGTATTTACAGAAGATATGACAGTGAAAGAGCATTTGAACATTTGATTAGAATGGGAGATGTTGAAAATGTTATTGCTATGCAGCAAATAATGCTTGATAATGCACAAAATTCAGGCTTTTTGAAATCAAATACATCATATATAAATCCGGCTGTTAGTTTTGCCATACTTCGTACTCTTGCAAGAAAAGCAGCAGAGAGCAGCGGACTTTCTGTTGTAACTATTGATGAAATTACTCAGCGTTATGCACAGTTGGCAGATTCAGCTGTAACGATAGCCAGGCAAGAAGAGCACTCAAAGAAAATGATACTTGAATTAACAAAGGCTGTTCGTGAACATCAGTTAAAATATTCAAATTATTCTTTGCCTGTTGTGAGAACGCTTGAATACATTATTTCTCATTTAAGTGACGAGTTAAAAATAATTAATCTTGCAAAACAGGTAGATATGTCTGTTTCAAGTTTTTGCAAGTTATTTAAAAATGAAACCGGTTTAACTGTAAATGAATATATCACAACTCAAAGATGCAAAAAAGCCGCAGAATTTCTGTCTCAAACAAATTTTCCGGTACAAGAAATAGGAAGCTATGTAGGCTATGATGATAATAACTATTTTGTAAAGGTTTTCAAAAAAGTTTATAACACTACTCCTACACAATACAGAAAGAATCAAAGAAAAAAATAATGATGCATATGTTTTGTTAATGTATCATTACACGACCACTTATTGACACTTATGATTGAAAAGCGGTAGCATTACAAGTTGCTAACTGTTAATTTATTCTTTTCTATTGTTTTTGTAAAGCTTTTTTACTGGTGGTCGCCTAATATTTTTACTCACTTATCCAATTTTCTTAAAGCTTCAACTTGAAAATATCTTAGAGATACAAGCCTTCAAAAACGGCTTAAAATGAGAGCTTTTGAAATCAATTCTTACACTACTATGACGCCTATTTTGACGGCTGCACAGGAGAACGAGGGTGTAGAAACAGTGAGCCACGTGAAAATGTGGCAGAAAAATCGGACGAGAAAAGCCCTAAACATCGCTGTTTAGGGCTTGTTTAATGGCTATCGACACTGCTACGAACCAGTAGGTCGGGGGTTCGAGTCCCTTCCAGCGTACCAATAAACCGATATAGACTTTTGTCTGTATCGGTTTATTTTTATGTTGCTCAGAGTGCGATAACCCTCTGTTTGTGGGGAAAGGAGAAACATATGGAGTGATTGTTAATGATTGCTTTAGCAATTATTTTAATCACGGAATATGTTTGGACGAGACTCCCATTTGACTCCCACCGATATATTTTTGCTTTTCAATCGTCATTTTACGCTTTTGTTTTATGTACTATTTATATTGAAAATCATATTTTATTTATGTATAATAATACTGACAAATTCTAAGCTGAAGGAGATATATTATGAGTGATTATAAAGATAAATTAACTAACAATGAAAGAAGGTATTTATATTCTGTTCCTTTATTATTTCTGTTAGGCTTTGGTTTATTTCTTTTTAGATTTATTATAGGAATGGATGTTGATTTTGAAATAAATGAAAAATTCGGAATTCTTATCAATGTGTTGGGTGCATTAATATCAGGATATGGATTATCATCCGAATGCACGATAGTTCATTTTATGTTGAATAAGATACGAGAGAATGAAGGAGCCACAAAGGTTTTATATATTCTCCTTTTTATACCTGCATTATTTGTGGGAATTGTTTTTGCTGCAATTATGACAATACCATATTGTTTTAGTTGTTCAAAGAAGATTAGTAGAATAAAGATGGATAATAATGGCACATATTTAAAATGGCAAAAAATATCACTTATTGTTTTAGGATTTCTTGATGCTATAATTCTAATTGCTTATTTTGTTGTTATGTAGATGTATTTCAAACTAAATAATAACTTTGTCTTTATGAAAATTCAGGCTCAAGGATTTTGTTCCTTGAGCCTTTCGTTATGCCGAGAAATGTATAAGCTTGTTCTTTCGTTTGTTTTCGGTTTCTGTGATTAGGTTTTGCATTGCATTTGCCACCGCCTGTTGCATATTGGTTATATGCATACTGCTAACTTAAATCCTATTTCAAATGCCTGAGCCTCTATTAGAGAGGCGAATTCAGTAAAGCAATCAGCATATTTTTCAAACACTTTCAAGTCATCATTTTTTAGGGAAGAAGATAATGTTTCGTGATGCCGGGCGATAAGTTCTATCAGCCTTTTCTCCTCATCAGTAATAACCTTATCTTCGTTTGGTCGAACGTTCCCATATCATAGTTCTTGTAGTATATTCATAAATAATCAACTCCCTTGCAGTACAACAAATACCACAAAGGAGTTAGAATATCCAGACCAATTATTCACTTTTTAACATTTCTAATAACTCCGGTATATCATTTTTTAATGTATCAAAAATCACATTCAAATCAACACTACCATAATTATGAACTATTCTGTTTCGTAAGCCGGAAATAGCATTCCAAGGAATGTGTGATTTTGAAGCTTTAAATTCCTCTGATAAACCTTTTGTATTTTCAGATATTTGAATCATACGAAAAAGCATTGAATCAAGTAAAATATCGTTCTTATTCAATTCTTCAATATCAACACTCATCATATGTCGAGCAATAAACTCTAAATCCGTAACGATTTTATTACATAATAGCTGTCGTTTTTTACATTATCCATATATCTTTACCCCATCCCTCAAAATCTCTTTTACTAAATCTGTGTTATTGTTTAATTGATTAATATCTAATACATCTACTTTTTTGTGCAGAGCGACTCTCAATTCTTCTACTAATCCAAAGAATTTGATTCCTTTTATATCTACAGAAATCAACAAATCGACATCGCTTTTTTCAGTAGCTTTTCCTTTTGCATAAGAGCCGAACAGATAACAATATTCAGCTCCATATTTATTAAGAACAGGACTACATTTATCCTTGATATACTCAACATTTACAATGCCGTGTTCTTCATTAATTGGATTTATTTCACTTAATCTTTCCACAATATAATTATATTTAATAGTTCCAACCTTTGATTCATCATTTTCATAGGTAATATAGGAACGCAATGAAATACCAACTAATTCAGCGACCTGCTTTTGAGTTAAGTTTTTTTCAATTCTTAAATCTCTTAAAATGTTCATAATTGCACCTCTGTTTGTATTATAGTGCAATATTTGCACATTATCAATATTAAATGTGCAAATATTGCATTTATCATAATTACTATATGAAAAACTTTAGAATAAATGCAAACAATTTGAGTTTTATATTCTTTTTGTCAATTTATCTTAATAGGGCTGGTTAAAATTTTATGTTTGGGTGGAGTTGGTTGGAGCAGTTTCTGACCACAATTTTGACCACAACAGAAAAATCGAGGATAGGCAAAGAGAGTGCTAAACTCGATTATGGCTTGAAAATAGGTAACAACAAAGGGCAAGAAACGGCGTAATTTAGGTATTTAAGTTATTGTACCGTGGCTATGAACCAGTAGGTCGAGGGTTCGAGCCCCCGCAGCGTGCCAAAAGTCCCGTAAACACTGCGTTTTCGGGACTTTTTTATATCCTTTATTTTCGGTGCTACAATCCTTCCACCACCCAGTAGGTTATATATAATGTATATAATCTACGTTTTTTATTTGTTAAGATTTACAACACAATTTCGCTTGAAATTGTGTAAATGACGCCTAAATGACTCCCACTGAAAAAGTTTGAAAAGAATTTGGCTCAAGGATTTTGTTCCTTGAGCCTTTTGCTATGCCGAGAAGTGTATGAGCTTGTTCTTTCGTTTGTTTTCAGTTTCCGTGATTAGGTTTTGCATTGCATTCGCCACCGTCTGTTGCATATTGGTTATATGCATACTGCCAACCTAAAGTCTATTTCAAATGCCTGAGCCTTGATTAGAGAGGCGTATTCGGTAAAGCAATCAGCATATTTTTCAAACACTTTCAAGTCATCATTTTTGAGGGAAGAAGATAGTGTTTCGTGATGTCGAGCAATCAGCAAAACTAATTCTTTTCCCTCGTCTGTAATAATCTTATCTTCGTTAGGTCTGATATTTCCATACCATAGTTCTTGAAGTGTCGTCATAAATAATCAACTCCCTTGCAGTACAACTAATACCACAAAGGAGTTTAAATATCCAGATATTTTTACTAATTCGAACAATAAAAATATCATACCAAAAAATTTTATCAAATTGTAGTTTTTGATAAAATTTTAAGCACTCTATATAACTTGTTTAATGACTTTTAGCAGCAAACGCATTACTATTTGTAATGAAGCAAAATACAATAAGTTATAAGGAGACGATTGTATGAAAGAAAAAAAGAAAACGCCGTGGATTATGAAGGCGGCAATCATCATAGGCGTACTGGTTATCCCTTTGCTTTATTCCTATTTCTATTTAGGAGCATTCTGGGACCCGTATGCAAGACTTGATGATGTTCCCGTGGCAGTAGTTAATCTTGACAGCGGTGCTGTTATTAACGGCGAGGAGAGAAATCTCGGTCAGGAAATCTGCGATAATCTTGAAAAGGACGGAACACTTAAATTTGTATTTACCGATAATGCAGACGCAGAACAAGGTGTACTTGAAAATGATTATTACGCTTCAATAACAATTCCTAAAGATTTTTCAAGCAATGCCTCAACTGCTTCAAAGGACACTGAAAAACTACATAGTTCGATTGTTTACACGGCAAACCAAAAAAAGAATTATCTTGCTGCACAGATACTTGAAAACGCAATGCCTACAATTAAGCAAACAGTTAATTCAAGCATTGATAAAGAAATAATTACTACTCTTTGCGACAAGCTGGAAAGCGTACCCGATTCAATGGGTGAGCTGCAAAACGGATTCAAGCAATTATCGGACGGGTCCGGAAAACTGAGTAGCGGTACTAACGAGCTTGCTGACGGAGCAGATAAATTATCCGAAGGATCAAGTGCTCTTGCTGACGGCAGTAAACAGGTGTCAGACGGTGCAGTAACACTTTTTGACGGAATTAAAGCGCTTGATGAAGGGGCAAATACCTTAAATGCCTCAGTTCCACAATTAGCCGATGGTGTTCAGAAGCTTACATACGGTTCAGTTGCCCTAAGAAACGGAACAGGTGCATTAAATTCAAAAATTCCGGAATTATCCGGCGGTGCGGCACTGCTTAATAATGGCGCACTTCAGCTTAGCACAGGTCTTGATACCTTGAAATCAAACAGTCCCTCTCTTACTGCGGGTGCACAGCAATTAAACGCAGGTGCCACATCTCTTAAAAGCGGAATTCAAACATATACAGATGGTGTATCATCTGCCAATTCGGGTGCTGTTACTCTTGCCAACGGTATCGGCGCATACACAACAGGTGTTGAAAGTGCAAGTGCAGGAGCAAATAATCTTTATAATGGTATTAATCAGGCAAACAAAGGATTAAATCAAATTGTTACACAGGTTCAGGCTTCATCACAACAGCTTGAGCACACAGCTCCCGACAGCAGTCTTGATGCCCTTTCCTCCGGTGCATCACAGGTGTATGAGGGTATCGGCACATTCAGTACAAATTATACGAATGCTTTAAAGGCTCTTAAATACTATCAGACAACAGGTGATACTCAGTATCTTAATGTGGCAGTCAATGGATTTGAACAGCTTGAAAACAGCCTCCCTGCTCTTAAGTCAGGTGCTCAACAGGTAAGTAGCGGCGTTACGGAATTGACTAACGGTATGAAAGATGTTAAAAACAACACTTCGCAGCTTCTTACAGGCTTGCAGGCATTGCAATCAGGCTTTGGTAACAATACGCACAGCAGTACATTGTTAGGAGGTGCGTATGCTCTTAATCAGGGACTTAGTACATTAAAATCTAATAACAATACACTAAACTCAGGAGCACAGGCATTAAAAACAGGACTTAATACTCTTAACAGTAACAGCAATGCTCTTAATCAAGGCGCAAATGAGCTTTCAATCGGTGCAAGCACACTAAGCACAGGCGTTAACAGCTATACAGATGGTGTTGCGTCAGCTACTGACGGTGCTGCTCAGCTTAAAGAGGGTACTTCTTCATTAACATCAAAAATCCCTGCCCTTACTCAGGGAGTAAATGCACTTGACGAGGGATCGGGTGAACTTAGCACAGGTCTTATACAACTCAATTCAAAGGTACCTGCACTTTCAAACGGTGTTTCGGCTCTTGCAGACGGCTCAGATAAATTACTTGCAGGTGCTGACAAGTTATCAACAGGTACTAAAGATTTGTCTGTCGGTACAGTTCAGCTTGATAATGGTATATCAACATTAAGAACAGGTGCATATTCACTTAATGATGGTGCAACTCAGCTTGACAACGGTATTAGCACAGCAAAGGATGGTGTTGATGAATCAATCACCGATACTATCATTCAGCTAAATGCTTTGGACGGACTTGCAGATTATGCCGAAGAGCCTATATCAACAGTAACAGAATATGTTCAGCCGGTGGAAAATTACGGTTCTGCCTTCGCACCATACTTTATGTGTCTGTCACTTTGGGTAGGCGGCTTGATGATTTACTTTGGTATTTATCTTGATTATAACAGAAAAATAAAATCACTTACCAAGGACTCTAACAGAATAATTTTGAGAACACTATCCTTTGGTCTTATCAGTATGGCTCAGGGTGTACTTCTTGCAATAGTAATCAAGGACATTCTTCACATTGTTGTAAATAATCCGTTAATGCTGTTTATGTCCTGCATACTTGTTTCATTAACCTTTATGACAATAATACAGTTCTGTATTATTAATCTTGGTGACGCAGGCAAATTTGTTTCACTTTTACTGCTTATTCTTCAGCTTACTTCCTGCGCCGGTACTTTCCCGATAGAAACACAGTCAGGTTTCTTCAGAGTTATCAATAAAATTCTGCCAATGACATATTCTACACAACTCTTTAAAGAGGCTATAAGCGGAACGGCAGGTTCAAACGCAGGAAAAAGTGCAATAATACTTGCTGCTTTCTTCGTGGTGTTCCTTGCTTTAACACTTATCTTTAGCCACAGCTCACTAAAAAAGGATTTACAGAGAATTGATGCTAACACAAAGGAAAAAATGGCAGTGTCTCAATAAACCAACCTATTGTTTAGAAGAGGAGAATGCATATGGCTAAATTTAATTTTTATCAATATGTATGGATATTCATTTCAGGCTGTTACTTAGGCTACGGTGTAGAAACACTTTGGTGTTTGATTAAACTTGGCTACATAGAAAGCAGAAAATCCCTTGTGCTCGGTCATCTCAGCGTAGCCTACGGAATGGGAGCTGTACTTCTCACGCTTTTACTTGTGCACTTTCAAAATTCATCTGCTTGGAAGATATTTTTAGTTGCTTTTGTCAGTGGAACTGTTGTTGAATATATCTGTTCATTAGGACAGGAAATTTGCTTCGGCTCGGTAGCTTGGGATTACAGCCATCTTCCGCTAAATATAAACGGCAGAGTGTGCCTTTTGTACTCACTTTTTTGGGGAGTGCTTGGGCTATTTTGGGTAAAGCTTGTTATACCGTTTATGAGTAAATGCTTTGATAAAATCAATATTCCTTTTGATAAAGTAATAATTTGGGCATTTATAGCATTCTTTGTATTTGATGCTACGCTGTCTGCTTCAGCTGCAATACGAATGGATAAGCGAGATAACGGTGAAGCTGCGAAAAATCACTTTGAGCAATATCTTGATACTCATTATGATGACGAAACGATGCACAAAATCTATGCAAACTCAAAAAGTGTTGAAAAAAACAATTAGAAAACTACAAAATAAGTGAACTTTAAAATTAAAGCTAAAAATTATATATCCCGTCATTCTTGTATATTGACAAAAAGTCAACAATGTTTTAAGATGTGATATATAATCATATTGCTTAGGAGAATTCTGATGGAAAAAGAGAACACTTACGAGTACAAATTTGATACGGTTAAAACACCGAAGGACAGAGTTTATGAGGATAGAGTAATGCACTATTACGAAAATCACTCTGACGAGCCTCCTCGTGAGCTTATATTAAAGCTTGGTAAAAAAATTACGGATCGTATTCTTTATAAAATTCCGTGGGTGCCGAAAATCGGTAAAACAATGACCGTCAACGACCCTGAATATTGGGGTCTTGCCACAATGGTTACTGATGAAATGGCAGAGATTGCACTTAAAATGAAGGTGCATAAGGGTATGACTCTTCCCGAAATTCAGAAGGCAACAGGCAAGGACGCCGATTATCTTGAAAATATACTGCAGGAAATGGCAAATGTAGGTCTTATTGAATATAACTGGGAGAATCCTACAAGAACAAAGCAGTATGTTCTTCCTATGTTTGTACCGGGCAGTGCAGAATTCTTTAATATGAAATGGGATAATATCGTTGAACATCCACAGGTGGCAAATTTCTTTGAAAGAATGACTCAGCTACCTTTAGAAAAGATTACACCTATGGTACCTCCGGGAGGTGCAGGTATAGGTATGCATGTTATCCCTGTCGAAAAGGCTATTGAGATGGAAAATGAAAGTGCCAGCGTTGAGCATATTTCTCACTGGCTCGACAAATATGACGGTAAATATGCAGCAGGTCCCTGCTCCTGCCGTTATTCAAGGGCAATATGCGGTGAGGGCTGTGCAGATGACCCTGAGGATTGGTGTATTGGTGTAGGCGATATGGCCGATTACCTTGTTGAAACAAACAAAGGCCATTACATAACTCGTGAAAAAGTAATGGAGATTTTGCAAAGAGCAGAGGATAACGGCTTTGTTCATCAAATTACCAATATTGACGGAGAAAACAAGATTTTTGCTATATGTAACTGTCAGGTTAAGGTATGCAATGCACTTCGTACGTCTCAGCTTTTTAATACTCCGAATATGTCACGCTCAGCATATGTTGCCAGAGTTGAGGCAAAGGACTGCGTAGCCTGTGGCAGATGCGTTGAATACTGCCCAGCAGGCGCAGTAAAGTTAGGTCAAAAATTATGCACCAAGGACGGCGGACATATAGAATATCCAAAGCAGGAGCTGCCTGACACAAATGAGTGGAGCGAGGATAAGTGGTCACCGGATTACCGTGACAAAAACAGAATTAACTGCTACGATACAGGTACAGCACCATGTAAAACTGCCTGTCCTGCTCATATTGCAGTACAGGGCTATCTTAAAATGGCATCTCAGGGCAGATATACAGAAGCCCTTGCCTTGATAAAGAAAGAAAATCCTTTCCCTGCAGTATGCGGCAGAGTGTGCAACAGACGATGTGAAGATGCTTGCACAAGAGGTACCATTGACCAAGCTGTTGCTATTGACGAGGTTAAAAGATTTATTGCTCAGCAGGACTTAGACGCTGACAAGAGATATATTCCCAAAAAGGTTATTCCTTCGAACAGAGGCGAATTCAAAAACAAAATTGCTATTATCGGTGGTGGTCCTGCAGGTCTTTCCTGTGCATATTATCTTGCAGTTACAGGCTATCGCCCAACAGTGTTTGAAAAGAACGAAAAACCCGGCGGTATGCTGACCTATGGTATTCCGTCTTATAAGCTTGAAAAAGATGTTGTTGAGGCAGAGATCGATATTATCCGTCAGCTTGGCGTAGAGATTAAATGTGGCGTTGAGGTTGGTAAGGATATTACACTTAACGAATTAAGAGAACAGGGCTATGAGGCATTTTATATTGCAATCGGTTGTCAAGGCTCACGCAAGGCCGGTATTGCAGGTGAGGACGCAAAGGGTGTTATGAGCGCTGTTGATATTCTCCATGCCATAGCAGAAAATCAAAGCTTAGACCTTAACGGAAGAAAGACAGTAGTTATCGGCGGCGGTAATGTTGCAGTTGATGTGGCTCGCTCAGTTAAAAGATGCGGTGCCGATGTGCTTGGTATGTACTGCCTTGAAAGCAGAGAAGAAATGCCTGCCTCTACAGAAGAAATATTTGAAACTGAGGACGAAGGCATTACAATCCAAAACGGTTGGGGGCCGAAGGAAATCCTTACCGAAAACGGAAAGGTTAAAGGAATTGTACTTAAAAAATGTCTTTCGGTTACGGACGAAAGCGGACGCTTTAATCCGCGGTATGATGAAAATGATACTGTAACTATTGATTGTGATAATGTATATCTTTCAATCGGTCAAAGCATTGATTGGGGCGATATGCTCAAGGATGAAGATGTTGAGCTTGCACAGGGCGGCAGACCAAATGCTGACAGTTTAACATACCAAACTGCACAGAAGGATATTTTTGTCGGCGGTGATGTTTATACAGGTCCAAAATTTGCCATTGATGCCATTGCGGCAGGCAAGGAGGGCGCTGAGTCAATACACAGATTTGTACACTACAATGCAAGTCTTACTATCGGCAGAAATCGCAGAGATTTTATTGAGCTTGACAAAAATAATATTAAAATTGAGGCATACGATAATTCTTCCCGTCAAATACCGGGAATGGATAAAAGCATTAACCACAGAACATCGTTTAGAGATGCTCATAAGCCTTTCTCAGAGGAGCAGGTAAAGATTGAAACTGCTCGCTGTCTTGGCTGCGGTGCATCAGTTGTTGATGAAAACAAATGTATCGGCTGCGGTGTGTGTACGACAAAGTGTGAGTTTGACGCAATCAAGCTTCACAGAGAGCGTCCTGAATGCAGTACAATGGTTAACTCCGATGACAAGATGAAAGCGATTCTGCCTTATATGATTAAGAGAAAAATTGCTATCAAAAAAGCCAAAAAGGGTTAATACTTATGCACGAACTTGGTATAGTTTTTCATATAATTAAGCAGGTTGAAGAGGTAGGAGAGGAAAACGGTGTAAGCCTTGTTTCCTCTGTTACTCTTGAGATAGGTCAGGTATCCGGAGTCCTTCACGATTATCTTGAGGATTGCTGGAATTGGGCTTGCAGTAAGTCAAAGCTTATGAATGGTGCAAAACTGATTATCAACGAGATACCTGCAGTGACATACTGTGAGGACTGCGGTGAGAAATATTCTACTGTTGAATACGGAAAAACCTGTCCCAAATGTTCGGGGGACAACACCTATCTGCTTAACGGTAATGAAATTATGATTAAGGAAATTGAAGTGCAGTAGTGCTTTGATGATAAATTATTTTAGAGGAGGAAATAAAATGTTATTCCAAATTTATGGCGATAACTCATTCTATCAGCTTCTTGGCTGGATTTTGGTTTTCGCAGGTCTTGTTATTTTTAACGAGATCGCACGCCGTTCAAAGGCAGGCGGAATTTTCTGTTTCTTTGTTCTTCCGGCGGCGTTGACGGTTTACTTTATTGCTATTGCCATAGGTGCAAAAGCAGGAGCAGAATGGGCACTGAACAACCAGACTCATATTTATATGAACGGTTGGTTCCATTATGCCAAGCTTTATGCGGCAACAGCAGGCTGTATCGGATTTATGATGCTTAAGTACAAATGGGGCATAGGCAAGACGGAATGGTTTAAGGTATTTCCCTTTGTCATTGTTGCAATCAATATCCTTATTGCCGTGGCATCTGACTTTGAGTCGGCTATTAAAGGCGGATTTACAGGCGGCTGGTGGCTGTCCAGTGAAAATGTTTGGATTTACGGCGGCTGGTGGAACTGGCTTAACGGTATTGCCGGTATCATCAACATTTTCTGTATGACAGGCTGGTGGGGTATATATACCTCAAAGAACAAGCACGATATGCTTTGGCCGGATATGACTTGGTGCTATATTCTTGCATACGATTTGTGGAACTTTGAATATACCTATAATAATCTTCCGTCGCACTCTTGGTACTGCGGTCTTGCCCTTCTTCTTGCTCCAACATTTGCAAACGCATTTTGGAACAGAGGCGGCTGGATTCAAAACCGTGCCAACACCCTTGCCCTTTGGTGTATGTATGCACAGGTATTCCCACTATTTCTGGACGACAGCAAATTCTCGGTGCTTTCCTCTGTATATCCTGAGGGCTACACAACCTCAATGATGGTTCAGAGCATCAATCCTGAAACAGTAGGTGCCGCTAATCCAAAGGCACAGGCAGTTATTTCAATAATTGCACTTGTTGCTAATGTTTGCATACTCGCTGCTATTATCAAGCGTTCTGTTGAACAAAAGAAGAATCCTTATAAGAATGAAATCTTCACAGACCAAAAGAATTATAAGGACGCCCTTCTCAGAGCAGCAGAGGCAAACAGAGAAATTGCTTAATTCATAAATTTATAATATAAAAGGCAGCTGACGGTTCTTGTCAGCTGTCAGCGTGTCGAAAAAGTCAAATTATAAATTTCGACACGCTGGTAGGCTGTTGAGAAATGGAGCTGAATTTCGCATTTTGGGAGGGAAGATGTACGATGGTACCTCGACCGAGCAAAAGGCGAAAAACGCCAAAAGCGGCTTAGATTCGATGTCTAAGCCGCTTTTACAATCCCTCCGTCAGTGCAATGCGCTGCAACCACCATTTACACAAAGGAGGCTCCATTTTGTTTGTTATTTTATCAGGCGTGTTTCAGCCCACTTTATCGACAGTCTGGCAGCTGACGGTTCTTGTCAGCTGTCTTTTTATGTCTATCAGAAAATGAATTCCATTGATAAAATTTCAAAAATATGCTATATTGTAATTGGTAAATATTATTTTGTGAAAGAAATGGGGTTTTTTTATGTCACAAATAACAAAAAAGGCTTTAGCTCAATCTTTAAAAAATCTACTATTAAAGAAACCGTTAAACAAAATAACTATCAATGATATTACAGATGATTGCGGTATTAACCGAATGACCTTTTATTATCATTTTAAAGATATATATGACCTTGCTGAGTGGACTTGCCTTCAGGAAGCCGATAAAGTAATAAAAGAAAACAAAACGCACGATACCTGGCAGGAGGGTATGCTTCAGATTTTCTATACAGTGCGTGAAAATAAGCCGCTCATTATGAATGTCTACCGCTGTGTTGATCGTGAACAGGTTGAAAGGTATCTCAAACCTCTTATTGATCATCTTTTGCTGAAAGTTGTGGAAGAACAATCCGCTGATATGACCGTTCGTCAGGAAGACAAGGAATTTATTGCATCGGTATATTCCTATGCTTTTGTCGGCTTGATGCTTGACTGGATTAAAAATGATATGAGAGAAAACCCCGAACAGCTTATCAGTAAGCTTGCTTTGGTTATACAGGATACCTTTACAGATGCACTTGAAAGATTCAGAATAGATAAAACGTTATCAAAAAATGATATTTGATAAAAATATTAACATCTTTTTGCCCGTGATAAATTTTTTATCACGGGCATTTTTCTGTTTATTGTTAACCTGCGAAAAAATAATATAATGAAATTACAAAATAAAAATTTGGAGGTAAATTTTATGTATTATTCAGCAGGAACTTATGAATCTTTTGCACATCCCGAAAAGCCAAAGGATGTTGACAAAAAATCCGCCTATATTATCGGCACCGGTCTTGCCGGTCTTACAGCAGCATTTTATCTGGTGCGTGACGGTCAGATGAAGGGTGAGCATATCCACCTTCTTGAAAAGTCAGAGCTTGCCGGCGGAAGCTGTGACGGACGAAAGGATGTTACAAAAGGCTTTTATATGCGCGGCGGCAGAGAAATGGATAACCATTTTGAAGTTATGTGGGATATGTTCAGAGATGTTCCTTCTTTGGAAAATCCCGAGGTTTCCGTTCTTGACGAGTACTATTGGCTCAACAAGCACGATCCAAACTATTCTCTGTGCAGAGCCTCTGTAAACCGCGGAGAAGACGCTCATACAGATAAAAAATTCGAACTTGATAAAGAATCTGCAATGGCTCTTTCGCAGTTGTTTATTACACCTGAAAAGGCTCTTGAAGGTAAGAAAATTTCGGAGGTTCTGCCGGATTCATTCTGGTCAACAAATTTCTGGCTTTACTGGCAGACTATGTTTGCATTTCAGCGTTGGTCAAGTGCGCTTGAGATGAAACGTTATCTGTGCCGTTATGTTCATCATATTGATGGACTTCCTGATTTCAGTGCTCTTCGCTTCACAAAGTATAATCAGTATGAAAGCCTGATTATGCCACTGGTAAAATACCTTGAAAACCACGGCGTTACAATCGAGTACGGTATGGATGTAAAAAATGTTATTATCGACACCGTAGGCGACAAAAAGATTGCAAGGCAGATTGTGTTTATTAAAGACGGCAAGGAGCAAACAATAGATTTAGTTGAGGATGACCTTGTGTTTATTACAAACGGTTGTTGCACCGACACTTCCTGTTACGGCGACCAAACACACGCTCCCGACCTTACAAAAGCTAAAAACGGTACAGGCGAGTCATGGGATTTATGGAAAAACATTGCAAAGCAGGCTGAGCACAGTGAGTTTGGTAATCCCGATAATTTCTGCACCAATATTGAAGAAACAAACTGGATGAGTGCTACTGTTGCAACATCTAACGAAGAAATTATTCAACATATAATCAACATTTGCAAGAGGGATCCTCGCGAGGGAAAGGTTACTACAGGAGGTATTGTTACTGTTAAAGACAGTATGGATAACTGGTATCTGTCGTGGACAATCAACCGTCAGCCTCAGTTTAAGTCACAGGATAAAGACACTGTTTTAATTTGGCTTTATGCTTTGAGCACAAACAAGGAAGGTAATTATGTTAAAAAGGCAATGCGTGACTGCACAGGCGAGGAGGTATGCCGTGAGTGGCTGTATCATATCGGTATTCCTGATGCGGAAATTGATGACCTTGCAAAAAATGCCTGCAACACCACAACCTGCTTTATGCCATTCATTAACGCCTTTTTCCAGCCGAGAAAGAACGAGGACCGTCCAAAGGTTGTACCTGACGGCGCTGTAAACTTTGCTTTCCTCGGTCAGTTTGCAGAAACTCCCCGTGACACAATATTCACGATAGAATATTCAATGCGTACCGGTATGGAATCTGTTTATACTCTCCTTGATGTTGACCGCGGTGTTCCTGAGGTATGGGGCAGTAAATATGATGTTCGTGAGCTTCTCCGTGCCTGCTACTACGCTATTGATAAGAAACCGATTACCGATGTTAAGCTTTCGCTTATGGAAAAGGAGTTCGTAAAGATTTTGCTTAAAAAGGTTGAAGGTACGGATATTGAAATTCTTCTAAAAGAAAGCGGTCTTATCGAGTAACAAAAAATACAAACAGTAGAGGAATAATCTTTCATTTACTCCCGAATTATAAATAATAATTTTATAGTATTTTTCCTAAAAGCTGATTCTCAATTTAATGGGAATCAGCTTTTTAACATTTAATAAAAGTAACATATTGAAAATAATGTGCTAAAATCCGACAAAAACAATTCAAGCGAACAAACTGATTTTTTGTATTGTTCTCCTCAATATTATGAAAAAAGGTATACGTTTTGACTCTTAAACTGACGCACTACTGTACGGCAGTTTTTGAAAGGAGAAACATATGGAGTGATTGTTAATGATTGCTTTAGCAATTATTCTAATCACGGAATATGTTTGGACGAGACGCTTATTTGACTCCCGCTAATATAATTTTGACTTTTGCATCTAAAAGTGATAAAATAAATTAACACTTGCGCTTTGCGACAGGAGTCAACAACAAAATATTTATGACTTTGAGGAATTACAAATGAATAAAAAAATAATACTTACTGTAACGGTAATAATTTTAACGGCGGCTGTTTTATCAGGCTGTATACAAAAGACAAATAAAGAACAAACGGAGGCTACACAGGTGAACATAGGAACTTATTATCAAATTTCACAGGATGAAGCAAAAAGAATTATGGACGAGGAAAGCGATTATATTATCGTTGACGCCCGTGAGCAAAGCGAGTATGACGAAGGGCACATAAAGGGAGCAATCGTTATTCCGTATACCGAAATCGAACAAAAGGCAGAGGAGCTTTTACCGAATAAGACGCAGCTTATTCTCGTTTATTGCCGAAGCGGCAGAAGAAGCAAAATTGCCGCACAGTCCCTTGCGAATATGGGATACAAAAATGTTAAGGAATTCGGCGGAATAATTGATTGGCAATACGAAATCGAAAAATAATATGAAGAAAAAAGCTCCCTTGCAAAGCTGTAAGGGAGCTTGATTACTTTATATTGCCGTTTGCTTTTTAGTCTTTCAGCGTCATTATCTTTGCCTTAATACAATCCTTCTTGAATTACCGAAGAATAGTGTTACTGCAATTTTTTGTCTTTATACTTTTGCATGAAAATTTATTGTCTTTAAGCGTAATACTGTCGGTGTCCTTTGCGCTTATTGAGTAGCCCTTGTATTTCTTAAAGGTGTTGCCGATTAGCTTAATGTTCTTGTGCACCGCACCTGAATATAATCTGTTTTCCGGCTTGATAAGTATCGGCGTTTGACCGCAGTAGTCAAAGGTGTTGCCTTGTATTGTAACGTCCTTACACATTCCGCTTTCGTACCAGCTTTTTGCATCGTCGGAAAGCAGAATACCACTCATGGTTGTGCTGACAAAATGATTGTTTTTAACCTTAACTCTTCCCCTTGTTGTAATCAGCAGACCTCTTGTAATAATCCTTGTCATTTTATTATTTTCAAATTCAAGATTAGGACAGGCGCTTGTGTTTTCAATCACGTTGTCTACCTTTGCGTTGTCGGTATTGCTGACGGTCAGCTTGATGTCATATTCATTCACAAGAATAGATTTTTCGATAACCGCCGTGCCTTCCTCAAGAAGTGTATCGGAGTTGATATAAGCTATAGTGTCGCCGACTCTCAAAGGATTGTAGCCGTGTGTCTGTGGGTGCATAAAGCGAACGGTGAGGTGGTTTTCGTCGATATTTGTTATCTTAAAATGAACGCCGTGAACGTTCAGGCTGTCGTCGCCTGCGCCGTCAAAGTAGCTGTTTTTGATTGAAACATCGCCTCGGCACATACAAATTTGAATGAAATCGGCAACCGACGCCATTTTCCTTGCCGAACCCTTTTCAGGCGCAAATTCAACATTTTCAACGGTTATATTTTCGCTGTCCTGTGCAACAAGTGCGAGCGAATAATTAAATCTTTGCTTAATATTTTCAAGCCTTACATTTTCGCATTTGTTGACGAATATTCCTGCAAATTGACGGCGAACGTCAAAAAGATAATAACAGTCACCTTGATTAAATCTGCTTGTATTCGGATATGTAACACGGATTTTTCGGTTGCCTAAATCCTTAATTTTCAAAGCGGAAAACAATGGATGATTAACTCTTTTAATCTTGTTTGGCGTAGCCTTTCGGATGAGCCCTATCCACCAAGAGCTGTTTGCTTTGTTGTCAATAGCATATCTGTAATCCTTGCCGAAAAGATATGCCTTGCCGTTTATAAATTCATACTGCGTGTCTTCGTCGATTTCAAAATCAATACTGAAAATTCCCCTGCGCACAACCTTGAGCTCGTGCATATCGGGGTGGGCGTGACGAATTTCAATATTTTTAAGCGTGATATTTTTGCAATTCTCCATTGCGATATTCGTCACCTTGCCGTCAATTACAAAAATCGAATCGCCGCCGTCAAAAATAATGTTGTCAATACCGCCGAAATAAAACGGAACTGCGTTAATATGCGGCGTTTCGTCCTTTGAAAATTCGTTGTCACCGACTGTATTTGTAATATGAAGTGTATATTTTTTGCATTTTTCGCTGTCTAAAAAATATGTGCCCTTGTCGAATATTACGGTCTTTTCTTCGTCAATCGTTTTCAAATAATCAAAAAGCCCGAATAATTTTTCGGTTATATCCTCGTTAGTGTGGATATCAAAATCCTTTGCCCAAACAGTTTTCATATTTTATCCTCACTCTTTGTTTTTCAAATGATTTACCCGCTTCTTATTTTAGCACAACCTATACCGCAGTTGTCAAGAAATAATGTTCAATTATTTAGAAAAACGATTATAAAGCCGATTTTTTTTAACATTTAAGTAAAAGAAATTACTTGAAATAATATTTTCTTCGTGTTATTATTAACAATAAGGAGGCGTTATTTATGAATGAAAAAGCAATGCATAAGCTGAGCTACGGTCTGTTCGTTCTTACCGCAAGGGACGGCGACAGGGATAACGGCTGTATTGTCAACACGGCAATTCAGGCAGCGTCTGCGCCTAATCAACTTAGCGTTTGCGTTAATAAGGCGAATTATACAAACGAAATGATTCAAAAAACAGGCAAGTTCGTTGTATCAATTATCAGTCAGGGTGCCGAATTCGATTTGTTTAAGCATTTCGGCTTTCAGTCGGGAAGAGATGTAAATAAGTTTGACGGCTTTACCGATTATGCAAGATGTGAAAACGGCTTGTGCTATATCACAAAGGGAACTAACGCATATATCAGCGTAACCGTAACAGGTACGCAGGATTTGGGCTCGCACACTATGTTCGTAGGCACTATCGACGATATGGAGATTTTGAGTGACGAGCGTTCCGCAACCTACGAATATTATTTCGAAAACATAAAACCGAAGCCGCAGGCAGTAGGCGAAACGCAGGACGGAAAGACGATTTGGCGTTGTACAATTTGCGGCTACGAATATGTCGGTGATGAATTACCACAGGACTTTGTTTGTCCTATTTGTAAGCATCCGGCGTCGGATTTTGAAAAAATTATTATTAAAAAGGAGAATAGTGTTATGGCAAATAAATACGCAGGAACACAGACAGAAAAAAATTTACAGGAAGCATTTGCAGGCGAGAGCCAGGCAAGAAATAAGTATACCTACTTTGCTTCGGTAGCAAAGAAAGAGGGCTATGAGCAAATGGCGGCTCTCTTCCTCAAAACTGCCGACAACGAAAAGGAACACGCAAAGATGTGGTTTAAGGAGTTAGCCGAGCTCGGCGATACACCTGCTAATCTCAAGGCTGCCGCTGACGGCGAAAACTATGAGTGGACAGATATGTACGAGGGCTTTGCAAAGACTGCCGACGAGGAAGGCTTCCACGAACTTGCAGAAAAGTTCAGAGCAGTAGCCGCTATCGAAAAGCACCACGAGGAAAGATATCGCGCACTTCTTAAGAATATCGAAACTGCTCAGGTATTTGAAAAGAGCGAGGTAAAGGTTTGGGAGTGCAGAAACTGCGGTCATATCGTGGTCGGCACAAAGGCGCCTGAAATTTGTCCTGTATGCGCTCACCCTCAATCATACTTCGAGGTTCACGCAGAAAACTATTAATCTACCCAAAAAGGCGGTCAATCGACCGTCTTTTTCATTTTAGCAAAAACCTTTTACGCTACCTTTATTTGTTTTTCGATTTTTGTACAATTAGGGACTGTCCCTGCTTGTACAAAGAAGTTGATTTATTTCGGTTGAATATGGCAATAATATGGTATATAATAATTATATCAATGTATGGCGGGGGAATTATGAGGGCGTTTGATTTTGACAATACAATTTATGACGGCGAAAGCGTGTTTGACTTTTATCTGTTCAGCATACGCTACAATTTGCGCGTTGCAAAATATATTCCGATTGTGTTTTTTAATTTGTTCAAGTACAAGCTCGGCAAGACCACAATGCAGGATTTGGAGCAGGCTGTTAAGAAGTACTCAAGGGATTATCTCGATTCCTTTGACAATAAAGAGGAGCTTGTTTCTCTTTTTTGGGATAAGCATATAAAAAAGATAAAGCCTTGGTACGAGCCGCGAAAGGACGATATAATTATTACCGCCTCGCTAAATCTTATTATGGACGAGCTTTGCAAACGACTCGGCATAGAAAACTGCATATGCTCCGTTGTCAACCGTGAAACAATGGAGGTTGAATATCTTAATTTCAGGGACAACAAGCGCAAAACCTTTGTTGAAATGTATAAGGACAAGCCCATTGACGAGTTTTACACCGACAATATGGTAGATAAGCCGATGATTGATATTGCAAAATCGGCATATTTCGTAAAGGGCAATAAAATAAAAAAGATAAAGTGAGGTAACCTATGGGAAAATTCGGCTGGGCGTATATCGGAAACGGCAATATTGCCCGTTCAACTGCAAATGATATTATGAAGGGCGAGCATAAAATCGTTTCCGTCTACGGCAGAAATATTCAAAAGGCAAGGGCGTTTGCCGAAAAATACGGCGCAACTGCATTTGATGATTTTGAAAGGGCAGTAATGTGCGACGGCGTTGATGCGGTATATATCGCAACACCTCATACCTCGCATCTTGAATACGCAATCAGGGCAATGAAGCTCGGTAAGCCTGTTTTATGCGAAAAGCCGGTCGGCGTGTCGTTTGATGAAGCGCAAAAGATGATTGAAACCGCAAAAAGCGAAAACGTTTATTTTTGCGAGGCTATGTGGACTTGGTTTTCCGACGTTGCGCTGACGGTAAAGAAATGGGTGCTCGGCGGTGAAATCGGAGATGTTAAGGATGTTCAAATCAACTATGCCTTTCCCGGAATACTTATGCCGAAAACATCGAGAGTTCTAACTCCCGAAACTGCAGGCGGTGCACTTCTTGACATCGGAATTTACCCGATTACATATTGCTATAATCTTTTCGGCTATCCGAAAACGATAAGCTGTAAGGGTAAAATCAAAAACGGTATTGACTTAGGCGAAACAGTTATTCTCGGTTATGACGGCTTTAACTGTACGCTTAATATGTCGCTTTGTAAGCTAAAAGAGGATTGCCTTATTAAAGGCAGTAAGGGAAGCGTCAGCCTGCCTGTTTTCTTCCATATGGCTTCAAAGGCGATACTGAAAAACGAAAACGGCAGGCAGACTTTTTCAGGCAAAACAGATTATCTAACCGAATTTTCAAGAGCCGCAGAGGAAATTAAGCAGGGCAAAATGCAGTCCGATTACATTCCGTTTCGTGCAACGCTTGATTGCCTGAAGATTATGGACGAGTGCCGCCGTCAAATGAAGCTCGTTTATCCGTTTGAAAAGTAAGATATAAGCAAAAACACCGATTTGGCTTCAAGAATCAAGCAATGCCTTGAAAATAATATCACCGAGGAATTTAATCTTGATAGACTTTGTGAGAGCTTGAATTATTCAAAAAATCATATTATCAATGTTTTCTTTGAAAAATACGGCGTTACTCCTTATAACTATTATAAGACGTGCAAAATTCAGCTTGCAAAGGAATATTTGACCAACACTCAAATGACGGTAGGCGAAATTTCAAATGCACTTTCCTTTGCCGACCGACAGTATTTTTCCTACGCCTTCAAAAAAGAAACAGGCTATTCGCCGAAAAATTATCGAGAGTTAGTAAGATTTTGATATTTCACAACAATTATATGATTTTTCATATTAAATATAGGCTTCAAATGTGATATTTTTATAGTGAAAGGTAAGGGTGCTATGAAGAATTTCAGTTTTTATCTTGTAACTGATACTCATTATTACGACAGCTCGTTCAAGCGAGTGGGCGAGGCTTATGAAAAAAGAAGTGTAACCGACCAAAAATGCGTTGCGGAAACGCCTGCAATAATTGACGCAGGCTTTGAGCAGATAGTAAAGGACAAGGATACAGATGTTATTCTTATTCCCGGCGATTTGGTATATCGGGGCGAGTACCAAAGCCACGTAGGCTTCAGACAAAGACTGTATAAGCTCAAAGAACAGGGCAAAAAAATTTATCTTATTACCGCTCGGCACGATTATTGCGAGGACGGAAATCCCGTTGAGTTTGACGGTGACGAGCTGATACCTGTTAAGGGTATGCCCCGTGATGAGCTTCGTGATTTCTACAAGGATTTCGGCTTTGATGATGCAATAAGCGAGCATAGAGAAAGTATGAGCTATGTTGCGCAAATAGCAGACGGCGTAAGACTTCTTGCCCTAAACTGCGACGGCGACTGCAAGGATTTTAAGGGCTTGTGGGACGACCAAATGCAATGGGCACTTGATGAAATAAAAAAAGCTCACGAAAGTGGAAATTACATATTCGCAATGACGCACTATCCTCTTTTACCGTTTTCTCCTATTATGAATTTGATAGGAGATGCAAAGCTGACCGACTGGGAAAAGCGTGCAAATGAATTTGCAAACGCAGGTCTTGATTTGATTTTCACAGGTCATATGCACGCACAGGCGATAACGGATTACACTACCGAAAAAGGAAATACAATAACCGATGTGCAGACAGGCTGCTTTGTCGGTTGTCCGTGTGCATACAGAAAGGTAACAATTAAAGAGGGCAAGGCAGAAATAAAATCATATACCATTAAGGATTTTGATTATGATAAACAGGGCAAAACCGCCGAGGAATATTTTGAGTGGCGCTTCAACCGAATGATAAATTACAAAATGGACGAAATTCTGCCAAAGCCCGCAAGGAAAATACTTGACGGGTTTACGCTCAAAAAGTTAGGCAGACTGCTTTGCTTCAAGGTCGACAAAAGCATCGAAAACCGCCTTGCAAGAGATGTCGGAATTGAGCTTGTAAGAAATATTTTTGTCGGCAACGAGCCTTATGTTAAGGGCACGCCGATGTACGAGGCTATGGCAAAGCTGCTTAAAAGACTTCATTTTGTTACTCGCATAGTTGAAAAGAAAATGGGTGCAAAAAATCCCGTGCTGTCGGATATTGACAGCTTCATTCTGTCAATGATAGGCGACGAAAAGCAAAGGGATTACGAAGCAGTTATTAATATTAATTGTAATAAATTTAAGGGGTAGAAATTATGACTGATTCAGTTTTGTTAGAAAACGAAAGAAAGCATATTAAGGGTAAGGAGTTTATACTGTATCTTGTTTCAGTATTCTTCTACACAATGATGACAGGAGCAGTAGGCTCTTACAGAAGCGACTATTTAATCAACGTTTTGTCGCTCCCGGATAAAAGCGTATCGCTTTTTAATACGCTGACATCAATTATTCCGTTTGTGCTCAATTTCTTCATTGCGATGTATATCGACAATAGGAAAACAGGTAAAAGCGGAAAATTCCGTCCGCTTGCATTATTGGTAGCCGTTCCGACAGGCATATTCCTTGTTCTTTCGTTCTGGGCGCCAAAGGGAATTGCAGGCTCGCTTTTGATGATTTATCTTGTTACGGTTGCTGTTGCGTGGAGCGTTTGCACTAATTTCGGAGACTGCGTGAATAAGGTTGCAATCGTTATGACGCCAAATATGTCCGAACGTGATACCGTTATGTCGTTTAGAGGTATTGTGTCGGCTGTCGGCAATTCCGCACCGCTTGTAGTTGAGCTTGTTTTGGCGTTTATGGTAAAGGACAAGGGACTTCGCTATATCGGAGTTGCTTCTCTTTGCGGCGTCTGCGGTATTCTCACAATGCTTCTCGGTATGAATACCGTTCGTGAGAGGATTACATATAATAACGAAAAGAAAAATCCCGTTGAAGGATATATGGATGTGCTTAAAAACAAGTACGCATGGACGATTATCATATCCGAATTTTTGAAAAGCTTTAGAGGAGTATCGACCTATATGGGTATCTTCCTTGCGGAAGCACT
Source organism: uncultured Clostridia bacterium (assembly GCA_945876745.1). Lineage (GTDB taxonomy): Bacteria > Bacillota > Clostridia > Oscillospirales > Acutalibacteraceae > Eubacterium_R. Next base: position 86,859 of record CAMCPL010000005.1, read on the forward strand.
TTTAGGACCGGGTAAGTTCCTGCTTTTCGGTCTGCCGACAGGTATCGGAACAGCAGTCGGAATGTTGCTTATCAACTTCCTGCTTAAAAAGTTTAATTCCAAGGTGCTTTATATCGCAAGCGGTATTTATTCGGTTATCATAAATACAGCCGCTTTTGCAGTGGGATATATTTATTTCAAATCCCCAAGCCCCGTGCTTCAAATTTTGTTTGTTGTATTTCTGTTCCTTATCGGTTTGCAATTCGGCGCATCAAATCTTTTGCCGACTATGTTTCAAGCTGATGTTTTGGAGGATATTGAGCTTAAAACAGGCAAGCGTCTTGACGCATCCCTGCCGTTCGTTATCGGTATCGGCACTATGATTTCGGGAACGATTGCTTCCGCCGTTGCGCCCATGATACTTTACGGTACAAAGGTTCCGATTATCGCTTATGTTCAGGCGGTTGACGGTGTTGCGCAGGAACAAAGCCTGCATACAAAGGTAATGCTTTTGTTCTTCTATACCGTTGTTCACGGACTGATGATGTTCCTTGCAGGCGTTCCGTTCTTCTTCTACAAGCTGACAGGCAAAACAAAGCAAGAGGTTCACGAAAAGGTGCTTGCAAAACGAAACGAGTTGAATTCAAATAACGATTAATAAAAAGCAAAATGCTGCGGCTTGAGAGCTTTCTCAAGTCGCAGCGTTTTTTATTGATTGAATATTTTCCACGAAACGACCTCAATACCTTTTTGTTTTGCCCTATCAAGCAGACAGCCGCTTTTGAGAATTTCGTATTCAAAAACTCTTTTTTGCCATTCGCCCTGTTCAGTTTCAAGCGGCAGGGCAGGGTGCAAAAATATTTCGGTTACGCCGTCTATGCAGTTGTCGATTGCGTTAAGATAGTATTTTTCGAGTGTATTTCTGTCTTTAATACGTTCAATTGACCAAGGGTTTGAAACGAGGTCGTCGAGCATTTTTACTCCGCGTTTTTCGCCTGCGCGTACTATCATTTGTTGATAGCTTTTGAGAATATTCGGGATTTTGCGCCCAAGCTGTCTTTCCAAAAATCCGCTTGTTTTCGGAAACCTAAACGGCAAATTATACTTTGCACAAAAGTCAAATGCGTCAATGTAAAATCTTCTTGCGTTTATTCCATAAAGCGTTGCACAATGGTTGTCGGCGTGGTCAACTGTTGCACCGCCTTTTGTAATAAAATCGTATTGCGCTTCAAGTTCCTGTCTGACATCGCGCCGTGTTGTGTGAAAAATCAAATCCTTTTGTTCACTCGGAAGACCGCCTGTAAATGATTGTGCACTTGATATGCTATGCCATTTTTCGGTTGCATTGTCAGAATTAATTGTCAGATGAACGCCGATGTCAACAGCGTTTATCTTTGCAAAATTTATTGCGTTTTCGCTTTTGTCACACACGGCTAAAATTGAAGTTGAGGTTATTAAGCCGTCTTGCAAAAGCTCCTTTATTGCAGCATTTTGCTCGTCGTTGTAGCCGAAGTCGTCTGCGTTGATAATCAGGTATTTACTCATTTTCCTTTTTCTCCGGCAGCTTGAGGAAGAATGTAATTATGCTTGCAACAACCATTGCCGCAAACGGAAATACGCAAAGCAGAATTTTTGAAGCAAGAGCAGGATTGTCGCCCGGCTCGTCGCCGTTTACAAAGCCGAAGCAGGACGAAGCAATGTAGAATGCAAGCGAGGTGTAAAGCCCGTTGAGCCTGTTCATAACGCCCATAAGGCTGTTGATAATGCCCTCTCGCTTAACGCCGTTTTTTTGGTAATCGTCGTCGACGATTTTTGCACCAATGCAGTCCATAGTGGTAAGACAAGCGGCAATGCCGAAGCCCATAACTCCTGCAATAACAACTGCAACAGGGAGCGTTTTTGCAAAATAAAGCGGAATAAAGCCGATAGCCATAATAATGAAGCCTGTTCTCCAAATCTTCATAACCGCAACCTTTTTTGAAATTCTTGACCAAATGACAATTCCTATAACCGCAACTCCCAAAACTATGCCGAGCATAATCGTTGTTGAGCTTCCGCCCAAGCCGAGATTGTATTTAACATAAAACGGAAGTGCCTGCGAAATCAATGCAAATGCCGCAGAATAAAATGCTCCTGCCAAACCGAAAATCCAAAAATGCGGATTTTTGATAAGCGCAATAATGCTGTCAAGAAGCCTCGGTTTTTCAAGCTCCTCGTAATTTGTGCTTTCCTTACAGCCGATGAACGAGTACATCATAACCGCAACGGCGAGTATTCCGTAAATTAACGACGTTTTGCGATAACCGATTTTTTCGGTAATCATCGGTGTGAGCGCAATGCTGATTGCCATTGCAAAAAGCTGACAAATTTGGCGAATACCGTTTGTCTTTGCACGCTCACTGTCGCTTTGGAAAAGCTCGGGGAAGAGTGCGCCGTAGTTTGCGTTGACGAGTGAATCGAGCGTGCCGGTGAGAATATACATCAAAAGCATATAAATAAACAGCATACCCTTTTCACTTTCGACAAACGACGGAACGTTATAAAACAGTATGAAGCATAATACCAAAAGCGGTGCGCCAATAATAAGCCAAGGTCTGCGCCTGCCCCATTTTGTCCTTGTTCTGTCCGACAAAAATCCGTAAACGGGATTGTCAATAGCGTCAACGAATGTGTAAATAAACAGTACGAGTGAATATTTTTTCATATCAAGTCCGAGCATATCAACATAGAATATTGCCGCAAATGACTTGAACATATTTATCGGCATTGACGTGCCGAACATACCTATGCCGTAGCGAAACGGCGAGGTCTTTTTTAAGGTTGAAGTATTTGACATAATGTTACTCCTCATCAAAATAAATCGGGTTTGATACGGCATAAATATGCCTTAGCCTGCCAAAGCCCCTGTATAGTTTTATGTAGGCGAATTTCGTTTGCTTTATGAAGGCTTCGGCAATGCCGTTTTGAAGCGTTATCGGCGTTTCTCCCTGCTCGGTTACGAGATATGCTTTGTCGAAATTGCCCTCGATTTTTAAGGGTATTTCGCTTTTGTATTTTGCACTCTCTCCCATAATACAGTTCTCATATTTTAAGTCAAGCCGTAAGTTGTCCGCCTTTTGACAAACAAAGGCTCTGCCTCGTCTTATTGAACCTAAAATATCTTCCTTGCTCGGCGACGGAGAATAAACAGCCGTAACAGGATTCCCGAGCTTTGCAAGACTTTTCGGCTTGTGAAAATCGCTTCCGCCTACAATCGGAATTTTGCGCCCCTTTGACAGCAGGGAAGTCCACCATTCAATCGCCCTCTCATTCGTCTTTCGCATAGGACCGTTCCAAATTTCCATCATATCAAAAGCGTTCTCGTCCTCCCATAGGTACGGACAAAATCGACATTTCGGGTGGTTAACGCTGACGGTTGCCCCCTTGCTTTTTGCGTTGTCAATAAGTGAATGCATTTCCTCCTTTGTATTTGCGACAAAGGAATTTTCAAACGGGTTTTCAACTCCGAAAAGATTTATGTGTCCCTTGTAATGCGTCCATTCAACCGCCGGAATAAATGTTAAGCCGTCAATGTGCGGGAGCGAATAATTTTCTGCAAAATTATTATGATTTGCAAGTGCGACAAAATCAAGTCCCTTTTTCCTTGCAAGCAAGCCTATTTCGTAAGCCGAAAGACTTCCGTCCGACGCATTGGAGTGAATATGCAAATCGCCGTATAGTAGCCTCGTTTGCTTTAATTGAAATTCAATGTTGTATGTAACGTCAACGCCCTGTGGCATAATATGATATGCGCCGACAATGATTTTCCAGTTGCCCGAATTAATCCTTGTGCATAAATAACCGGCTGACGAATCGTATTCGCTCACGCTGATTGTCCTGTGAGCACTGCCCGACCAACCGAGAAATCTTCCCACCTCGTCCTCAAGACCGATATCCACCGTGTTCGACGGCTTCAAATCCGATAATACGCCGCCGCCTTTTCTGTAATAATCATAGCTAACTGTAATTTTTTCGACATTTTCAGGCACAAAAAAATCAATTGTGTAGTACTGTCCCTGCCTGTCACTCGGTATATGATGCTTTATTACGATAGCAGTCACCCCCCTCATTACACTCTCTATCCTAATAGTATATCATATCGTAACAAAATTCTTGCTATTATTTAAGAAAAATAGGTGATTTTTTTAATATTTTGATATTCATTTGACAAAGTACGTCAAAAAGTGTTAATATCACAGTAGAGTATTGAATTTTGAGGACGTGTGCAATTTGAACAATAATTCATTAAATACCGATAACAATTTAGCAATTATGGTGGATTATAATAATAACGAATGGCTAAAGCGCTATAATGTTGCGTGTCATTGGTGGAGTGCCGATGCCACCTCGCTTCACCGTCATAATTTTTATGAATTTTTTATTGTGACCTCCGGTGAAGCGTACCACGAAATCAATAATCACACATCTCGGCTTCATAAGGGCACGCTTCGGCTCATCACTCCGAACGATGCCCACTGTATTGTTTCCTGCCAAGGTAATAGCTGTACGCATATTAACCTCAGCGTTACCGTTGAACGTCTTGAAGCGATTTGCACAAGCCTCGGCGTAAAGCTTGATGAGCTTTGCGAGGATATTCAAAATATAAACCTCTCTGTCAGCGAGCTCGAATTTTTCGTAAAAACAGCACAGCGCGTCAGCCTTATGCAGTTTAATAACGACGATAGGGGAGTTGTTTTTATCAGCGAGATGCTCTCAAACGCCGTTTGTATTATTTATAATTATAAGCTGTTTTCACATCAGGAATGTCCCGAATGGTTTACTCATACTCTTGAGAAAATTCATTCACCCGAATGTTATTCCTGCTGTGCCGACGATATTTATCGTATGTCCGGCTTTTGCGCACCTGTCGTCATTGACCGCTTTAAGCGCTATACCGGTAAAACGGTTGTTGAATATCTTAAGATGATTAAGATAAATAACGCCTGCGATATGCTTAAAAATACCGATACCTCCATTCTTGAAATATCGAACACCCTCGGTTATGCAAGTCTAAGCCACTTTAATCGCGTGTTTAAGGAATATATCGGAATAACCCCCGCTTTGTACAGAAAAGAAAATAAACCCTCTTTGATTAATTTTTAGTGTCATTAGGTGAATTATGATTACGGTAGAGAATAGATTTAAGGATGCAAAAAATGAAATGCCAAGCGCATATCAGCTAAGCCGATATATCTCGGTAAAACAAATTAATAACGTTTTCAAATGGTTTATGCCGTATAAATTCAAAACGCTGATACGCCTTGCTCCTAAGGGCGTCAAGCAAACGCTTTACGGTATGATAGATTTCCTAAATTGCAAAAATGTTGTCGTTTGCTATGACGACGAGGAGTGTCAGCCCGTGTGGCAGGAGGATAATATTCCGCTTTATAACGGCGAGGAAAAGCCGTTTTTCATTCCGTTTTTGCTGAAAGATAAGACTGCGCCCGCCGTTGTTGTTATTCCCGGCGGCGCATATTTGAGTGTTTGGATGCAGGCAGAGGGTATTGATACCGCAAAGCGGCTTAATGAGCTCGGCTTTCACGCAATAGTTCTTTCTTACAGAGTGTCGCCTGCACGCTATCCCTGTATGCATCTTGACCTTATTAGAACTATTCGACTTATGCGAAAAAATGCTCAGGAGTGGGGAATTATTCCCGACCAAATTATTGCTCTTGGCTATTCGGCAGGCGGTCATTTGGCGTTAAGTGTTAACGGCGTTTATGACGAGCTTAAAAACGGATATGACGATTTGCAGGAAATTGACGGAAGACCTAATGCAATAGTTTCCGGATACGGTATGTCCGACCTCAAATGCCGTAGCTTCACCGTTACTGCTGATATGATTTTACTCGGTGATAAGTATAATAAGAAAGAAAGCGAACGTCTTTGTGTTCATAATCTTGTGAATAAGGATTATCCTCCCGTTTTTATGTTCACCCAGCAGGGCGATACAACCGTGCCGCCGAAAACAAATTGTATTCGGCTTAAAGGTGTACTTGATACGCTTGGCGTAAAAAATGAGCTTCATATTTATCCCGGCTCACGCCACGGCTTCGCTCTCGGTGACGGCGAGCAGGCAGGGGAGTGGTGCACAAAAATGGTCGATTTTTTGAAAAACAACGGAGTGATTGAATAAAATCAAGGGGTGCCAATATTCAAGACGAAACGCAGATTTTAACGACAAAGGCTCCCCTTATAATGTCATTAAGGGTGCGGGTGTCCGGTGGACACCTCTGCATTTTAATGCAGAAGCACCGACCGAACCGGCAGGTGAGACAGCTGTCGGCTTTGCCGACTGAGGGGATAAAAGAACGGGTCGTCGAGGACGCCGACCCCTACGATTGCCTTGTTGTAACGATACGGTCTTATCTCCCGGCTCGTTGCAATGCTTCACTGCGATTGCACAATTTCACTTAACAAAAACCACAGCTTAACAAACAAGCTGTGGTTTTTCGTTAATTCTGTATCGGTGTACCCCACTCGCCCTCCTGATAAGGTGCTCTGGGAAGTGTGGTAGTTACCTTTTGTGTTGTACTCTCGGTTGTCTGCTCGTTATTATTGCCGCTTTGTTTTTTTGTAGTCGAAACAGACGAGCCGGAGCTTTTAGTAGTTGATTGTTGCCCAAAGGGCTCTTCGTCCTCCTGCTCAACGCCGTAGCCCTCGCCGTCGTAGTAAACGCTTTGACCTTGAGAATCGTCGGCTTGTGTTGAGCTTTGTTGCTGAGAAGCTTCGGTAGAAGAAGTTGTTGTGCTTTCGTCGTCATTCTTTGAGCCTGTGCAGGCAACGAAGCAAATGCTTATCGCCATAACCGCAATGCAAAGAATGATTGCAATTTTTTTATTTATTCCCATTCTATATCTCCACTACTTCTTATTGACCAAGGATTCCACGGGTCGCTCCAATCGCCTGTCGTCGGTCCTTGCTCGTGTCCTCCACTTAATGTATAAACGCTGTCGGAAGATAAAATAGAGAAAAGTTCAATTTCTGCTTCCGGAGCAACATATTCTTTTTTCATATTTCATCCTCCTTTGTTTATTTTGAGGAAGCCGCATCTTTCTTTGCCTTATAGTAAGCAATAAGCTTTTCAGAGTATGTCTTAATTGATTTGCTTATTTCTCCGGTTTCATCACTTGTATCATTACTTGCTATAGTGTTATAGCTGTTAGTAATGACTTTTGAGTAATGGTACTTACCGTTACTATCCTTTACGAAGAAAACTGCATAAGTATTCTTTTCGAAATCTGTGGCTTTTATTCCATTTACATGGTGTACACAAATGCTACCATCTTCGGTGTAGTAGTTATTCATTGATTTTGAATAAAGAAGTGAATTTGAATTGTTCAGTATTTCGTAAATTGTCGGTGTTGTGTCTATATATGTGTCATTTGTATCTGTAAGAACAACGGCACCATAATCACTAAAGCTTGTTACATCAGTTTCAGAAATATTGAATGAATACTTGAAGCCCCAAGGCTCGATATTTCTGATTGCTGTTTTTGAATTGAAGTTGTAATCAGTTGAAGGTACGGTGTCTTCGGTAACGGTTAATCCGGTGACGGTAACACCTTCTTTATATTCTGTAGGTTTTGTAATTCCTTTTGGTGCAATAGCTTCATTCATAGCACGAATACTGTTGAGCATTTCAGTTTGTGCAGTTCGAAGCACTGCCTGTGTTTTTTTCGGGAAAGTTGTGAAATAACCGTTGTTTTCGGTTTTCATATAAATATCTATTTCATTATATAAGCAACGATCTGCTATTGCACTTGTGTAGGTGATTCCGTTATATGTGAAATCAAATACAACCCAAGTCGGAATATGCATATTGAAGATATATGCGTCTTTAAGCCTTGCACCGCAACGATTGAATGATACCTGTGTGTTAGTTGTGTTGTTATAAAGCACTAAGGAATTGTTTTTATTTTTACCAACCCTAACGGTGTTCGCATTTTTCTTGATTTCAGATGCTTTCGGAGCGGTATTACCATAATCAGATGTCGTGAGCATATATGTGTTAAAATCAGTTATTAACGAATCTGATTTCATGTCAACAAATTTTGTAGTGTTGTTGTCGTTTCTCAAGAGCAATGTTGCATAGCATTCTACCGTCCACGGTTCGGTGAAACTGAAACCTGTGTAGTAATTGAAATTAAACGCCGGGCTTGCATATAAATGTGTTTCCTCGGTAATCGGAGTACCAAAGTTGAACAGATGCTCTTGGTCTCTCTCTGTCGGGGAAGTAAACCACATTGTAACCTTTGGATTTAAGTTGGTCGGAGGCTGTGTTGCCTTTTCGTTATACACTACATCTTGGAAGTACTTTCCGTACTTGTTGTCAGTATCTTTTAAGTAGTAATCGTATCCGTCGCTTGCACCGCTTGCAGAATAGTGGAAAATTACCGGAACCGTCTTTGTCTTAAAGCGGGCGTAATATGCTGTTGACTTGCCCTCTTTAACAGAAATTGGAAGGTTAGGTGTCGTGCTGATACGAGTTTCAACGCCGTTTTCATCAATTGTGTACCAACCTTCGAATACATAGTTGTTTGCCGAATCGGCATTTGCACGGAAAATTATTGTTTCGCCGACTGCAGCGTAAGCGTCTGTACGCTCTATTCTTTTTTCGCCGTTTATATCTTTTTTGTAGTCTACAACATTATTATCTCTGTCCGTGGTGATATAGGTTTCCTCAACCCAACCGCCGACAGCGGAGTTTTCGTATGTTTTTTTAACGCTGTCGATTAAGGTCTGTGCTTGTGCCGTATAACCGAACTGCCATTGCGCTGTGAGTGTTACACCGTGAGTTGCGTCAAGCTCAAGCCCTGCAACTTCACCGTCTTCTATAATTTTTCCGTTTTCATCCAAGTTGTTGAATGTAACATAACCTGAATCTGTTTTAGCAGGGTCGTATGTTACCTGATGATTGCCGTTAAGTATAACAAGATTATTACTGCTGTCCTTGATAGCCCAACCTAAAAATCTTGCGCCAACTGTTGTACCGTCTGCAAAAGTATTTTTATTCCACTTTTGATTTGGTAAAGCAGAGTGAGATTTATAAAATCCCGCTTTTTCTTCTTTTAAGTTACCGTGGTCGTCTTCTGTAATTTCAGCGTCCTTGTAATAATCACTCGTGTCAACGCCTGCGATTGTTTTAAATCCGTCTCTAAAGCCGATAAGATTTCCGCCGTCTAAATTGCTTCTTTCCCATTGATACGGTTCACCGCCGTTTGAATCGTATAATACATACGGTGCTTTTGTATACATCATATGAATATGAACCGGTGACTTAACTGAAACATTGAAATAATAGTCCCAAGTTTTCTTTACACCGTTTTCATCGGTTGTTGTAGTACCGTCAGGTAAAAAGTAATCTTTTGAAAGCGCTAACTTTTGTTCCTTATCAAGTCTGGATATTTCGTCATGGTCGTCTTTATAGATAGGAATAAATCTTGTAACCGGAGTTCCGTCATCCTCATATACGGTAACATAAGCACCTTGGAATTCGTATGTATCCTTTTCGTCAAGCTTCATTGTACGGATTGTACATAATTCGCCGTCTGTTACGGTTGAGTAGAATAAGTTACCGTTTTGAATATCGCTTGTAATCGTTGCGTTTCCTGTATGCACACCGCCGTTACCGCCCTCGGTAATTGACGATGAAATAGGCTGATAAAGCTTAAAGTTAATATCATCAAGCAGATTACCGTAGGTTGCGTCAAAAATATAGCTATTGTTACTCTTTCTGTTTGGATTAACTGTGAATGAACAGAATGCAAAGAGAGTTTTTGTCTGTCCCTTTGGTACGGTGTATGTGCAGTCATAGCCTAATTTGCTGTTTTCACCTTTGATTACATCGTTGTAGGAATCATCGGTTTCGTCATAGCAGTTCGTTCCGTATTTTGACCAACCGTTAACTGCTTCAAATTCATTTGTGCTGGTGTTGTTATTTTTGGAAGAAATAACCCATAGGCTCCACTCCTGGTTACATTTGTCTGTTTTTGTCATCGAAAAGTTTTCGTTCGCATTAGTTGATTCATTTTGAAATTTACCTTTTTCTGCGAAAGGCTTTGAATAAATCGTGTACTTTTGCGAACAGCCGGTTGCGGGATAATTGATGCCGTACTGTGTTTTCAGCCAGTCCGTCATTTTAACAAATTGGTCTTGACCTGTTTTTGAAGGCTTTGACGGATCAATAGCAGTTTTTACTCCGTTAACAGTTTTATACTGTTCCGGACCGATGAAAAGAACCATTGTATCGGTTGTATCTCTTCCTCTGTGGTCAAGTCCCCAAGTGTATGTTGAGCCGGAAACGGTTTCGATTCTTTGATAAATCGTACTTATCTCGTCGGCATTAAGCTCGGCGGCAACAGTTCCCTCGGCTACTTTCTTGTTAGTGTTTGACTGACTGAAATGAAGGGCACCGGCTTCAAAAAATTCAAACATACCGTCTGTGCCGTTGCCGCCAAAAGCGGTTGTATCCCAATAAGGCACAGTGTTTTTAGCAGGCTGAACATAATGATCCGTTCGCCAACGATAACTATCTTTATTTTCCTCAAAGCCACCGTTTTGAAGATACTTCTTTGAATATCTTGTAACGTCAGTTGCGGCGCTGACTTCAAAAATACCGAATGTTGAAATAATCAGCGCAAGCGACAACAATATTGCAATTATCTTTTTATATCTCTTCATACAAAATCCCCCTCTTTTTTTAAGTTGAAATTTATATAGTTTTCAAAAAGTATATTTTAATATTATTTATAGTAATTATATATCTTTTAACAAAATTTGTAAACTGTAATATTATGAAATATTTGAAATGATTACAAAGTAATTTATGTATTTTTTGCACAAAAATCAGCACCGTTTGTTATATAACAAGCACAAAAAATAAATAAACTCTAAAGAACAACACACGGGGACGGTTCTCTTGTGTTGTATTATTTTAGCAAACAAAGGCTCCCCTTATAATGTAATTAAGGGGAGCTGTCGGCTTTGCCGACTGAGGGGATAAAAGAATTTTTCATATTGACGCAGTCAATGCTTCATTTTTCATACGCCTATGGCGTGCTTCATACACCGCAGGTGTGCTTCATATCGGCTTTGCCGATGCTTCATTTTTCCTTGCGGCATTACTTCACAAACTTAATTATCATCATCGCACCGCCGAGGATAACGAGGATTACGCCGACGGCACGGTTGAGCGTTTTCGGGCTTGCTTTATTTGCGAGCTTTGATGCAATTTGTGCAAAAACGAGCGTAGATATGATGCACAAAACAAGGCATTGAATATCCGGCATACCACCGATTACGAAGTGACTTAAAGCTCCTGTCAGCGCAGTAAAAGTCATAATGAAAACCGAAGTGCCGACAGCGGTTTTAAGCTCGTAGCCGAGAAAAGATGTAAGAACAAGAAGCATCATCATACCGCCGCCTGCGCCGATAAAGCCGCATATAAATCCAACTAACGCACCGCTTACAACGGACTGAATAATTTGTTTTTTCCTGCTGCTTTCAAGGCGCTTTTCCTTTGTTGTCATAACGGGCTTGACTATGAATTTCACGCCTAAAAATGTTGTCATAAGCACCGACATACCGCCCATTGTGCCGTTTGGTACAAGCTTTGCAATATAGCTTCCGATAAGCGTAAATATCAGCACGAATATCATCATAACAACGCCGTTTTTTATGTCGATATTTTTATTTTTTCTGTAATTATTCGCACTTACGGCGCTTGCCAAAACGTCGCTTGCAAGCGCAATTCCGACTGCTTCGTAAGCCGGGACGCCCAAAAATGTTATGAGCATAGGGCTGATTACCGCCGCCGCACTCATTCCCGCAAAGCCTGTGCCGAAGCCGGCACCCAAGCCTGCAATTATACACACTATTAATTTTATTACCATTATATTCAGCACCTCTTTTTATTCGCTAAAAAGCAATTATATCACTATACATAGGAAATTACATCAGTCAAAATTATGAAATAAAATCAGCCGTCTTAGATGAAACGGCTGAAAAATGGAACGATAATTATCAAAAATTCTTAAAGCAAGCAAAAGCCGAAAAAGGCTTTGAGAAAGTATGATAAAAGTATTGTGATTCCATATATTTATTTTTCAAAATAATACACTCTCGTCTCGTACGGACGAAGCGTAAAGCCGTTGCATTGAACAGTCGGATTATCGTAGTTGCACAGCATCGGCGTGCCTTCCTCAAGAGTGAAGCCTTTAGGCGCTTCAAACGCAACTGCTTCGTCGCTGAAAGAATTAATTACAAGCAAGCGTTTGCCGTTGTAGCTTCTTGAATAAACGTAGATTTTGTCGGAGCTTTTGCAGTATTCCTTGTAATCGCCGTAGATTGCAACCTCGTTTTCTTTCTTGAATTTAATCAGCTTTTTGTAGTGATTTAAGATAGAATTTGGGTCGTTTTGCTCGTGCTCAACGTTGATTTGAGGATAATTTTTGTTGACAGGAAACCACGGCTTTCCTGTTGTGAAGCCTGCGTTTTCGCTGTCGTTCCATTGAACCGGCGTTCTTGCGTTGTCTCTCGTTGACCTAACAGCCCAGTCCATACATTTTTTCTCGCTTAAATGCACCTTGTTCCTTGCGACGTTGTAGTTGTTTTTAACAAAGCAATCCTCGTACTCGTCGAGTGAATCGAGCTTCGTGTTGAGCATACCGATTTCCTGACCCTGATAAACAAAAGGCGTACCCTGTTGAAGCATATACATATTTGCAAGCATTTTTCCCGATTCGGTGCGATATTTCTCATTTCCGTAGCGTGAAATAATTCTCGGGTGGTCGTGGTTTTCAATATACAGAGTGTTCCAAGCCTTGCCGTTGAGCTTCTCCTGCCAGCGTGAAAAGGCTTTTTTCATTTTTTTAAGGTCAAAGCCCGTTTGAATGAAATCAACCATGAAGCAGTCTGCCTCGATATGCTGAAAATGGAACATCAAATCAAGCTCCTTACTGCCGTCCTTGATGTATTTCAGCGCCTTATCGGGCGTCATCATCGGCGCTTCACCGATAGTAATGCAGTCGTATTTGTCGGTAACCTCGCGATATTCTTTGAGGTATTTATGAATGTTAGGACCGTCCATATAATGCTCTATGCCGCACGCCGAGGGAATAGGGAAGCCGTTTGGCAGGCCCTCTTTTTTGGAAATAAAGGTGATAACATCCTCTCTGAAGCCGTCAACTCCCATATCGAGCCAAAATTCCATAATCTCCTTAACTTCACGGCGAACATTCGGGTTGTCGTGATTAAGGTCGGGTTGCTTTTTGGAAAAAACGTGGAGATAGTATTCGCCTGTTTTTTCGTCCTTTTCCCATGCGCCGCCCTCAAAGCATGAAAGCCAGTTGTTAGGCGGACGCTTGCCGTGGCGTTTACCCTTGCGCCAAAAATAATAGTCGTGATACGGCGAGCTTTTGTCCTTCGATTCTATGAACCATTTGTGCTCGTCCGAGGTGTGATTAACGACTAAATCCATAATGATTTTTATGCCTCTTTTGTGAGCCTCGTCAAGCACTGTCTTGAATAACTCAAGAGTTCCGTATTCGGGATTTATGCTTTTGTAATCTGCAATGTCGTAGCCGTAATCGGCGTTGGGCGACGGATAAAGCGGTGAAAACCAAATGCAGTTACAGCCCAAATCCTTTATGTAGTCGAGCTTTGAAAGCACACCCTGCAAATCTCCTATACCGTCGCCGTTTCCGTCGCAAAACGAACGAGGCCATATTTGATAAACAACTGCGTTTTTGTACCATTCGTTAGTATTTGACATTATTCTCGCTCCTTTCCTTATATTACAAATATAATACATTCAAAGCGATATGTAAATGTTTTTTTGTATATTTTTCATAAAAAAATAAAAGCCTCAAGTCGTTTGCGTTTGCGTTCGACTTGAGGCTTAAGAGAGGATTAAACAGCTTGTTTTGCTTTTTCGCGCGCCTTGTCCTTGTGTTTGTTAATGAAATACACAACAAGATTAAGACTTACTATAAGTATGTTGAGTATATAAACAATCAAAACATAGTTAAATTGATGAGTAATCAGCTTTGCGCTGATGCCTGCCACATATCCGAAAATAATGAGCAAAATGAATTTAAGGCTCATTGATTTTGCAGTTTGCGCCTTGATGTTTTTCATCAGATTTATCGGCCACGATAAGCCGAAGCATATAAGCATTGTTGCTTCAAGTGCCTGTGTCATATTTGTTATCCTTTACCTTTCATTTCTTATTTCGTGATATATTATACGCTTGACAACTCATTATGTCTAATATATAATTTATTATGAAATGATAATATATATATTATGAATTGAGGTTGAAAATATGGAGTTTCAGCAGTTAAAATACTTTTTAGAGGTGGCACAGAGTCAGCATATTACACAAAGCGCGCAAAAGCTGCACATTGCACAGCCTGCATTGTCGCAGTCTGTACACCGTCTTGAAAAGGAGCTTGGTGTTAAACTTTTTGCTTCAAAGGGGAGAAATATTGTTTTGACCCCCTGCGGAAAATTTCTTCAAAGCAAGCTGGAGGGCGTTATGGCAGTTCTTGATTCAATTCCCGAACAGCTTGCGATTCTGTCCAATGAAAATTATAAAACGCTTCATATTAACGTGCTTGCCGCTTCTACAATTATGACCGATATCATTATTGAATACGGTTCAATTCACGATCGTATTAAGTTTCAGCTTTTGCAAAATACGGAAAACAACGACGGCGTTTGCGATATTGAAATAACGACAAAAATGAATTATGTACCAACCGATACAGCCACCTGCTTTGAATGTCCCGAGCGTATTTTTCTTGCTGTGCCGAACAACGAAAAATACAGTGCCGTATCGTCGATAGACCTGCAAAGCGTTGCACAGGAGGACTTTATCAGTCTTATGGGCTCAAAGCAGTTTCGTTATATTTGCGATAAATATTGCCATCAAGCGGGAATTGTGCCGAAAATCGTTTTTGAAAGCGACTCTCCTGCCGCAGTAAAAAATATGATAGGCGCCAATTTGGGCGTCGGATTTTGGCCGGAATATACATGGGGCGAGGTAGAAAACGAAAGAGTTAAACTCCTTGAAATCGAAAATCCGAGCTGTCAAAGAAGTATAGTGGTAACCTGTAATTCGCCTGAAAATGAAAATGCCGTGAACTTTTTTAATTTCGTTCACGACAGACTTTTTGAAAGAATATAATATAAAACTATATAAAAATATAATGAATCATCAGCATATATGAGATTGTGCCGACCGATATGCTAAGCAGTGTATTTCTTTTCCAAAGGTGAATACCTGCCGTTATGCCGACACCCAAAAGCTGCGGCAAAATTGTATTAATATTGAGCGAATAGCTGTCCTTTATGCAGTAGATTATCAGCACTCCGATAATTGCAGGCGGCATAATTTTGCCCAAATATTTTATTATTTCAGGCACCTTTCTGTTTCCGAAGGCGGCAAAGGGTATGAGTCTTGTTGCAAATGTAAATACGCCTGCAACAACGATAGTTATGAGCATTTTAGAGGTTGAAAGCATATTTATTCTCCGCCTTTCATATCATTGTTCAAAATCGGCTTTGCGCCGTACAAAACGGCAACAGTAATAACCAATGCAGGAAGTATAAAGTTTTCCGGTCCGAAAATCGCAAGACATATTACGGCACAGAAAATTCCGATAAATCCCGAAAGTTTTGAATTTTTGCTTTTCATTTGGTCGATGAAGATAACAACGAACAGTGCCGTCATCGAAAAATCAATACCCGAAAAATCAATGCTTATCAGTTGTCCTGCAAGACTTCCGATAATCGAGCCGATTATCCAATAAATGTGGTCGAAAAGCCCTATTAAATATCTTGCGTTTCCCTCGTGAACGCCGTCGGGCACAGAGTCAAATGATGTGTTTACGCCGTAGGTTTCGTCGGTCAACGTGAAGATTAAAAACGGGTATCTCCAAGAGTAGCTTCTGAATTTTTCAATAAAGCTCAAGCCGTAAAAAATATGACGTGAGTTTATGAAAAATGTCATAACGGCTACGTTAAGCAGGTTTTCACCCGATGCAAGAAGCGAAACGAGTAAAAACTGACCGCTTCCTGCGTACACAAGCAGAGAAATGACAGTAGCCCATATCCAATTGTATCCGATTTCATATAGCATTATTCCGAACGCCGAGCCTAAAAACAGATACCCGAAAAGCACGGGTAACGATTTTTTCAGCGCAAAGGATAATGTTTTTTTCTTGTTGTATTTCATATTATCGCAAAATCAACGCCCTGAATGAACAGGGCGCTTGTTGTATCAAATTATTTAGTTATTGAGTTCGTTCTCGGTAGTTTCGTTTCGGACGGTTGTTGCGAAGCTGTATAAGCTCGTCTATGTATTTAACATCCAAATCCTCAAACAGCGGCATATTATATGCTTGCGAATTTGAGCTGTCTGTCCAAGTCGGATTATCGAGCAGAATACGAAGCTCCGCAAGCTCACAATACCATAGGTCGATATAGTGAATATTTCGCTCGTTTATGCCCTCGTGTGTGTGGTATTTTACCATATTTTCGAGCTTGCTTTTTGCCTTAAGCAGAATATCGGTGCTCAAGCTGTCGTATATTTCGCCTAACGAATCCCAGTAAATTGAACGCAGACGCTTTTGAAGTCTGTTAAATTCCTCTTTCTTTCTTAATTCCTCATCATGCTCTTTGTTTGAATTGGCCGTTTTTTCCGAATAAGTCTTTTTCGGCGACAGTAAATCAAGACATATAAAAAACAAAACTATGAAAAGGAATATAAGAAGGACGGTATTAGATGATGAAGCTTCTTCCATAGTCGTTCCTTTTGAAAATAATATAATAAAGATTTTACATTATTATTATAGTTTTGTCAACCGAAATAAAGCTCAATACTTGCAGAATTTATTTTTATGTAAAAAAAGCCTGTTAAATATGTATTTTTTGAACAAAATTGAACGAAAATGAATAAATAATAACCGATAAGCGGTATAAATTTAATAAAGATATTGTAATAACAGTAAAAGTGTGATAATATTAATCTAATATTACGGCAGGTCGTAAGCAATAACAGTAGCAAGATTGGCTTACGAACTTACGCCGATATCGGGATTATCCGAAGAAAGAGAGGAAAAAATGGAAAACAAAAGAGGTAGCTTTAAGGGCTCACTCGGTTTTGTTCTTGCTGCCGCAGGTAGTGCAGTAGGACTTGGAAACATTTGGCGATTTCCGTATTTAGCTGCAAAGGATAATGGCGGATTTTTTATTCTGTGCTATATTATCCTTGCACTGACATTCGGCTTTGCGCTTCTTATAACCGAAATTGCTCTTGGCAGAAAAACAAAGCAGTCACCGCTTACTGCTTACGGTAAAATTCACAAAGGCTTTAATTGGCTCGGAACACTGGCTACGATTGTCCCTGTAATTATCTTGCCATATTACTGTGCAATAGGCGGCTGGGTAATTAAGTATTTTGTAACATATGCCACAGGTAAGGGTGTAGACGCCGCAGGCGCCGATTATTTTACCGGACATATCACAAGTGTTGCTCAACCCCTTATTTTTATGGTAGTTTTTCTTGTTATAACCGCAGTTATAATTCTCGGCGGTGTAAACAAGGGAATTGAAAAAATGAGCCGTATTTTGATGCCGATACTTTTCGTGCTTATTATCGGCATTTCAATCTTTGCACTTACGATTAAAAACGGCGAAACAGGTGTTACGGGTATAGACGGCTTAAAGGTTTATCTTATCCCCGATTTCAAGTCTTTAACGCTTAAATCGGCGTTTACAACCGTGTTTGACGCTTTGGGTCAGTTGTTCTTTTCTATCAGCGTTGCTATGGGTATTATGGTTGCTTACGGCTCTTACGTTGACGATAAGACAAACCTTATGAAATCGGTTAACCAAATTGAGATTTTTGACACTCTTGTGGCACTTCTTGCAGGACTTATGATTGTACCTGCCGTTTATGTGTTTATGGGCAAGGAAGGAATGACCGCAGGTCCGGGCTTGATGTTCATCGCTTTACCGAAGGTATTTGCGGAAATGGGCGTTGTGGGTACGGTTGTCGGTGTGGTTTTCTTCGTTATGGTACTGTTTGCCGCAATCACATCTTCGGTTTCAATTATGGAAGCTATCGTTGCGTCTCTTATGGACCGCTTTGGCTGGAAGAGGAAGATGTCAACTATAATTGTATTGGTTTATGCTATTATTACAGGCGCAGTAGTTTGTCTCGGATACAACCTTTTCTATTTCGAGCTTCCTTTACCGAACGGAAGTGTCGGTCAGATATTAGACCTTATGGACTATGTAAGCAATAACGTATTTATGCCTGTCGTTGCACTTGCAACTTGCGTATTGTTCGGCTGGATTTCAAAGCCTCAAACGATTATCGACGAGGTAACAAAAAACGGCGAAAAATTCAACCGTAAGATTATCTATAATGTAACAATAAAGTTTGTCGCACCTGTACTTTTAATCTTCCTTTTGCTTCAGGCATTCGGAATCGTAAAGCTTTAATAAAAACAAATAAAAAACGCTCCGCAGACTTGTTTGCGGAGCGTTTTTTTGACTACGAATTGTTGTCAATCATATATATTGTTTTATCTTGCTTTGATGCATAGCTTATAGCGGTTATTGCACCGCCGTATTTACGAACTGAAAAACCAATAACAATGTCAGAGTGATTAACAATCCATTTGTTACGTTCGGTTATAGCTTGTTTATAATGTACATTGCTTAATTCAGGAGGAATGATTATGCAATCAAAGTAATCATAATAGTAATCCTTATTGCTTTGAAGCTCTTTTGTAAGATATGGACGAACACATATTAGTTCAATGTTTTTATATTCTTTTTTTGCTTCTTTTACAGCGTTACAAAATTTCAAGTCAAAATCTCCCATATATCCTGTATAAAAAGTATCACAGCCGTTTTGAATTGCCTGTATGACTAAATCATATAATTGTTTGTCAATATTACGGTATACTTTTCTGTTTCCAAATCCACAACAATTCATAATTACACCCTCAATTTAGATATATTATAAACATATAATGCGTTTATAATTAACATTATAACACATAAAAAATATAAAATAAAGTCACAATAAATATGAAATGAGGTTATTGTGTGGCTAAAATAAAAAGTTTATCTATAAGAATTGATGAGGATATGCTCAACAAGCTTCATATTGTTGCAGATTATGAAGGTCGTTCCGCTAACAGTGAAATTCTTATATTAATTAGAAACGCTATTGAGCAATACGAAGCAAAGAACGGAAAAATTGAATTGTAATAGCAGATTATGGCTCCTTTGTCAAAGGGAGCTGTCACGAAGTGACTGAGGGATTCAAACGTTAGTATTTCAATATAGTAAAAAACGCTCCGCAGACTTGTTTGCCTGCGGAGCGTTTTGTTTATATTAGGTTGTTTAATTATTCTTCAACTACGCCGTGCATTTTAGCCTGTCTTGCATCCTCAAGCTCTTTTTGAGCCTTTTCTTTTGTCTTTCCGGTAAAGTCGTTAAAGAGCATAGGAATGATTGTAAGGAAGAAGCCAACAGCAGGAACTATGGTTACGAGTGCAAGAAGCATCTTTTGAGTGTCGAGCGACTGCTCAAAGAAGATTTGTCTGCCTGCTACGTCAACCAAGCTCTTGTCAACAGCCTTGAAGTCCGAACGGCCGAGAATTTGACCGAATACGAATGTCGCGATAGCGGCATTAACCTTTGAAAGGAAGGTCTGGAACGAGAAGCAAACACCCTCGTGTCTTTCGCCTGTTTTCCATTCCATATAGTCTACTGCGTCTGCAATAAGTGCGTATGTGATAACGTTGTAGATACCGAGCGGCAAGCCCATAAGGAAGAGGAATACCCAAAGCAAAATGATGGAAATATTTGTTACATCGCCCGAGAATACTAAGTAGCAAAGAGCGTGAACGATAAATCCGAATGCGGCTGAGCCGATGTAGATTTGCTTAAGGCTGAGCTTCTTTCTGAGAACAGGGAAGAGAGCCATTGCAGGAACCATACCAACGCCGATAGCAACGGTAAGAGTTGTAACGATTGTTCCTCTCGGAATCCAAAAATCGTAAGCGGCAGCGGCGTCAACATTCGGAAGAAGATTGCCGGCAGCGTCAAAGATTTTTGAGAAATCGGTGTAGTTTTGAATAATGAGATAGTTACCGATATAGTCTGCACACTGGTTTGCAGTTACCATTGTTGAACCGAGGATAGCGGCGAAGATAACGATAATAAGCAGCTTATCCTTACCGAGAACAACGAAGGTTTCCTTGAATGACGGAGTGTGATCCATCTTCGGTACTCTTTCCTTTGAAACAAAGAAGATAAGAATTGAAAGTCCGCAGCCGAGAAGCGCAAACAACAAAGCCGAAATGAAGAAGCCCTTGTTGTAGCCGAGGTTACTCTGATAAAGAATCGGAACAAGTAATGCCGGAAGAATACCGCCGAAGGTTGAACCGAGTCTTGCAGTTGAAATAAAGCTTGTTCTTTCGCTTTCCAGAGGTGTGATTACAGAAGATAAGCCCCAGAAAGGAACGTCCTGAACAGTGAATGCAACGCCCCAAAGAATGTATGTAACAAGTGCCCATACAAACGCCGCAGTCGAGCCGTCCTCAAACGGTGCGGTGAACAAAAGAATCGTTGTTATTGCAATCGGAACAGGTGAGAAAAGAAGATACGGTCTCATCTTGCCCCATCTTGATTTTGTTCTGTCGACAATCATACCCATCATCGGGTCGTTGATTGCGTCAAAAATTCTTCCTATAAGAATAATTGTCGTACCCTGACCGAGTGTAAGTCCGGCACCGTTTTGGAAGAATACGAGTGTGAACATTGACATAAGGGTGTAAATACCCGAACGTCCGAATGCGCCGAGCGTAAAGCAAATACGCTCTTTCATAGTCAAATATTTTTTATCCATATGTTACTTTCTCCTTGTTATTACAGCCGGTAAGATTGCCGGAACCTTTTCGTCGGCGTTTCTCATTTGCTCCTTGAGCATTTCCTTGAGCTCGGCTCTGACGCTTGCATAAGCCTTGTCCTTTACGAGGTTATTAAGCTCGTTCGGGTCCTTTTCCAAGTCGTAGAGATAGTCCTCAAAGTATACGTTTGCCTTGCTGTGAATATATCCTATCGGTGCAATATCACGAACGGAATACTTGTATCTTTGTGTTCTTATTGCACGTGAATTACTCATTTCGCTGACTTGAATGAATACGGATTTACGCTTTGAAATATCGCCTGCAAGATCCATACCCATATAATCGCTCGGTATTTCGATATCTGCCATTGAAAGCAGGGTAGGGGGCATATCAATAAGCGAGGTAAGCGCTGTTTCCTTGCGTCCGCCTGTGAAATTTCCGCCCTTGATGATAAGCGGAGTATGTACTGCGGATTCGTGGCAAGAACGCTTGTATTCCGGATTTCTCGTTTTGAAATGACTTCCGTGGTCGGAGGTGTAAACGATAATAGTATCGTCGTAAATGCCTAATTCCTTGAGCTTTTCGACAAGCCTGCCTACATTGTAGTCGAGACGGTTGATTGCCGAAAGGTAATCGGGATAGCTTTCCCTGTAATCGCCCTTGAAGGCTGTCAAGTCGTCGGGAATAGGATAATCCTTGTAGTTGTCGATGGTTTCCTTGTAGCCCTCGTAGCAATGGTGGTCGTTTTGGTGATGCGGCTCAAGCTGACTTATGAACATAAAGAACGGTTTTTCTTTATCTCTTTTGTCGAGGTATTCGAGCGCATAGTCGTTGATGCAGTCGGCACGGTAGCCCTTGAAATCAAGCTGATTTCCGTTTTCGTCAAAAACATAGCCGTCATATCCGTGAGAGGTAAATTCAAGTACGTCGGCTCCTCTGAAATACTTGTATCCACCTAATCTTTCTTTTGGGATGGCTGTTTTTTCACAATGTAAACCGATGTTGGGCAATCTGTCCGAAGCTAAATGCCATTTGCCGATATATGCCGTGTCGTAGCCTGCGTTGTTGAAGTAGTGAGCAAGCGTTTTCGTGCCCTTAGGAAGAGCAATTCCGTTGAAGACGCAGCCGATTTGAGTGGCGTATCTTCCGCTTTGCAGACAGGCTCTTGCAGGACCGCATACCGGTTGACAGGTGATGTTGTTTTCAAACATAACACCCTCATCTGCAAGACGCATAAGGTTCGGCGTAAGTTGTTCGTTTACAGTGTCCCAGCGTTGCTGGTCGCTGAAATAAAAGATGATGTTTTTCTTCATTTATTTTCCCCTTTTTTCGGAGCCATACTTTACCATTTATTATATTATATATTATAGTCTTTGTCAAGGTGAGTTGTGAGGGCTTGAAAATAATTGTTGTTGATTTTATATTAATTTTTTTGTATAATACCGTTGAATGATAACGAGAAGAGGAATATGACTATGCTAACCTACATAATTTCAACAATTGTAATATTTTGTGCCTGTACAATCGGCGCGATTGTCGGCTTCGGCGGCGGTGTAATCATTAAGCCCGTGCTTGACAGTATGAATTTTTGCACTATTGATATAGTGAATTTTGTGTCGTCGTGCGCCGTTCTTGCAATGAGTATTTCGTCAATTGTCCGTCATAAAATACAGAAAACGAAATTTGACAAAAAAATTGCCTTGTCACTTTCATTGGGCGCAGTAGTGGGCGGCTATTTGGGCAACCGTCTGTTTAGGCTTGCTATTGCAGGAATAGGCAAGGACAGGCTTGTTGTTATTCAGGCGGCTATGATAATCGCTTTTGTCGGCTTTGCCGAAATTTACGTTAATATGAAAAATCCAAAAACCTTTCATTTGACAAATCCTGTTGCCATGGCGGTAAGCGGCGTTGTCTTGGGTATGCTCAATTCATTTTTAGGTATAGGCGGCGGTCCTATTAATATGACGGTTTTGCTTTTGTTATTCTCACTTGCCGTAAAGCAGGGCGCCGTGTATTCGATTTGCGTTGTATTCTTTTGTCAGCTGAGCAATCTCGTTACTCTGTTTATTCATAACAGATTTGAGCCGTATGCCGACTATCTCCCTTTGATAATCTGCGGTATGATTGCCGCTGTTGTCGGAGGCTTGGTCGGAAGTACGTTCAATAAGAAATTCAGTGACAAGGCCGTCAGAATAGTGTTCAGCTTGGTTATGCTTGCCGTGTTCGGAATAAATGTATATAACATTATTGTAGGTGTGATGTAATGGCAATTTCCGTTATGATAAAGCCGGCTTCGTCGGCTTGTAATTTAAGATGCGAATACTGCTTTTATTCTTCGGTAAGCGACGAAAGAGAAATAGCAAACCGAGGTATGATGAGCGAGGAAACGGCAAAAAGGGTAATTGACAGCGCTCTCGCTTTCGGAAAGGACAGCGTATATTTTACTTTTCAGGGCGGTGAGCCGCTTTTAAGAGGGCTTGATTTTTTCAGATTTTTCGTTGATTATACAAAATCCGTAAATAAAAATAATGCAGTCGTTTCGTATTTTCTCCAAACAAACGCAACGCTTCTCAATGACGAATGGTGCTCCTTTTTTAAGCAAAACGGCTTTTTGCTCGGCGTTTCTCTTGACGGTGACAGAGAGCTTAACGATTACCGAAAATATCCCGACGGCAGTAATTCGTTTGATGATATAATGAAAGGTATCGAGCTTCTGAAAAAATACGATGTGCCTTTTAATATACTTTCTGTTTTGACAAAACGTCTTGCAAATAATTTCAGAAAAAGCTACCGATTTTTTAAGGAGCAGGATTTGAAATATCTTCAGTACATACCGTGCCTAAAGCCCTTCGGTGAGGAGGATAATGAGTACAGTATGAGCGTTGAAGATTATTCGCAGTATCTTAATTCCGCTTTTAAGCTTTATTATAATTCGCTTATGCGAGACAACTTTGTAAGTATTCGTCAGCTTGATAACTACCGTCTTTTGTCACAGGGCAAAAACGCCGAGCAATGCGGAATGAACGGCGTTTGTTCAAATCAGTTCGTTGTTGAGGGCGACGGCGCAGTCTATCCCTGCGACTTTTACTGCACCGACGAGCTGTATCTCGGAAACATAAACGAGCAGTCATTTGAGCAGATGTACAACAGCCCCGTTGCTGTTGAGTTTATTAAGGAATCGTTCAAAATGAAGGACGACTGCAAAACCTGTGAGTATTTCTATATCTGCCGTGCCGGCGGCTGCAAACGAAATAAGCAGGCGTATGACTACTGCGATGCGTATAAGCAGTTTTTTGCGAAAAATGAGGAATTTCTCAAAGTGTTATAAAAAACGCGATTGAAAAAAATAAGGCTCCCCTTGATTTGTCATCAAGGGGAGCTGTCTTGTTTTGCAAGACTGAGGGGATAAAAGAAAATGATAATTAATTAAACATCTTCTTTTATCTCTTCTCGATTATCTTTTCTCTGCGAGCGAAGCGAGTTTTTTGCTTCTTCGGTATCACGATAATACTGCGTAAACGGGTGGAAGCGTTCCTGCTCGTTCCAAATATCGTTTGCTGTTTTTGCCCACGCTTTTGCGTAGTCGTCGCATTTTGAGCAAAGCTGCTCTGCGCTTTCGGGGCAGGTTAGATTTGTTGACTTTGCATTTGTTTTTGCAACGATATTGCGAAGCGCCTGCGGATTTTCAAGCATTGGACACGGACGAAGCATATTATCGTTGAACGGCTGTCCCTTGTAGTATTGCTTGAAAAGCGGAGAACGCAGACATTCCAATACGCTTTTTTCACGAATGTTGCTGTCGCTGTAATGAATGAATACGCACGGCTCTGCGTCGCCCTCGGAGTTGATATGAAAATAGTTTCGTCCGCCTGCGATACAGCCGCCGACATATTCGCCGTCGTTTTGGAAGTCGACAGTAAAAATGCCTTTACCTCCACGGCTTTTGCGCTTGTCACGGATAGCACGGTAAACATATTCTCTTTGCTCCGGTGAAAGAAGCAGACTTGTATCTGCGTCCGAGCCAACGGGCATATAGTGGAAATACCAAGCAAATTTTGCCCCTGCGTTAATCTCCATATCATAAAACTCGTTGGAGGTTACCGCCTTGTAGTTCTTTGAGGTATAGCATACAGAGGTGCCGAAAATGCATTTGTGCTTTTTGAGAAGAGCCATAGCGTCCATAACCTTTTGATAAACTCCGTCACCTCGTCTGTCGTCAGTCGTTTCCTTTGTACCCTCGACCGAAAGTGCAAGCGCAAGATTGCCCGACTTCTTCATATCCTCGCAGAATTCATCGTCAACGAGTGTTCCGTTTGTAAACGCAAGGAAAATGCAATCCTGATTTTCCTTTGTGAGAGTCAGAATGTCCTTCTTGCGAATAAGCGGCTCGCCGCCTGTGAACATAAAGAAATTAGTTCCAAGCTCCTTTGACTGCGTAATAATTCTCCTCATTTCATCAAGCGTAAGCTGTGATTTATGACCGTATTCAGCCGCCCAGCAGCCCTTGCATTTTAGGTTGCACGCCGAGGTCGGGTCCATAAGAATTACCCAAGGAATGTTGCATTTGAGCTTTTCACGGTTTGTACGCAGGGTGTATGTTCCGTCATAGCCTGCGTCGATTGCAAAGGTCAAAAGCACCCTGCTTAAAAGCTCATTGTCGATGTCGTCAATGAAGCTGAATGCGTAGTCGTGCCACGTGTTTTCCGGATTTGTGATAATATCAAGCGGAACTGTCCATGTGTGCTCCGGAAACATGTCACCCGTTACTGCCTTTGCAATTTTAAGAACTCTCGGAATATTTCGTTTAGGATTTTTGTAAACATACTTCACAAGCGGCTTGCCGATTTTGTGAAGAGTGCTTGTTTTCAGTCTCATACCAAATTCTCTTTTCGTACGCTTATTTTACATTGACTCCGGTACGTCTACCTTGAGCATAACAAGAATGTTTTTGATTGTGTTTTTAACTGCGGTGCAAAGATAAAGTCTTGCCTGTGTAAGCTCCTCGTCCTCGCTTACAACTCTGTGCGCATTGTAGAACTTGTGGAAAAGTGTTGCAAGCTCGATTACGTAATGCGTAATTCTTGCTGGGTCGTAAGCCTTTGCCGAGGTGATTATTTCGTCCGTCAGTCCTGCAAGGAATGAAATAAGCTCTCTTTCCTCGCTTGTGTTCAGTCTGTTAAGTGCGTTTTGCGAAACGTCGCACGCTTCAATGCCCTGTTCTTTTGCTTTTTTGATTATTGAGCAAATTCTTGCGTGAGCGTACTGAACATAGTAAACAGGATTTTCGCTGCTCTTTGTTACTGCAAGCTCAAGGTCGAAATCGCAATGTGAGTTAGGCTCACGAAGATTGAATAAAAATCTCGCCGCGTCAATAGGCACTTCCTCAAGCAGGGTGTTCAGCGTGATAGCCTTGCCCGAACGCTTCGACAGCTTTACTGTTTCACCGTTTCTGACGAGCCTTACCATTTGCATAATAACAGGATTGAGCCTGCTTGCGTCAAGTCCGAGTGCCGATAATGCCGCCCTCATTCTCGGAATGTAGCCGTGGTGGTCTGCACCGAGAACGTCGATAGCAATGTCATAGCCTCGTGTCACGAGCTTGTTGTAGTGATATGCAATGTCGGGAACGATATAAGTCGGAATACCGTTTGCACGAACCAAAACTATATCCTTGTCGTTTCCGAATTCGCTTGCCTTAAACCATAAAGCGCCCTCCTGCTCGTAGGTTGTGCCCTTTTCCTTGAGGGTGTCGATAACCCATTTAACCGAGCCGTCGTTATGGAGCGTTGACTCTCTAAACCACTTGTCGTAAACTATTCTGTACTTTTTGAGGTCGTCCTCAAGTCCCTGAATGTTTAGCGGTAAAGCGTAGTCAACGAGCGCCTTCCTTCTCTCGTCGGAGGAAGAATCGGCATATTTGTCGCCGTTAATTTCAAAGAAATTCTTTGCGTGAACCGTAATATCCTCGCCGTGATATGCGTCCTCCGGCATTTCAATATCCTTGCCGCAAAGCTGTAAATATCTCACTTCAAGCGAGGTTGCGAACTTCTCAATTTGGTTTCCTGCGTCATTAATATAGAATTCACGCTGAACGTCGTAGCCTGCGGCGTCAAGCACGCTTGCAAGACAATCGCCGATTGCACCGCCTCTTGCGTTGCCGATGTGCATAGGTCCTGTCGGGTTAGCCGATACAAATTCAACCAAAACCTTTTTACCCTTGCCGTAGTCACTCTTGCCGTAGTCGTCGCCGCTTTCGACAACGTCCTTCAGGATTTCGCTGTAATAGTCATCAGCCATATAAAAATTTATAAAGCCGGGACCTGCAATTTCGTACTTTTCTATTAAGCTGCCTTCAAGCGAAATGTTGTCGCATATAGCCTGTGCGATAGCCCTCGGTGCTTGATGAAACGCTCTTGCGCCCGCCATTGCAATGTTCGACGAAAAATCGCCGTTTTTTCTGTCAGCAGGCTGTTCAATAATAAATTCCGGAATTTCGGACTGCGGTAACGCACCACTTTCAATAGCCTTGTTTACCGCATCCGTAATACAGGATTTTAATAATGCTTGAGTTTGTTTAATTATTTTTGACATTCCTTACTCCTGTTTATTCGTTAATTTTGTATAATATCGTCACTTCATTTTGGGAAGAAACAGCTCCGTTTATATCTATTTCATAGGAAAAATTGAAGCTTCCCTCATTTTCGTTATATTCGTTTTCTATATTTTTTCCGAAAATTCCCATAAGCATATCGCCGTATTCGGTGCCGTAGTTACACAAATGCCGCTTCGATTTTTCGATAATAAGACACGAGGAATACGGACCCGACTTCATCATTTCAACCCTGCTTTCGTCCTTTGCAATGTTGAGCCTTGCACGGATGGGAACGGTTGAATTTTCAAGCTCCTCGTTGTAGCGGATTATGTAATTATCCTCGTCACAGTCGATGGTACCGACGGTTTTCATTTCGATTTTGTCGTTGTCGGAGTCAAATTTCTGACGTCCGATTATGGTTATTAACGCCTTTTTCTGCATTGTCAGATTATACCTCCACGTTGGGCGGCAAGCTCAATCAGTCTGTCGATAAGCTGTGCATACGGTATGCCGACAGCCTCAAAGAGCTTCGGATACATACTTATCGGCGTTTGTCCGGGGATTGTATTAATCTCGTTGAGGAGAACTCTTTCGTCGCCCTTTGTGACGAAGAAGTCGCATCTGCTTAAGCCTTCACAGCCTAATGCCTTGTATGCGTGAAGCGCACAGGCTCTGACCTCGTTTCGTTTTTCCTCGCTTAACATTGCAGGAATATGAAGCTCCGACGACGGATTGTTATATTTTGAGTCGAAATCGTAAAATTCGGCAGCCGCAACGATTTGTCCTACCTCTGCGGCAATCGGCTCGTTGTTGCCCAAAACGGCAACCTCAACCTCCGCACCGTCGATAAATTCCTCAAGTACAGCCTTTTTGTCTTCCTTAAAGGCGATTTCCATACCTTTTTCAAGCTCCTGCTGATTGTGTGCCTTTGATATTCCGACGGACGAGCCTGCGTTTGCCGGTTTGATGAAAATGGGATATCCCAATTTTTTTACCGCCATATCAATACAGCGTTGTTTGTCCTTGCAATATTCGTATTTTGTAAAGGCGCACCACTTTGCCTGTGCAATTCCGAAAGCGTCTGCAACAGCGTTTGTTACCGCCTTGTCCATACAGCTTCCCGACGAGGTTGCGTCACAGCCTACAAACGGAATTTGAGCAAGCTGAAGCAAGCCCTGTATCGTTCCGTCCTCGCCGTTTTTTCCGTGAAGAACAGGGAATACAACGTCGAGTTTTATTACATCACCGTTTTCGCAGACAATGCCGTGAATTGAGGAATCGGGCGAAATATATGCTTTTTTTAGGTTCGGTGAGTCCAACCACCTGTCGCCTATAAGCATTTCGATATCGTCGTCGAAAAGATACCATTCTCCGTTTTTTGTTATGCCGAGCATAGTGATATCGTATTTGCTTTTGTCGATGGCGGAAAGTATGCCTTTTGCACTTATACAGCTTATGTCGTGCTCGGAGGACGCACCGCCGAAAATTATACAAAGTGATAATTTGTTCATACAATCATTCCCTATAAATATAAGTTTGCGAATAATTTTCTCTATATTGTATCACAAGTGAACCTTAATATCAACATATTAAATTGATAAAATTAGAAAAAATATTTATTTTATTTTTAACAAAATAGTGACAAACGGTAATATATATGTTATAATGTTACGAAAATATGCCGTAAGCAATAAAGAATAATTTGAAATACAGTTAGGATTTCTCTTTATTTTATTGACGAAAACAGGCTGAATTAAGAAAAGGACAGCGACTATGGAAAAAAATAATCAAACTGACGCTCTAAAGCGCGATTTGAGAGTCAGAGGAATTGTTATTCCGATAATATTTGCTATTGTAACGGTTATTATATGCGTTATTATCAGCACCTCACATCTTGATATTTTTCCAAGCGGAATGCATCACGATTCGCTTACAACAACTGTAACGGAAACAACGGAGTTTAACGAAAATGAATTTTCACGTGTCATCAAAAATTAACAGAACAATTACGGACATTGTTCTTGCACTTTTGATTTTTGTGTTTTTTATGATGGCGGTTATGTCGCCGACTATCGGTAACGCTCATTTTTACGGCTTTGCACTTAATGATGCAACAGTAACTACTATGCTGCAAGACAAGCTGAACGAGCAAACGCAGGAGATTGCCGCAAAAACGGGAATAGAAGAAAAGGCATTTGAATTTGCTGTGGGTCAGAATAAAATCAGCACCATTCAGCGAGAAATTGTAAAGTCTTCTTTCAGCGGAGCAAACTATGACTATTCCGACAGCGCAAATATCGAAAGCTGCTATACCGACGGAATAAGAGAATATTACCGCTATAACGGTATGGAGCTTGACGAAGCGGCGTTGGAAATGGCTGTGCCTATGGCGTGCCGAGCGTTCAATTCCGTTATGGGCATAGAAAATAACCGTGAGTTTAGGACTTTTACCTACTTTTTAGGCAAGATATCAATCATTCTCGCCGTTGCGCTGTTGATACTGATTTTGGCGCTCGGCTTCAGAGTGTTCAGCCTTTCCGGCGGAAGAACAAAAATGCTCAGCCATTATGCCTGCTCGTTTATCAGCGCAGGCGCGGCACTCGTTTTGCTTTTTCTTGTAAACGCTCTTACAAGATTTAGCGACAACTTGTATCTGACAAATAACGACGGCTTGAACTATGCTCTGGCAAGTGGCTTTAACGCTTACTTTCTTATTCAGGCGTGCTTCGGTGCGGCGCTCATTATTGCAGGTGCAAGTATGCTCGGATATGTTTATAAGTATTATACCGACAAATTCCGTAAGCAAAAGCAGGAAAGGGATATTAATAAAACCCTTTATGTCAAGCTTGAAGACGGAGATAAAACTATCGGTGAGCTTGCAAGCAATGCAAGGCAAAAACAGAACAATCGAAACGATAAGGAGAACTGATAATGGAATTATTACAGGCTTTTGAGGATATACAAAAAAATCTTGAAAATGTAAATAAAGACCTCGGCTTTTCAAGAAAGTCGCAGGACGAAAGCTCAATAACCTTTAAGGGCGAAAAGGGAATATACCGCCTTAACTATGACAGCGAAATAGGCGTTATCATGCTTGATGTCGCTTATGACGATAACGGTGAGCAAACCGAATATAATACTGTTTCGAAGAGCCTTTTTGAGCTTGACGTAATCGACGCAAGAGATATTAAATCAATCTCAAATGAGGTTTCGGACGAGCTTGAAAGACTATTTAAGGTGAAGAAGCCCGTTAATCTCGATAAGGTAAAAATGCCGAAATCCGTATCAAGAACAAAGGCGAAAAACGGAGTCATCAGCTATGATGCAGACAGCCTTGCAAATCGTTTCGGTGCGCTTTACCCTGAGTTTAAGGATATAATTAAGGCAAATGTTGTTGAATACGGCGACTTTTTGCCTGAAGAATTTTTTGTTAATTACGGAACTCCGAAGGTGCTTGATGTAATCAAAAACGGTACAAAGGCAGAGCAGAAAAAGCTTTTCAAGATGCTCGGCGAGGTTTTTGAGGACGGCACAAACGAGGTTCAGGATATTATCGCAGTAACTATTTTAGGCGAAATGAAAAACGATAAGCAGATGATGAGCGTTGCCGATGAATATATGAGCGATTATATGGCGGGTGCCGTTCACGAGGTTAATAAGCTTACTGCAAAGAAAAACCGTTTTACCCGTAAGCTTCAAAATCCTCCTGTTTACAAGCCGAAGAAGAAAAAATCCTTCAGCATTTCAAATCAGCTGGGACAGTAATTTATCTCATTTACGGAGAAAGCGACTATGAAAAAGGACTTGTTAATTAAGGGAATTGTGCTTCCTTTATGTATAGGTGCGGCTTTGGGCGTTGCTTTCTTTTTGTTTGCCCTTATGTCGGACAACTCTCTTGTTGTAAGCGAGCAGGGCGCTGTTGCTTATTTTGACAGCGACGAAAAGGAAAACGCTTCAAGCTCAAATAACACCGTCGATATGAAAAGCGGTGAAATTATCGGAAAAATTGCTTTCGGCAATGATGAAATGAATGTTATATATGACGGGGGATATTCATCTTTGTCGGAGTGTATTTCTCTTGAACACGGCTGTACATTCTCTCAAGGGGGAATCGGCTTTTACCGTGCTGTTGAGAACAATATTTCTCCCTTTGATAAATCCGAAATAACCGTGAAAACCGAAAGCGGAGAATATAGATATGTTTATTCTCACTCGTTTACCGCATCAAATGAAAATGCTGTTTTTTCCGACAACTCAATAAAGGGAAGCGGTATTGTGATTTATTACCAAGAAGCTGAAAATTACGGCTTTGATACGCAGTATGAGGCGCTTGTATATCGGGAGGTAGAATAATGGGACTTAAATCCACAAGACGTATTTTGTCAATTGTATTCTCCGTAATACTTGCTTTTTCGCTTTTTGTCAGCGCGAGCTGCATTATGTCTAACCTTACTGTATCAAACAGGAGCTTTTACGAAAAACAATTTTCAAATGATAGCATTGTAAACGAGTGCAACAGACAGCTTGACGAAAAGCTGAAAACCCTTGCTATAAAAAGTAATATTCCGTTTGAGGTTTTCGAGAGCGTAAAAAAGCAGTACGATACGTCGCAGAGCCTTGAACAGGCAACCTCGTATTTGTTCGATGAAAATGATTCAACTCTTAATAACGAAGTAAGATTGAAGTATTTTTACAGTATTTGTACCGAATATCTTGATTCAAACGGTTATGAATATTCAACCGACGCCGTATATAACGCCTGTGCTGAAGCGGCGCAGATTTACAGTGATACGGTAGGAATTCATAATCTTGAATACTTGAATAATGATATTTCAGCACGCAGAACCTCAAATACAAAAAAAATAAGTATATTTCTTCTTGCGGGTGCAATTTGTATTGTGCTTACACTTTATATGTACAAAAAGAAAACTGATGCAATGATTTATGTCTCGTCGGGAATAATCGGCGGCGGTATTGCAGGCGTGATTTCCTTTTTGTTACAGCTTGTGTTCAAGGTTGGTGCGAGTTATGATTTTGAACCGCTTGTTTATTCGCAGACATTCGCAAAAATGTATAAGCTGTATCTTGTATACGGAATTTCGGCAAGTGCCGTGCTTACATTAATCGGAATTGCCGTGCTTGTTGTTACCGTCAAGATTATTAACCGTGATGAATTTAGAAAGAATACAAGATTTTTCAAGGTTGTCGATAAGCTGTAAAAATGTAACGACAAAGAAAAATCGGCATATTATGAAACGGTGGTGATTATGTGCAGTTTTTAACGCAGTATCTAAAGCAGTACGGCGGCTTTACCTTTGATGAAAAAGCGTTTTGCGAGCTTGACGCACTTGTTTTCAGTCAGCTTGCGTATATTGATTTTAACGGCGTTGTTGAAAACGGAGAAATTACAATAGAAAGCGCCTCTTCAAATTATTATTTGCTTCATTCACAGCAGGAAATTGACTCGTTTATCGGTATCAGCGAAAAGGCGGTTAGACTTCTTTCGCTTTGCGCAAAAACGCTCCGCTTCGGTCAGGTAAGAATTTGTAATTATGTAAATAATATCAACGACGAGATTGATAAGCAATTTTCGGGAGTCGAGTTTTTGTTCGGCGACGATGTGGTAGTTGCTTTTCGAGGTACGGATATTACGGTTACCGGCGTTAAGGAATCGGCAATGCTCAGCTATATGTTTCCCGTACCTGCCCAAATTGAAGCGCTCCATTATTTTCAGGAAAGCGCTATGACCTGTAACGGCAGGGTGTATGCCTGCGGTCATTCAAAGGGCGGCAATCTTGCCGTGTTTGCCTGTGTGAATTGCTCTAATTCACTTAAAAAGCACATAGCGGGTGTTTATGAATTTGACGCTCCGGGCTTTCCGAAATGGTTTTTTGAGCGGTATGATTATGCTCAAATAAAGGATAGGCTTCATTTTTATGCGCCTCAAAGCAGTATTGTTGGCAGAATGTTGACCCATGACGCCGTGCCCGTCGTTGTTCAAAGTACAAACAGCGGTCTCAAGCAGCATCAGGTTTCCTCGTGGGTTATTGATAACGGATGCTTTGAGGAATGTGAAAGCTTCGACTCTTTTTCGGATTACGTCGCAGATTACATTAATGATTTGATTGAATATGTAGGAGAGGACGATTTGGAGGTTTTCTTCGATACTCTCGAATTTGTTGCCGAAAATTTGCAGATAAACGATTATTACGATTTGAAAACGATTGATTTTCGCCGTATTTCTCGCCTTGTTGATAAGGTTCAAAATACCGACGAGGCTCAAAAGGAACGCTTTAAGCAAATTTTGAAAAAGGCTTTTTCCGACTTTACCCGCGAATATATCAAATCTCATTTTCAAAAGCTGAATAATAAAAAAACGCCGTAACGGTTTGCCCGTTGCGGCGTTTTTCAAAATTGTCTTACGCTTTGAATTCTTCGATTAATTCTTCAACTCTCGGCTCACAGCCGCCGCAGTGTGTTGATGCACCGGTTGCTTCCTTAACAGCCTCTAAAGTTGTTGCACCTGCTTCAACAGCTGCTTTGATATCGCCGGCAGTAACGTTACCGCAGAAACAAATTGTCTCGTTCAAATCCATTTTTGTACCCTCCTTTAATTTAGTAATTTTAGTATAACTCAATATCGTTTCGTTGTCAACTTTGATAAAGCATTTTATGTTATTTGCTGATATTAATTATCCGCTTATTCCCTTTTGAAGCATATTTTACGGTGTTATATGCGCCGCCATAGTTCCTTGTTATATAGGCGATTATCAGTTCGCTTGTTTACATAAAATGTTGTAATTGTCATTCAATATGTATAGTATGTTTGGAACTTTTGTTCCTTTGGAGTTATCTATAAACGGTGGCGGTTAGTCCTCTAACATAATTTATCGGTCGTGCAAAGCTCGAAAAAAGAAGCGGTCGAGATGACCGCTTCAAATATTTATTAGCCGAAGTATCTTTCAAGAAGACCTGCAAATGCCTTGCCGTGTCTTGCTTCGTCTCTTGCCATTTCGTGAACTGTGTCGTGAATAGCGTCAAGACCCTGCTCCTTAGCCATCTTTGCAAGCTCAAACTTGCCCTTTGTTGCGCCGTTTTCAGCAGCAACTCTCATTTCAAGATTCTTCTTTGTTGAATCTGTAACAACCTCACCGAGAAGCTCTGCAAATTTTGCAGCGTGCTCTGCCTCTTCAAAAGCAGCCTTTTCCCAGTACATACCGATTTCAGGATAGCCCTCTCTGTGTGCAACTCTTGCCATAGCAAGATACATACCAACCTCTGTGCATTCGCCGTTGAAGTTCTCTCTTAAGCCCTTGATGATTTCTTCATCAACGCCCTGTGCAACGCCTACAATGTGTTCAGCAGCCCAAGCCATAGCTTCGCTTTCTTCTCTTACAGCCATCTTTGCCTTACAGATAGGGCAAATATCAATTGGCTCGTCACTTTCGTATCCGCAAACCGGACAATAATACTTTTTTCCCATTTTGAAAAACTCCTTTATAATTTATTATTTACATTCAGGGCAAATGCCACTGTAATATATATCCTTTTGCCTGATATAGAAATCATCAATGCCGCCGAATTTTATGTCGAAAATTCCGAAATCAAAAATCCTGCCGCATTTCTCACATTTGAAATGACCGTGAGTATCTATATTGGCGTCGTAGTGCACCCTGTCCTTGTCGATGGTAACGCTGATAATCAGCCCCTCTTTTTCAAGCGCCTTGAGTGCGTTATATACAGTCGTCGGTGAAAAATTCGGATTTTCCTTAATCATTACCCTGTATATCTCGTCAACGTCGGGGTGGGTGTGATGCTCGCACAGATATTTGTAAACGGCGATACGTTGGGGAGTGGCTCTGAATGAATGAGAACGGAACAATGCCTGTATGTCGTTTGTTGTCATATTACCTCTCCTTAATTGTAATCACTACAATGTAATTATACTACGATAATATCCTTTCGTCAAGTACAATTAGCTATATTTTTATAATATTTATTGACTGATTATTATACATTTTTTGGTTATTATTGTGGAATATTGACAAATATTTGTCAAAAATTCATTATTTTACACAAAGTTTGCTATAAAACATTGACAAAAAACTGAATAATTATATAATAGGTACTATGTGAATATAAATTTACAGACACAGTTTATGAAAAAGAGAGGTATTTAATATGTCAAGAGTATTTAATTTCAGCGCAGGTCCGTCAACCCTGCCGGAAAGCGTGCTTAAAAAAGCAGGCGAGGAAATAATGGATTATAAGGGAAGCGGTCAGTCCGTAATGGAAATGAGCCACCGTTCAAAGTGGTTTGACGATATCATTAAGGAAGCCGAGGTATTAATGCGTGAGCTTTATAATGTTCCCGATAACTACAAGGTTCTGTTTTTACAGGGCGGCGCTTCGGCACAGTTTTCGGCTATTCCGCTTAACTTTATGAATAAAAACGGTAAGGCTGATTATATTATCACAGGTCAATGGGCGAAGAAGGCTTTTCAGGAAGCACAAAAATACGGCGACGTAAAGGCTGTTGCTTCTTCGGCGGATAAAACATTTTCATATATCCCGAAGACAAAACCGGAGGATTTCAGAGAAGATGCGGACTACGTATATATTTGTATGAACAATACAATCTACGGTACTGTTTATAAGGAGCTTCCTCCTGTCGGTGATAAGGTGCTTATTGCAGACGTATCGTCCTGCGCATTGTCCGAGCCGCTTGATATCAGCAAGTTCGGTATGGTTTATTTCGGCGCACAGAAGAATGTTGCACCTGCCGGCTTGGTTGTTGCTATCATTCGTGAGGACTTGCTCGGAAACGCAAGAGATATTTGTCCTGTTATGATGGATTATAAGATTCAGGCAGACGCTGATTCGCTTTATAACACTCCGCCTTGCTGGACAATTTATATTTGTAAGCTCGTTCTTGAATGGATTAAAGAGGAATTTGGCTCACTTGAAGCAATGAAGGCTCATAACGAAAAGAAAGCCGCAATACTTTATAATTTCCTTGATAATTCAAAGATGTTCAAGGGCACTGTTGTTCCAGAGGACAGAAGCCTTATGAATGTTCCGTTTGTAACCGACAGCGACGAGCTTAATGCAAAGTTTATTAAGGAAGCTACCGAAGCAGGCTTTGTTAACCTTAAGGGTCACAGAACAGTCGGCGGTATGCGTGCTTCTATCTATAACGCAATGCCAATCGAGGGCGTAGAAAAGCTCGTTGAGTTTATGACAGAGTTTGAAAAGAATAATCAGTAAGAGGTATATATAATGTATAATATAAAATTACTTAATAAAATATCTAATGTCGGACTTTCAAAGTTTGACACAACAAAATATACATATGCAGACGATATCGAAAATCCTGACGCTATTATGGTTCGCTCTGCATCAATGCACGATATGCAAATGCCTGAAAGCCTGCTTGCAATTGCAAGAGCAGGCGCAGGTACAAACAATATTCCCGTTGCAGACTGTGCAAAGCAGGGAATAGTCGTTTTCAATACACCCGGCGCAAACGCAAACGCAGTTAAAGAGCTTGTCGTTTTGGGACTTCTCATTTCTTCAAGAAAGGTTGCAAAGGCAATTGATTGGTGCAAAACTATTAAGGACGAGGGCGACAATGTAGGCAAGACCGTAGAAAAGGGCAAGTCCGCATTTGCAGGTCCCGAAATTAAGGGCAAGACCCTTGCTGTTATCGGCTTGGGCGCTATCGGCAGACTTGTTGCCGACGCCGCAGTAGCTTTAGGCATGGACGTTATCGGCTACGACCCGTTTTTGCAAGAAAATGCCGTACTTAATCCGAGTGTTAAGGTAAACAATAATCTTTCGGAAATTTTCCCTGTTGCAGATTATATTTCCGTTCACGTTCCTCTTACACCAGATACAAAGCATATGATTAATGCCGAAACTATCGCAACAATGAAGGATACTGTTCGTGTTTTGAACTTTGCAAGAGGCGACCTTGCAGACAGCGACGCTGTTATCACCGCTCTTGACGAGGGCAAAATGGCTTGCTATGTAACCGATTTCCCCGATGCAAAGCTTATCGGTGTTGACGGTGTTGTTGCAATTCCGCATCTCGGCGCTTCAACCCCCGAAAGTGAGGAAAACTGTGCCGCTATGGGCGCACAGGAGCTTATTGATTTCCTTGAAAAGGGAAATATCAAAAACAGCGTTAATATGCCCACCGTTATTATGGATAGAACAGGCAAGGTACGTGTAACGGTTATTCACAAAAACCAGCCTAATATGATTGCGACAATTACTGATACTATCGCAAAGGACGGAGTAAATATCAGCTCTTTCGAGGATAAAATCAAGGGCGATATGGCTTACTCAATTATCGACTGCGACAGTGATGTCAGCGAAAAGGTTGTAAGCGATATTGAGGCTCTTGACGGCGTTATCCGTGTTCGCACAATATTGTAGAACACAGGCAAGCCGTGTTCAGTGATATACGGCTTCTCCGTGTGATATATTTCCTTGCGGAATGTGATATTTTGCGATTAAAATCGCAAAGTGATATACGCCTTACGGCGTGTTGAGGTAAATTTGATTATAATTTTTTATCCCCTCAGTCACTTCGTGACAGCTCCCCTTGATTCTTAAAACAAGGGGAGCCTTGATTCGTTAAAACAGCGTTTTGTCTTGAACAATAAGGCTCCCCTTTTAATGTTATTAAGGGGAGCTGGCGGTTTTGCCGACTGAGGGGATAAAAGAAACAACTAATAAAGCTCTCGGTTATTCTGCCGAGAGCCTTTTTAACTAATTCTGTTTTCTGACTATTCCGTATTCGCCAATATCCCTGCGATAATATTTGCAGGGCTTACCGTTTTTGCTGTCTTCCAAGAACCTGCCGTATTCGTCTTGGTCAAGCTGTAAATCGCAGTAGTACGTATCGTACTCTTCGTCGTATACGTTGTACCAACAGCTGTCGCAAAGCTCTGCCATCAGTTGAGAATTTCTCCGTCGTCATTTTTTATCGGCACACCGACATTTACTGAATTTCTGTCCAGCTTCATAATCGGAATCATAAGCCCCGGCATACCGCACATAGTAGTTGTGTTGCTGATAATTTGGCGCAAAAACGGAAAAATTTGGTCAAAGGAATTTACGTGAATATCCGGCTTTTCGTCGTTTTCACCGAACGAAAATTCGCCTACCATTTCAATCTTTATTTCAAACGGCTGCATATCCGTATCCGAAACCTTGAAGTTCAAAATGCCTATGCACTTGTTTTCTGCGTCAATGTAGTTAACGTTGTACTTCACCTGATTTTGAAGCTTAAGCTGAACGCCGTTTGCAACCTTGTTTTCAAATGAAATTGAATTTACCTTGTAGCCCTTTAGCTCTACCATATGTCATTACTCCTTACTTTACTAAATTAACATTGTTGAGCTTTATATCCTCAACGCTCGGATTTACTGCCTTGCCGCTGAATCTTATGAGCTCTAAATTCTCAACATTTTCAGCGTCGATAGCGTGCTTGTAGCTGTCGCAGAGATTACCCCACGAGGTCTTTGTTTTTTCGATAATCACATTTTTTGCATACCTGATGAAGAATGCCGAGTTGTCGTATTTTTCAACTCCCCAATCGAGACAGGGGCGTAAATCGTAAAGACCGCAGTCCCATTTTGAAGTCTTTGTAAGCTCGATATTGCAGTTTTCAAAGGTGATGTCTTCAATGATGTTGTCGGCGTTTCCGTGAATCAACACACCGTTTTCACCCTTTGCGGTAACATTGAAGAATCTTACATTCTTTATCGTGCCGCTTTTTGTGTTTTCGTCACGGTTGAACGTTGTAATAACAATAGGCTCCGCAGTACCCCACCAGTCGGGACAAAATCTGCGTGTCTCGATTATGATGTTCGAGTATGTAACGTTTTCAACACAGCCGCCGTCACGGATTTGAATCGAAAGACCTCTGTTTGATTTTGAGATAACACAGTTTGAAACAATTACATTTCTGAAATCGCCAACGCCCTCGGTACCGATTTTGATAGCCGCCGAGGTTGAAACGAGAGTGCAACCGTCAATTATGATATTCTCGCAACTACCGTATTCGCTGTTGCCCTTGCTTGCCTTTAAGCAAATGCAGTCGTCTGCGCAGGTAACGTGACATCCTAAAATACGAACGTTTGAGCAATGGTCGGGGTCGATACCGTCCGAGTTTGCAACGTCAAGGTCGTTGAGTATGCGTATTCTGTCTATGAGTACGTCGTCGCAGCCTGCCGGATGAAGCGTCCAAAAAGGAGCGTCAACAACCGTAAATTCCTTAAAGGTAATGTGGTCGCTTTTTTCAACGTAAATAACTGTCGGACGGGGATAAAAGTCGCCTGTGACATAATATCTGTCCTTGCGCTGAACAAAGGCGTGACCGTTTGCGTCAATAGTTCCCTCGCCGCTTATTGTGCAGTTGTCAGCCTCGTAAGCATAGATGAAAACAAAGCTCGGCTTGCCTGTAACAGGATTTCCGATAAGCGCAGTTTTCGGGTCGTTAATCAGCTTGTTGGGACGGATATAGCCGTCGATATTTCCCGTTGCCTTAAGCCTTGCGCCCTTTTGAATATGCAAATCAACATTCGGCTTTAATTTTATTGAGTCGCTGTAAAACACCTTTCCCGATTGCAAAACAACCTGACCGCCGCCGTTTTTTGAGCAATCGTCAATAGCGTGCTGAATTGCAAAGGCGTCGTTTGTTTTGCCGTCGCCCTTTGCGCCGTATTGCAAAACATTATATATCTTCATACTTTTACCTCACAGTTTGTTTTAATAATATAATAACATATAAAAAAGCTATTTACAATATATTTTAATTGATATATTATATACATTATAAAATGCTTGAGGTGCTTTATGAAAAGTGATTGCCGAAGAATTGAAATACTTGACGAGCTGCGCGGCTTTGCCATTGCGGCTATGGTGGTGCATCATTTTTTTCTTGACGTCGGAGATGTTTTAGGATTGCAATGGGGATACGACGTGTTCAATGCCCTTTGCGTTGTTCAGCCGTTGTTTTGGGCAATATTTATAATCATAAGCGGAATATGTACACGCCTTTCTCGAAGCAGTGTAAAACGAGGCTTGATTGTTTTGGCGTTCGGCTGTATAATAACGCTTGTAACTGCCGTGATAATGCCGAAAATTGGCATTGAGGGAGCTGAAATTTATTTCGGCGTTCTTCATTTTCTCGGCTGCTCGATGATTATTGTAGGTCTTTTAATGCCGCTGATTAAGAAGATAAAAGCGCCTGTCGGTATGCTCGTTTGCATTTTGATGTTTTTGATTACCTACGGCATAAATTCAAGGGAGCTTTTGTTCGGACTTGTTGAGCTTCCTATACCGAAAACGAATATTTTAGCACCGCTCGGACTGTTCAACGACAGCTTTCACAGCGCAGATTACTTTTCGATTTTGCCGTGGATTTTTATATTCCTTTTCGGTGCTTTTGTCGGAGAGTATGCAAAAAACGGCTCCTTTCCCGAATGGTGCTATAAAAAGCGCAGTAAGGTCTTTTCGTTTGTAGGCAGAAACAGTCTTTGGTTTTATGTCGGACATCAGGCCGCTTTGTATGCGCTTCTTTACGCCGTTTTGGGAATAATGACGCTTTATTATAAAACAAAATTGTAAAAATACAGATATGAAATATTGAGGAAAAATCTATGAGAATGAGACATAAGAAAAATCTTGAAGCACGCCTTGACGCAGTTTCCGAGTACCTTATTACCCTGAGAAACGAAAGCCTGAATTTTAACGACGTAAAAAATGAAAAGCATACGCTTGATTTTTTTGAGCTTTTCGGAAACGATAATCCTGTATATTTGGAGGTCGGCTGCGGTATGGGTACATTTGCATCAACCTACGCCGAGCAAAATCCCGATATCAATATGCTCTGCGTTGAAAAGGTGAGAGACGTTATATGCACCGCCTGCGAAAAGGCAAAGGCAAGGAATCTTAAAAATATAAAATTTCTCGATTGCTCCGCCGAATATCTGCCGTCTTATATTCCTGCAAACAGTATCGGCGCAATATTTCTCAATTTCTCCTGCCCTTATCCGAAAAAAAGCCATGCCTGTCACCGTTTGACGAGTGATAGATTTTTGGGTATTTACAGGGAGATTATGAAGCCCGACGCCGCAATATACCAAAAAACCGATAATATGCATTTCTTTGAGTTTTCGATAGAAAGCTTCAGCAAAAACGGATTCGTGCTTTCAAATATTTCTCTGGATTTGCACAACAGCGATTTTGAGGGCAATATCGTGACCGAATACGAGGCTCGCTTCAGCTCGCAGGGCTTTCCGATTTACCGCCTTGAAGCACGTCTTAAATAAAATACAATCTTACCGTCTTGAATTTTTCGGGGCGGTTAATTTTTTAGTTGACTTTTTCATATAATGTGGTATAATACAAATGAACATATGAACGGTTGTTCATATGTTGAAATGAATTTAAGGAGTACCATTATGAAAAAGACATATAATATTGAGGTTGACTGCGCAAACTGCGCAAGCAAAATGGAGCAGGCGGCAAATAAGGTGGACGGAATAAAAAGCGCAAGCATAAATTTTATGCTGCTTAAAATGTACGTAGAATTTGAGGAAAACGCCGATGAAAAAAAGACTATGAAAAGCGTTCTCAAAGCGTGCAAAAAAATCGAACGCGACTGCGATATTGAATTTTAGGTGAACGCTATGACGAAAAAACAACGAAAAATGCTCATAAGAATTATCATATCTGCCGTATTGCTTTTTGGTTTAACGGTTTTTGAGCATTTTGTAAGTATTGATTATGCAATATTGAGGACTGCCTTGTATCTCGTGCCGTATTTAATAATCGGCTACGATATTTTGATAGACGCAGTCAGGGGAATAATTAACCGTCAGCCGTTTGACGAAAACTTTTTGATGGCGGTTGCAAGCGTAGGCGCAATAGCGATTGCAATTTACGACAACGGCTCATACAGCGAGGGCGTATTGGTTGTTTTGCTTTACCAAATCGGCGAGCTTTTCCAAAGCGTTGCAGTCGGAAAAAGCCGAAGAAATATTGCAAAGCTGATGGATATTCGTCCCGATTATGCAAATGTTGAGTTTGACGGCGTTATTACGAGCGTAGACCCTCAAGACGTTGAAATAGGCTCGGTTATTGTTGTAAGCGCAGGCGAAAAAATTCCTATCGACGGCACGGTTATTGACGGAAAAACCTCGCTTGATACATCTGCGTTAACAGGAGAAGCGTTGCCGAAGGAGGTTGAGGCAGGCGACAGCGTGCTCAGCGGCTGTATAAATTTAAGCGGTACAATTCGCATTAAAACCGAAAAGCTTTTCGGTCAGTCCACGGTGTCAAAAATTCTTGAGCTTGTCGAAAGCTCCGCTTCAAAAAAGGCAAAAAGCGAGCAGTTTATAACAAAATTTGCTCGTTACTATACACCGAGTGTCTGCGCACTTTCTTTTGCAATCGGTGTTCTTGTTCCGCTTGTGCTTATAATTTCGGGTAACAGTGCCGAGTGGTCAAAATGGATTTACCGCGCGTTGACATTCCTTGTAATCAGCTGTCCGTGCGCTCTCGTAATTTCTGTTCCGCTTAGCTTTTTTGCAGGAATCGGCGGCGCAACAAAATCGGGAATATTGATTAAGGGCTCAAATTATATCGAAACTCTGTCTAAAGTGAAAACCGTTATTTTTGACAAAACAGGTACGCTGACAAGAGGCGCATTTGAGGTTAAGAAAATTAACGCAGAAAACGGCTTTGATGAGGATAGCTTGCTCGAATACTGCGCTATTGCCGAGTCTTATTCCTCGCACCCTATTGCAAAATCACTTGTAGCCGCTTATAAAAGGGAAATTGATTTTTCAAGACTTTCCGACGTTGAAGAAATCGGCGGAAACGGAATAAAGGCGTGCGTTGACGGAAAAACGGTGCTTGTCGGAAATAAGCGCCTGATGAATAAAATGAATATTGATTATACCGAATGTCTTGAGTCGGGTACAGTTGCTTATGCCGCAATAAACGGCGAATATGCAGGAAGCATAGTAATAGGCGACTTTGTTAAGCAAAGCAGTAAGCAAGCGCTTGAAATGCTCAAAAAGCTCGGCGTATCAAAAACGGTTATGCTTACCGGTGACAATGAAAGTATAGCAAAATCTGTTGCAAATGAGCTGAAGTTAGACGAGGTTCATTTTGAGCTTTTGCCGGATGATAAGGTAAGAATAACCGAGAGTATTTTGGAGCAGACTGCAAAGGGCGAAAAAGTTGCCTTTGTCGGAGACGGAATTAACGACGCGCCTGTTTTAACTCGTGCAGACATCGGAATTGCAATGGGCGGCGTAGGCTCCGACGCCGCTGTTGAATCGGCTGATATCGTGATTATGGACGACGATATAACAAAAATACCTAAGGCAATAAAAATCAGCCGTAAGTGTATGAGGATAGTTTATGAAAACATCTATTTCGCTCTGGGCGTTAAAGCGCTTTGCCTTGTGTTAGGTGCACTCGGAATTGCCGATATGTGGCTTGCCGTGTTTGCCGATGTAGGCGTTATGATTATAGCAGTGCTCAATTCTATTCGCACTCTTAAAAACAAAAGGAATTAGAATTTTCAGAAAATTTATTTACTAAATGTCTTGATAATATTTTGTCATTGTACTATTATATATGTAATGACAAATTTTTTAGGAGATATGAGCTTTGAATAACGTTGAAAAAAAGCGGGCATTTTTAATAAACTTTGCCTTCGTTGCGCTGATTTTGGCACTTGCTTATGTATTTTTGAAATACTTTTTTTGGCTGACTGCGCCGTTTTTGCTGTCGTTTTTGTTTGCGGTTGTTCTTCAAAAGCCACTTCGCTTTATTGACAGAAAGACAAAGCATAGGGGTCACGGAATATGGTCGGTGCTTTTGGTAATTCTGTCGATATGCATTATTATTGTTCCCGTTGCTTTTTTGCTTGCCGCAATTATCGGAAAGATTACCGATTTCGTATCGTATATTATGTCACAGCTAAGTGACATTCCGACGCTTTTGGCGACTGCTGAGCAATGGCTGTTAAACGCAATTGATTTTTTGCCCAAACATATTTATGAGTCGGTGAGCGTAACAATTACCGAATGGTTTACAAAGCTCCAGCCCTCCGCTTCCGAGGGTATGCAAACGGCTTCAAACGCCGTTTCGGGCATCAATCTTTCGTCTATTACCGAAAAGCTGTCGTCCGGTGTGTCCGGCGTATATTCTGCGCTTAAAGGTGTTCCGTCAATAGTTATCGGTCTCGTTATCGGCATTGTTGCGTGGATATTATTTACAAAGGACTACGACTATATTGTCGGCTTTATAAAAAGACAGCTTCCCGAGGGGAAGAAAAATCTTCTTTCCGAGCTCAAGCAGCTTTTCTCAAA
Source organism: uncultured Clostridia bacterium (assembly GCA_945876745.1). Taxonomy (GTDB): domain Bacteria; phylum Bacillota; class Clostridia; order Oscillospirales; family Acutalibacteraceae; genus Eubacterium_R. The sequence goes on from CAMCPL010000005.1 coordinate 131,807, forward strand.
GACTGTTTTGACTATGTTCAAGGCGTACGGTATTATTATGCTCATAACCTTCTCCGAGCTTCTCATCGGCTTTACCGTTCTTCGTGCACTCGGCATTATGCAAAATAACTATTTTGTGCTTATTGCCGCACTTATTGCGGTATTCGATATTTTGCCGGTTGCAGGCTCCGGCGGTATTCTTATACCGTGGGCAGTATTCTCGCTTGTAAGCGGTAATGCAAAGCAGGCAATAGGCTTGATTGCGATATATGTTCTCATTACCGTTATTCGTCAGTATATCGAACCGAAGATTGTCGGCTCTACTCTTGGAGTTCATCCTATTATTACTCTTATGGGTCTGTACTTCGGTCTAAAGATGTTTGGTTTTATAGGAATGTTCCTTGTTCCTCTTGTTATTATGACGCTCAAAGCGTTTAACGACGCAGGAAGAATAAGCCTGTGGAAAAACGCCGATACTCAAATTCGTAATTAGTATAGACTAAAATATTTGTATAATTTTGTTAAAATTTGCGGCTTGGAATTGCTCCGAGCCGCTTTCTTTTGTCTATTAAGCATAAAAAATTGCTTTTTTGTAATTAGGGGTTGATTATCTTGGCACTTTGTGTTAATATATGAGAGTGTTTTTCACAGTAATACAACTGTCCTTAGGTGGTGGACACTTTTATGGGAAAAGTTAATTATTTGCTTGTTGATATGTCGATATTGCCGGATGTCTATACAAGAGTGATTAAGGCGAAGAATTATTTGCAGTCGGGCGAAGCGGCAAATGCTTCTCAGGCGGCGAAAATGGCAGGAATATCTCGCTCGGCATATTATAAGTATAAGGACAAAATTTTTGAGTACAGCGAGCAGGGCGAGGATGTTTCAACCATTAACGCAAAGCTCAGGGATAATGCAGGTGTTCTCAGCTCCGTTATGAACGAGCTTTATATGGCGGGTGCAAATATCCTTGCCGTAAATCAAAGTATTCCCGTAAACGATGTTGCAGACGTTTCGATTACTGTGAGATTGTCGGACGCCGATGTATCAAAATCGGGTGTTGAGCAAAAAATAAAGAGTATAGTCGGAGTTATATCCGCAGAAATAGTATAGGAGGATAAGAATGAAGGTTGCAGTTATGGGCTACGGAACGGTCGGTTCGGGAGTTGTTGAGGTTATAGAAACCCACAAAAAGAGCATTTCAAACCGTACCGGAGGCGAAATATTAGAGGTAAAGAAAATTCTTGATTTGCGTGATTTTCCGGGTGACGAGCACGAGGCTTTGTTCACAAAGGATTTCAACGATATTTTGAACGACGACGAAATTAAGGTAGTTGCCGAAACAATGGGAGGTGTAAATCCTGCTTTTGATTTTACAATGAAGCTCATCAACGCCGGTAAAAGCGTCGTTACTTCAAATAAGGAGCTTGTCGCACAAAAGGGCTTGGAGCTTCTTGAAGCCGCAGAGAAAAACGGCGTAAACTATTTATTTGAGGCAAGTGTAGGCGGCGGTATTCCGATTATTCGCCCGATGGCTCAATGCCTTACTGCTAATAATATCGAGGGCATTGCAGGTATTCTCAACGGTACAACTAATTTCATTCTAACAAAGATGATTGAAGACGGAATGACCTTTGAGGAGGCTTTGAAGCTCGCACAGGATAACGGCTATGCCGAAAAGGACCCGACTGCCGATATCGAGGGCTTTGACGCTTGCCGTAAGGTTTGTATTCTCGCATCTCTTGCTTTCGGCAAGCACGTATATCCCAATCAGGTTCGTGCCGAGGGTATAACAAAGATTACATTAGAGGATGTATCGTATATTTCCTCTGCCGACGGTGTAATTAAGCTTTTGGGTCAAATTAAAAAGATTGACGACGATAGCATTGCCGCTTTCGTAAGTCCTGCGGTTGTTTTCAACGGCTCACAGCTTGCAAGCGTAAACGGCGTGTTTAACGCTATTCTTGTAAGAGGCGACGCAGTAGGCGATGTGTGCTTTTACGGTCCGGGCGCTGGTAAACTTCCGACCGCTTCCGCTGTTGTTGCCGATATGGTTGACTGTGCCGTTCATGTTGAAAAGAGAAAGACTTTCGGTTGGGGCGAGGGCGCAGAGGATTATGTTGTTGACGAAAAGGCAGTTTTGGAAATGCCGTTTTATGTTAGGGCAAAGGCTTCGTGCAATGATGTCCTGTCACGCTTTAGCGATGTTAAATTCTTAAATCGCAAGGGTCAGCCGTCAGACGAGATTGCGTTTATCACCGACTCAATGACCGAAAATGAGCTGACCTCAAGACTTGAGGGAATCAACGTAATCAATACAATTAAGGTAACAAACTATTAATTTAGTAAGATAGTATTTTAGGAGGAAAATATGGCACTTATTGTTCAGAAGTTCGGCGGCTCTTCCGTTGCAAACGCCGAGCGAGTAATGAATGTCGCAAGGATTGTAACAGATACCTATAAGCAGGGTAACGATGTTGTTGTAGTTGTATCTGCACAGGGCGACACAACCGACGACCTTATCGAAAAGGCGAAGGAAATTAACCCAAGCGCAAAAAACAGAGAAATGGATCAGCTTCTTGCGGCAGGTGAGCAGATTTCGATTTCACTTCTTGCAATGGCTATTGAATCTCTCGGATTTCCTGTTATCAGTCTTTTAGGCTGGCAGGCAGGCTTTAATACAAATTCGGTTTATTCAGCCGCAAGAATAAAGAATATTAAGCCAAACAGATTACAGGCGGAGCTTGCAAGACATAATATCTGCGTTGTTGCAGGCTTCCAGGGTATCAACCGCTATGACGATTTGACAACTCTCGGCAGAGGCGGCTCGGATACCTCGGCAGTTGCTATTGCGGCTGCGCTTCACGCCGATAAATGTCAGATTTTCACCGACGTTGAGGGCGTATATACCGCCGATCCGAGAAAGGTGAAAAATGCCCGTAAGCTCAAAGAAATCACTTATGATGAAATGCTTGAGCTTGCAACTCTCGGTGCACAGGTGCTTAATAACCGTTCGGTAGAAATGGCAAAAAAATATTCGGTAGAGCTTGAGGTTCTCTCGTCACTTAACCCGGTACCGGGTACAATCGTTAAGGAGGTAGCAAAAATGGAAAAAATGTTAATCAGAGGCGTAACAAAGGATACGGATGTAGCGCTTGTATCGGTTTTGGGTGTTAAGGACAATCCGGGAGTAGCGTTCAATATTTTCTCAAAGCTTTCACAAAAGAATATCAATGTTGATATTATTCTTCAGTCCTTCGGCAGAGACGGTACAAAGGATATCGTTTTCACGGTAAGCAAGGATAACGGACCTAAGGCAGTTGAGCTTTTGAGCGAGTCGTCACATTTGCAGGATGCAAAAATCGTTTGCGACACTTCCGTTGCAAAGGTTTCAATCGTCGGAGCAGGTATGGAATCCCATCCGGGCACCGCAACATCTATGTTCGAGGCTCTTTATGAGAGAAATATCAACATCAGGATGATTTCAACATCTGAAATTAAGATTTCCGTTATCATCGACGCAGAGAATGCCGACAATGCTGTCAGCGCCGTTCACAATAAGTTCATCCCGAACGACTGATATTTAATAATTTAATACGCAAAATGACCGTGTACTCATTGCATACGGTCATTTTTTATTGATCTCACAGTAGCAATATTAACAATCATCATTTTTTCATTTATTATCAAGATAAGGAAATATATAGATAAACAACACAAGAGAACCGTCCCTGTGTGTTGTCCGAGATATCGTACAAATGAAACGACACCGTAAATATTCAAACTACCGTAGGGACGATTATCAATCGCCCGAAATATATAATCAAACAAACATCACTGAAAAACACAGCTCAGTCTGTGTTTTTTAATTTTTCTCTTGACTTTTTATTTGTTTTATGATATTGTGTAACAAAGGATATATAACAACTGTTATATATCAAGCGATTTTTAACAAAGGAAGTGATTATTTGCCACCGAAAGCAAAGTTTACAAGGGAAGAAATTATTGCCGCCGCCTTGGAGGTGGCACGTGAAAAGGGAATAAAAGCCGTTACTGCTCGTGAGGTTGGGCGTTATTTGGGAACATCGTCCTCGCCTGTGTTTGTTGCATTTGGCAGTATGGAGGAGCTTATTTCCTGCGTTCACAAAGCCGCTGTTGAGGAATACAGTAATTATATAGCAGACTCCGTTAATTATACTCCGGTTTTTAAGCAATTCGGATTTCGTATGATTGAATACGCAAGGCAGCAGCCGAATTTGTTTTTGTCGGTATGTCTTATGAATGATCCCGAGCAGGATTACGAAACTATGACAATGAATATGCCGAAAGCAGATTTTTGTATTCAAACAATAATGAAGCAGACGGGCTACGATTACGAAAAAGCAAAATTGTTGTTTAAGCAGGTGCTTTTGACCGGGCTTGGAATTGCCTTTTTGGTATCGTCAAAAATGTGTGATTTCAGCGACGAGGATTTGAATGTTTATCTCGGAATGGCATATCAGGGTACGGTCTTGGCAATTAATAATTTACAAAAGGAAGCATATACCGTGTTTCCTCAAAAAAACAATTATAATTATATGGAAAGGTGAAAAATATGAAAAAGACAAAAGGAATTTTATGGGGCGTATTTGTTATTGCGCTCGGTGTTGTTTGGGGACTTAACGAAGCAGGCATTATAGACGGCTTACTATTTAAGGGCTGGTGGACATTGTTCATCATAGTACCGTCATTAATCTCGCTTATTACCGATAAAAACAAAACAGGAAGCCTAATCGGACTTTGTATAGGCGTGGTGCTGTTGTCGGGATATTATTGGAATATCTGGCAGTACAAGGCTTTCATTCTGCCGCTTGCAGTTGTTGCAGTAGGCTTGTTGATGATAATTAATTCCGTATCGTCAAAGAAAGATTCAAATCCCGAATTTACGACTAATAATGTACAAATCGAGGGCGATAGCGCACAGACTGCACCGTCGAATCAAGAGTATTATGCAACATTTTCCGGTCAGACATATCGTTTTACAAACGGCTTTGCAGGCGGAAAATTTTCGGCTTCGTTTGGCGGCTTAACTCTTGATATTCGTAATGCGGATATCGTTGATAATTGCGTGATTAATGCAAGCGCAACCTTCGGAGGAATAGATATTCTCGTACCGCAGGATGTCAGAGTAATTGCTAAATCAAATTCTGTTTTCGGCTCAATGAGCGATAAATCAAATAAGAGTCTTCCTGCCGATGCAAAGACAATATACGTTAATTCAACCAATCTGTTCGGAGGAACCGATATAAAATGAATAATCAATTATCAAAAGGAATAACTATCGCGGCTAAGGTTTTTGCCGTGGTGCTGATTGTGGGAATAATCAGCGGTATTGTCGAAGCGTGCTTCGGTATCGGAAAAAGCATTTTCGACAAAGAGGAGGAGCCGAAAACCTCCGTTACACAACAGATTTCGGGAAGCTCGCAGGTTAACGACGAAGCAAAAATCGTGCTTGATTTAAGAGCGACCGAGGTAAACGTAACTCTCGGCGACGAGTTTTCATATAATACCGATAACGAATATATTCGTGTTAAAAACGACGGCAAGTTTATCGAAATTATTGAAAAGGAGCATAGAACAACCGATATTACACATCTTAATATTGTATTGCCGAGAGATACTGTTTTCGCAACATTTGATTTAGACGCTGGCGCAGGAAATATTACTGTTGAGGGCTTGAAATGCCGTAATGCCGATATTGACCTCGGCGCAGGAAACGTTGTGTTCGATAGTCTTGAGGTATCGGGCTATGCGGATATTGACGCAGGCGCAGGTCAGTTGACCGTAAAGGACGGCTTGGTCAATAATCTCGACTTTGATATGGGCGTGGGCGAAACGGTAATTACTTCGCTTCTGACCGGCAATTCGTCGTTTGACTGCGGCGTTGGTAATCTTGAGCTTAATGTCAAAGGACCGTATGAAAACTATACCGTTGATGTTGAAAAGGGACTTGGCGCCGTAAATATTAATAATCAGCGTGTGTCGTCCGACAGCGTTTTGGGAAGCGGCCCCGATAAGCTCGAAATCAGCGGCGGTCTCGGAAATATCACGGTTACATTTGAAAATTAATTTTTATGATTTAGAAAAGAGGAAAATACTATGGATAAGAAATTATACAGATCAACAACAGACAAAAAGCTTTGCGGCGTTTGTGCAGGGCTTGCAAAATATTTGAATATTGACGCAACTGTAATTAGATTGATTTGGGCAATTGTTGTATTTTGCGGCGGTGCGGGAATTGTTGCTTATATTGTATGTGCGCTGATTATTCCCGAGGAGCCTGTTCAAAACACATATCAGGACCCATACTATGCACCTACAAGCGTTGAAGAGGACAAATAAATGCTGAAAATAGAAAATCTCACAAAGCGTTACGGTGAAAAAATTGCCGTGAATAATCTTTCGCTTCATATTGCGCCCGGTGAAATCTACGGTTTTATCGGGCATAACGGCGCAGGTAAAACAAGTACGCTCAAATGTATTGTCGGAATACAGGATTTTGACGAGGGTGAAATATATATTGATTCAAAATCAATAAAAAAGCAGCCTATCGAATGTAAAAGATTGTTTGCTTACATACCCGATAATCCGGATATTTACGACTTTATGACAGGTATTCAATATCTTAATTTTGTTGCGGATATTTTCGAGGTGTCGCAGCAGGAGAGAAGCGAGCTGATAAAAAAGTATGCCGATATGTTTGAAATCAGCGGCAGCCTTAATGATGCCATCAACTCGTATTCTCACGGAATGAAGCAGAAACTTGTCATCATATCTGCGCTTATTCATTCGCCTAAGCTGATTATTATGGACGAGCCGTTTGTCGGACTTGACCCAAAGGCGAGCCATATACTAAAGGGCATTATGCGTCAGATTTGTGACGACGGCGGCGCAATATTCTTTTCAACTCACGTTTTGGAGGTTGCCGAAAAGCTCTGTGACAGAGTTGCGATAATCAAAAAAGGTAATCTTGTAGTGTCCGGTACTATTGACGAGGTTAAAGGTGACGGCTCTCTTGAAGAGGTATTTCTTGAATTGGAGGGAGAAAATGCTTAAAGCTTTACTGAAAAAGCAGATAACGGAGCTCAACAAGAGCTTTCTCCAAAACAAGAAAACAGGTGAACTGCGTTCAAAAAAATCAGCTGTCGGAATAATAACTATGTTCGCATTGCTGATGTGCTTTATTGCTTTTGCGTTTGTCGGAATAGGCGAGCTTCTTATGGCTTCTCTTCATCCGGTCGGACTTGATTGGCTGTATTTCTTCATCATGCTTTTGATGTCTATTATGCTCGGTGCGTTCGGAAGCGTGTTCAATACATACACCTCGCTTTTTAAGGCAGGGGATAACGATTTGCTTTTTTCAATGCCGATTAAACCGGGAATGATTATAACTGTTCGTCTTGTCGGCGTGTATTTAATGGGCTTGATGTACTGCCTACCCGTTGCAATACCTGCTGTCGGTGTGTACTGGTTCAGAGTAGGAGCAACGCTTTTAACGGTCTTACTTCCGCTTTTGAGCATTGTCTTAATGAGCTTCTTCATTCTCGTTTTGAGCATTGTTGTAGGCTATGTTGTTGCAATTCTTTCTACGAAAATAAAGAACAAAACCTTTGTGTCCGTGTTCTGCTCCGTTGCGTTTTTGGCACTTTACTATTTCGCATATTTCAAGGCGAACGCCTTAATTCAAACGATTGCCGCAAACCCCGATTATTACGGTAAAAAAATCAAAGCATCGACGTTTTTCCTTTATAATTTGGCAAACGGTGCGTGCGGAAATGTCGGCTCGTTTTTCATCTCATTTGCTTTAACCGCAGCTGTTTTTGTAATTGTTGTTGCAGTTTTGTGCAGGAGCTTTATGAGCATTGCTTCTAAATCCGGATCGGTTAAATCAAAAAGTGCGAAGCAAGCTAAAATAAAGACTTCGTCTCTTAAATCAGCCCTTCTAAAAAAAGAATTGAAGCGTTTTTCAACAAGCACTACATATATGATGAACTGCGGTCTCGGACTGATTATTATGCCGGTTGTCGCAATATTGGCGTTTATAAAGCAGGATTTCCTGGGCGGTATGATGACCGAAATTTCGGCAGAATCACAGTATTTTTCAAATATGATGATTCTTGCACCGGCAAGCGCAATTTGTATGATATGTACGCTAAACGGTATATCTTCTCCGTCAATTTCGCTTGAAGGTAAAAATCTTTGGGTGCTTCAGTCACTTCCTGTCAGCGAAAAATCCGTACTTGAGGCAAAGGTTAATGTACACGTTCTTTTGAATTCGATACCGGCTGTTATCAGTACCGCAATTATGTGTGTTGCGTTCGGTCTTGATATCTTGAATATCGTGCTTTCCTGCTGTCTTGTTTGGATGTACATTTGGTTTGACGCGAGACTTGGTCTTATATTGAATTTGAAGCATTGCGATTTTGAATGGACAAATGAGGTCGTTCCGGTAAAGCAGGGAATGAGCGTGCTTTTCAATATGCTTATCGGAATGGTAATCAGCATTGCAATGCTTGCAATAAGCTCGCTTGCGCTCACTGTGCTGAACAGCGCCGTTTATATGGCAATATTCGCTTTGATATTTATTCTTCTCAACCTCATCGAAATGTGCTGGTTGAACAAAAAGGGCGTTGAAATCTTCAAATCATTATAATTCCCAAAAGGCTGTGATTTTTTTCATAGCCTTTGTTTATTGAAAAATAACAATTTGTTCATTTGTCAATGATGTGACACCAAGAAATCTAAAATAAAAAAGTATTG
>CAMCPL010000006.1 GCA_945876745.1 uncultured Clostridia bacterium
ACTGCATCAGCATCTTTATTGTTTTTGGTCAACCCCAACTCTTGACAAAGAGCCATACTATTTTACAGCAAGCCGTCCCAGGTGTCAACCTCTTTTGCTTTCATTTCTTCCTCGTCAAACCAATGCTGTGTTACAGACTTGCTTTCGGTGAAGAAGCGGTAAGCATCCTTTCCGAGGCAATGAAGGTCGCCGAAGAATGACTGCTTATGACCGCTGAACGGAATGAAGCCAACCGGTACAGGAATACCTACATTGATACCAACCTGACCGCCGTCTGTGTATCTTGCAAACTGACGAGCATAGTAGCCGCTTTGGGTATAAATAACGGAGCCGTTTGCATACGGGTTATTGTTCATAAGCTCCAAGCCCTCGTTAAAGTCCTTAACTCTCTTAATGCAAAGAACAGGACCGAACACCTCGTCACGACCGATTGTCATATCCTCTGTTACATTATCAAATATTGTCGGAGCGATGAAGTAGCCGTTTTCATAGCCCTCAGGTAATTGAGGATTTCTGCCGTCAACAACAAGAGTTGCACCCTCATTGATACCCTTTTCGATATCTGCAAGAACTTCCTTATAGTGCTTTTCGTATGTAATAGGACCGAGTCTTGTGCCCTTATCCCAAGCAGGACCGCAGTTTACCGAAGCAACCTGCTTTTTAAGCTCGGCAACAAATTTATCTGCAATGCTTTCCTGTACAACGCAGCAGGAAAGGGCCATACATCTTTGACCGCCGCAGCCGAATGCAGAGTTGATAACGCCGGCAACTGTTCTTTCAAGTGCGCAGTCTTCAAGAACGAGAGCATGGTTTTTAGCCTGGCAAAGCGCCTGACATCTCTTGCCCGAAGCGGCAGCTCTTTGATAAATCTTCAAGCCGACAGGAGTTGAGCCGACGAAGGTAATACCCTTTACATCAGGGTGGTCGAGAATAGTGTTAATTTCATTTCTTGAGCAGGTTACGATATTAACAACGCCCTTTGGAATACCTGCCTCAACATAAAGCTCGGCGATACGCATAGCTGTTCTCGGAGTGAGTGAAGCAGCTTTAAGCACGATAGTATTACCGCACGCAACACAAACAGGTACCATCCAACCAAAAGGAATCATAGCCGGGAAGTTAACAGGTACGATACCTGCGAAAACGCCCATAGGCTCACGGTATTTTACTGTATCAAAGCCTGTTGAAGCGTCCATAAGGCTCTCGCCCATCATAAGCGACGGAGCCTGAGTTGCAAGCTCTGTGCCCTCAATAGCCTTGCCGACGTCGCCAGCGGCTTCACCCCAGGTCTTGCCGTTTTCTTCACAAACAAGCATTGTAAGCTCGTCAAGATGCTCATTAAGAAGCTCACGAACCTTATAAAGCACAGCGGCTCTTTTTCTTGCAGGAGTGCTTCTCCAAGCAGGATATGCAGCCTTTGCGGTTTCAATTGCCTCAAGAACCTCGTCATTTGTACAGCAGGGAGCCTGACCTGTAACCTCGCCTGTTGACGGGTTATGAAGGTCGTACCACACTTCAGCCTTTGAGTCCTTAAATTCGTTGTTTACAAAATACTTTAATCTTTCCATAAAGCTACCCCTTCAATTATTAAAAATCGTTCACTTATATAATACTAACATTTCAGTAATATGTCAAAGATTTTTTAGAAAATTACACCTCGTGTACCTTAAGCATATTAGTTGTACCTGAAATACCGAGAGGAATACCTGCGGTAATTACTGCCAAATCGCCTTGCTTGAGCACGCCGGCATTTTTTGAAACCTCTACGGCGTGGTTGAAAAGCTCGTCGGTATTGTTCTTTATTTCGCACATTACAGGCATTACGCCCCAAGAAAGCACAAGCTGACGGTAAACTCTTTCGTCGGTTGTTGCGCCGACAATCAGCGTATGCGGTCTGAACTTTGAAATCATCCTTGCGGTCGTTCCGCTTTTTGTTACGGTAACGATAGCAACGGCGTTCAAATCGTGAGCAGTAGTAACGGTTGCGTGAGAAATAGCGGAGGTTACATCTTCATTCTCGCTACGCTCGTAAAAATGGTTGAAGCGAACCTTATAATCAATATCGTTTTCGGTATTATAGGCAATTTTGTCCATAATCTCGACTGCTTCAACAGGGTGCTTTCCGACTGCGGATTCACCCGAAAGCATAATAGCCGAGGTGCCGTCATAAATTGCGTTTGCAACGTCCGTTATTTCGGCTCTTGTCGGGCGTGGATTTTCTATCATAGACTCAAGCATTTGGGTTGCCGTAACAACAATCTTGCCTGCCTTATACACCTTTTGAATAATCATTTTTTGGATAGACGGAATTTGCTCAAACGGCACCTCAACTCCCAAGTCGCCTCTTGCAACCATTATTCCGTCGGAAACATCGATTATTTCATCGATATTGTCAAGTCCCTGACGATTTTCAATCTTTGCAATAATTTTTACAGTCTTCCAGCCGATAGCGTCAAGGTAATTTCGCATAATTGTTATATCGGTTGCGCTTCTGCAAAACGAAGCGGCAACGAAATCAAAGTCCTTTTTTTTGCCGAAATTAAGGTCGTCCATATCCTTTTTTGAAAGATAGGGCATATTCAAATTTACATCGGGAACGTTAACGCCCTTATGGTCGGAAATAACGCCGCCGTCGATAACTGTACAGTAAATCTCTTTATCAACAACCTTTTTTACACGAAGCGAAATAATGCCGTCGTTAATAAGTATCGTTGTTCCGGGGTGAACGTCCTTAGGCAGTCCCTCATAATTTACATAGCTTTTTTGAGCAGTACCAATACACTCCTCGGTTGTCAAAACAAGCTCGTCGCCGGATATAATCTCTACTGCCCCGTTTTCAAAGCAGCCGAGTCGGATTTCGGGACCCTTTGTATCAAGCAATGTTGCAACGGGAAGTCCGAGCTCTTCTCTGATTTTAACGACCTCGTTAAAACGCATTTCGTGGGTTTCATAATCGCCGTGGCTGAAATTAAAGCGAGCGACGTTCATACCCTTTTGCATCATTGAACGCATAATATTTTCGTCGTCCGTTGCAGGTCCGACGGTGCAAATAATCTTTGTTTTTCTCATTTTATCATTTCCTTTTAAGCCGCAAATTTGAACTGACATATATCCGTATATATCAGTTCGTATACATTTTAGCACATTAATTATGAAATGCAACACATTATTTTGTTAAATCTTTAATAACTTCTCCTGCTATTATCAGCCCTGCTACCGACGGTACAAATGCCACAGAGCCCGGCAAGGCTCTTCGTCTTGCGAAATCCTTTTCGTCTTTGATTTCGTCAGCTTCAAACGGCGTAACAGCCTGCTCCTTTGAATAAACAACCTTAAGGTGATTTACGCCTCGTTTTTTCAGCTCCCTTCTCATAACTCTTGCAAGCGGACAGACAGAGGTTTTGCTTATATCGGCAACCTCAAATTGAGTCGGGTCAAGCTTATTGCCTGCGCCCATTGAAGAAATAATCGGAGCTCCTGCCGATATCGCTTTCATTACAAGCTCAATTTTTCCGCTGACGGTATCTATTGCGTCAACAACATAATCATATTTTGAAAAATCGAAGCTATCGGCGTTTTCGGGCAGGAAAAAGCAATTATGCTTAATGACGATACAATCGGGGTTAATAGATTTTATTCGCTGTTCGGCGGCATCTGTTTTCAGCATACCCAAGGTATCGTGAGTTGCGATAATCTGTCGATTAATATTTGAAAGGCTGACGGTATCGTTATCTATAATGACAATAGTACCCACACCGCTTCTTGCAAGCGCTTCAACGGTATAACCGCCGACGCCTCCTATGCCGAAAACGGCAACCGTTGAATTCTTCAGCTTTTCAATTCCCTGCTTTCCTACAAGCATTTGAGTTCGTATAAACTGATTTTCCATTACAGCTCCAAGCCTACCTCGTCAAAAACTTTTTTAAGATTATCAATTTCCTGCTGACTTACTGAGTCAACATTATTGATTTCCGTTTTGATTTTATCTCGTTTTTCCTTTGATGAAAACGGGAGCATAACAAGCCTTGCCGCCCACAAAAAAGGAAGCAAAACAAATATCCTATGCTTAATTTTGAAGCGATTATAAAGCTCGATAGCACTCGGAAAAAAGCGAGACAGATAAAATTTCAGCCTATCCTTTTTTGTGCCGTTAGCATTACGCTTTGCAAAGTTCATAATTGAAGCGTTCTTTACTATTCCGTAAACGTGGGTATCAAGCAGATAATTTTCAAAGGCGTCGAGACTGCCGTCGTTTTCTTCATCGTCAAACCATATTTTTCCAAGCGAAATAAGGGCGTTGTTAAAGTCTAAAACACCGATATTTTCGAGCCTTGAGGAAACACTTTTCTTTTCTTCTTCGTTAAGAGCGTTCCAAAGGACATAGCAATCCATAACCGAGCGAAAGCCTATTCCGCGGTTATAAATATTCTTGAGAAAATGACCGATATTGAAATAGTACAAATCCTCTGCGGTCATTGTATGAACAAGAGGGTTATCGTCCCACACCGGCATTTTGCTCCAGTCAATAATAAAATCCTCATAGTGTGAATGAGTTTTATACATAAATTCATAATGAATTTCGGCATAAAGCTGATTTCCTTTGCGAAAGGCGTCAACCTGACCGTCGTCAAGCACGTCGTCGGTGTAGCCGTTTTCGTGCATAATCTCTCGCACTTTAAGCCTTGATTGATTTGACATATCGGTCTTAACAAGAAAATCAATATCACCCATAGTTCGCATATCGGGTTGAGGATAATATTTCCTGATAAGGCTTCCCTTAAGCGGCAAAACCTCGTAGCCCAAGGACGTGAATATACCGATAAGGTTCTCAAGCTCAATTTCCTGCAACGCAGTTTGATTAAGAAAAACGGCATAGTCCGTCTGCCATTTTCCGAGAAGCTGTGATGACGGCTTGTTTTCAAGCTCCATTATGACGTCCCACAAAAGATTGCTTACCTTTTGCTTTCGTGCGATTTCAAATATTTCCTCAAAGGCTACACCCTCCGGCTTTTCGCAAGGAGTAAGCCCCTTTAAGGCGCATTTAGTCAGATGGATAAAATATCCCTTTGGCGAATTAAAATCAAGCATTTATATGTTTTCCTCCAGCTCAGACATTAATTCCCTATGCTTTTCGTCCTGCGCATTGCGTACGATTTTTGACGGAATAAGGCAGAAAAGCAAAACGACTGCGCTTACCAAAAAAAGCTCCATAGGATATACTATATCGCTATCGGCAACTCCCTTATTCATAGCGTTAATTACACCCTGTGCAAAAAGCGGACCGAATATCATAGGTATCAAAACGTACATAACAATTCTGCAACCCTGGAACAAGCCCTCTTTTCCGTGAGGAATGTAATCACGGTAGGAAGCGGTAAACAAGCCTGACATAACAAGATTCACGCCCATAGCAAGCACTCCGCCGATAATAAGAAGTGCCAAAAGTGCCTTTTCGTTTTTACCGATAAAGAATTTTGAACAGTAAATAACGACACAGCCGAGCGAGCCGATAATAACGGTCGGATAGTAGAAATTGCGTTTTCCGTGTTTGTCCATAGCAACGGAAACAACAACGGAAATACCTGCGGCAAGCACCATAATAATTCCGACAGGGATAATATAATCCTTTATTTTCAAGGTGGTTTCTACGATATTGAAAAGATAGTTGATATACACCTGATAGCTGACTGAAGCAACTGTAAAGCCGGAAAGGCAGACATAAAGCATCTTATTTTCCTTAATGGTTTTCGGCTTTAAGGAATAAATGAAATCGTTTACAAAGGTATTGTCCTTATTTGCATAAACACCCTTTGCATCCTTCATTACGAAAAGACCGATAATACCGCCTAAAGTCGGCATAACGCCCATAATGACAAAGAATTTTTGCCAATCATTTACGGTTGCGTTTGCATTTGTCAGACTGTCAAAGCCGCCAAAAACGACTGCCATTGCAAGAAGCGGCATAATTGCAAGAACTGTATCAACTCTTGCACGGTTTGCGGTATTCGACACGTCGGTTACCCAAGTGTTATAAGCAGCATCATTACTGATTGAGCCGATTACGGACATAATGCAGTCCATTGCGACAACTAAAATAACCATAGGCAAAACCTTATCTGCCGACGGCTTCATAGGAACAAGAGAAAATGCGGCAATAGTAAAGCCCCATACAATATATCCCCAACAGATAAAGACCTTTCTTTTACCTGTTCTGTCGCACAGTGCGCCGCCGATAAGCGTTGCAAGAGTTGCAAAGGCGGCTGAAAACGCAACAAGAAGCGTAGTTGCATAAGGCGCTCTTGTTATCTCATTTTGCATAAAGCGTGAGAAATACATATTCTCTACAACCCACGCAATCTGTCCGATAAGACCGAAAAGCACCATAGAAATCCAAGTCCTTTTCGACATTTTTCCTAATGATTTTTGATTAGTCTTCATAGTAATCACCACAATTCATAATTATCAACAACCTCAATAATATCGCATATTCGGTAATCAATTTTATATCCAACGTCAGCATCACAGCCGTTAGGACTGAACAAGCAGGTTTTTATGCCGACATTATTGCCGCCCTTAATATCGGAAGTCAGCGAGTCGCCGACAATAAGTATCTCGTCCTTTTCGGCAAATTTCAACGCTTCGTTGAGCACAGGCTCAAAGAAGCGAGCAGACGGCTTTTCATAGCCTATTTCGTCTGAAACGAACACTCCGTCAAGCAGTAAATCAAGCCCTGATTTTTCAAGTCTTTTATGCTGAACTGCCGATGCTCCGTTAGTGACAACATATTGCTTTACCCTGCCCTTTAGACACTTCAGCGCCTCGACTGCGTTATCGACAAAAGCAACGGTGTCGGGCAAGCGGCTTTCGTAATAAGCGGAAAATTCCGAATGCGACACAGGGCACTTTATGTTTTCCTTTGCAAAAAATCTTTTGAAGCGTTGTTCCATAACCTGCGGTTTCGTAAGCTCACAGCGTTCCAGCATACGCCAACATTCTTCATTAATTTTTGAATACGACTTATGAAGTTCAAAATCAAGCTCGCCCAAGCCGAAATGCTCAAACGCTTTTTTGAGTGCGCAAAATTCACTCCTTTTGAAATCGAGCAGGGTTTGGTCTAAATCCCACAGTATTACCTTTATCATAAATCAATATCAAGCTCAACGGGACAATGGTCGCTTCCCATAATATCGGTATGGATTTTTGCATCAAGGAGCTTTTCATCAAGAGAATTAGAGGTAATGAAGTAATCTATTCTCCAGCCGGCGTTCTTTTCTCTTGCCTTGAACATATACGACCACCAGGAATAAATGCCTTCGGTGTCGGGATAAAAATATCTAAATGTGTCGGTAAAGCCCGATGCGAGCATAACGCTCATTTTTTCGCGTTCTTCATCCGTAAAGCCTGCGTTTGTGTGATTCGTTTTCGGATTTTTCAAATCAATTTCCTTATGCGCAACATTCAAATCACCGCAGAAAACAACAGGCTTTTTTGCATTAAGCGAAATAATATATTCCCTAAACGCATCCTCCCATTCCATACGGTAATCAAGGCGTAGAAGCTCACGCTTTGAGTTAGGAGTATAGACGGTTACGAGATAAAATTTATCGTATTCGAGAGTTATCACTCTTCCCTCTTTGTCGTGCTGTTCAATACCCAAGCCGTAAAAAACATTCAGCGGTTCAGCCTTTGAAAAAACGGCAGTACCGCTGTATCCCTTTTTCTCGGCATAGTTCCAATAGCAATAATAGCCCTTTGGCGAAAAATCAATCTGACCTGCCTGCAATTTTGTTTCCTGCAAGCAGAATACATCTGCGTCAATATCCTCAAAAAACTGTTCAAAGCCCTTTGTCATACAGGCTCTTAGTCCGTTTACATTCCACGATACAAGCTTCATTATTCTACTCCTTAATTTTAATACATTAATATTATACATTATACTGCCTCTTATTGCAAATAATAAATCTTTTATTTTGCGACAAAATGTGGTAAAATAGAGGCGGTGATGAAATGAAAAGAAAAACACAGGTAATTTCGGCATTGCTTTGCCTTGTCAGCACGGCGTACACAATTTGGTATATGCATTTTGCTCCGCCCTACAAAAATGTCGGCGCATTGTCAAAAATCGGACTTGAGCATCCTGTATACTTTGCAATATGGGGAATGATGACATATTTTTCACTTACACTCGCATTAACGCTTGCCTACAAAAAATACACAAAGACAAAAGCATATATACCGCTTTTGGTTGTTTCGGGAATCGGTATGGCGCTGACCTTGACAAACGACTTTGATTTCGATAAAAAGGTACAGTATTATCTTCATTGTACAGGCTCGCTGATGTTCTCGGCAGTTACGGGAATTACGGTATTTTTGCTGTTTTTGATATGCTTCAAAAAGGGTGCAATATTCAAAATATTTACCGTAGCGTCGGGAGTAATATTAACAGTCGATTTAATATGTCTGTTAATATTTAAGGAAACGGGGCTTATTGAAGCGCTTCCGATATTCGCAGGCTACATAATGCTTTCTGCTGTTAATTTAAGGAGAGAAAAAATTGAGACTACACGATAAACTATCAACGCTTGACAAATATCCGTTTCATATGCCGGGGCATAAAAGAAACGAAAAATTCGGCATTACGGGAAGCGATATAGACATAACCGAAATTGACGGCTTTGACAATCTGCACGCACCGAACGGCGTTATTGCAGATACGGAAAACCGTCTTAAAAAAATATACAAAAGCACTCGTTCATTCATCAGCGTAAACGGCTCTACTGCCGGAATACTGGCAGGAATACACGCAGTTTGCGACAGAGGCGACACGGTTATTGTTGCAAGAAACTGTCACAAAAGCGTATTCAACGCCTGTATGCTTCTCGAACTAAACGTAAAATACATTGAGCCTGAATTTGATTATACAAACGGCTACTACACGAGCGTTGCTCAAAAAACGGTTGACGAAGCGTTAAGAAATGTTAAAAACGCAAAGGCAATAATTATCACCTGCCCCACATACGAGGGCTTTATAAGCAGGATAAAATGCGATATACCGATTATCACGGACGCCGCACACGGCGCTCATCTCGGACTCGGCTATTTTCCCGAATACCCGAAAAGCGACATAGTCATATCCTCGCTTCACAAGACATTGCCGAGCCTTACGCAAACGGCGGTAGTAAACGTATACAACGAAAAATACATAAAAGGCGTTAAGCGGTATATGGATATTTTTCAAACTACGTCACCGAGCTATGTACTTATGAACAGTATTGATTTATGCTGTAACTACATAGAAAGCAATCCGCTTGATTTCGGCATTTTTTATGAAAGGCTTTGCGATTTAAGGCTTGCCGAAACGAACAATTTGAGAATACAGTACACCGACGATATTTCAAAAATTGTTCTGTCCTGTGCAAACACAGACATAAGCGGTATTGAGCTTGCGGATAAATTCAGAAACGAATACAATATTGAGCCCGAATATGCAAGCGAGAGATACGTTCTGTTTATGGCGACAATCGGCGACACTCAAGAGGGCTTAAACGCCTTGAAGTCGGCTATTGAAAAAATCGACGAGGAATTGCTTTCAACCTATTGCGAAATAATAAAAAAGCCGCCTGTTTCAAGCGAAATTAAAAAAATTTGCATATCAAGTGAATATGAAGCGTGTAATTTAAGCGACAGCATCGGTAAAATTAGCAACGAATTTGTTTTTGCATACCCACCGGGAATACCGATAATTGCACCGAATGAGGTGATTTCGCAAAAGGCTGTCGAATATATCGCCCTTGCAAGTGAAAAGGGTGTAAACATATTATCGGACAGCGGCGAAGTTCCCAATAAAATATTGACAAAAAAAGCATTATAATTTATAATAGCATAGAAATAAATTTTAACGAGGTGTTTGATATGAAGAGAATCAATACTTTAAGCTCAAGAAATCTTTGCGAGTCTGCTAAAAAAGGCGGCTGCGGCGAGTGCCAGACTTCATGCCAGTCTGCATCAAAGACATCTTGCTCGGTAGCTAACCAAAAGTGCGAGCAGCTCAAGAAGTAAAATAGGCAAAGCTGATTACAGACTACGGCGGCGTTGTGATGCTGCCGTTTTTCTGTATGACGGATAAGGAATAAAGATGATACACGCATACAAGATGAACGGTTATAATATCATTATTGACCAAAACAGCGGTTGTGTTCACAGCGTTGACGAGGTTGCATACGATATTATTACACGATATGAAAACGAAGACAAAGAAAGCATAAAAAAATACATACTTGAAAAATACTCGGATTGTGAAGATGTCAGCGACGAGGATATTGAGGAGTGCTTCGAGGATATTGAAGCGCTCAAAAAGCAGGGCAAGCTATTCACCGAGGATATTTTTGAGCCGACTGCCGACGAATTCAAAAAAAGGCAGGGCGTAATAAAGGCAATATGCCTGCACGTTGCGCACGGATGCAATCTCAACTGCGAATATTGCTTTGCAGGCAAAGGTGAATACGGCGGTGCGGACAAGGGACTGATGAGCCTTGAGGTCGGAAAAAGAGCGCTTGATTTCTTGATTGAGCAAAGCGGTACGAGGAAAAATCTTGAGGTTGACTTTTTCGGCGGCGAGCCGCTTCTCAACTGGGAGGTTTGCAAGGAGCTTGTCAGATACGGAAGAGAAAAGGAAAAGCAGTTTGACAAGAATTTTCGCTTTACACTTACTACAAACGGCGTTTTGGTTGACGACGAGGTTATTGATTTTTGCAACAGGGAAATGAGTAACGTTGTTCTTTCGCTTGACGGAAGAAAGAGCGTTCACGATAAATTACGCAAAACGCCCAACGGCAAGGGCAGCTATGACCTTATAGTGGACAAATTCAAAAAATTTGCCGACAGCAGAGGTCAAAAGGACTACTATATGCGAGGCACCTACACTCATTTCAACACCGATTTTTCAAAGGATTTAATCCACATGGCAGACCTCGGATTTAGGGAATTATCGGTTGAGCCGGTTGTTTGCCCGCCCGACGAAGAGTGGGCGTTAAAGGAAAGCGATTTGCCGATACTCAAAGAGCAGTACCAAATTCTCGCAGACGAAATGCTCAAAAGATACAGAAAGGGCAACGGCTTTACATTCTATCACTATATGATTGACCTTGACCACGGTCCTTGCGTTGTCAAGAGAATAAGCGGTTGCGGAGTAGGAACGGAATATATGGCAGTAACGCCGAGCGGAGACCTGTTCCCCTGTCATCAGTTTGTCGGCGACGACAATTTCAAATTAGGCAACATATACGACGGTGTAACTAATCCGAGTGTTTTGGAGCAGTTCAAAAAATGTAACATATATTCGCACAGAGAATGTAAGGACTGCTTTGCAAAAATGTATTGCTCGGGCGGCTGTGCGGCAAACGCATACCACACAACAGGAAGCGTCAACGGCGTATACGAATTCGGTTGTGAACTTCACAGAAAGAGGATTGAATGTGCGATTATGCTCAAGGTTGCCGAAGCAGAAGAAAATTTGAAAGTTGAATATTAAGCAAAAACGACTTGTCGAATTAAAGACAAGTCGTTTCAGCGTGTCGAAAAAGACAAATAATAAATTTCGACACGCTGGTAGGCTGTTGAGAAATGGGCTGAATTTCGTTTTCTTGCGAGGGAAGATGTACATCGGTACCTCGACCGAACAAAAAACGAAAAACACAAAAATGGCTTGGATTCGATGTCCAAGCCATTTTTCCAATCCTTCCGTCAGCACATAAGTGCTGCCACCTCCTTTTACACAAAGGAGGCAGAAATCGGTTATGTTTTTATAATATGTGTGGTTCAGTCCACTTTATCGACAGTCTGAAAGACTTGTCGAATCAAAGACAAGTCTTTTTGATATTATACTAATTTTCATCGTCAGAGGACAGGCGAAGCACGGCAAGAAACGCCTCCTGCGGAACCTCGACAGAGCCGAAGCGACGCATACGCTTTTTGCCCTCCTTTTGCTTTTCAAGAAGCTTTTTCTTTCTCGTAACGTCACCGCCGTAGCATTTTGCAAGAACGTCCTTACGAAGTGCCTTAACGGTTTCACGAGCAATAACCTTTCCGCCGATTGCAACCTGTATGGGAATTTCAAAGAGGTGTCGGGGGATATATTTTTTGAGCTGCTCGGCAATTCGTCTTGCACGCTGATACGCCTTTTCCTTATGAATAATGAACGAAAGTGCGTCGATAATATCGCCGTTTAGAAGAACATCAACCTTTACCAAATCACTCTTGCGATAATCCTTCATTTCATAATCAAAGGAAGCGTAGCCCCTCGTTCTCGATTTGAGTGCATCAAAGAAATCGTAAATAATTTCATTCAGCGGAAGCTCATAATGAATATCGACTCTCTCCGGAGTGATGTAGTCCATATTCTTAAATATTCCTCGCTTATCCTGACACATATCCATAACAGTACCGACAAATTCGCTGGGAACATATATATGAGCGTCTGCAAACGGTTCCTCGCAATAATCAATATTTGCAGGGTCAGGATAGTTTGTCGGGTTATCAATTTCAACCATAGTACCGTCTGTCAAATGAATTTTATAAACAACGGACGGAACAGTTGCAATAAGGTCAAGATTATATTCCCTATCAAGTCTTTCCTGAATAATCTCCAAGTGTAGAAGACCCAAGAACCCGCATCTAAATCCAAAGCCGAGCGCCGAAGATGTTTCGGGCTCATACGACAATGAAGCGTCATTTAGCTGGAGCTTTTCAAGTGCGTCACGAAGCACCTCATAATCCGAGCCGTCGGCAGGATAAAGACCGCAATAAACCATAGGATTTACCTTGCGATAGCCGGGCAATGCCTCGGTTGCAGGATTTTCGGCGGTTGTAACGGTATCTCCTACGTGAGCATCTCCGACAGTTTTTATCGAAGCGGTGATATATCCAACCTCACCGGCTGTAAGCTCCTGCGCTTTTTCCATAGAGGTTGCACGCATATAACCTACTTCAACAACATTAAATTCTGCGCCTGTTGACATAATACGCATTGTGTCGCCGGCTTTAATCCTACCCTGCATAATGCGAACATAAACGATAACGCCGCGATACGAGTCGTAAATACTGTCGAAAATAAGCGCCTTAAGCGGCTTATTATCATCGGCAACAGGCGGCTTAATCTCGTTTACGATATATTCCAAAACAGCCTCGACATTCTCACCTGTTTTAGCGGAAATTCGAGGAGCGTCCATACAGGGTATACCGATAATATCCTCAACCTCTGCGGCTACTCTGTCAGGGTCAGCGGCAGGCAGGTCAATCTTGTTAATCACCGGCAAAATATCGAGATCGTGGTCAAGCGCAAGATAAGTATTTGCAAGCGTTTGAGCTTCTACGCCCTGAGAAGCGTCAACAATAAGCAAAGCGCCCTCGCAAGCGGCAAGTGAACGGGAAACCTCATAGTTAAAGTCTACGTGACCGGGAGTGTCAATGAGATTAAAAACATATTCCTCGCCGTTTTTCGCCTTATAATTCAGCTTTACGGCGTGAGCCTTAATAGTAATTCCACGCTCACGTTCCAAATCCATATCGTCCAAAATCTGCTCTTGCATATCACGTTGTGCAACGGAGCTTGTAAGCTCCAAAAGCCTGTCGGCAAGGGTAGATTTGCCGTGGTCGATATGGGCAATTATTGAAAAATTACGAATATTGTTCTTATTTACAGACAAAAATCCGTCCTCCGTTTATTCAGATTCTACATCCTTAATATTTGAAATTTCATCAAGTGTTTTTTTGCCGTTGAACATCGCCTTAAACAGCCGCAAAATATAGTATAAAGGCAGAAGATACGGCTTTTTTTCGAGTATACGGTTATCGGCTACCATTTTTGCTTTAGGCGGGAAAAGACGATACAAGAGATAATCCTTTTTCGCCTGTTCGAGATTTGAATTTTCCGACATTTTCTTTATTCTGTTTGCAATTCTGATACTGCCGTTTCCGAAAATTCCGAAATTCATAAACGTTTCAAGAAGCTCAAGCTCCCCGTCATCAAGCTCGTTTTCATCAAACATATCAAATGCGAGCTTTCTGCATTTGTGCTCATATTCGGAAATATTATATTCACTCATAAAGCTGTCAATACGCTTCCAGTCGAGCTTGTCCTGCTCTTTTTTTAGGAACAGATAGTTATCTGCTAAAAAGCGTATTCCGCAGCCCGCAGTTGTAAAGTGCTTATACATATGACACACGGAATAGATATAAATATCCTCCAAGCCCATATGATACATACACGGTCTTTCGTCGTCCTTTACTGCGTTTTCCCAAAGATTATCAAATTTCGGGCAAAAATCGTGTTCATCAAAAAACAAGCTGCGATGAAATTCAAATGTACAGTAAGGGGGCTTATGATAATCGTCGCTGTTCTCGCCGGTTGCAATACATTTATAGCCCATTGACTTCATTAATTCGGCAACGCCATCACGATATTTTATATCGAACAAAATATCATTGTCGCTCATTTGGCGCATCGACTCCATAGGATAATAATCCTTTATTATCAAGCCTTTAAGAGGCATATATTTTATACCGTGTTCATCAAACGCGTCATAAACTTCGCTACGCTCGTTATTAATAACGAGCATACGGGATATTTCGCTCAAATTATAATCCCTGAATTTCTGCTTATATTCATCGGGAACACTTAAATCGTCTTTTATTAGCGGAAAAATAATATTGTATACCTGATGCTTACGGGCAAGCGACAGCAGGGTTGAATAGTCAATTCCCTCCTGATGCCGTACCTCTTTGCCGTTTAGCGCACAAGAGAGAAGATGAACAAGATATTCAACCTCTTTCTTTTTGTTGTCCATTATTATTTCTCCAAAATTCCGTATTCGTCGAGCTTTGCAATAATTTCGTTCACATCTGCTCTGATTTCTTCCTCACTTGCGTCATATCTTTCGGTCATAGCGGACACAATACTGTCAACAGTCTGCTCCTTTTGAAGCAGCTTGAATATATAATTTGCTGTTTCGTTATTGTTGATAATGCCGCTTACGGTTTGAGAAAGCTTGCCGGTTGCAATAGCAAAATCCTGTCCGTCAATGTTACCGAGTACAATTCCTTTTTTCAGTTTCATAAAATATTACCTCTGTTAAAAATTAATTTGAATACTTTTCTATAATCTTATGCGCAACGTATACGCCGCTTGCGCTTGCGTGAGACAGCGAATGAGTAACACCCGAACCGTCGCCGATAACATAAAGACCCTTATGCACGGTTTCAAGATTTTCATCAAGCTCAACCTGCATATTGTAGAACTTAACCTCAACGCCGTACAAAAGCGTATCGGGATTTGCAGTACCCGGTGCGATTTTATCGAGCGCATAAATCATTTCGATAATGCCGTCTAAAATACGCTTAGGCAATACGAGTGACAAATCGCCGGGAGTTGCCGCCAAGGTGGGAACAACCAAGCCCTCTTCAATTCTCTTCGGTGTACTGCGGCGACCGCTTACCAAATCACCGAAGCGCTGAACAATAACGCCGCCGCCAAGCATATTAGAAAGCCTTGCGATACTTTCGCCGTAGCCGTTGCTATCCTTAAACGGTTCTGAAAAATGCTTCGCAACAAGAAGCGCAAAGTTTGTATTTTCAGTCTGCTTTTCAGGATCCTCAAAGCTATGACCGTTTACTGTTACAATTCCGTTTGTATTCTCATTTACTACGCTGCCCTTCGGATTCATACAGAATGTGCGCACGTGATCCTCGTAATTCTTCGTTCTGTATACAATCTTGCTTTCATAAAGCTCATCGGTAAGGTGGGAGAAAATAACGGCAGGAAGTTCAACACGAACGCCGATGTCAACTCTGTTTGAAAGAGTCTTAATATCGAGGCTTTCGCAAACGCTTTCCATCCACTTGCTTCCGCTTCTGCCGACTGAAACGATACAATCCTTACAGGTGAATTCGCCCTTTTTGCAAACCACCTTATAACCGTCATCAAGCTTTTGAATCTCATCAATATGAGTATTGAAATGCCAATCCGCTTTATCCTTTAATTCGTTATAAAGATTTTCAAGCACGACATGGTTTATATCGGTTCCTAAATGTCTTACGGAAGCGTCAAGAAGATTAAGCTGATTTTGCATACAAATCTTCTTAAAGCCGGAGCCTGCCGTTGAGTACAGCTTGCAGTCCTCACCTCCGTGAGATACATTGATGCTGTCGACATATTTCATCAAATCTATAGCTTTTTTCTTTCCGATATATTCAAAAAGCGTTCCGCCGAAGTCGTTGGTAATATTATACTTACCGTCTGAAAATGCGCCTGCACCGCCGAAGCCGCTCATTATAGCACAGGTCTTGCAATGAATACAGCTCTTTATTTTGTCTCCGTCAATCGGACATTTTCTTTTTGCAAGAGAATTTCCTGCTTCAAATACGCCGATTTTCAAATCGCACTTTTTCTGCAAAAGCTCATAAGCGGAGAAGATACCGCCCGGTCCTGCGCCGATAATTATTACATCATAATCCGTATTAAACATAATTTACCCCTTGTTTTTGGTGTTTGCAGACACAAAGCACCATTATTCACTCTAATGATACCACATTCATAGGGCAAAAATCAATATGTATTATATAAAATATATAATTTAGCAAGAAACGAAGTGATAATATTCAAGCTCCCCGAAGCCGTAAAGACCTCGGGGAGCCGCCGTTTTGAGCTAACGCTCGTTATTCAATCAGAAAATTTGACCTGGGAGTCTCAGTTTTTCCTTATAAGGAAATTGTTTATCAAACTCCTCTGCCTCGGCTTCATCTACAAAATAGCCTTGCGGAGTAGAATACTCGCCTGTCACCGCGTCAATATATCCGTCTATAAGCTCACCGTCCTTTTCCATTACAAAATCAAGCTCTTTTACAAACGCTTCGTCATTTCTAAGCTGATTCAAAACATAATGCTCAAGACAACCGGGACGGTATACGTTCCAAAATGCTTCTCTTACAAGGTTTTCAACCTGTCTATGCTCTTCTTTTCTTTCTAATCGAATAATACCAGTCATTGTTCTTCATTATTTTTCCTCCTGATAATTAAATGACCGAAATTCCGGGAGGCTTGTTAGAGATTGAGATTACAAACCTACCGGTTACAATTCAATCTCCGAGATGTTGTTTTTCTTCAAACAGCAATCTCCTTAAAATAAATTTATATATAATCAAGCCTTACGGCTGATTAACACAGTTATGCCAATTTAGGCTTTTTTCTTTTTGCCGTGAGCGAATCCACTTTAAGGCAATAAACAAGGGTGCGAGGAATTGCATCGGAGCTGAAATACGCATTTTCACCGAGGTGATAATGCTCCATAATCAAACCAAGAGCTTTTTGTTTTTCGTCGTCGGGTAAAATTCGCAGTCTGCCCTTTCCCATAACGCTTTCATAACACATCGTACAGTAACCCTGTTCTTTAATATATTCGAGCTTATGAGAACAATCCATTTCAAATGCAACAAGCTCATTTTTATTCATAAGCTCAACCTTGTAGCCCTCTAATGCGCTGTGAAAATACAGCGTAATTTCGCCGTTTTCAACGCTCATTCCGAAATTCAGCGGAAGAATATACGGACATTCACCGTCATTAAACGCCAAACGACAAACATCGCAGTTTTCCATAATTTTCACTATTTCATCAAAGTCCTTAACTTCTCTTTTACTTTGCCTCATAATTATCCTCCGGTTAGTTATATTGATATATTTTGCCTAAAGGCAAAATTCGATATGGCTTTTCGCCTCGATATATGTTGACTATGTCAACATTCGATATAAAGCGAAATTTCATTTCGATTTATGAAGCGAGATAAATCTCATTATTTTTGTTCATTTTTATTAGCTTTTGCCGTCGTCACAGACGCAATCAATTTACGACGAATTGAACCACAAAAACTCTTTAAGTGTTCATATTGTTCTTTAGGTAATTTTCCTTTTTTATAAACTAATTCTAACCAATATTCTGTTTCTGATGCTTCTTTCAACGCAATTTCTAACTTGTTTATAAAATCGGCACGACTCTGTGCATATTTCGCTTCATGAATATTGGCACCAATAGACGATGAAGAGCGAAGCAACTGATTAATATACGGCGAAATACCCTTTATATCTTCACACACGTCAGAAACAGCAATTGCAAAATCAATTGACATTTCACGCAAAATGTTTTTTTGGTCTGACATCATTTCATCTCCTTAATTATCAGCATTTATATCTTGCAAAGCTTTGCATATCGAGTGCAACGCACATATCGAATACAAAGTATATATCGAAAATTTCGTAAGAAATTTATATCGACAAAATTTATTATCTCGATATATTTTGCCCAAAGGCAAAATTCGATATGGCTTTGCGCCTCGATATATGTTGACTATTTCAACATTCGATATAAAGCGAAATTTCATTTCGTTTTATGTAATAAGCAGACGGTTTCGACTGTGTTTTCGAAATTCGGAATAAACATATCGGCTTCGTTTCCTTTATAATATACCGGGAAACGAAATTGTATGCTCTTTAATATCTGACCGTTTTCCAACGGTTCGGGATATATCTCGATTTTCTTTATAAAGCTGTGAAGAAATTCTTTCTTCTCAAATTCGGTAAATTCATTATATATTATATCAAATAATTCCAAAAATTCAAATATTCGTTTCTGAGAGATTTTTTGTTCCTTTATAGCCTTGATTTGTGTTTGTATAGTTTCAAGATTTTCGGTTGCCTCTGCAATCTCATCATATAATGAATTTATACGATTTTGCATATCGCAAAATTTTTGCTCATAATGCCTGTCGGAACAGTCAAGCCTGTCAATTTGAAAGCCGAGTCGTTCCTTTGCGGCATTAAGCTGTCTTATCTGTGTCATTAAATATGCTTCTTCTTTTTCATACTTAGATAAATCCACGCTTGCATCTAATTTTTCTTTTATTGCAGAATCAAATTTTGAGTTTTTAACGATATTTCTTATTACTTCCACAACCGCTTCATTTATCTTTTCCTGATGAATTTGCTTTTTGAAAGTACATTTGTGACCGTCATATTCCAATCTGTGTTTGCAGGCGTAATACCAATAATCTCTGTAAAAACTTCCGTCTTTTTTGCGTTTGCGGTTGACACTGCCATACAACCCGGCACCGCATATCGGACATTTAATTATACCGGTCAATAAATGCTGATGTTCTGTACTGTATATTTTTTCATTCTTTATACCTGTCTTTTTTCTCTTATCCTGAGCTAAAAGCCAATCTTCTTCGCTGATAATCGCATCATGAATACCGTCATAAATAGGATATTCTTCTTGCTTTACCACGTGATATTCATTACGGCTACCCTGTATTTTTTCTGTTTTTCTTCGCCCGAACGCAATTTTTCCGCAATAAATAGGGTTGTCCAACACGAGCTTTACAAAATGTGCTGTGAACGCATCCAAAGTTCCGTTTTGGCGTTTCTTTTTGATATAGCCTTGGCGATTCAGATATTTTGCAACAGTACCGGCACCCATTGTGGTATGAATGAATTTATCGTAGATAATGCGAATAATTTCTGCCTCATCTTCGGCTATTTTTAACTCGCCGTCAACAAGTTCATAACCGTATGGGGCAAACCCTCCGTTCCATTTGCCTTCACGAGCCTTCTGCTTTCTGCCTTCCATTGTTTGAACAAGAATATTTTCTCGTTCAATTTCCGCAACGGCAGACAGCACCGAAATCATAAGTTTGCCGCTGTCCTTTGAACTGTCAATACCGTCCTCAACGCAGATAAGATTAACCCCGTAATCCTGCATCAGTTGTAAAGAATTAAGAACATCGGCTGCGTTTCTGCCAAATCGAGACAATTTGAACACCATCACATATTCTACATTGTCTTTTCCTTCGGATATGTCGTTAAGCATAGTTTGGAATTCAGGTCTGCCTTCAATATTTTTACCGGACTTACCTTCATCGGAATATTCTCCTGCAATCATAAAATCCTGAAATTCAGCATACCTTCTTAGCTTTTCTTTCTGTGCATCAAGACTGAAACCGTCGACCTGCATAGAGGTTGATACACGGGTGTATATATAGCAATTTTTCCTTTTCATACGATAACTCCTTTCTGATTTGCTTACATTATATTGTCGTCTAAATAAATACTCCAATGTACGGCAGAAGGGGGGCTAAGCCCCTTTCTGCGAACTGTTACGATTTTTGCATTGGCGGTTTGGAAATTGTCTCAAAATATCTTCCGTTGTTACCAAACGATATTTATCCCCATATTTTAAGTACATCTTTGCCATTAGGTCTAAGAACCTATCGTATTCGGCTTGCCCGGTTTTATCGCTTTTTAGTATCATCATCTTGCTTCACCTCTGTTTCTTTCTCTCTGTCTCTGCCATTTTTCAAGCAGGCTGATAATTGTCTTTTGCATATCAAGGCTTGTATAACTTTTGGGAAAATACTTGCGAATATCTTCGGCTTTGAATTTGACCTGTTCTTTTTGATTTGGCTTTTCTTCACTTAACACGGCAAATATCGTGTCTATGGACAATCTGCCTTGCTCGCTGAATTTTCGCAGTCGCTGTGCCTGAGATAACGAAGGCGTGGCGTCTGTGTATTCTATTTCTTCGGCTAATATTTTCTGCTCATTTTCGGGCAGATACGAAAGCTCGACAGCCGGAGTAAAGGCTATCCTTTCTTCGTCAACGAGTTTTAACAATTCGGGGATAAGGTATGTTAAGCGAATATATCGTTGGACTTGTCTTGCACTGTCATTTACTGTTTCGGCGATTTGTTCATCTGTTCTTGACTTTGTGCCAACTTGGCACGAAGTTTTTCCCTGATGTCTCATCGCTTCCAATTTCATCTTGTAAGCAAAGGCTTTTTCGCTTGGCAGTAGGTGTTCTCTTTGAAAATTTGAATCCACCATTGCAATAATTGCTTCATCTTTTGTCATATCTCTGACTATGGCGGGAACGGTTTGTATCCCCAATTCCTTGCAAGCCTCAACTCTCCTGTGACCGCTGATGATTTCATAAGTACCGGCGGAAAAAGAACGAACGATTATCGGCTGGAGCAAACCGTTTTCTTTTACGCTCTCTTTCAGTTCTTCGTTTTCAATTCCGTCTCTTTTCTTAAACGGATGGTTTTCAAAGGGAATAAGTAAATCTATGTTGATGTTCTTTATGGTTTCCTGCATTTCAATTTCTCCTTAATTCAATATTTCAATTTCTTTCAGTGAGATGCCTTTGCCGTTTTTCTCATAAATCAATCTCAAATTCGTACCGTTATCTATTTCGTAAAAGCCGAGATAACTCTGCCACCAAAACACAGGCGTGATTATCTTTCTTCCGTCACTTAACTGAAAGAAAAGACGCATCATATTTTTGCTTGCTTCTGCTCTCATTATCAGTTTTGCGAAGTATTCGCCCTCTTTGTCTATGAAGTGATAATCGGTAGTTATTATGTGTTCCTCTCTCATTTCGTCTCTTGTGTATACTTTATTTGCTATCATATTTAAGTCCTTTCTTTTACGGCAGGTAAGAACTATATATTTATTTATATATTTATACGGTTACCTGCTATTTGAATTATTTTGAACGGCGAGTGAGAATGATAACCCGACAGCCTTTTTTCTGTATCGAAAAGGTGCCGAAATTATCAAAATTTTTCTCTGTAAGCCGTTTTGTTTCGAAACGAATATCGGTTATCCTTTTATCCCGAATCGTTGAAATCGTTGCTGTTTGGTGCCGATTTGATACTTCTTTTAGAACAATACAGAGGACAGCACACAACGATTGCCCGAAAGCTCTGTTTACAGTCATTCCGACATTTGCGGCATAAGTCGTTGTATGTTCTTCTGCCTGTTTTGGGACTGATAAAAAAGTCCCATTCCTGTTTTAATTTCTTTGATAATCTTGCCATAGAAAAAACTCCTTTCACTCATTTGGACAAAGGGTACCGAAATGCACACCCAAATTGACCGATTTTTCAAATATTTCTTTGAGAAAATTTATCCCCTCAATTGTTTGAAGCGGGAATCGAAAAAATGGGGGGGATTTTGAAAAGAAAATTAAAAATCCCCTCACTTGTTTGAAATGGGAAACGATTCTTGGGGGGTGTTTTTGAAAAAATTTTTGAAAAAAAAACTCCTCTCAATTCATCGAACCGAGAGGAGAAAGTGTTTGAAAAACTATTAAGCTGTAAGCTTTACAACATTAACTTCCCAAAATTAAAAATATATTGATTTTGGGAAACAAATGCGATATAATAAATTTGCGAGGTGATTTTGTATGAAGCTGATTGAAAGAAAACAATATTTAGATAAAATGATAGGCGTTATCGGCACCCCGGATATTAAAGTGCTAACCGGTGTAAGACGCTCAGGCAAATCAAAACTGTTGGAAGCTTTCAAATCCTATGTGCAGAAAAACATTCTGAACGCTAATATAATTCACATAAATTTTAACCTGTCTAAATATGACAATTTGAAAGAGTATGAGGCCCTTAACGAACATATCGAAAGCAATTATGCAGAGGATAAGGAAAATTTCGTTTTAATCGACGAAATTCAAATGTGCAACGGCTTTGAGCTGTGTATAAACAATCTGCATGCAACCGAGAAGTATGATATTTATATCACCGGCTCAAATGCTTTTTTGCTCAGTTCGGACTTGGCAACCCTGTTTACCGGAAGAACCTTTGAAATCAAAGTGTACCCATTCTCTTTTGCAGAGTATGTTCAATACTTCAGTCTGTCCGACAAATATACAGCTTTCGATAGATATATGCTTGAAGGCGGCATGTCCGGCTCTTATTTGTATAAAGAACAGGAAGACAAATTTGATTATATCGAAAATGTTTTTGATACCTTGATTTTAAGAGATATTAGGCAAAAATATAACATCAAAAATCCCGCCTTGATGGACAGAATCTCTCAGTTTTTGATGGACAATGTATCAAACTTAACTTCCGCAAGAAGTATCACAGATACACTCGCATCAAATAAAGATAAAATCAACCATAAAACAGTCGGTAATTATCTTCAGTATCTGTGCAATGCTTTTGCTTTTTACAAAGTACGCAGATATGATATTAAAGGCAAAAAGTATCTTACTACGAACGATAAATATTATTTGAGCGACCATACTTTCCGTTATGCAAAGCTCGGCACAAAAAACTTGGATACCGGCAGAGTGATTGAAAATATCGTTGCTATGGAATTGCTCAGGCGCGGATATGAAGTCTATGCCGGCGTGTTGTATAAAAAAGAGATTGACTTTGTAGCTCTTAAAAGAAGCGAGAAGATATATATTCAGGTTTCGGATAATATTTCATTGCCGGAAACATTTAAACGAGAAGTTGAGCCTCTGCTCAAAATAAAAGACGCCTATCCTAAAATGGTAATCGCACGAACGAGAAATCCTGAATATCAATATGAAGGCGTAAAAATTGTTGATGTGGCAGATTGGCTGCTTGATAAATAACCGTTTCCCAAAAATGAAAAATTTTATGTTTTGGATAACAATACTTTTTGCGTATATCTTTTCTTCAATACTATGTGCGTAATTTGCAGAAATATATGAAAACCAAAACAATGAGTGTTTAGAACTATAAAAACATTTTAAAAAGCCGTTTACAGTGGCGGTCAGAGACAAAGAATTTACCGGAAAATGGTCTGCCGCCAATGGCGAGTGGATGTATTTTAGGAGGAAATATTATGAATTTCTACAATGAGGTTTTAAATGCATTAAAAAGTGATGAGCGTTTCTTTTCTGATGACGGGCAGCTGCTCCGCAATGCCGTTTACGAAGCCGCAATGCAGATGGATGCAAAACTCATAAAAGCACTCTATGCTAACGAAGAAACAAGAAAACACTTTTTTACAGATGTAGACGGCATTGCCGTTTTTGATAAAGTCGGTTTCGGCTGGGTAATCAATAACCGCGAATTTTTGCCGGATAGCTATACCCGTTATAAAAACAAAATCGGACTTGTAAACAACAAAGGTGAGTACATTTCTGCATCTAACGATGTAGAGCTTGTTTTCCCATACAAAGATTGTGTGTTAGAGGGTGGTCAGACAAAGGAAGACCAAAAACGAAGCGAGATTTTTTATAACGAAACACTTGCACCGGATGAAGTGGACAGACTTCTTTATCCGAAAGTATTTACGAATGCTAAAAGATATACTGCGGACGGTGTGCAAAATATTACCGATATTTCAGAAAATGATAACTTGATTATCAAGGGTAATAATTTGCTTGCTATTTCATCACTGCTCAAAGCGTATGAAGGAAAAATCAAATTGATTTATATTGACCCGCCGTTTAATACTGGCTCAGATAGTTTTCGATATAATGATTCTTTCAATCATTCTGCATGGCTTACTTTTATGAAAAATCGTTTAGAAATAGCAAGAAAACTGTTAGCAGATGATGGTTCAATTTATGTACAACTTGATTACAATGAGGTTCACTATTTTAAAGTGTTAATGGATGAAGTTTTTGGCATGGATTGTTTCCAAAGAGAAATAATTTGGGATACTCAAGTTTTATCTGGTTATAAAACTATGGTTGATAATTGGATTCGTGGTCACGATACTATTCTGTTTTATACAAAAAGAGCAAATGGATTTACTTTTAACAAACAAAAAATGCCTCATAGAAAAGAATATTTAGATAGATTTGATAAAGTTGATGAAAACGGCAGAAAGTATTTTGATGGTAGAGGAAAAATAAGGTACTTAGATGAAGCAATAGCAAACGGAAAACCTGTTGGCGACGTTTGGTATGATATTATGTCTTTCCAACAAATACCGACTGCAAAAGAACGTGTTGAGTTTAGTACACAGAAACCGGAAGCATTGCTTCGTAGAATAATCCAAGCAGCAACAAACGAGGGAGATATCGTATTGGATTTCTTCGCTGGAAGTGGTACAACTGGAATTGTAGCCCATAAACTGCGTAGAAAATATATAATGTGTGAACAGATTGATAGTCAAGTTTTAATTCAAGTCAAAAGAGCAACAAGTGTAGTATTGGGAACTGATCCAGGAAATCTAGCAAACGAACTCAACTGGCAAGGTGGTGGCTCATTCGTATATTGTGAACTTGCAAAACTAAATCAAAATTATGTTGATGCCATTGAGAAAGCAACAACGGATGAAGAATTGACAAAGCTATATGCCGATGTACTCGAAACAGGCTTTATCAGTTACAAAGTCAATCCGAAGGATATTGATGTAAATTCAGACGAATATATCAAATTATCAATCGGTGACAAGAAAAGATTGCTTATGGAACTTCTGGATAAAAATCAGCTTTATGTAAATTACTGCGACATAGACGATGAAACATTTAAAATTTCAGAAGAAGATAAAGCGTTTACAAGAAGCTTTTACGGGGAGGTATAAGCAATGCCGTTCCTTTATGAAAAAATTGATACTTTGCGTGAAGTCGGCGTTTCAAAAGAACTTGTGCAATATATACCGGACAATTTGAACCTAAATTTTGAACTGCGCCCTTATCAGACAGCGGCTTTTGAAAATTTCATTACATATTTTGAGAATGATAAGCTTTGCCAAAAGCCGACACAAACGCTTTTTCACATGGCAACAGGCTCCGGCAAAACACTTATTATGGCAGGGCTTATGCTGTATCTTTATAAGCAAGGCTATCGCAATTTTCTGTTCTTTGTAAATCTATCGAACATTGTTCAAAAGACAAAGGAAAATTTTCTAAACAGCTTATCAAGCAAATATCTTTTTGCAGATGAAATAACCATTGACGGCGAAAAGGTAAAAATTAAGGAAGTATCCAACTTTCAGTATAGTGATGATACTGCTATCAATATCTGCTTCACTACCACCCAGGGGCTTCATTCGGATATGTGGGGTGTAAAAGAAAATTCTCTGTCAGTTGACGATTTTGCAAACAGAAAAGTGGTGCTTATCTCCGATGAAGCACATCACTTAAACGCTGATACCAAGAAGATGACTAAAGATGAAGAAGAAAGCAGGAGAAGCTGGGAATACACTGTCCATCGCATTTTCGAAGCTAACCGTGATAATGTTCTGCTTGAATTTACGGCGACCTGTGATATTAAAAACCCGTTAATAAAAGCAGAATACGAGAATAAAATAGTCTTTGATTATCCTCTTTACAAATTCCGTGCGGACAGATATTCAAAAGAAATAAAGACCTTGCGTTCAGACTTAGATGTTGAAGACCGTGCTTTACAGGCTTTAATATTAAGTCAGTATCGCTATAAAGTGTTTCAGGATTACCGCCAAAATATAAAGCCGGTGGTATTTTTTCAGTCAAGATTGGTAAAAGAAAATGCCGCAAATATGGCAAAAATCATCGATATGGTGAAGTCTTTATCCGGTGAGCGTATAAAGAACCTTTTTGAACAATCAACGAGTAAAACGCTTGCAGAGGCACAAAAATACTTTATTAAAAACGGTATTTCCTATGATGAATTGGCAAGTGAATTGAAAGATGATTTTTCGAAAGAACATTGCATTTCAGCAAATGACAATCAAGATGTTGAAAATAAGCAAATAATGCTTAACTCATTAGAGGATAAGACGAATCCGTACCGTGCTGTTTTTGCAGTGGACAAATTAAATGAGGGTTGGGATGTACTTAACCTTTTTGATATCGTGCGCCTTTATGAAACCCGTGACGGTAAGAACGGTATTCCCGGAAAGACGACAATGAAAGAAGCCCAGCTTATCGGTCGTGGTGCCCGTTATTGTCCTTTCAAAATTACAGAAGAACAGGAAAAATATCAGCGCAAATACGATAATGATATAGATAATCCACTCCGCATATGCGAAGAGTTGTATTATCATTGTTGGAATGAGCCTCGTTATATCAGCGAGTTACATACTGCTTTGCGTGAAATCGGTATTGACCTTGATAAGACGGTTACGAGAAATTATGTATTAAAAGACGAATTTAAAGAGGATGATATTTACAAGAGCGGATATGTTTTTGTAAACGAACGCCTTTTGAAAAGCCGTAATGAAGTTGTTGGCTTGTTGCCGTCTGTCCGTGATAAGATATTCAATATTTCTATCGCTACGGGACGTTCAGGCGAGGATATTATTATGGAAGATAATTCGTCGCAAGACAGCAATCCGAATACTTATACATACAAAACTACAATAGGTGATATTGCGGATATAAATTATGCAATCGTTTATAAGGCATTATGTAAATACAGTGTTTTCAAATTTAATGTATTGAAATCATATTTTCCAAACTTAAAATCAACAAAAGAATTTGTTTACGACAAAAACTATTTAGGATATATACGACTTCACATTACATCAAAATATGAGACGCCAACTGCCGATATCTTGTATTCTGCGTGTGTAAAGACTCTTGGAAATATTGCGGAAAGTATCTCCGGCATTGAAGAAACATATGAGGGCAGCAGTGAATTTACGGCACGGTACATTCACGACATTTTTAAGAACAAGCGTTGCAATTATATTGACCCACACGATGGCGGGGTTGGCATATCCCAAAACGACAACAGCGTACCCATTGCTTGGAAAATGGATCTTTCAAAAGAAGACTGGTTTGCTTTCGAGGATAATTACGGAACAAGTGAGGAAAAAGCATTTGTCGCTTACTTTAAAGAGTATGTGAAAGAATTAAAAGATAAATACGATAAAGTGTATCTTGTTCGTAACGAACGCCAGCTTGCAATATATTCTTTTGATGGCGGCGAGCGCTTTGAGCCGGACTATCTTTTGTTCCTGCATCTGCCGAAGCAAGATGGTTATGAACAATTGCAAATATTCATTGAACCGAAAGGAACACATCTTGTTGACAAAGATAGTTGGAAAGAGGATTTCCTTTTACAACTTGAATCAAAAGCAATACCTGTTACTAAATTTGCTGATGACAACAAATATAAGATTTGGGGATTCCATTTCTTTAACAGAGATGTGCGTACGGTGGAATTTGATAGTGATATGAAGAAATTATAAATCATAATTATCACCGATATGTTGGTTGTTTTTTAGACAAAATCAGATGTATTATTAATGAGAAAATCGAGGAATGTCTCTATGGATTGGAATTTGTTTTGGACTGCTTTTGGAGCAATAGGCGGAACTTTAGGAGCTCTTGCAACATTTGTTGCAGTTATTGTTGCATTATGGCAAACTAAACTAAACTATAAGAAAAAAGTGCAATTATCTTTTACCGATAATATAACTATTGTACCGGAAAACGGAAATACATTTCGCCATTATATTGGCGTTACCATTACTAACATAGGCAACCGAGATGTCGTAATCCAAAACTGGGGATTTGAACTTGACGATGGCTCACAGATGTTAATTGTTCCCGACACTTCTCCCCTTGGTCGCATATTACAAGTTAAATTACCGCACAGATTGCAAATTGAAGAAGGAACCACTCTGGTTTATGAAAAAACGCTCTTTTATAATGCCCTTTCAGATTGTATAAAAAAAGGAAAGCTCAAAGAAAACAAAAAAATAAGATTTTATGTTTCTGATAGCACTACTAAAAAACATTATGTGTTAACCAATAAGACAGCGACAGAACTATTAAGTGATATGCTTCCTAAAAAAGATAACTAAAACTAAATTAGGTCTTAGGGTGTCACCCTAACGAGGCATTTATGGAATGTATCCATAAATACACTGCTCGCTGAAAGCACGAGCGACAGCACCGTTTTGGACAACCTGTCCATAAATGGTCTGCTCGCTCAGTATGTGCAGAAAGCGGGCAGATTACCGTTTGGTTATCCAACCGGTCTGCTCGCTCAGTATGTGCAGAAAGCGGGCAGATTACCGTTTGGTTATCCAACCGGTCTGCTCGCTAAGATTGCACATACCTTTTTATCTCAGGTAATTTTACATTCAAAATTAAATATCAAACAAAAAATAAGCACGGACAACAGAGTATTTCTGCAATCCGTGCTCAATTCTTTATGCGTATCCGATGTAGAGTTCATACTGTGTATCGGATATTTTTTCTGCCCATATCCAAACCGATATAAAGCCTTCATCATTCCTATATCTATTCAATCTGCTTTCAATATCAAAGCCGATATTTTTGTTGTTTGCATTAGCAGATATGGGGTTGTCCCAACATTCTGTTGCAGTTTCATCAATAATCAAGCCAATACTTTTAGCGTAATTCTGAGCATAAGAAATCCAATACGATATATCAAATTTTTCACCTTGTTCAACTGCTGTTGTGACTTCCGAAACAGTATTTGTTGTGATTTCAGGCTCAGATTTTTCGCTTTTTGGCATTTCTTTTTGTGTATGAGTATCTTGCTTAGGCTCGGTATTTGCTGTTGTTGTTTGAGAAAAAATCGTCTCATTTGGCACCTTTTCTGTACCGGTTTCAGCGGTAGTCGTCAGTGTTGGTTCTTCCGTAAATGCCCTTTTCTCAACGGTTTCGGTTATAGTTTTCTCGGTTAATTCTTCCGATTGCGTTGTATCAATTACAGCGTTAGTCGATGAATTTTCAATCGCCTTTTTGTCCGGCTTGCTATGGGCAGTGCAACCAACCGTACCAAAAATGAGAGTCAATATCATTGTGAATATTACGATTTTTCTCATACAAAAATCACCTCGCTATTCACAATTTCCATTGCTCTGTTGCGGATGTTATTCATCTTCCGCACCCATAGTATAGGATTATCCGCTTTCAATTTTTCGGTAACATTTTCTTTTTCGGCAAATGATTTGACAAGTTGTGAAAATATTGTTTGTGCCTGTTCTTCGATTTTTGCAAGGTAAGGGTACAGCCTTTCCGATGTGAGCAGATTGTAATATCTTATGCGATGATGTAGTTTAAGATATTGCCTGTGACGGTTTGCCCACACGCCGATATGTAATTCATTCTGCTCTTTGACAGTAATGCAAGGCAGATGATAATTGCCATGTATTACATAACTTACATTTTGATTTTCGTATTCTTTGCTCATAATGAAACCTCCGTGTATTTGGTAAAACAATTTTACAAGGAGGTCTTTGTTTTGTCGAATGTGCGGATTTTTAAGCATAGAAAAAGACACCAACCTTTCGATTGATGTCTTCCCGCTATGCGATTAAGATATCATTTTAAAGTGTCGCAGGGCTTCCTCAATCAACTTTACCTTTTCAGGCGGACATTGAGGTTGTTTCTGGTTATCTTTCTTAGAATTGTTGTAACAATCTCTTTCGATAATACCGTGTTTTTGCTTTACCTGAGCAATATAAAGAGAAGATACTTTCACACGATACTTGTCAAATATGTAATCTTTGATTTCATCATAAGTTGCCTTTGCTTCGGATGATGTTAAATCCAGCTCGTCCATATCAACGGTAATGTCGATATATGTATCCGGCTTTTTTCTAACCAACTGGACAACCGTCTCGACGTGGGGCGTGCGGGGGAACATATCAACAGGGGTGGCTTCGACGGCTTTGTAGCCTTTTGAATCAAGTATGTTCAAATCACGGGCTAAGGTTGCGCTATCGCAGGAAACATAAACAATACGATTCGGCGACATCTTTTCAACAACGTCGAAAAGCTCCGACTGACAGCCCTTACGCGGTGGGTCAAGAATTAGAACATCGGGCTTAATTCCTTTGTTTTCCAGAATTTTTGCCGCTTCAAAGGCATCGGCGCAGAAAAATTCAGCATTATTTATACCGTTAATTTCGGCGTTCAGCTTTGCATTTTCAATAGCCTGCGGTATAATCTCAACGCCGTAAAGCGTTTTGATTTTATCCGCCATAGTAAGTCCGATTGTACCCGCACCGCAATAGAGGTCTACAACAGTTTCGTTTCCTGTCAACTCGGCATACTTCCCTGCTATTGAATACAGCTTTTCACATTGATTATGATTAACCTGATAAAAGCTATTTGGTGAAATGACAAATTTTTTGCCGAGAAGAATATCGGTTATATATTCCTTACCGTATATTATTTTTGTTTGGTCACCCAAGATTACGTTAGTATCGTTTTTGTTGATATTAACACAAACCGAGCAAACGCCGTCAATACCCGAAAGCAATTCTACAAGCAGATTTTCATTAGGCAGAGAATTTCCGTTAATAACGGCGCACGCCATAATTTCACCTGTTGCGACAGCCTTTCTCAAATAAATATGACGCAGCAAGCCCTTGCCTGTTTTTTCATCATAGGAAGTAACGCCGCTTTCCTTTGCCCATTTTGAAAAAGCGTCGATACAAAGTGAAAATTCTTCAGGCTGCAAAAGGCAGGAATTACACGGTACAATTCTATGACTTTTATAAGCGTAAAAGCCTGCGACAAGCTCGCCGTTTTGAACATCAACGGGATACTGCGCTTTGTTGCGATAATGATTTATTTCATCAGCACCTATAATATCACGTACGGGAGCGTCTATATTCCCTATTCTTTTAAGTGCATTTTCAACCCTACGCTGCTTATATTCAAGCTCTGCGGAATAAGTCATATTCCTAAACGAACAACCGCCGCACTTATCGGAATAAGGGCAATCGCTCGAAATTCTATTAGGGGACGGTGTTATAATGCTCATACATTTTGCTACGGCATAATTTTTCTTTGCCTTAATAATATGAGCGCACAGTTCATCGCCTGTTACACCTCCGGTAACAAAAACC
Source organism: uncultured Clostridia bacterium (assembly GCA_945876745.1). GTDB lineage: Bacteria > Bacillota > Clostridia > Oscillospirales > Acutalibacteraceae > Eubacterium_R. Next base: position 31,646 of record CAMCPL010000006.1, read on the forward strand.
GCCTGTCCGTCATAATGACCGACAGACGAGCCTTCGTTAGTCATATCTTCAATTTTCAGTATAATATCGTCATTCTTTTTCAAAGACATAACACAAAATACCTATATATTTCTAATAATCTCTTCCATTTTGGACATTTTTTCGTCCATATCGTGAACAAGCTTCATTTGATTTCTTGCTCTGACTAAATTATGCTCGGGATATGCGGTCTTGAAATAAGTGTCGCCGTTTATGTAGTCGGTAAGAAATCTCATACCACATTCAAGCGTCATAAGAAGTGCAGAGAAAGCAAGGTTATCCTTTTCAGCCTGATTAAACGCTTCGCCTGCTTCACTCAAAAAACCCTCGGCGTAAGCCTTGAAATAGTCAAGGCTCATTTCAACCTTTGATAAATCTGCCTCGTCCTCGCTTGCAGTAGAAGCGCCGAAGCGAATTGAGTCGCCGAAATCATAAAGTGCAAGTCCGGGCATAACTGTATCAAGGTCGATAACGCAAACACATTCCTTTGTGTCCTTATCGAACATAACGTTATTAAGCTTTGTATCGTTATGAGTAACACGTATGGGAAGCTCGCCCGTTTCAATCATAGAAGTGAGCCTACCCATACAATCGGCATAGGATTTAACATCCTCAACCTCGGCAATACAGGTATCAAGTCTGCCGCTTAAATTCTTTTCTACGGCAGGTAAAAACTCATTTTCGTATCTCCAGAGAGTATCGTGGAAATGAGGGATAGTTTCGGTAAGAGAATCAACATCAAAGTCGGCAAGAAGTCTCTGGAATTTTCCGAAAGCCTGACCGCTCGACTTAAATACCTCCGGAGAATCGGCGGTATTGTAGCTTATTGAGTCACGAACGAAGATATAAGCTCTGTAAAACGAGCCGTCGCTATGAGTATAAAATCTGTGACCATCCTTTGTTTTAATATAATGCAGAGTTTCACGGTCGGGGTCACCGCCGTAGCCCTTGATTATTCCGCGCAGGTACGAGGTAACGGAAAAGACGTTGCGCATAAGCTCGTCAATATTCTTAAAAACATTGTCATTAACTTTTTGCATAACGTATTTTTGCTCACCGTTTTCGGTATCATAGGTTACAAGATAGGTCTTGTTGATATGACCGGAGCCAAATTCCTTAACCTCCTTGAAATTGCCCTTGAAATCAAACTGATTTACGATTGAAATAATGTCATTCATTGATTATATCCTCCATTACTGTTTCTTTTTTCCACGTTGAAAAAGGTATTGAGTTTATCAACGCATCTTCTTCTGTCCCTCATAAGCTAAATATTCACTTAAATTTGTCTGATTAATTTTTTATCCGTTCTTGCAGCCCATGCGATATTATATGAATGGTCGCCGACTCTTTCGAGGTCTTGAAGCGCCTTTGTAAATATTACGCCGGACGAGGTGTGACATTTCTTTTCACGAAGTCTTTCAACATGATTATCCTGCGCCTGCAAAGTGAGATAGTCGATAGTGTCTTCGATATAATGAAGCTGATGCTCCTCGTCGTCATTGAGCTTCATATTCAAAAATGCGCCTATTGACCTGTCAAGAAGCTCCAAATCAAGCTCGTAAATTTCCTTAAATTCATTCATACCTTTGTCGGTAAAGCTGATATCGTTCTCTTTGGCAATTTCAATTCTACCCATAATATTTTCGGCGTGGTCGCCTATTCTTTCAAGGTCGGTTATAACGTGGAACAAGCGGCCTATGTATTCGGAAACATCACCTGTAAGCTCACGCGAGGTTACCGTTACCATAAAATCGGAAATGCTGTGATTAAGCCAGTTTATAAGCTCCTCGTTGTCGGCAAGCTCACGCTTTTTGCTATCGTCCATAACGAGGAAGCTCTCGCACGCCATACAGAAATTATTTCTTGCAAGACACGCCATACGCTCAACCTCGCTTCGGATTTGAAGCTGGGTCGCAACAGGGTTGTCCATAATCTTTGTATCAATAAATTCAAAACGAAGTCTTGTTTCATGCTCCTTATTTTTTATTATCTTTTCGCTGAGCTTAACAACAACATTAACAAACGGAAGCATAACAAGTGCAGTTACTACCTTAAAGATAATATGAGCAATAGCAACCTTTACGGAGCCGTTGACATCAAGCGAGCTAATCCACTCCATATACTGCGGAAATATAAGTGCAATCGGGGTGAATATAAGCATACCGACAAAGTCGAATATGAAATAAATTACAGCCGCACGCTTGGCATTTGTCTTCGCACCGATAGCGGAGAGGAAAAGCGGCATTGCAGAACCGACATTAATACCGATAATGAGGTAAATCGCAAAATTCATCGGCATAAGCTCGGCGCTCGTTGCGGCAAGAGCCTGTAAAACACCGATAGACGCGCTTGAGCTTTGAAGTACGGAGCACATAACAAAGCCGATAAGAAGTCCCAAAATAGGATTATCCGCCTTTTGAATAAAGGAAAGGAAGGCTTCGGACTCTTTGAGCACACCCATTGCATCGGGTCCACTCATATATTTAAGACCGAAGAACAAAATACCGAAGCCGAGAATAATCTGACCGATATATTTTTGAGTCTGTTTTTTGCAAAACAGCGCCATTACCATACCCACGAAAATGCAGATATACGGCAGAGATTTCATTTGAAGCGAAATCAAAATTGCCGTTACGGTCGTACCGATATTAGCACCGATAATAACGCCGGTTGCCTGAGCCAAATCCATAATTCCTGCGTTCAAAAAGCCCATAAGCATAACGGTTGTTGCACTTGAAGACTGAATTACCGCCGTAACAAGAACGCCGAGTAAAAAGCCCTTAAAGCGATTTCTTGTCAGCTTTTCAAGGACTTCCTTCATCTTTTTGCCGGCAACCTGATTCAAGCCCTCGGACATATATTTCATTCCGAAAAGGAACAAGCCGAGGCCTCCGAGTAAACACATAATATTTAGGAAGCTCATAAAACACCTCTCTTGCTTTTTAATGGCCTGCCCGGTGAGAATTGAACTCACAGTCTCCCGAGTCGGAGTCGAGTGCATTATCCGATTATGCTACGGGCAGATGTAACATACTTATATTATAATAAACAGCACCGTTTGTCAAACATATATAATACACAAGTAAAAAATGTGTAAATTATCTTATTGAAAGTGTTACGGCAAAAACCTCACAGGCGCCGTAGCAGTCGAGAACGGCGGCACACTCATTGAGTGTTGAGCCTGTCGTTTTTACATCATCAACGACGAGATATGTTTTGCCCTTCGGCGAAATTCCCTCGTTAATATCAAATGCTCCGAAAATATCCGCCGCACGCTTTTTGGCACTCTTTCCACGTTGAGGGCCACGCTCAAATTCCTTATAAAAGGTATGCTCAAGCTCAACATTCAAAAGCTCGGAAAGCCTTTTGGCAAGGAGCTCGGACTGATTATACCCTCGTGCGTTGGCGCGCTTTTTAGTCATCGGTACATAAGTTACAGCATCGAAATTTATATTGCGAAAATCCTCTTTTACGCACACCGCCATTTCCCTTGCCATTTCATCGACAAGCTCGCTGTAATGCTGAAATTTCAGCCTATGTACGGCGGTTATAACATTACCGTCAAAATAAAAGGGCGCAGTAATTTTCTTATATTGAGGCGTTTTTGAAGAATATTTGCAGGAGCATTTTGATTTTTCTTTGCCGCATTTATCACATTTTTCACCGACAATACGAGGGGCGCATTTACATTTTTCGCACAGTCTACTGTCAAGCTCCACAACCTTGCCGCATAGCGCACATCTTCTCGGAAAGAAGCAGTACAAAATTTTATTTTTAAGGCTACTGCTCATACTGTAAAATATGCGGCAACCTGCAAATACAGGCTTTCGCCGAAGCCGTCAATTTCCATAAGCTGTTCAACCGAGGTATACGAGCCGATTTTGTCGCGGTATGCAATAATTGCTCTTGCTCTGCCTTCACCTATACCGTTAACGCTCATTAATTCCTCCACGGTGGCGGTATTCAAATCAAGAGGATATTCAATATCTAAGGTTGAGTGCTCATCGCTTTTCAACGTTTGCTGTGAAGCGTCCTTTTCTTTATTCTCGTATACATTCGGCGAGGAATACGAAACGAACAATATAATCCCCGCAAGAACTACGAGGGCAACGCTCGTCATAATTCCTATTTGCTTTTTCTCGTCCATTATCTCTTCTTTTTGTTGTTTTGGTTTTTTCCTTTACTTTTATTTTTGTTAAAATCCGAATGAGCCTTATTGCCGTATTGTCTGCTTGTATTCTTTGAACGGCTTTTATCCGACGGACGTACAAGACAATTTTCGCCAAAGCCGATAAGGTCGTAGCGGTGAACTATTTTCAGCGCCTGCTCAACAAGGCGGGCGTTTTTCGGATTATAATACTGCAAGAGTGCCCTTTGCAAAGCCTTATCCTGCGGTGTTTTTGCACAATAAACCTCCTGCATTGTATAAGGGTCAAGACCTGTATAAAACATTGTCGTTGAGATTGTACCCGGCGTCGGATAAAAATCCTGTACCTGTTCGGGACGTATACGGTGCTTTTTCAAAAACAGTGCAAGCTCGACTGCATCCTCAAGCGTTGAGCCCGGGTGACTTGACATAAGATACGGTACCAAATACTGCTCCTTATTCACTTCGCCGGTATATTTGAAATATCTTTTTGAAAAGTCAACATATGCTTCGATGTGAGGCTTTCCCATTTTATCAAGAACCGCCGCGGAGCAATGCTCGGGTGCAACCTTGAGCTGACCCGAAACGTGATGCTCAACAAGCTCTTTGAAAAATGCGTCGTTTTTATCCTGCAAAAGATAATCATATCTTATGCCCGAACGAATGAAAACCTTTTTAATCTTGGGCAGAGAACGAACCTCACGCAAAATATCAAGATACTCGCTATGGGTTGAAACAAGGTTTTTGCAAGGCGTAGGAGCAAGACATTTTTTGCCCTTACAAAGTCCGTGCTCAATTTGCATATCGCACGACGGTCTGCGAAAATTCGCAGTAGGTCCGCCTATGTCGTGGATATATCCCTTAAAATTCGGAAGAGTTGTAAGCAGCTTTGCCTCTTTAATTATACTTTCCTTGCTTCTCGTTGTAACATATCTTCCCTGATGAAAGGCAATTGAACAGAAATTACAACCTCCGAAGCAGCCTCGGTTATGAGTTATTGAAAACTCAACCTCCTGAATTCCGGGTACACCGCCGAGTGCCTCGTACATAGGGTGATACGTTCTCATATACGGCAAGGAATAAACCCAATCAAGCTCTTCGGTCGTAAGCGGAGGCATAGGCTTATTTTGGACAAGCATTTTTTTGCCGTGCTTTTGCTTAATCACTCTGCCTCGAATATGGTCCTGTTCATCTTGCTGAATACGTGAAGCCTTTGCATACTCCTTTTTTGATGAACAAACATTTTCAAAGCTCGGACATTCCACACCGACATAGGGCGTATCCATTGTGTCAACTGCATAAACTGTGCCCAAAACATCGTGTATTTCATCAATACTCTCGCCGTTATTAAGTCTGTCGGCTATCTCGATACATTGCTTTTCACCCATACCGTATATGAGCAAATCAGCCTTACTGTCAAGCAGTATCGACTCATGAACGCAGTCGTCCCAGTAATCATAATGTGCAAAACGGCGAAGCGAAGCCTCCAAACCGCCGATTATAACAGGAACATCGGGATAAATGGATTTCACTATATTTGAATATACCTTAACTGCACGGTCGGGACGTTTTCCCGCAACGCCTCCGGGCGTGTATGCGTCGTTTGAACGAGGCTTTTTCGCCGAGGTATAGTGAGCAACCATTGAGTCGATATTGCCGGAAGAAATAAGGTATGCAAGTCTCGGCTTTCCGAACTGAACAAAATCAGCCGTACCGTGCCAATCAGGCTGACACAGTACAGCTACCTTATATCCCCTTGCTTCAAGAACACGGGTAATTATACTTGCCCCAAAGGAGGGATGGTCTACATAAGCGTCGCCCGAAATGTAGACAAAATCGGGCTGTTGCCACCCTCTTTGAAGCATATCCTTTTTGTTAACAGGTAAAAAATCAGTCATAAAAATCTTCGTTATTATCTTGGTTGTCGATTACCTCGGCGTCGGTGCCAAAGCTAATTTGCTCCATATTGTCCGAAGTATATTCGTCAACTCCGCCCTGCGCCTGCATTTGAATCCATTGTTGCTTGTTAATCAAAATCTTTCTTGGCTTTGCACCCTCGGCAGGACCGATAATATGCTTTTCCTCCATTTGATCCATAATCTTTGAGCCGCGTGAATATCCTACGCCTAACTTACGCTGTAAAAACGAAGTGGAGGCTTTGCCGTTTTCGAGCACAACATCAACTGCTTCGGCAAAAAGCGGATCAAGATTTTCACCCGACTCTCCGTCGTCGGTGAATTTAGACGATGTTTTATCCTGTACAGCCTTGCTTTCAATTTCCTTTTGAATTTCCTCGCTGTAATCGCTTTCACCCTGATTTTTGATGAAATCGCAAAGCTGTTCAACCTCGTCGTCGCTGATATAGCAGCCCTGAACACGAAGCGGCTTGTTTGCGCCGATAGGTGAATAAAGCATATCACCCATACCCAAAAGCTTTTCGGCACCGCCTGAATCAAGAATTGTACGGGAATCAATAGCGGAAGATACGGTAAGCGCAATACGTGAAGAAATATTTGCCTTAATAAGACCTGTAATAACGTCGACGGACGGTCTTTGGGTTGCAATTACAAGGTGCATACCTGCCGCACGCGCCATCTGTGCAAGACGACAAATGCTGTCTTCAACCTCTTTAGGCGCCGCCATCATCAAATCGGCAAGCTCGTCGATACAAATAACGATTTTCGGCATAGGCTCCATACCGTCGTGCTTTGAAACATAACGGTTATAGCCCTCGATATCACGAACGCCGGTATCACTGAACTTTTGATATCTATTTAGCATTTCGGAAACAGCCCAACCGAGCGCACCGGAAGCCTTGCGAGGGTCGGTAACAACGGGAACAAGCAGGTGCGGAATATTCTCATACTTTGAAAACTCAACCTTTTTCGGGTCAATCATAAGGAATTTAACCTCGCTTGGAGTAGCCCTATAAAGAATCGAAACAATAATCGAGTTCATACAAACGGATTTACCGGAGCCTGTTGTACCTGCAATAAGAAGGTGCGGCATTTTTGCAATATCGCAAAACACAGTCTTACCGGCAATATCCTTGCCAAGACCTGCGGAAAGAAGCGACTTTTGATTTTTGAAGTCAATACTGTCAATAACCTCGCGCATTGAAACAGAATTTTTCACCGTGTTGGGAATTTCAATTCCGACTGCCGCTTTACCCGGAATCGGCGCTTCGATACGAACATTAACAGCGGCAAGATTAAGCGCAATATCGTCTGCAAGGTTTGTTATCTTACTAATACGAACGCCCGAAGCCGGCTTTAATTCATATCTCGTTACTGTCGGACCTCGTGAAATATCGGTAATTTCGGCGTGAACGCCGAACGAAGCAAGAGTTTCAACCAAAAGCTCGGCATTGCTTTTGAGCTCGGTGGAAACGTCCTTTGCCGACTTATGCTTTACCTCTTTAAGCAGATTAACGTCGGGCAGCTTATATTCCTTAACGGAGCTGTTCATTTCCTCCTCGCTGACCGTAAACTGCTCCGGCTCCTTTTTTTGAGACGTTTTTTCCTCGCTCGCTTCCTTGACAATTTCGTCAAGCGATTTTGAATCCTCGCGAGCCTTTCTGTTGCGGCTCACGGTTTGATTAATCTCGTTAATGAGCTTGGAATAATCGTCGGTTTGTTCATCCTCCTGCTCGTTTTTAGGTTGATTTTTTGCTTTTTTTGTTTTCTTTTCGGGCTTTTTAGCTTCGGCATCTATCGGCGGCTCGTCGTCAAGATAAACGTCAATATTGCTTTTACGTCTTTCACGGCGTTCCTCAATATAAGGTGTTGCCTTTTCAACCGCCTTTTTAACCGGCTTTGCAGTTGTCTTGAAAAACTGATTAACCGTCAGTTTTGATGTGAGCATAATCACAACAAGGATTAAAAGCAGATCAACGATAATTGCCGGAGCCTTACCCATTGTGAGCAAAAGCCAACCGACTGCCGCACCGAAAAGACCCGCATTAAATTTCTGCGGTGCAGATAAAAATTCGTTTTTGACCGATTCAACAAAGTCGGTACTGTTATCATTTTGCACAACGAAAACGAACGCAGAAACAAGCAAAATAAATATGATTATACAAAAAGGCTCTGCGCCGATTTTCTTTTCGCCCTTTTTTGTTTGAAAAAGGATAGAATAAACAAGGCACAAAATCGGGAGCAATATGCTTGCAATCCAGCCGAAAAGTCCGATATAGAAATTATGTACTTTATTCCACACTCCGTCGCCGCTGATTACCGCAATAAAGAAAAACAAAACGGAAAAAGCGAAGATTACAACGCTGAGTATTCTAAATTTGTTTTCAAGCGCCTGTTCGTCAAGCATTTGTTGCTGCATTTCGAGCTGTTCAAGCTCCGCCTTTGTATGACGAACGGGCTTATTAACCTTTTTCGGTTTTTGATTAGTCGGTTTTTGATTAGTCTGTTTTTTTGCCATAAATACCTACTTTACTAACTTAATTCTACCTTAATATTAACTGAAAAATTCCGATAACCGCCGCAATCACGCCGAACGATATATCATAAATACCGAAATATTTAAGTTGCTTTTTTATCGTTAAAATTCTAAACACCTTAACTGCAAGGAAAGATAATGCAGCCGATACAACAAGTCCGACAACAGCGCTTATAATATCCGCCTTAACCTCGTTAGTCACCACCTCAACAATACCCGTTACGAGAAAAACAGGAAATGACAAAACGAATGTAAAATTCAGCGCCTGCTTCGTTCTTACGCCGAACAAAAGCAAAATGCAAAGCGAAACGCCGATTATTGAAAGTCCCGACACCGTTGCGCTGAAAATGCAAAGCACACCCGATGCTATTGCAGGAACGACCCATATCGCACGGTCATTCTTTTCCCGGGTAATATTAATATTCGCCGCAATAAGCAGACCGCCTAAAAGTGCCGCAAAAATACCGTCGTCAAGAAGTGTTTTGTTGACTTGGGTTAAAGCCAAAACGTTATAGAGTGTTCCCTTTTCGCCACAGGGTATCAACCAAAAAAGCAACGGCAAAAACGAAATAATCACGAAATACAAAAACGCTCTTGCAGGCTTTTTTGAATTTTCACGTATTTTCTTACTTTTCAAGTCGGAAAAGCCCAAAAAGAACTCGCCTATAAGTCGTATAAAAAAACGGTACATAGCGACAAATATTCCGACAGCTATTCCTATATGTACAAATCCCGTAAGAGTGGACTGACCTGACGCAAAACAATTTGAAAAATCGTGAAACATCGAGCTATGGGCAGTTTGGCTTATCGGGAATATTGTGGCAAGAACCTGCAAAATTGCCTGAATCAAGGCAGTTAATACTGACATTATTATATCCTCCGAGGGGGCTTGGGATATCAAGAAAATATCCCTTTCGTATATAATCATAAGGATTTGTCGAAAAAGCGGTTGCATTATTGATACTGCTGTTTTCGCAGAAAATGTCATTATAATCAATTATTGTATGAAGCATATCATCACTCCCTGTCTATCTTTTTTTCAAGATAATCGAGAGCGTCACCCAGACCGCCAAGTTCATCAATCAAGCCGCATTTTACCGCCGCTTCACCGTCTAATACAGAGCCGACATCCATAATAAGCTCGCCTGTTTTCATCATAAGGCTACGAAAATCCTCAGCCGAAATTTGAGAATTATTACTGACAAAGCTCACTATTCTGTCTTGCATTTTTTCAAAATAAGAAAGCGTTTGCGGAACGCCGAGAACGGTGCCGTTCATACGAACGGGATGCACGGTCATAGTCGCAGTAGGAACAATAAAGCTCCTGTCACAGCTTACTGCAAGCGGAACGCCGATACTGTGACCTCCGCCGAGAACAAGAGAAGCAGTAGGCGTTTTCATAGTCGACAAAAGCTCGGCTATCGCAAGCCCTGCTTCGACATCTCCGCCGACGGTATTAAGAATTATTAGAAGACCCTCAATTTCCCTGCTTTCCTCAATAGCGACAAGCTGGGGAATTACGTGCTCATACTTCGTCGTCTTATTTTGGCTCGGCAAGATATAATGCCCCTCAATCTGACCTATAACAGTCAAGCAATGAATAAAATGACCGTCCTTTTTTACGGTAATTGAGCCGGTTTCAAATTGGGAATTTTCCTGTTGATTATTAACATTTTCATTATCCTCGCACATAACAACACCTCAGTAACATTATGTGCAAAAATACTCATTATATTTTAACATTATTATACACATTTTTCAATGCTTTTTAATAAATTTTATATGCATAGGCAATAAATAATTCCCCTTGCTTTAGTGAACAAGGGGAATTATTTTACTTAAAGAATAGCGGGAGCTTTTCGAGATAAATGATATCGTCTCTGTCTGCAGCGTCGCCCTCGGCTATCGGAAATGCCGAAGCAACAACATTCGCATTAAACTTTGCCAAAAGCTCTTTAACTGCCTTTAAGCTGCCACCTGTTGAAACAACATCATCGACAATAAGAACACGCTTACCGTCAAGCAAATCGCCGTCCTCGTGGCCGAGGTAAAGTGCCTGCTCCTTTTGGGTGGTAATTGAAACGTCGCTTACCTTTTCAGGTCTATCCATATAAACCTTTACACCCTTACGGATAACGATATATTTCTTGCCGCTTTGCTTACTCATTTCGTAAGCGAGAGGAATTGACTTTGCCTCTGGGGTTACTATGTAGTCGAAATCGGGAACCTTTTTGAGCAATTCCCTTGCGCAAACCTCGGTAAGTTCAACATCACCGAAGAGGATAAACGCTGCAATATCAAGCGTATCGGATACTGCAAATTTTTGAAGCTGACGTTCAATGCCGCCGATTTTTAATGTATAAAATTCTTTACTCATATCAGTTTTTCTCCTAACTGTGTTCCGCCGATAACGTGGAAATGAAGGTGCATAACAGTTTGTCCTGCGTCAGCGCCGCAGTTATTTATTACTCTGTAAGACTCTATTCCCTGTGATTTTGCTATCTCGGGTATTTTTGAAAAAATGTGGGCAACATATTCGCTGTTATCAGGTGTAATTTCATTCACATTTTCAATATGCTTTTTAGGAACACAGAGAAAATGAACGGGAGCCACAGGATTCAAATCCTTAAACGCAAGCATTTTGTCGTCCTCATACACCTTTGTTGACGGAATATTACCGTTTATTATTTCACAAAAAACGCACATTGCACATTCTCCTTATTTTACAATAGCTTTTACAATTTCAACAGTTGAAGCAATCGCCTCGTCGAGCTTTGAAACATCCTTTGCGCCTGCCATAGCGGAATCGGGACGACCGCCGCCTCCGCCTCCTGCGAGCTTTGCAACCTCACGGACAACGTCTCCCGCCTTAACACCTGCGGCAATTGCATTTTTACCGCACACTGCAACAATAGTTGCCTTTTCGCCGTTTGCACCGGCAATAATTGCTACTGCGTTATCATTTGACGCCTTAAGGTCGTCACCCATTGAACGAAGGGCATCGGGTGTTGAGCCGTCAACTCTTGCGGTATAGACCTCAATTTCACCCACCATTTCGGGATTTGAGAACATATCGGCACTCTTGAGCCTTGTAATCTCGGCGTTGAGTCTTTGGATTTCCTTATCCTTTTCCTTATTATCTGCAACGATGCCGTCAACTTTTGAAACGACATCACCGTCGGAAATTTTGAGAGAGGAAATAAGCGACTTTACAACAGCTTCCTGCTCATTGAGATACTTAATTACATTTGAACCTGTAAGAGCGGTAATTCTGCGAACTCCCGAAGCAACGGAGCCCTCGCTTACAATCTTAAACAAGCCGAGCTCGGCAGTATTTGCAACGTGAGTACCGCCGCAAAATTCGGTTGAAAATTCTCCTGCCTTTACAACACGTACAACGTCGCCGTACTTCTCGCCGAAGAGCATCATAGCGCCCATCTTCTTTGCTTGTTCAATAGGCATTTCCATCATATCAACCTTTTGAGCCGACAGAATCATATTGTTTACATCGTCTTCAACCATAGCAATCTCATCGTGGGTCAAGGCGTTGAAATGAGTGAAGTCAAAGCGCACCTCATTTTCATTTACAAGCTGACCTGCCTGTTCAACATGGGTACCCAAAATACTGCGAAGCGAAGCCTGAAGCAAATGAGCCGCAGTATGATTGCGCATAATGGCACGACGTCTGTCATAATCAACATCGGGGATAACGGCATCACCGACGGATATTACATCCATTGCAACGCCGGAATGAAGGAAGATACCGTCTTGATTCTTCGTTGTATCAAGCACCTCAAAGACCTTTTCTTCACCCTTTTGAATAAAGCCAGTATCGCCGACCTGACCGCCCGAAAGCGCATAAAACGGAGTTTTATCAAGAACTACCGTTCCCTTTTCGCCTGCGCCGAGAGCGTCAACAAACTCGCCGTCCGTATTAACGATTGCAAGCACCTTTGCATCACAGGCAGTTTGCGTATAGCCGACAAATTCAGTCTTCTCAACCTCAAATTTTACGCTTTCTCCCTTCCAAGCGTCTGCACCTGCATCCTTGCGTGCAGCACGTGCAGTCGCCTTTTGGTTAGCCAAAAGCTCGTTAAATCTATCCTCGTCAACGGTCATTCCCTTTTCTTCAAGAACGTCCTTTGTTAAATCAAGCGGGAAGCCGAAGGTATCGTTGAGCTTAAACGCATCGTCACCCGAAAATACGGTGCCCTCGGTTTTCTCAACATATTCGTCAAGAAGCGCAAGACCTGCGTCAATAGTCTTTCCGAAGCTCTCCTCCTCGGCAAGAATAACTTTTTTGATAAGCTCTGCCTTGTCCTTAAGCTCGGGATAAGCAACCTTGTTATCCTCAAGCACAGTTTCGCAAACCTTATACAAAAACGGCTCGGTAACGCCTAACAGTCTACCGTGGCGGCACGCTCTGCGGATAAGACGGCGAAGAACGTATCCTCTGCCGTTATTCGACGGAATTACGCCGTCGCCTATCATAAAGGTTGATGAGCGAACGTGGTCGGTAATAACACGAAGCGAAATATCGTTTTTTGCATCCTCGTGATACTTAACGCCTGAAATCTCGCTGATTTTGTTCATTGTATTTTGAACAGTATCAACCTCGAAAATATTATCAACGCCCTGCATAATGCAGGCAAGTCTTTCAAGACCCATACCCGTATCAATATTCGGGTGTGCAAGAGGAGTGTAGTTATTATTACCGTCGTTATCAAACTGGGTAAAGACGTTATTCCAAAACTCGGTAAATCTGTCACACTCACAGCCGGGGCCGCAATCGGGAGAGCCGCAGCCGTACTTTTCGCCTCGGTCAAAATATATCTCCGAGCAAGGACCGCACGGACCTGAGCCGTGCTCCCAGAAATTATCAGCCTTGCCCAAACGAACGATATGAGACGGGTCAACGCCGTTTTGCTTCGTCCAAATTTCAAAAGCCTCGTCGTCGTTTTCGTAAATCGTTACATATAGCTTATCGACAGGCATTCCAAGAACCTCGGTGCAAAATTCCCACGCCCAGGCGGTCGCTTCCTTCTTAAAGTAATCGCCGAACGAGAAGTTTCCGAGCATTTCAAAAAATGTTCCGTGACGTGCAGTTTTTCCTACCTGCTCGATATCGGGAGTTCTTATACACTTTTGGCAGGTGGTTACTCGCTTTCTCGGAGGAGTTACCTCGCCTGTAAAATACTTTTTCATCGGCGCCATACCGGAGTTTATAAGAAGCAGGCTCTTATCTCCGTTTGGCACAAGAGAAAAGCTCGGCAGGCGCAAATGTCCCTTACTCTCGAAAAACGAGAGGTACTTTTCTCTTATATCATTTAATGACATCCATTCCATAATCTATTCTCCAAACCTAACGCTATGAACGTTAAATTAATAATTTCTTTTAGTAAAAGCAACAAGTCTAAAACAACATCAAGGCAGGAGTGCCCTCCTGCCTGCTGTTATCAAAGCTTTGATACTATCTTGGTTAATTCAACAAGCTCTTCCTTTGTAAAGGTAAGACCCTTGCTCATTTTTGTATGGTCAGGCGACCAGTCTCTGACATCGACCTTCGGTTCTCTGCCATTCCAAGAAATCATATTGACCTCTCTTGTCCAACCACGAGATGTTTCAGAAATTACACCCAAGCTTTCTGTGATTTCATACTTAATTTCCGGCATTGTTGCTCCTCCTTCCTTAAAACCTTTATGCTAAAATTATTTCTGCTAATTTATTGAAGCTTTGATACAAGCTCTGCGGTATCCTTTGCAATCATAAGCTCTTCATCGGTTGCAAGGATGAATACTCTTACCTTATCGCTCGGCTCTGTAAGCTCTGCTTCCGCACCCTTTTGGGTTGTTTCATTAATTCTCTCATTGATATGAACGCCGAGATAACCGAAATACGAACAAATCTTTGAGCGAAGCCATACGCCGTTTTCACCGATACCGCCTGTAAATACGATTGCGTCAACGCCGTTCATAGCCGCAACATACGAGCCGACGAACTTTGCAATTTCATAAGCCTGCATTTCGTGAGCAAGGATTGCTCTTTCGTTGCCCTCGCTTTGAGCCTCTACGATATCTCTGTCGTCGCTCGAAACGCCCGATATAGCCAGAACACCTGATTTCTTATTAAGAATTGTATCCATTTCATCGGGAGAAATACCCTCTTTTTTCATAATAAAGGTTATTGCCGACGGGTCAACACCGCCCGAACGAGTACCCATCATAAAGCCGTCAAGAGGAGTAAAGCCCATTGAGGTATCAACTACTCTGCCGTGATTAATTGCGGCGATAGACGAGCCGTTGCCGAGGTGACAGGTAATGATTTTAAGGTCCTTAAAGTCCTTGCCCATTTTGTCGGCTACTCTGTGAGATACAAACTTATGTGAAGTACCGTGGAAGCCGTAACGGCGAACACCGTACTTTTCGTAATACTCATAAGGAAGCGCATACATATATGCCTTTGCCGGCATAGTTGAATGAAATGCGGTGTCGAATACAAATACCTGAGGTACGTCGGGACCTACAACATTCAAACAAGCCTCGTAGCCTTGAATATTTGCAGGGTTATGAAGCGGAGCAAGCGGAGAAAGTGCCTTTACATCGGCTGCAACCTTCTCGTCTACGATAACGGACTTCGTATACTTATCGCCGCCCTGAACAATTCTGTGTCCGATAGCGTCGATTTGGTCAAAGCTGTCAACAACCTTATGCTCGCCCTCTGACAAAATATACTTAACCTCGTTAAAGGCGTCTGTGTGAGTAAGAAGCTCCTTATCATAGGTGAATTTTGCGTCGCCTATTTTGATGATGACGTTTTCCTCACCGCCCTTGATTTCCATTCCGATACGCTCGATAGCGCCTTTGCACATTACTTCTTCATTTTTCATATCAATAAGCTGATATTTAAGTGAAGAGCTGCCGCAGTTAATAACTAAAATATTCATTTTTTCTCTCCAACTCTTGAATTTGCTGCGTAATGATTGTATAATACAACAGTATATTATTTATAATATTATTATTAATTAAAAATGTCAATAGTAAAATATACAAAAAGGATAATTTTATGAATTTTGGGGTAATATGCGAGCTTAATCCCTTACACAAGGGGCATAAATATCTGTTTGACGTATGCAAAAATAACGGCGACGGCTTGATTTGTGCTATGAGCGGTAATTTCACACAAAGAGGTGATTTTACCGTTTACAACAAATTTGAGCGTGCCCAAGCCGCAATAAATAACGGTGCCGATTTAGTATTGGAAATTCCTGCCTTATGCACAATTCAGTCTGCACAAGGATACGCAAAATCAGGTGTTAAAATCCTTGAGGCAACAGGTATTTGCGACTGTCTTGCGTTCGGAGCAGAAACCGACGATATCGCACAGTTAAAGGCTGTTTCGCAAAGAATAAAGGACTGTGACGAGCAAATTATCAACGAGCTTGCAAAGGGTGTTTCATATCCTACGGCAAGGCAAAAAGCCGTTGATTCACCGCTTCTAAAAACTCCTAACAACATACTTGCAATAGAATACCTAACTTACACAAAGCTAAACGCACTTGCAGTTAAGCGACTCGGCAAGGGACACGATACAGATGACCTTGAATACAGCGCAAGCGAAATAAGAAAGCACCTTGACAGGAACGAAATTTGCACACTTGAGCGTTGCGAAAGAGCAATTCTTTACAAATTAAGAAATATGACAAGCGAAGACTTCCTGAAAATTGAGGACGTGTCGGAGGGACTTGAAAACAGAATTGAAAAATGCGTTAAAAATGCCACCTCGCTGGGCGAGCTTTATGACGCAATAAAAACGAAAAGATACACCCATTCAAGAATACGGCGTATTATTTTAAGAGCATTTCTCGGAATAACAAGGGATATGCCTACACAGCCGGAGTATTTGAGAATTTTGGCGTTCAACGAGCGTGGCAAGGAAATGCTTGCACAAATGAAAAAAACGGCAAGTCTGCCGATAATTACAAAATATTCAAACATTACTGACGAACATATAAAAGAATTGTTCGATTTGGAATGTAAATTTACGGACATATACAACTTGGGATTAAAAACGCCCCTGCCCTGCGGCGAGGAGCAACGCTCAAAGGTGAAAATATTGTAAATTCTTTTATCCCCTCAGTCTGCAAAGCAGACAGCTCCCCTTGATGACAAATCAAGGGGAGCCTTTTATTATGTATTATGGTGTTTCTTTCAATTTTTGTTCTACGCCTATGATAGTTTCGGCGGAGTTGAAGCGAATACCGTCTTGCCATTTTGCGTTTGGCTGTAAGGCTTTAAGCTCATCAACACTGCTTTCAATCGGGCTTTCACTCGACGTGCAAAACGGCACTACCGTTTTTGAGGAAAGATCACTTTCAGTCAAAAAAGTACAAACTGCACGAGGTGCTTTTTCGTACCAAACAGGATAGCCGATATACACTGTATCGTAGTCGGAAATACTGACATTGGGTGCTTTTATTTTTACATCATTTACATTTGAATGTTGCTCAATATACGCACGGGAGTCCTCATTCTTTGACAAATCCTCGCTTGTATATGGCTTTTGAGGCTCAATTTCAAGCAGGTCGGCATTTTTTATTTCGGCAATATATGACGCAATTTGAGCAGTATTTCCCGTACACGAGAAATATACAACAAGCGTTTTTTCGTATGCTGCATTTGTTTGAGCCGTTTGACCGGCGTTTTCCGCTTCATTGCTGTCTTGAGCATCTGCGCTTTGAGTTGTGCTTTGCGACTTGTCAACGCCGTTATTTGCCGTCTTTTTTGCACACGAGCAAAGCCCGATGACTGCTATAACGCACAAAATAAGGCAAAGTATTTTCTTATATTTTTTCTGCAAGTTCAAAAAATTCATCTCTATTCATCATATTATTTATGCAGGAAATAAGGGAGGACACCGACAGAAATTCCGGCAGGTCAAGCGCTTTACACAGCGCCTTCCTTTTTGCCTTTGAATTTTCGCCGCCGGAAAAACCAAAATCATAAAAATCAAAGCTCGTTACGGGATTTTCGCACACAACGCTTTGTGTATTTACATTTGCTTTTTCAAACGCTTTAAGCAAAGCCTCCCTGCTCATTCCCTCAACGCCGAGCTTTCCCTCTTTAGACGGGGCTTGCTTGCGTTTTTCCTTTCCTGCAATATCGGGGATATATACATTTATTATTTGGCTTTTGGGCACAAAGGAGGATATATGATTTCTTATCATAAAGCCGGCGTGGTCGGAGTCGGTAAGAATAATTAACCCACGTTCCTCGGCAAGCCTTTTTATGAATTTCATTTTTTCCTTATCCTTATAAACGCCAAAGCCGTTTGTTTCGATAATAAAGGCGTCGATTATATTTGAAAGTTTAATTTTATCGTACTTTCCCTCAACAATAACCGCCTGCGATACTTTCAGTTTTTCAGCCATTATCCGTTCCTCAATGCAATCAGCTTCGTTACGGTTTCTTCAAGCAGAAGATTTTTGTCAACTGCGGTTGACTTCATTTTTTTATCTGTTTTGCTCAAAACGTCAATAGCGCAACGCAGATTTTCAAGGCTCAAATTCTTACTGTCGCGAACGGCGTTTCTGATAAGCCATTCCCTGCCCTTATAGTTGAAATACTGAGTAAGCGACTGTTCGCCCTGACCGCTTGCCTTTGCGCACTTAACTCTATACATATCTATATAGCAAGAGGAGATTACGGCAAGGATTACAATAGGCTCCTCCTTTTGTGCAAAAAGCACTCTCAAAACGCCGTAAGCCTCGTCACTTTTTCCGTTAAGAATAAACTTCGACAAATCGTAAACTCTCGCCTGAAGGCATTTTACGGCAAGCAAATCAATAGTCTTTCTCGTTATTTCGCCGCCGTCCAAGCTATTGCAGATTTTTTCAGTTTCGTTGAGAATTGTTTTTAGATCGTTGCCGACAACGGAAATAAGATATTGAGCGTTTGCGCTGTCAATAGTGCAACCGCTTTTTTTAACCTTTGACGACACAAGACGTACAAGCTCGCTCTCGGTTTTTCTATTAAGCTCAACGGCAGTACCGTATTTTGAAACAGCGGCTTCCAAGGCTTTGAGCTTTGTATTTTTCTTTGTATCAATCTCTAAATTATCAAACCAAAATACAATTACGGCAGCTTCGTTTACGTCTTTTAGATATTCCTTAAGCAGTTCAACATCCTCCTTTGATTTATCAAAAGGATAGTCGCGAACGAGCAAAAAGGTATTACTGCTCATCATCGGCATCATATCCGCGTCGGTTAGTATTTCGGACAGCGGCACTTTTTTGCCGTCATAATGATGATAGTTAAAATCGGCAAAGGCACTCTCAACAAGCTTTTCCTTTAGCTTTTTAACATAAAATTCCTTGAGATAGCCCTCGTCACCGTATATCATATAGACGTTGGAAAAGTCGTTATTCTTTATTTGGTTTTTAAGCTCGGCTTCTCCTATTTTTGCCATTTATTCAGTCTCCTAACACTATATGTATTATCGTTATCAATTGTATAGCAAACGCCCTCGTCCTTGATTGAGATTTCTCCGATATCGTCGATAATCTTATCATTACCGACAAAAGCATTCGCCGTCTTATATTTACTGCTTAAATCAAAGCCCTTGACGTTCAAGGTAATATCACCTTCGTCGTAGTAAAGTTCAAAATCATCACACAGCTTTATGTTATAATAATCGTGAATTTCGAGGCTTTGATGAGAGGCGTCAACAAGTATTGTATCATTAAATTCATTATAAATCAAGGTGTTTACACTCACATCATTAGACAAAAGAGACGAATACAAAAGAAGATTATCACACACAAGGTAATCAATATATCCGCCGTTTGAGTTAACTGCCGAGCGCACGCTGTAATATTCGTCGGCAGTATCAACACCCCATACTACATTAATATTCTTGTAGCATACAAAAACGGCGTTTTCACCGAAGACATAAATTTTTGCTCTGTCTCTGTCGGATATACAAAACGACACGCTGCAAACAAGTATCAAAGCGGCAGAAAGTAAGGCTCCGATCTTAAAGGCGGTTTTTCTTCTTATCAAGAACGCACAGGCTATAATTAAGAGAACGCCTGCGATAACGGCACCGTATCTGTAATCGAAATAAAAATATGTATTACCGAGCGACGAAAGCATATTTACCTCTTTAAGAAGCAAGGTATCTGCCTGTTTTGTCAAAAAAGCAATACCTATTGTAATAAAGTCTATTTTGACAACGCTTGCAAAATATGTCAAAAAGCTGAGTACAACGCATACACTTGCGAGAGGTAGAACGAGCAAATTAGACAGCGGTGAAATTACACAAACAGACGAATAAAACATATATGTTACAGGCAGGCAATAGACGCTTATACATACAGAGGCATAAAAAACGCAAAGCAAATCCAAAAAGCGGTCGCGAAGTCTTTCCTTTTTTGTTTTGAAAAGCGGGTCAACGTATGTCCTCGGCAGTCTTTTCATCAACAAAGGATAAAGAGTAACGAGCGACAATACGGCACAAATACTGAACAACATTCCGACATCCGATACGGCATACGGATTAAAGCACATAAGAAACACTGCAATACCGAGTGAGTTCAGGCTATCGCTTCGTCGTGAAAACAAATCTCCGATAAAAAGAACGCTCATCATAATACCTGCTCTTACGACGGAACCCGAAAAGCCGACAACCGCCATATAAACAAATACTGCAACAATACCGACGGCGGAGGATATTTTTCTGTTTACCTTCAGCTTTTTCAGTGCAAAAACAAGAACGCCGGTAATAAGCGACAAATGAAGTCCCGATACTGCCATAATGTGGGAAACGCCTGCCGTTGTAAACTCTGCTTTAACCGAAGACGGCAACAAGGAGGTGTCGCCCGTTATCAAGGCTGTTGACAGCACGCCCTCTATATTGCCGATAATGTAGGTCAATTTGTTAATTATGCTTTGCTTAAGAATACCGACCGATTTGAAGACGGTATAAACACTTTCGTCAAGCGACGTTACATTCCCTGCCGTTGCGCTGATAAAAATACCGTCAGCATATTTTCCGTAGGATTCAAACGGCTTTTCGTACTGTGTAAAAAATGAAAAATGTCCGCTGTACGCTTCATATTCCTCAAGCCTTGCGTCAGACGTTGTATAAACTATGAGCTTCATATTTTCGGGTACCTTTTCAAGGCTGCTCGATTGTATCCTTGCAAGATAGGAATTAGAGGCATAAGAAGAGTTTAACTTTTCAATCACATAAAAGCGGCAATCTGCTTCGTTTTCGGCAAGGCTCAACTGCGGAGAAACAACATAGCTTTTATATATCAAAAACAAAAAGCAGGCAAAAATTACGGTTGCAAGGCATATTTCAAAAGGTCTGTTATTTCTAAAATACGGCAAGAAAAGGCTTACAGCGAAAATCACTGTAAGCCCGATTACGGTTATAAAAATGTAGTAAGCATCAACAAGATTTGCCACAAGCATGGTAAGCGCCATAGTAAATCCGATTACCGCAAAAACTCTTTTCATAACACAGTTAAATATAAATCAATAATTATTTTGTGTATGGCTCAACAAGGAATGAAAGCGACTGCTTCGTTCCTGCCTTAACCTGATACTTATCTCGTACAAACGCCTGACCCGGCATATCGCCGCCGATACCATACTGTGAGGAATCTACGTTTACGGTAATGTCGTTATCACGGTTAACATCTGCAACGTGAGTAAATTTGTCAAGCATAAACGGAGTATAAGGCAAAGCGCTGAACATAAACGGCTCTTCGTAGTATGCCGAAACCTTAATACCGCTTCCCTTTTTATCGGTAAGAGTGAAATACCTTACGTCTGCTCTCGTTGAAGATTCCTGCGGACGCATATAGGTGTATTCAAACTTATCAATAGGCAGGCTGTATTTGCCGATTTTGTAGCCTGTTTTTCTGTCGGGATAGGACGGAGCTTCGCCTCTGCCGTACCACGAAATCTGCGTTAAGCTACGGTCAACATCCCATTGGAAGCCGAAGCGAAGCAATGCCGCAGTCGGCGTTGCACTGTGATAAACCGCTATCTTACCGTCGGCATAAACGGTATAGGATACAAACGCATTTTTCATAAACGGCACTTTGAGCGCAACTCGCACCTTTACACAGCCCGGCTGCTCCTCAACGGTGGTTTTTACAGCCTTAACTGATTTTGTCGCCTGCTTCCACTTATAATAAGGATGAGCGAAAATAAGCGGAGATACGAAATTCAAGAAGTCGATATCGTTATCGGTAAGCGCTCTGAAATAATTAGGCGCCATAGGTGCTTTAAGAAGCTCCTTTGAGTTATATTCAAACGAGGTTACCGCACCATTTACTATTCTCACGCCGAAATTCTCACCTGTAAGGGCAACGGTATTCGAGCTTTGAGCTACGGAAATAGTCTTATCCGAACGCTTTTCCACCGGCTTTGCGGCTTTGGTAAGAATAAATTGGTCAAACGCAATTTCGGCATTATTCTTTATTCCGAGCGTCTTTTTCTTTGAGTGGTAGGAAACGGTAAGTACACATTCCTTATCCTGAGGAAGCTTTGAATAATCATAAGGAATATCTATAAAGTCCTCCTGAAGCGGAGAAACGGAGAATTTTTCAATTTCACCCGACTGAATATCCTCACCCTCGCATTGTATTTTCCACTTACATTTGAGTGAAGAAACATCGGTAAACAAATATCTTGAGCGAACGTTAAACCTGCCCTTTGAAAGGTCGAACGCAGTCGTTACAACAGGCTGATAAACGTGGCGCATTTCAAAATACTGCGGGTGCGGCTCTCTTGTTGCAGAGATTACGCCGTTTGCACAGAAGAAGGTGTTTGAGCCGGTCATAGCTGTTGTGTTAATACCGCTATACCAATGGCGGGGCTCGTCCTTTTCAAAGTCTGTTCCGTAAAGATAATTATCCTTGCCGTCCTCATTTACTACGTGGAGAGTCTGGTCAACCCAGTCCCAAATGAATCCGCCTGCCATATTATCGTACTTCTCAAAGTCGTCCATATACTCTTGGAAATTACCGAGGGAATTCTCCATACTGTGAGCGTATTCGCAGAGTAATACCGGCTTTGTGTACATCTCGGCGGTAATCGGCTTTGAATCAGCGGCAAGCTGATTTGCGATATTGTCATAAAGCGAAATAGTGATAGGCTCTTTATTTCCGAGCTTTCTCATAGTTTCCTCATCGGGATACATTCGGGAAATAACGTCGCTCTTTGTTAAATCAAAATCGCCCTCATAATGGAATTGACGTGTATCGTCAAGCTCAAGCGCCGCCTGCTTCATCTTCATAAAGTTGTCGCCGTCGCCTGCTTCATTACCGAGAGACCACATAAAGATACAGGGGTAGTTTCGATCACGAAGAACCATTCTCTGCATCTTATCAACAGCCAAATCTGTCCAAAGCGGATTTGAGCCCGGAACGCCCTTACGGCGAACGCCGTGGGATTCCAAATCACACTCGTCCATTACATAAAAACCGTATTTGTTGCACAAATCATAGAAATACGGGTCATCCGGATAATGAGATGTACGAATAGCATTTACATTTCCGGCTTTCATCAAGTCAAGGTCTTGGGTGTATCTTTCCTTCGGTACAGCCCAGCCGTTGTCCATATCGAAATCGTGACGGTTTACGCCTCTAACCATAAGCGGCATACCGTTGAACAAAATCTTTTCACCGATAATTTCAACCTTTTTGAAGCCGATATCAAAGGTTTTTACACAAATTACGTCGCCGTTATCATCAACGAGCTGCATAACGAGCTTATAAAGATTCGGCGTTTCGGCAGACCATTTCTTTACATTCTTTATTTCCTCGGAAATGCAGAGTGTTGCGGTTGAATTTTTTTCAACCTCGCAGGACGCGTCAGGCAGTTCAATTTCCTTATCAGTGTCGCTGATAAGATATGACTTAACTGTAATTTTCTGCTTTTCGTCGGTTGTGTTATTAACATAATAATCAACGCTTAAGGTAGAATTTTTGAAATCCTCGTCGAAGTCGGTTTTTGCATAGAAGTCAAAAAGGCGCTTCTTCGGCTCGGCGAAAATGTAAACCTCTCTGTAAATTCCGCAAAGCCACCACATATCCTGATCTTCAAGATAGGTTGAAGCGGCATAGCGGTAAACCTTTGCACAAACGGTATTCTCGCCGTCCTTGATATACTTTGTTATTTCAAACTCGTGAGGAGTCATTGAGCCGGTCGAATAGCCGACATATTCGCCGTTAACCCAAACCTCAAGCGCCGCCTTGCATGCGCCGAAATGCAGGAAGATATCTCTGCCTTTCCAGCCTTCGTCAACGGTAAAGTTTCTTCTGTAATAGCCGATTTCCTGCATAGAGTGGTCGATTTTAGGAATTTGACCTCTTGACCTGCTGAACGCTCTCGGAAAAGTGCTCGCATAATAATACGGCACGGAATATCCCTGCGTTTGCCATACTGACGGAACCTTTATTTCATCCCACGAGCTGTCGTCGAAATCTGTTTTTTCAAAGCCGTTGTCGGAATTTTCAAGTCCTCTTTGCCAAAAGAACTTCCACATTCCGTTAAGGCTCTGCTTATACTGTGACTCCTCGCCCGAAAGTGCGTCGTCAACAGTATCGTAGGGCATAAAAATCGTATGCCCCTTTTCCTTATTTATGTAGACCTTTTTCGGATCCTCCCAAATATACTTTTCTGCCATAATTTACCCCTTTATAATATTTTCGATTGTTTATTCAACCGACATAACGGCATCAAACGCCGCCTGTGTTGCATTTGCTATTCTGCCGATTTTTACGCTGTCGCCGATATTAATAACCTTGTAGTTCTTGCCGTCCTTTATTTCGTCAAGCAAGGTATTATCCGGTCGGCAACCGAGTGAAAGAACAACAAAATCGGCACCTATATTTTTCTTTTCGCCTGTTTTCGTATTTTCAACAACAACGCAGTCGCTTTGAATATCCGTCAGCTTTGAAGAAACGAAGAACTGCGTTCCTGCCGCTTTCAGCTTCGGTAAAGCGTCGTCAAGCTGTTGGAAATAAGCACCGGGTGCAATTTCATCAGCCATCTCAATAATCGACACCTTATTTCCCTGCTCACAAAGAAGCTCGGAGGTTTCAAGTCCTGTCATACCGGAGCCGATTACGGCAATCTTTTTATTATTCAAAACGACCCTGCCGTTCAAAATATCGGTAACCGTACAGACATTCTCTTTTTGGAAAGGCTTTGGAAATACTGCGTTTGCACCTGTTGCGTTAATTACAATTTCAGGCGCAAAGGAATCAAGAATTTCGGGTGTTGCCAAAGTATTAAACTCGAACTTAACGCCGTTTTCCTTTGCATTTGTATACAAGTCGTCAACGCACCAATGAAGTTTTTGCTTATGCGGCGGCTTATCTGCAAGATTGATCTGTCCGCCGTAGGTCTCTGCCTTTTCAAGCACGGTAACGTCAAAGCCTCGTTTTGAAAACAGCTCGGCGGCTGTAAGTCCTGCAACGCCGGAGCCGACAACAACTACCTTTCTGCCGTTGCCGTTTTGCTTGAGCTTCACATTATCCCTGCCGATAAACGGATTTACGGAGCAATTTCCGTGAGTATAACGGTAAGCGTTATTTTCCATACTCTCGAAGCAGTAAAGGCAACAAATACAACGCTTTACGGTATTTTCCTTTCCCTGCCGGACCTTATTTACCCAATGCGGATCGGCAAGCAGAGGTCTGCCGAGAGATACAAAATCCTGTATGCCGTCCTCAAGCTGTTGTTCAGCCTGTTCGGGAGAACGAATAAGATTTGCGGCAAGAACGGGAATATCGACAACCTTTTTCACCTCGGCGGCAAGATACTTACGCCAGCCACATTCAAAGGTTGTAGGTTCAAGCCAGTAATTGAAGGTATCGTAAGCCGCAGACGAAACGTCAATGGCGTCTATACCCTTATCGGAGAGAGCCTTTGCGATTTTCAGTCCCTCCTGCAAATCGTAGCCCTTGCCCTTTTGACCGATTTTTTCATACATTTCGTCAACGGAAAGTCTTACTATAATAGGAAAATCTGCGCCACATTCACGCCTTATGCCGTCGATTATTTCCATAAGAAAGCGCATACGGTTTTCAAGGCTTCCGCCATATTCATCATTTCTCTTGTTTGTATTAGGCGACAAAAACTGTTGAATAAGATATCCGTGAGCCGCGTGTAATTCAACGCCGTCACAGCCTGCTTTTTTCACTCTCACGGCACCGTCAACAAACTGACGGATTAATTTTTTAATTCCTGTTTTTGTCAGTCCTCTGTTTACACTTTCCGCCATTTTTGACTTTTCGCATTTTGAGGGAGCAACGGTGCGGGGAACGATATCCTTATCCTGTAATTTTTTGCCCGGCGGGATAATTGCGCCTGTAAGAAGTCTCGCATACGCCTTGCCCATAATTTTGTCACAGGCAACGGATAGCGGAACGGTGCCTATCATAAGACCTAAATTCTGACGTCCCGGATGATGAAGCTCAACCATAATTTTTGCACCGTAGGAATGGATATCCTGTGCCATTTTGCGAAGTCCCTCGATTTGATAATCATGAGAAACGCCGAGCTGACCGAACGAAGCGGCGCCTGTAATATCGTTTACTCTCGAAATCTCGGTTATAATCAGTCCGACTCCGCCCTTTGCCCTTTCGACATAATGGTTATGCATAGCCTCGGTTACTCTTCCGTCAAACTGTCCGAAGCCCATACACATCGGAGCCATAACAACTCTGTTTTTTATTTCCAAATTTCCTATTTTCATAGGTGAAAATAACATATCGTAACCCATTTTTTTACCCCTTGTTTGTACAAATAGGCTCGCCTAAAAACAAGGCAAGCCGATTCATTAATTACTTATTTGGATTTAGCTTTTTGTGGTAATCCTTATCCTTTTTAACTTTTACGATAAGATATATCAAGTAGCCGAGAAGCGCAACTGAAACGACAATAAGAACTACAAACACGGCAATTATTACCTTTTGAAGCACCTTAAGGCTATTCATACCTGCGATAAAAAAGCCGATAAGCGGATACATCGTTTCGGTATTACCTCTGTAAATACCGTTTGAAGCAATGAGCTTTTTGCCGTCCTTATTGTAGTAATACACTCTATACTGCTCGATGGGGTCGTCGGTTTTGCTGTTATATTTATCGTTTACCTCGATATAAAACTTAACCTCCTCACCGTTGTCGTAGCCTGAAATCGTTTCGGGCATAGCGGCAACAATAGCGTGGGAATAAATCGTTGAAGTAACCTTATAAACGTCAACCTGTCCGTCCTTAACGTCATAAGGCTTTGCGCTGAAAACAGCGATAGCAAACGCAAGCAAGCCTAAGAGGAGTGCAAGCACTACCGACGTTACGGCAACTCTCGAAACAGGTACATTAGTCCCTGCGATACATTTTCTGTTCTTCTTTTCTTTTGTGTTTTTATCCATATCAATATCCTAAATTAATTATTTTTATTATTTTGATCTCTTGCGGCAAGCTCTGCCTTTGCCTTTGCAACCTTTTCGGCTTGCTCCTGCTTTGCACGAGCCTCCTCTTCACGGCGAGCTATCTCATTTTGAAGCTCCTTTTCGTGCTCTGCGGCTTCCTTTGCAGCTTTTCTTTCAAGACGTTCGTTTTCAAGCTCCTCATCGGATTTTGCAGGAGCCTTTGCAACCATACCGTTCATAACGGTTGCAACCAAAAGAAGCACAAGTGCAACATAAAAGCCCCAATTAACCTGCGCGCTGATATTGTAAAGCGGGAAGCTTCCGAAATTAGCGGCAGTCTGTCCTACGCAAGCGGATGACGCGAAATGAATCATAACAGCACTTGCACATGCGCTCAAAACGCTCAGTATATCAAAAGTAACCATAGCCTTTGTTTTTGAGTGCTTGGCGGTTATAAGTATAAGGAAGAAAGCAATTACGGCAAATACAAGTGAAAGCGCCATAAGCAAAACGCCGTACATAGTAAAGCTCAACACACCCGAAAAGCCCTCGTAGCCCATATTAGTTATGTAATTTGAGGCGTTTGAGAAAAAGTCGCTCAAAATATCCAAAAGTGATTTTTCGCAGGTGATACCGAACAAATCAAGTCCTACGCTTTTTGCATCACTCTTTATCGTTGCCCAAGGCAAAATAAAACCGATAGCCGGAACAAAGGACAGAATAATTCTCGCTATTCTCAGCTTCGTTCCCCAAATAGAATAAGCCAGTCTGTTAAGCGCACGATAGAAGGTTGCAAACTTTCTTTCCGCAAGCTCGTTATCGGCTTCAAGTCTCGCTTCCCAATTAAAATTAGGTATGCTGACGCCACACTCGGAGCAATCAGCCTTAACATCATACCAATGAAGTTTTTTTCCGCAATTCGGACAGGTACTTGCCATTTTGACACCTCTTAATAAAAAATGTTTATTCCTGTTTATTCTATAATTTTTTCGAGCGAATGTCAACAATAATTAGGTAACTTATATGTAAAAAAATAAATACGACTCAAAATTCAAAAAAGTGTTGAATTCGAGAAAGGTATATGATAATATTAATTTGTATTATATCATTTGGAAATGAGGGAATAAAGTGACAGAATCAGCGACTATTGACGAAATCACTATGAGCGAGGAGGAGCTTGACAAGCTCGCCTACACTAAAAAAAGATACCTGACGCCAAAGGAAATTGCGGCTTATGTTCTTGTTAATTTCGGTCAAAAGAATTTAAGTCAGTTCGTTGACGCCTTCAAGGAATTCTTTATGATTCAGTTCTTGAAGCTGAACACAACCGCTTATGCAAACATCAATCTTTTTGCTTCGATTTATGACGCTTTGGATGATACCATTTCGGGTCTTATTATCGACAGAACGAGAACACGTTGGGGCAGAATACGACCTTTCTTTATCATACCGCTTCCACTATGGGTTATCGGCGGTTATATGATGTTTACCGCTCCCGACATAAGCTCTACGGGTAAGGTTGTTTGGGCTACTATTGCAATCATTATCTATGGTCTTGGTATGAGCTACTTCGGTGCGTGGGGTCTTATGATTTACAACATCACCCCGAATACCGACGAACGTAACAATCTTATTACAATAACAAAATTCTTTGAGCTTTTCGGAACATGGATTCCGGCGCTCGTACCCGTACTCGTAACGCTTTTGCCGAAAATCAGCGACAGTATTTCGATGAGAAGCATTTACAGCGGCTTTGCAAGATTTATGCTTATTCTTTCGGCAGGATTTGCTATTTTCGGATGCTTCAATATGAGAGAGCGTGTACCGCTTATGAGCCGTGAGGAAATGAAAGAGACCTCCGTGCTCGAATCTCTCAAAAACATCGTTACAAACAGACCGCTTATTGCAGTTATTTTGGCTAACTTCTTTAACTCATTCAAGGCTGTCGGCGGTTCGTCCGAATCTTATTTCTGGCTCAACAACACAGGCTCGCTTATGAATGCAACAATCTGCGGTCTATTCACCGGTATTCCTAACTATATTATGGTTCCGCTCGCCGCAAAGATGGTTAAAAAATGGGGTGCGAGAACAACATCAATCATCGCAGGATTGTTTGGCTTCTTCGCTTATATGACACTATTCTTCGTAGGATATCACCCATTCGGACAAACATTTGCCGACCACAAGATACTCAATCTTGCGTGGGTAATCTTCGGTCTTACGATATGCGGTTTACCTAACAAAATTCTCAACGTTTCCGGACAAATTGTTACTGCCGAGGCGCTTGACTATATGGAATGGAAGCACGGTCTTCGTAATGAGGCTCTCGTTACTACCGTACAGGGCTACTTCGGAAAGCTCGCAACATCTGTTACAGGCTGGCTTTCGGGTATGGTACTTACATGGATTAACTACATACCGCTTACAGACTCACTCGGAAACGCTATTCCGCAGACAGACCCGACAATGCTTAACGGTATTTGGGCAATCTTCTGTATTCTCCCTGCACTTGCAAGAGGACTTTACGGCGTATCGTTTATACTCTATCCTATCCACGGCAAGCTCCAGCAGCAAATGATAGTTGAGCTTGCAGACAAGCGTGCACAGAGAATAGCCGAGCAGGAGGCTCTTAATTCAAACATCAACAGCACAAGCGAACAATAATTCATAAACAAAAAATCACTTCGGATTTTGAAGTGATTTTTTTGTTTATTGTATTGACTTTTTTTGAAACAGCGTTTATAATTGTTTAAGAATTAACAATAATTTAACCGATACTATTTACTCACGGAGGTAATAAAAATGAGATACGCATTGGTTACAGGCGCAACAAGCGGTCTGGGTAGAGAAATCGCAATCAGACTTTCAGAAAGCGGCTGGTTTGTTTTTGCCTGCGGCAGAAACGAAAAGGCTCTTGAAGAAATCGAAGCAACAACCTACTGCCGTCCGCTTAAAATGGATGTCAGCGATCAGGAAAGCATCAACGCAGCTTATGATGAGGTTTGCAAGGAAACCAATCACCTCAACGCTATCATCAATTTCTCAGGTATTCAGCAAATGGGTTCTCTTATCGAAGGCGACATAAAAATTATTGAGCAGTCGCTTGATGTAAATCTTTTAGGTATGGTAAGAGTTAACAAGACCTTCTTCCCTCTTGTTAAGCAATGCAACGGCAGAATTATCAACTGCTCGTCGGAATGCGGTTGGATGACTCCGCAGCCCTTCAACGGCTCATATACTCTTTCTAAATACGCAGTTGAGGCATATAACGACTCTCTCAGAAGAGAGCTTATGTTCCTTGACATTCCGGTAATTAAGATTCAGCCGGGCTCATTCAAGACTGCAATGCACGGCAAGACCCTTGACTCATTCGACAAGCTTATGAACAGCACAAACCTTTATCGCGACGTGCTTGAAAGAATGAAGGGCATGATGTTGATCGAGCTCAAGATGGCTAACGATCCTAAGGCACTTATCGACGCTGTTATGGCTGCTGCCAACGACCCGAAGCCTCGTCAGAAGTACAGAGTAAAGAACTCACCTATTCTCGGCATAATCGAAACAATGCATCCTGTTGCAGTTGACAGTCTTTACAAGAGATTCCTGAAGTCCGAGCTTGTAGGCAAGGTAATGGACAAAATTAACCTATAAAAAACAGATTCCCGATGCTTCAAAAAAGCATCGGGATTTTTTTGTTTACAATACCTTATACATATTTGCCGCATCTTCCTTAAGGGCGTGCTCCGTAACCTCAAGCACCTGAAAGCTACGCTCATTTTGACCGAGCGATACCTTGATTACATCGCCTACCTTGACGTCGTAGGAAGCACGTGCCACCTTGCCGTTTACCTCTACTCTGCCGGCGTCACACGCCTCATTTGCGACAGTTCTGCGTTTTATTATTCGTGATACCTTTAGATATTTATCAAGTCTCATATTGTCACCCTAAAAAAGAAGGTGTCCAAAGGACACCTTACAATTTTGCAAAACTTATGCGTTTACAGCGTCTTTAAGAGCCTTACCTGCCTTGAATGCAGGAGCCTTTGATGCAGCGATTTCAATCTTTTCCTTAGTCTGAGGGTTAAGACCTGTACGAGCTGCGCGCTCCTTAACAGCGAATGTGCCAAAGCCAACAAGTGCAACCTTGTCACCCTCTGCGAGTGCTGCTGTGATAGCGTCGAAGGTAGCTGTTACAGCTGCTTCTGCATCCTTCTTTGAAATTTCTGCCTTTGCAGCAACTGCTGCTACGAGTTCGGTTTTATTCATTTTTAATCCTCCATTGCCGATTTTTCGGCATTTTTTATTTTCTTAGCATTGTCCCAAAGCTCATCAAGCACCTGCAATGACGACGATTTCATATCAATACCCTTTTCCTTCGCCATCTGCTCAACCGATGAAAAGCGAGAAATGAACTTGTCGGTCGATTTTGTCAACGCTTCCTCGCTTTCGACATTTATAAACCGTGCAATATTCACGCAGGAAAAAAGCACATCTCCGAATTCGTCCTCTATAAGTGATGAATTACCCTGATTCATTGCTATTTTTAACTCATTAATTTCTTCATACAGCTTATCGAAAGCACCGTGCGCACTCTGCCAATCAAAGCCTGCCTTTGAAGCCTTATGCTGAACCTTTTGAGCCCTCATAAGAGCAGGCAATTCTCTGGGAACGCTTTGCATAGACTGCGTTTTATTCTTTTCGCCTTTAAGCCTTGATTTAGCTTCGTTCCAGCTTTCGAGCGCCTGTGAAGAATTTTCGGCAACTACGTCGCCGAATACGTGAGGGTGCCGCGCAACGAGCTTTTTCACTACCTCGTCAACAACGTCTTCAAAGCAAAAGCCGCCCTGTTCCCTCTCCATTTCGGTATGCATAACGATTTGGAGCAAAACATCGCCGAGCTCCTCACGAAGCATATCGGAATTATTCTTGTTTATAGCTTCGACAACCTCGTAGGTTTCTTCAATAAAGTTTTTCTTAATCGAGGTATGCGTTTGCTCTGCGTCCCACGGACAGCCGCCCGGTGCACGAAGCACCTTTATGATTTCGAGCAAGTCGCCAATATCATACCTATCCTTAATTTCAAACTTATTCGACACGAGGCATCATTCTCCTAATTCCTACAGATAATATTACACTATTTAGTCAGTATTTGCA
Source organism: uncultured Clostridia bacterium (assembly GCA_945876745.1). Classification (GTDB taxonomy): domain Bacteria; phylum Bacillota; class Clostridia; order Oscillospirales; family Acutalibacteraceae; genus Eubacterium_R. The sequence continues at coordinate 63,868 of CAMCPL010000006.1, forward strand.
AGGGTTTCGGGAATTTTTTTATGGTTAAAGTAACGAAAAAAATCACTAAATTTCAGCAATCTACACAAAAAACACAAAATTAAATAAATAATTGAACAAAAAACGCATTTTGTGAGGCAGGAAACAACGCCGTTTTGAATAATGAAAGCCGCTTCAAAAGCGTAATTACAGACAAATCCCGCAACAAAAGCAAGCAGTATCGGGGCTGCAACACACGAAAAAAGCCTTAAACGAAGCGCCGTTTTAGCTTTGAACACACGAAGATTAAGTAATACCAATACAAGGTAACCGACTGCGCCGCTTATTACAGGTGCAAAAAGAAGCAGGCTTGTTTTTGACATAAGAATATAATTCAGTGCAACTCTCATAACCCCACAGATTGCGTAAGGCAGGATTGATTTTTGCGGCATACCGATTGCCTGAACAAAGAAAACGGCAGTTCCTGCAATGCTGTAAACAGGAACGCTTACTGCATACGCTTTTACTATTTTGTCGATTGCCGGAGAAACGTCGGGTGAAGATGAGTAAAGAAATGACAGTATATCGTTACTGCAAAGAAACAGTGCAAGTCCTCCGAGCGACGACAAAATGGCAGTGTATTTAAGAATAGACGAGGCGAGAGTTTCCAATCTTTCTTTATCCGAATTATCAAAGGCACGACTTATTACAGGCACTGCGCAAACACCGAGCGCCATAGTGACACCGGGAATGAGATTTTTGAAATCAAGTGCGCAGGAATGAAGTCCGTAGGCGTAGGTTGAAAGGTCGCTATCTATTACAGCCGTGAGCTTCAAAGCATCGCTAAATTCGGATTTAAGCATCGGCAGGGGCGTTTTGTCGAGTAAAATCTGAATACTTGAAGAATCAAGAAATTGGAAAACGCTCTGTACTCCCGAACTAACCATAATCGGAAATGCAAAACGAAGAATTTCCCTACTGTATTGCTTCGACGCTTTTACTGACGGAAGATTATTTTTGAAAAAAGCCGAATACGTCCACAGAAAGCATAAGCTCAACGCCGCGCCGAGCGTTACGCCGAGCATAGCCGCCGCAGAAGAAACGGGATATATCATACTCAAGGCAGTCTGTTCGTTTTCCGCAAGGTGACCTAAAACCGTATTTGAGCTTTCATATTCATTCATAAGACCGACACAGACAAGTTTTGCGAAAAGCAAACCGAATATCATTTTAACAAGTGCTTCGATAAGCTGTGATATCGAGGTGGGCTTCATATCGAGCATACCCTCGTAATAGCCTCTTATGCCGCCCGACATACACGACAAAAGCACGGCGGGAATCAGCGCAAGCGAGGTGTATATTCCCTGCGGCGCTTTTACTATATAATAATTATAGACAAAAGCGCAGGCTGTCAGTATTAACGTACTTACCGAGCCGACAAGAAAGAAAACTTTTGTTGAAGATTTTTTGAGCTTTGCAACGCTTTCAAAATCGTTTTTTGCGGCATAGGAGCTTACGAGCTTTGAAAGAGCAACGGGAAAAGCGCCCATAGTTACAATATGAACAGGCATAACGAGATTATACGCATAGGCAAAATAGCCTCTGCCTACTGCTCCTATATACGAGGTTAACGGAATTTTATAAACAGCCGATATCAGCTTCACGGCTATACCCGAAAGAAGCAATAAAAAAGCAGAAGAGATATATTTATTTTTCAAGTTCACAAAATCACCAACAAAAAAAGACAGCGTGATAAACACACTGTCCAAAAAATAATAACTAATTATTCGCCGTCTACCTCAACGACTTCAATATTATCGTCTCCGACAACTACGTCTTCATCCTTTTTGCCCATTTTTGTCTCAAACTGGGAAGCAAGCTCCTCCTTAAATGCGGCAATCTCTTGGTCTAAATATTCGACCTGACCTTTAAGAATAATGATTTCGTTTGCGGTTGCTTCAAGCTCCTGCTCGTTAGCCTCTTCGCCGTCATAGATTGCAAACTGCTGCTTTCCAAACTTTTCATATGCCTTTGAGAGCTTCGTTTTTGCATCTAAAAGCTCGATTTTCTTTCTGGAAATTTCGATAGCCTCGGCACTCTTTTTTGCATACTGCTTCGTTTTATTGAGCATATCCTCAAAGCCGGGATTTTTTCTAACGTTATTTATAGCTTCGTCAACGCTGTTAAATACATCGTTCAAATTTTTCATATCTACACCTCTTTGGTATCATTATATTACAACAAGTAAAATAATGCAATACCAAAAGTGATATTTTATTTTAATCTTTCGTTAATAGTGTGTCTATTCACTATATGCCGAATAAAAATCAATTATACCCTGCTTACGATTTTTAATTTCATCAAAGTTATTCAGGTACTCATACGGATATTTATAGTTATAGATTCTTTCGATATGATAGCTTATCGGGTCAACAAGCTTTGTAACAGCACCTGCGCCTGCGGCGAAAACGCTGTGAGTTTCGTCCATCATAAACACGTTATAAAGACATTCTCTGCCTTTTTTGGCGTAGCCGACGTTTTCAAGATTGCCCAGCGACTTACTTTGGCGGTACATATAATAGGGCAGATAGCCGTTTTTCGTCAAGGTATCAAAGGAATAATCAATCATATCACGTGCAGTATTTCTTTGAGACAGGTCAAAAAATTCCTTTTCGGTTGCAAGATACGCACCTGATTTCAAGGCAAGATTATGAACGGTTATGCTTTCCGGCGCAAGCTCAACGGCGGTATCAATACTGTTTTTGAAGCTGTCGAGAGTATCGGAATTAAGTCCTGCGATAAAATCCATATTGATGTTATCAAAGCCGACCTTGCGTGCAAGATTATACGCCTGAACGGTTTGGAGCGAGGTGTGGCGTCTGCCGATATTTTCGAGCACAGAATCGGAAAAGGTCTGCGGATTAATGCTTATTCTGCCGACATTGTGCGAAAAAAGAGCGTCTAATTTTTCCTTTGTGACGGTGTCGGGTCTGCCGGCTTCAACCGTATATTCACGCAAGTACGATAAATCAAAGCTACGCTCAACCGCGCACAAAATGCTGTCAAGCTGACGAGCGTTTAGTGTTGTCGGAGTTCCGCCGCCGAAATAAATCGTCTCAAGTCTTAAAGAAAGTGATTTGGCAATACTGCCTATTTGCTCAATTTCTTCGCACAAAAGCTCGCAATAAGGCTCTATCAGGCTTTTGGTATTCTCAATTGAATGAGATACAAACGAACAATATGAGCATCTGCTCGGACAAAACGGAATAGAAACATAAAGCGAAAACGAATTGCTTTTTGAAAGTGCAATAATTTTGTTTTCGCTTTCCATAACGGAAAGTGCAAGGCGCACCTTTTTTTCCTGAACTCTGTCGGAAATAAATTTTTCTTTAGCTTTTTGTATTCCGAGCTTTTCAACAGTTGCGTGCATTAAGCGTGCAGGACGAACGCCGTAGAGAATACCCCAAGGAAGAGTAAAGCCCATAAGCTCACTCAACGCATCATAAAGCAAAAGACTCAAAACATTCGCTTCGTCGCTGTTTTCGGATATTAAAACGCTTTTTTCGATATGTCGTGTGTACGCCTTAATATTGACTGAAAATGCACCGTTTTCTTTTTTTGTTATTATTACAACATCATCGTCGCCGTCTTTTTTCAGCTTTTCAAGAGGAAAAAACATAACGGCGATTTTTTCAGTATGATAGGAATACGGATGATTAATATTTTTTATTATCATAATTCTTTCATATACGGATTGTTTTTGCGTTCATAATCAAGATTAGTATGACTGCCATGACCTGTATAAACGGTATAATTTCCGTCAAGATTTTTCAGGCGTTTGAGCGAGTTCATCATTTCTTCTACGCTTCCAGACGGAAAATCGGTTCTTCCGCAGGAGCAACAAAACAGGGTGTCTCCGCTGAAAAGCGAGTATTCGGCAAGATAGCAGACACTTCCCTTTGTATGACCGGGAGTTGAAATAACGGTTATTTCGGTATCGCCTATAATTATTTTATCATTATCCTTAACTATAACATCCGCATCTGCGTCGTTTTGCTCACCGCCTATAAATACGGCAAGCGACAGTCTGCCCGAATGAAGCATTGGCTCATCGGGAGAAGAAATAACAATCTTCGCATTAAATTTTTCTTTAATCTGCTTTGCACCTGCAATATGGTCGCAATGACCGTGAGTGAGCAAAATGTACTCTAATTCGGTATCTCCGATAAGATTTATCATTTTTTCGCTGTACTCGGTACAGTCAACAAGTGCGCTTTTATTCGTTTTTTCATCAACAATAAGGTAGCAGTTGTTATCCATATTACCGAATGAAGAATATTTTACAAGCATTAGTGAAGCTCCTTTGAATCAAGAATTATCGTCACGGGTCCGTCGTTCAGAAGCTCGACTGCCATATCTGCTCCGAACCTACCTGTCTGAACGCTTCTCACGCCTACATTTTTCATACCCTGAACAAAATATTCATACAGTTCATTTGCAATATCGGGAGGTGCGGAGTCGGTAAAGGACGGTCGTCTTCCGTGGGTGCAGTCGGCATACAGGGTAAACTGCGAAACAACAAGAGCAGAGCCATTTATGTCAAGCAGGCTTTTGTTCATCTTGCCATTTTCGTCCTCAAATATGCGCAAAACAGGTATTTTTTTGAGCAGCTTATCGGCGTCGTCGGTTGTGTCGCCCTGACCTACTCCGAGCAAAATCATAAATCCCTGCTCACATTCACCGCAAAGAACATTATCAATTTTTACATTTGCATATTTTACTCTTTGAACAACCGCTTTCATCAGTTATCTCCTCGTTCTATAAGATATACGCCGTTGATTTTACTAAGCAATCGGATAATCGCATCAAGATGCTCTTTATTATTTACGGTAATTGACATTGAGGTAATGCAATTTCCGTCGTTAATCGGGCGTGCGTTTATTGTATGAAGCTTAACGTGAGCGTTGACGATAGTCGTAGTTATATCCAAAACTACGCCGTCACGGTCAATAGCATAAACGTCAAGCGACGAGCGAGCTTCAACCTTAACCTTGCTGTCCCAATGGGCGCTGATCCATCTTTCGGGCTCAGGTGAATTTGCAATATCGACAGGGACATTTTTGCAATCTCTGCGATGAACGGTAAGACCGTGTCCTCTCGTAATAAAGCCGATAATCGGCTCACCCGGAAGCGGCGAGCAGCATTTTGCCATATTGATAAGGCAGTTGTCAATGCCCTCAACAACAACACCGTCAGACGACTTCGTTTGATGAGTTTTCACAACCTTATTAACGCTCGGTGCAACAGGCTCCTTTATCTTCCAGTTACGATTATATTCATCCTTGATACCGGGCATAAGTCGGGAAATCTGTACACCGCCGTAGCCTATTGCCGCATAAAAATCCTCTACGCTGTCAAAATGCTGACGTTCGGCAATTTTTTTAACAAATTCGTCGTACTGTCCGGCTTCAAAGCGAAGATAATTTCGCTTAAACTCGTGTTCCAAATCCGCCTTGCCCTGAACGATATTTTCGTCGCGTTTTTCTTTTTTGAACCACGCGCGGATTTTCGAGCGTGCTTCACCGCTTTTTACAATACCGAGCCAATCACGCGACGGTCCCTTGCCCTGCTGATTAGAGGTTATAATTTCAACAACCTGACCTGTTTTGACAACGGTATCAAGCGGTACAATCCTGCCGTCGATTTTTGCGCCTATCATACGGTTTCCGACAGCGGAGTGAATGGCGTAGGCAAAATCAATTACGGTTGAGCCTTTTGGCAGAGACTTAACGTCGCCCTTTGGGGTAAACACATATATTTCGTCAATGGACAAATCACCCTTAATGGACGATACCATATCCTCGGCATTCTCGGCAGAGTCACCGTTTTCAAGCATTTGATGAATCCATTGAAGCGACTTATCAAGGTTATCCTTGCCGCCCTTGCCTATCTTGTACTTCCAATGAGCCGCAATACCGTATTCGGCAGTTCGGTGCATATCCCAAGTTCTTATTTGGATTTCAAACGGTATTCCCTTTTTGGACAAAACCGTTGTGTGAAGCGACTGATACATATTCGGCTTCGGGGTAGAAATATAATCCTTAAATCTACCGGGAAGCGGAGTGAACATATCGTGGACAATACCGAGTGCGTTATAGCAATCTATCATACTGTCAACGATAATTCTAATAGCATAAATATCGTAGATTTCTTCAAAATTCTTGCCCTTGATGTAAACCTTACGGAAGATGCCGTGAACGGATTTTACACGTGAGGTTATGGTTACATCCTTCATAATGGGCTCTAATTTCTCTTTAATCTGAGTCTTTATATCGTCAAGAAATTGCTTACCCTCGCTGACCTTCATATCAAGAGAGCTTTCGATTTCCCGATATGCAATTGGGTCGAGATATCGAATTGCCAAATCCTCAAGCTCCTCTTTTACTGCACGAATACCTAAACGGTGGGCAATCGGAGCATAAATTTCGAGCGTTTCAAGCGACTTTTCGCGTTGCTTATATTCGGGCATAAACTGAAGCGTTCTCATATTATGAAGTCGGTCGGCAAGTTTAATAATAATTACCCTAACATCCTGATTCATAGCAATGAACATCTTTCGGATATTCTCCGCCTGAACCTCTTCTTTTGTTGAAAGCGGAATTTTACCGAGCTTCGTTACACCGTCAACCAAAACGGCAACCTCTTCTCCAAACTTTTCACGAATGAAGTCCAAATCATAGGTAGTGTCCTCAACAACGTCGTGCAAAAGCGCGCCGATAATACACTCGTTATCCATACCAAGCTCATAGAGTATTTTTGCAACGGCAACAGGGTGCATTATATACGGCTCGCCCGAACGGCGGCGTTGGTTTTTATGAGCTTCGTAGGCAAGAGTGTATGCTTTTTCGATTTTTTCGGAGTCATACTGTGAATTGTTCTTCACAAGCTCAAAAAAATCGGAAAAATGATCGTCATATTCCTCTAATTTTATTTCGTTACTCACTTTCAATTCTTCCCTTCAAAGTCTTCAAAATATCTGTGCTTTCCAAATCAACCTTTTGCTTCGGCTGATTAAGCGTAATTTTCTTTTGAATATTGATTAAGCCGGCTTGATTAAAGGCTTTCAGTGCAAACATCAGCTTACCGTAGGTAATACTGCTTTGAAGTCTGAAATACAAATCCGAAGCGGTATAATTATATCCGCCGTTTTGCTTGAGATACTTATAGACAACCGAGCAATCCTCACGCTCGGGATAGAGCGATTTATCCGCCTTACCGGTGCTTAAGTACAATTCATAAATACTCTTTTCGCTGAAATACTTTTCTTCATCACTTGAAGAAAGCCTAACATCAACTATATGAACGGACAAATACGTTTTGCCGTTATAATAATTTTTTCCTATTCTTACGGCTAAATCAAGGACATCACCGCTTGAATAAGGAAAATCCTCAACCGTTTGAGAAAACTTTACGGCTCTGATTTTTGTATTTTTCTTTTGAAGCTCAAGACGAATATGCTTGCCCTCGCCTATCGGTGTAACACCAAGCAGGGTCATTTTGTATATTCCGAAAACTACATTGGGATTACCTGCGCCGTAAGGTTCAAGCACGCAAAGCGAATCGGCAAGCTCAACATTTAGATATGCCGGAGAGAGCTTCATATCAATAATAAGCTCACTTTGAGGCATAACAGGATAGTTTTCAAGTGCAAATTCGTTTATATCCTGTCTGAATTTATCTATCATATCCTCCTTGAGAGTTATACCTGCGGCAAGAGGATGGCCGCCGAACTGTACTAAATCATCCGAGCACGCGCTAATTGCCTCAAAAATATTAAATCCCTCAATACTTCGAGCCGAACCCCGCGCAATACCGTTTTCATCAATACCGATAACAAACGATGGCTTACCGTATTTTTCGGTTATATGAGCCGAAACGATACCGATAACACCGTGATGATAACCCTTTTCGGCAACAACAATAACAGGACGTGAGGCAAGCCTTTTATCCTTGGCAAGTTTCTTTTCGACATCTTCAATAATACTCTGTTCAACGCTTTGACGGTGAGCATTTTCTTCGTTTAGTTCGTTAAAAGCGCCGGTGCTTTCCTGCTCATTTTCACTAAGCAAAAGCTCTACGGCGCGCTTTGCATCACCCATTCTACCCATTGCGTTAATCCTCGGACAAATCCTAAACGCTATATCGGTACAGTTAAAGCCCTTTTCTCCGTTGGCAACAACAAACGGCTTAAAAACGGCTCTCGGCGAGGAATTGAACTTTTTTATGCCAAGTCGCACAATAGCTCTGTTTTCATCAACAAGCGGCATAACATCAGCAACGGTACCCACGGCAACAAGGTCGATATACTTATCTACAATCTCGTCTGCGTTATCCTCGTCCATTGCAACGGCGAGCTTAAATGCAACGCCTACGCCGCAAAAATCGGAAAACTCAAGCGAATTATCCTTTCTGTGAGGGTTGACGACAGCCTCAGCTCTCGGCAATTTATCGTCGGTCAGCTGGTGATGGTCAGTAACAACGAGCTTCATTCCAAGCTCATAAACACGCCTTGCCTGTTCAAAGGCGTTAATTCCGTTATCAACGGTAATTATCAGCTTCACACCCCAAGAGGCTATTTTTTCAACAGCCTGAATGTGCATACCGTAGCCCTCGCCCTCTCTCGACGGAATATAAAAGCAAACGTCCGCGCCCTTTGATTTCAGAAAGTCAACGAGCAAGGTCGTTGCGGTTACACCGTCACAGTCATAGTCGCCGTAAATACAGATTTTTTCACCGTTTTCAACAGACTCGTAAACAGTTTCAACGGCTGCTTCCATATCTGCAAAATCGAACGGAGATGACATCAAAAAATCGGTCGATAGGAAATTAAGCGCTTCAATATCGTCTGTTATTCCTCGTGATACCATTAAGAAAGCGACAAATGGGTCAATATTAAATTTTTCGCTGAGTGCACAGGCGCGTTCTTTTTCGGCACTGCGCACAACCCATTTCTTAAACGCCATTATGAATTCTTGTCTACCTTATGAAATTTTTTGAGGTTGCCGGCTTTTTCAGCTCTCTTGTGCATCACAGCCTCAACATCCTCGATAGTTATATTCTCGTTAACCATCATAACGAGTGTATGATAAATAAGGTCGCAAATCTCACCCACGGTTTCGTCCTTATCGCCGTTTTTTGCGGCAATAACCATTTCAGTGCTTTCCTCTCCGACCTTTTTTAATATCTTATCAAGACCCTGTTCAAAAAGATAGCAGGTATAGGAGCCCTCCTCCTTTGCTTGCTTTCTGGCAAGGATAGTTTCGTAATCGTTTCTTATATAGTCCATATTTTATGCCTTTCAAATTCAGTCTGCTTTGTTAAATTCAATATTATTAAAGAAACAGGAATGATTTCCCGTATGACAGGCGGCACCTGTTTGAACAACCTTTATAAGCAAGGTATCGTCGTCGCAATCGCCCTTAATATCAACAATCCTTTGAAGATGACCGGAGGTTGCGCCCTTATTCCAAAGCTCCTTGCGCGAGCGTGACCAAAACCAAGTATATCCTGTTTCTATCGTTTTTTGCAGAGATTCCCTATTCATATATGCAAGCATCAAAACCTCACCTGTGCTGTCCTCCTGAACAACAGCGGGGATAAGCTCGCCTTTCTTAAAATACTTGTCCAAATCAATCATTTACATACCTCCACAGCTTCACGCAAGGAAAGTGTACCCTGATAAATACTCTTGCCGCAAATTGCACCGTACAGATTATTATTGCAAAGAGTGATAATATCGTTTATATCCGTCACGCCTCCGGAGGCGGTTATATTACAGGAAACGGCGTTATTCAGTTCAACAAGCTGCTCGGTGTTCGGTCCTGTCAATGTTCCATCCCTTGAAATATCGGTATAAATTATAGTTTTTACGCCGAAATCCTCCATACGTTTTGCAAGCTCAATGAAATGAGTATCCGAGCCCTGCGTCCAACCCTCTGTTGCAACAAAGCCGTTTTTTGCGTCAATTCCGACAGCCACTAAATCTCCAAATTCCTTTACCGCCTGCCTAACAAGCTCCGGATTTTTTAGTGCAACGGAGCCTAAAATAACACGGCTTATGCCCTTATTTGCATAAAAGTCTATATCCTGCATAGTGCGAATACCTCCGCCAAGCTCAACCTTAAGTGGAGTATTATTTGCAACGGATATAAAGCAATCATAGTTTACCGGCTTTTTTTGAAGCGAGCCGTCGAGGTCTACCATATGCACCCACTGAGCACCGTCGTTTACGAAGCCTTGAGCAGTTTCAAGTACATCATTTGCAACCTGATGAGCCGTTGCAAAATCGCCCTTAAAAAGGCGCACCGGTTTACCGTCAATTATATCAATAGCAGGAAAAATAATCATTACAAAACTCCCTTTGTGGACAGCACGGCGCCGTCGGAATTTTTCGTTACGGCAATTTTTAGAGCGTGAGCGACTGCCTTAAATATTGCTTCGATTTGGTGATGAGCATTTGTACCGTACGGCACGTTGATATGAAGCGTAATGCCGCTGTTCATTGCAAAAGCACGCCAAAATTCTTCGGTTACGCAGGTTTCGTAGTCGCCGCAAAGCTCCTGCTCAAATTTTGCATTAAAGACTAAAAACGGACGGTTTGAAATATCAAGGCTTACCTGCGCAAGACTTTCGTCCATCGGAATACTGAAGCTTCCGTATCTTTCAATACCACTCATATCGCCGAGCGCTTCTTTGAAAGCCTTGCCGAGGACAATACCTGTATCCTCGGCGGTATGATGAGTATCAACCTCTAAATCACTCTTAACCTCAACCCTTAAGCCGAAGCCGCCGTGAACGCCGAAGGCAGTCAGCATATGATCGAAAAAACCGATACCTGTCGAAATTTCAACCTCGCCGCCGTCAAGATTAAGTTCAATATTAATTTTAGTTTCCTTTGTATTTCTTTGAATATTAGATGTACGCATACTTATTATTCCTTAATTAAATCTGACTTTGATTGAATTAGCGTGAGCACTCAAGCCCTCTGTTTCGGCGAGCTTGATAATATCATCAGCCGCATTGCGAAGCTCGGCAGGAGTGTAGTAAATGAACGATGATTTTTTAACAAAGCTGTCAACGCCGAGAGGTGAGAAAAATCTCGCAGTTCCCGAGGTCGGAAGAACGTGGTTCGGTCCTGCATAATAATCTCCGAGCGGCTCTGGTGAGAAATTGCCTAAAAATACCGAGCCTGCATTATCAACTCTGCCTATATATTTAAGCGGCTCCGAAACGCAAAGCTCCAAATGCTCGGGAGCAAGCTCGTTTGCAAAATCAATAGCCTGCTCAAGATTTTCGCAAACAATTATTTCGCCGTAGTTTTCAAGACTTTCTTCGATTATAGCCTGTCTTTCAAGATACTTTATCTGCTTTTCAATCTCGTGAGCGGTTGCACGAGCCAAATCGGACGAAGTCGTAAGCAATATAGCAGAAGCGAGCTTGTCGTGTTCGGCCTGTGACATAAGGTCGGCGGCAAGAAAAGCAGGATCAGCCGTCTTGTCGGCTACAATAAGGATTTCACTCGGTCCTGCAACCATATCAATATCGACGATACCGTAAAGCAGCTTCTTTGCGGTAGCAACAAAAATATTACCGGGACCTACAATCTTGTCTACCTTTGGTATTTTGTCAGTACCGTATGCCAAAGCCGCAACAGCCTGTGCTCCGCCTACCATAAACACCTTATCAACGCCTGCAACTGCGGCAGCCGCCATAATATTCGGATTTGGATTTCCGTCCTTTCCCGGAGGCGTTACCATAATTATTTCCTTAACACCTGCGATTTTTGCAGGAACGGCATTCATAAGAACAGAGCTTGGATAAGCGGCAGTACCGCCGGGAACATAAATACCGACTCTATGTAATCCCCTCACGCGCTGTCCCATAATAACGCCGTTTTCTTTAGTAGTCATCCACGACTGCTGTGCCTGACGAAGATGAAAGTCATAAATATTGTCCTTTGCTTTTATGATTGCCGACTTAAAATCGTCGTCAACCATATCAAGATAAGACTGAAGCTCGTCCTTTTCTATAACAGTTTTCTTCGGTACGCCGCCGTCGAAACGAACAGTGTATTCAAGCACGGCATTGTCGCCGTTTTCCTTAACGTTATTAATAATAGTTGTTACGATATCTACTATCTTTTGGTCGGTTTCGCCGCAACGCTTTTTGAGATTTTCTACAGCCTCGTATTCAACCTTACCGTTTGCTTTTGTTATTCTCATATATCCTCCTACTTATCGAGCTGACACGCAAGCTCTAAATCAGACAAAAACGCTTCAATTTCCGCTTTGCGAAGCTTCATTGACGCCATATTTACAATTACTCTTGCTGAAATCGGGAATATTTCCTCGACTACCTCAAGTCCGTTTTCCTTTAGGGTTGAGCCTGTTTCAACGATATCGACAATACCGTCAGCCAAGCCCAAAAGCGGAGCAAGCTCAACGCTTCCCTCAATTTTTATTACGTCAACATCCATTCCCTTGGAAGCAAAAAATTCCTTTGCAACCTTCGGATATTTGGAGGCAACGGTTTTACGCTTATAGCCGGTAAAGAAATCCGTACCCTTCGGACAGGCAAGTGCAAAACGGCATTTGCCGATATTAAGGTCGATTACCTCATAAAATGAATTTCCGTTTTCAACGATAGTGTCCTTTCCGACAATACCGATATCGCATACACCGTGTTCAACATAGGTTATTACATCGGGTGCCTTTGACAAAACGGTTTCGTACTTATCAACAGGTAAAATCAGTCTTCTGCCCTTATTTTCAAGCTCCGTGGTATCAAGTCCCATAGTCTTGAAAAGTCCTATCGTCTTTTTTTCAAGTCTGCCCTTTGTAAGCGCAATTCTTATCGGACGTTCAACATTGATAACCTCTCGTATTGCCTCGCACAAGGCGGATACCTCAACTGCAAAGCCGATAGCCGGGGCGCTCATACCGAATTCTTCAAGCAGATTATCATATCTACCGCCCGACAAAACGGTTATTCCGCTACCCTCGGCATAGCCGTGGAAGATAACGCCCGTATAATAATTTGAACGGTTTACAAGACCTAAATCAATGATGATATGGTCTTTTAATCCTGCGTTGCACAGACGATTGTAAACGTCCTTAAGATATTCAAGCGCGCTGTCGGAGTCGGGATTTGAATAGAGCTTTATCGCTTCGTCGATAACTCCGGCATCACCGAAAAGACGGGGCAAACGGCGGATAATCTTCGTTTCATCAGTATCGCCGATTTTGTCAAGCAAGTCGCCGAGCGCGGCATAATTCTTCGCTTCAATAAGATTGATTATATCCGCTTTCTCGGTTGAAGCAATGTTCATCTTATTAAGAATCGAATTGAAAAATGCGGCATTTCCTATTTCAATCTTAAAGGAATTAAGGTCGCATCTTTTCAGACATTCGACAGCCATTTTGATTACCTCAATATCGGCGTCAATACTGCCGTCGCCGATAAGCTCAACGCCGCTTTGGGCAATCTCGCTCGGTCTGCCTGCCAAATCCTTTGCACGAACAAAAACGGATTGATTATAATACAGTCTTACAGGAAGCTGGGTATCATTAAGTCTTGTTGCGACAAGCCTGGCAATAGGCATTGTATTATCGGGACGAAGCACAGTTGTTCTGCCCTTGGAATCGCTCATTTTGAACATTTCCTCAGGCTCAATACCTGTATTGTCGCTGTTGAACACATCGAAATATTCAATAGTCGGAGTCATTACCTTGCGATAGTTATTTTCCTTAAACAGCTCGGTAACCGTGCGTTCAACCTTTCGTCTGTCGTCACATTCCTCAAAGAGAAAATCTCTGCTTCCCTGCGGCGTAATTCTTGAATATCTTTTCATAATATAAATTATTTCCTCGGAAATAGTCCTTTCTATAATACTTTAGTGCGCTAATATGCTAACACAATAAAGTAATCTTGTCAATACTTAAATTAAGTTAAAACAGAGTAATTTGGGTACTTTCCGGCAAATCACCGAGCGCACCTGCCGAACGTAAAGCGTCAACAACCGATTTTCCAACGCCCGGCTCGTTTGCCAAATCGTCGCTTGCTATAAAGCCGTCGGGGTTTCGCTTTACTGCATCGGCAATAGCAACGGCGGCGGTTTCGCCTATACCGTCGATTGCAGAAAACGGAAGTCGAATTTTTCCGTCCTCGATTTTATACACACGCCAATCCGATTTATACAAATCAACAGGCAAAAATTCATATCCTCGTGCAAGCATTTCAATAACAATTTGGAGTACAACATACTGCGATTCATCTTTTGCGCTTGCATCGTTACCCTTTAGCTTAATTTCCTGCATTCTGCGTTTTACGGCGTCCTTGCCCTGAACTGCGGCAACTGCATCAATTGCGCCGCCTCGAACAGTAAAGTATGCGCTGTAAAACTCAACAGGGTAATAAATCTTATACCACGCAATACGCAATGCCGCAATAACATAAGCCGCTGCGTGAGCTTTCGGGAACATATATTTAATTTTATAACACGAGTCGATATACCATTGCTCAACGCCGATTGTTTTCATACCCTCTTCATAGGGTGGAAGCTCCTTAGGTGCTTTACCTTTACGGGTATATTCCATAATCTTGAAGCAATCCTTTTTTGAAAGCGGTGATTTTTTACCTGTTTTACGTTCGTATGCTTCGAGTTTATGGATAAGATACGTCATAATATCATCACGGCAACCGATAACCTCACTGATTGTACAGGTTCCGTTTTGAATAAGCTCCTGTGCATTGCCGAGCCACACATCGGTACCGTGGGAAAGTCCCGAAATTTGAAGCAAATCGGCAAAGGTTTTCGGTTGTGCCTCCATAAGCATACCGACAACAAACGGCGTTCCCATTTCGGGAATTGCCAGCGTTCCCGTCGGGTTATCTATATCCTCGCTCGAAACGCCGAGGGGCGCACACGAGGTTATAAGCTCGTACAATTTAGGGTCTGACAGGTCAACCTCCATAACAGGCACGCCTGTTGCGTCCTCAAGATACTTATACAATGTAGGATTATCGTGTCCGAGCTCGTCAAGCTTTAGAAGAGTATCGTGAAGCGAGTTCTTAAAGTCGAAGTGAGTAGTATATGTACCCTTCTTTTCGTCATTCGACGGGAACTGAATAGGTGTAAAATCCTCAACGCTATACTTATCGGGGACAACAACCATACCGCCGGGGTGCTGACCTGTTGTACGCTTAATTCCCGTACAGCCGATTGTCAGTCGGTCGATTTCAGCCCTCGGAGTGATATTTGCAAGTCCACGTTCGTCAAGATATTTTTTTACATAGCCGTAGGCGGTTTTGTCGGCAACGGTAGCCATAGTACCTGCCTTAAACACATATTCCTTACCGAAAAGCTCCTCGGTAAATTTGTGAGAACGGGACTGATATTCGCCCGAGAAATTAAGGTCGATATCGGGTTCCTTGTCACCGTCAAAGCCGAGGAAGGTTTCAAACGGAATTTCGTGACCGTCACGCTTCATAGGAGTACCGCAAACAGGGCAATCCTTTTTAGGCAAATCGAAGCCTGAGCCGTATTCACCGTTTAGGAAAAACTCGCTGTGCTTACAATTCTTACAATAATAATGAGGCGCAAGCGGATTAACCTCGGATATACCGCCGAAGTGAGCCGCAAGCGACGAGCCTACGGAGCCTCGCGAGCCGACTAAATATCCGTTTCTCTCACTTTCCTCAACAAGTCGCTTTGCAATGACATAAAGCACACCGTAGCCGTGAGAAATAATAGAGTTAAGCTCTCTTTCAAGACGGCTTGCAACATATTCGGGAACAGGGTCGCCGTAAAGCTCCTTTGCGGTATTCCAGCATTTTTCGGTAAGCTCTTCGTCTGCACCGTCAATATGCGGCTGATAGGTTCCGGGAGGAATAGGAGGCAGCTTGTCCTGACACATATCGGCTATCATATTCGGATTGTCAATTACAAATTCCTTTGCTCTATCTCCTGCCCAAGCAAAATCCTCAAGCATTTCTTCGGTCGTCTTGAAGTAAAGCGGAGCCTGATTATCGGCGTCGTCAAAGCCCTTTGAAGCCATAATGATTGCACGGAATTTTGCATCGCTCTCGTCAAGAAAATGAACGTCGCCCGTTGCAACAACAGGTTTACCGAGTTTATCGGCAATTTCAACGAGGCGCTTATTGATTGCGATTAAATCTTCCTCGCTGTTTATATTTTCGTGAAGCTCCTTTGTGGAGCGAATCATAAACGCATTATTTCCGTTTGGCTGAATTTCTATATAGTCGTAAAATTCGGCAAGACGCTCGATTTCCTCCTGACTTTCACCCCTCAATATTGCCTGAATAAGCTCTCCCTGCTCACACGCAGAGCCTATTAGAATATCCTCACGCTTTTGGGCAAGCAGGGATTTCGGTATAAGCGGTCTGCCCTTAAAGGTTTTTACATTGCTGTGGCTGATAAGCTCGTAAAGATTCTTTCTGCCTCTATGAATTATGCCGTCCTCCGGCTCGTCCATAACGGGTCGCCAGTTTTCATCAAGACGAAGGGGCATTGAATTATCCGCCTTAACAAGCAAAATGATATGATGACGGCGAAATTCCTTCATCTTCATATTCATAAAGTCGGGGAAAACGCTGTCGTCAACAACATATCCCTCCATACCTAAAATGAGCTTTATGCCGTTTGCCTTTGCACAGGCGTACGCTTCGGGAAGTGCCTGAACAACGCCGTGGTCGGTAACGGCAATGGCTTTATGTCCCCATTTTGCCGCGCGTGCAATAAGTTTTTTCGGCGGAGTGATTCCGTCCATATCCGAAAACGAGGTATGAAGATGCAGCTCAACTCTCTTTTCACTTGCATTATCCATCTTCTCGATTTTCTTTACGGCTTCGATATTATTAGGTCTTATAAGATACTCGCCGGAAAACTGGTCATACTGATATATACCGTTTATTATTACCGTTCCTGCACTTTCGATATTCTTAATTATCGGGTCGATAACGGAATTTTTTTCAAATATCTTTGCAGAAATAGACGAGGTATAATCTGTGATATCAAAGGAGAAAATCCTCGAATCTCCTCTTTTTGTATCTCTCGTATCGGTTTTTACAACATCGCCCCAAACGGTGACAAAGCCGTCGTCGGGCATAACGTCCTTAATGGGCTTGGGCATATCCTTAATCTGTCTGCCCATAATGATTTTTCGTGTATCCTCGTAAAGCGGTAAATCACCCATAGGAATATGAGGAACATATTTTTCCTTTTCCTCTTCCTGCTTTGCCTTTTGAGCCGCCTTTTCCTGTACAGCCTGTCTTACTGCGGCTTCCATATCGAAGCTCTTTACCTCTAAAAATGAAATATCGTAATCTGCTTCAAATTTATCGTAAAGATACCTTGAAATTACCTTGTCCATATTTTGGCTTTCAAGCAGTTCTCTGCCGCCGTGCTTAAGGCAAAGGGTAATAACACCGTCGTCCTCCTCTGCTTCAACACCCTCAAAAAAGCCGTTTACAACAGGATTGTCGGCAACAACAAAGGAAAGTATTTTTTCTATATTATCAATATCGAAAAGGCTTTTGAAGTACTTGATATTAATTACGGCTTCGTTAAGGTCAAGCGCATTTTTCAGCGCAATACGACACCTTGAAACAACCTGATAATCAAGAAGCCTATCCATCAAAATATCAAGCTCCAAACGCCTATCGGACTTATATACGGTAAAGCGTGTAATCTCGCCGTTTCCGATATAAGCCAAATCCTCGTCGTTTATGTAATTGCTAAAATAATTATAAATCTTTGCCATTATAGTTTTTCAATCTCTTTCATCAGTTCATCGAGCAAGCTTTCCTCCGGAACCTTGCGGAGGATTTCGCCCTTTTTGAAAATAAGTCCGCAGCCGTCACCGCCGGCAACGCCGATGTCGGCTTCCTTTGCTTCGCCGGGGCCGTTTACAATACATCCCATTACGGCAACGGTAATCGGCTTTTTGCAATCACGCAGTCTTTCTTCGACATTTTTTGCAAGACCGACTAAATCAATCCTTGTTCTGCCGCAGGTCGGACAGGAAACAAGATACGGACAATCGGTTTTAAGTCCGACAGCCTTTAATATATCAAATGCGGCGTAAACCTCTTTAACAGGTGCGTCAGTAAGGCTTACTCGAATTGTATCGCCTATACCGTGGGTGAGAAGCGAGCCGATACCTATGGAGGATTTTATTATTCCCATACGCTCGGTGCCTGCTTCCGTAACGCCCAAGTGAAGCGGATAATCGCATTTTTCACTCGCAAGCTCATACGCCTTTATCATTGTGTTTACATTCGACGATTTAATTGAAATTACAATATTGTCAAAGTCAAATTTTTCAAGAAGAGAAGCGTGATACATTGCCGACTCGACAAGCGCTTCGGGAGTCGGCGAGCCGTATTTTGCAAGGATTTCCTTTTCAAGCGAGCCCGAATTAACGCCTATACGGATAGGAAGTCCCTTCTTATTGCACATATCTGCAACAGCCTTAACCCTATCCTCACTTCCGATATTGCCGGGGTTGATTCTAATCTTATCTATTCCTCTTTCAGCCGCGCCGAGTGCAAGTCGGTAGTCAAAATGAATATCGGCAACAAGCGGTACGGTGGTTGCATTTTTTATCGGCTCAACAAGTGCAAGCGCTTCTTCGTTTGGTATTGCAAAACGAATGACCTGACAGCCTGCTTTTTCAAGCTCGACTGCCTGCTTTACGGAGCCTTCAATATCGGTTGACGCAACATTGAGCATACTTTGAACAAGTACAGGACTTCCGCCGCCTAAAAATGTATTTCCTATTTTTATTTTCTTCGTAGTTTTCATAATCATATCTCCAAGATATTAAAACAGTTTTGTTATATCGGAAAATGTCACAACGCACATAAGACCGATTAAAAGTGCAAGACCTATTGAATTAATAAGCCACTCGAATTTTGACGGCAGCTTCTTTTTGAATATTCCTTCAAATGCAAGCACAAACATTCTCCAACCGTCAAGCGCAGGAAACGGAAAAAGATTGAAAAGACCGACATTAACGGTAAGAAGTGCCATAATTCTCAAAACAGTCGGCAAGCTCGTTTTTACTGCTGTTGAAACAATGCTTACCGTACCGACGGGACCGCTGATATCGGACACGCCGTATCTGCCGACAATCAAATCGTGAAGCGACAGAAAAATCATTCTGCAATACGAAACAAACTGCGCAAGGCTTTCCTTAATTACAGAGAAAAACGTTTTTTCAACGCCTAAAACGAAGAAGTCCATATTTATATATTGATGTCCCTCGTACTCGGTCATCTCAAATTCAACGTCAAGCGTTTTTGATTCGCCGTTTCTTTCGACTACAAATTCGACTGTATTATCGGCGCTTCTTGAAAGTCCGGTAGTAACGTCCGTCGAGGTATAAACACGCATACCGTCGATAGACTTAATTTTATCGCCGACCTCAAGCGTTTGAGACGAAATGGCGTTGTCTTCAAATTTTGCAACGGTAGTTGTTCCGATAAGGCTTTGAGTGCTTACCATAATTGAGATTATGACCAAGCCCAAAACCAAATTCATAAAAGCGCCTGCAACGACAACGAAAATTCGCTGAATAACCCTTTTGTTCGCAAAAGCATTTTCATCGTCGCTGTCGCTGTCCTCGCCCTCCATTGCACAATAACCTCCGAAAAGGACAAGGCGCAGAGTGTACTTCGTTTCTCCCTTTGTAAACTGAATAAGCTTCGGTCCCATACCTATTGAAAATTCGTTGACTTTTATTTTCATCAGCCTTGCGGCAACAAAATGACCACCCTCGTGAATTACGATTATAAGCTGAAAAAACAAAACAGCGATTATTATGGGGTAAACAGTTTGCCAAATACCGGACATCAATTAACGCTCTCCAATACAAATTCCCTCGCCTTTCTATCTGCTTCAAGAACATCCGCAAGGGTGAAATTCTCGATATCGTCGGCTCTCTTCATAGCCTCGTTATTAAGATATGCAATATCGGTAAATTTAATTTTACCGTTTAAGAAAAGTCGAACACTTTCTTCATTTGCGCCGTTTGCGGCAGCAGGATGAAGACCGCCGAGCTCAATTGCATTTCTGCAAACATCAATGCACTTAAAGGTTTCGTAATCAGGCTCAAAGAAGGTAAGCTTTCCGTAGTCTGCAAGCGAAAGATATTTTACAGGGCTTTCAAGTCTTTCGGGATATGTCAACGCATACTGTATGGGAATACGCATATCGGGAACGCCTAACTGTGCTATCATTGAGTTATCCTGATAAACTATTGCGCTGTGAACAACACTTTCACGGTGAACAACGATTTCAATATCGTCGTTAGGCATATCGAATAGCCATTTTGCTTCAATAAATTCCAAGCCCTTATTCATCATTGTTGCACTGTCGATGGTAATTTTTGCACCCATATCCCAATTAGGATGCTTCAACGCGTCGGCAGGTGTTACGCTTTCAAGCTCATCAAGTGTTTTGCCGAAGAACGGACCGCCCGAAGCGGTGAGAATAATTTTCTTAATCGACTGCTTATTAGGTGCGCCCTGCATTGCCTGGAAAATAGCAGAATGCTCGCTGTCAACAGGCAAAATCGAAACGCCGTTTTCCTTTGCAAGATTAGTCACAAGGTGACCGCCTGCAACGAGCGTTTCCTTATTTGCAAGGGCAATAGTCTTCTTTGCTTTAATCGCTTCGAGGGTTGGCTGAAGTCCCACCATACCTACAACGGAGTTCAAAACTGTATCTGCGCCCTCGTAGGTTGCACACTCGATAAGTCCCTGCATACCGCTACTTACTCTCGTTGAAGTATCGGCAATTCTCGTCTTAAGCTCTGACGCCGCCTGCTCGTTCATCATACAAACAAGCTCGGGCTTAAACTGCCTTACCTGCTGTTCGATAATATCAACTCTTGAATTCGCAGTAAGGCATTTTATGTTATAGCCGTGCATTTTTGCAACGTCAAGCGACTGCGTTCCTATTGAACCTGTTGAGCCTAAAAGTGATATATTCTTTGTCATAGCCTTACCTCATACGCACAATGGCGTCCATAATCGTAACAATGCAATATGTAAGCGGAACGGAGAAAAGCGAGGAATCGAATCTATCCATAACTCCGCCGTGTCCCGGAAAGATATTTCCGAAATCCTTAACATCAAAGTTTCTCTTAAGTACGGAAGCCGAAAGGTCGCCCATCATACTCAAAAATGAAATAAACGGACAGACAACCAAAAGCACGGTTACCATTGACTTTTCAAGCGGAATAAATGCAAAGCGATTATAAAGAAGCATTGCAATTACATTAAGCACAAAGGAGGTAATAATTCCCGAAACGGCACCCTCAACTGTCTTTTTCGGCGAGATATTAGGAGCCATTTTATGCTTACCGAACGCCATACCGCCTAACTGTGCGCCGGTATCGGTTCCGAGTGCACAAATAAGCGCATAGAAAATCACATAAACGCCAAGCTGTGAACGGTAGGAATAATGGTCACGAAGAAGACCGAAAACCGAAAACCCGTATGGCACGATAACGCTTGCGATAATCGAAACAGCTACGTCCTCAAATTTAGTATGAGCATAGTCGGCAATCATAGCAAGGAAGAAAATAACGATGATAAAAACAATTCCTGCCATAGGACTGATAACGTTAATTATATTTCCCCATTTTTCGGCAGTAATAAGCGGACGCATAATACTGTCGCTCGAAGTAAAGGGAATCAAAGCGGCAACAGCCGTTCCGAAATACATAATAAACTTATTGCTTATCTTTGCACATTTCATTATTTCGTTTGCCGCAACGGCGCTGAAAAACGCAATCACAACAATGAACACAGGAGTATAAATTCTCCAAACAACCAAAGCCAAAAGCGCCAAAAGCGCAAAGGCGGTAATAACTCGCTGTTTCATAAACTAACCTCCGAATCTGCGGTTTCTGTTTTCAAATTCACGCAAAGCGTCGTACAAATCGTATTTTGTAAAATCTGGCCACAAAACATCGCTGTACCAAAATTCGCTGTACGCCGCCTGCCACAAAAGGAAATTCGACAATCTTTGCTCACCCGACGGACGAATGATAAGGTCACAATCAGGCACGGTGTAGATATTGTCGCTTATATCCTGCTCGGTAATTTGCGTTTTTCCCTGCTTAATAAGTTCATTCACGGCGTGAACAATTTCCTGACGTCCGCCGTAGTTAAAGGCGACATTAATCTCACAGCCGGTATTATTCTTCGTATCCTCCTCGGCTTCGTCAATGAGCCTCAAAAGCTCATCGGAAATACCGTCGCGAAGACCGATAAAGCGAAGTCGGTTATTTTCTGCGCCTGCGACATCCTCCTTGGCTTCAAGCAAATATTCCTTAAGCAAGCGCATAAGTGCGTCAACCTCGTCCTTTGACCTGCGCCAATTTTCGGTCGAAAAAGCGTAAAAGGTTGCATGCTTAATGCCGAGTCTTCCACATTCCTTTGCTATCTCACGGAAAACCTCTGCGCCTGCCTTATGACCTGCGCTTCTGGGAAGTCCTCTCTTTTTCGCCCATCTGCCGTTGCCGTCCATTATAATTCCGACATGGTCGGGTAATACGGAAAATGATACATTTTCATTAGCTTTTTTATCATCTTTTTTTGAAAACAGAGCCATATAAATCTCCCCTATAAAAAGTGTTTTAGGGCGTAGCAAACGCAACGCCCGAAACAAAATGATGATTAATTAGATTGAAAGGATTTCGTCTTCCTTTTTCTTTGTCATATCTTCAACCTGCTTGATATACTTATCGGTAATATCCTGCATTTTCTTTTCGCCGTCCTTCAGGTCGTCCTCTGTGATGGCGTTATCCTTTTTCATTTTCTTCAAGTCGTCTATTGCGTCACGGCGCACGTTACGAACTGCAACCTTTGCTTCCTCGCCTCTTTTTGCAACGTCCTTAACCAAATTCTTACGGTGCTCTTCTGTTAACTGAGGAAATGCAAGACGAATAACCTTACCGTCGTTTTGAGGATTAATTCCGATATCGGCAACGTTTATAGCCTTTTCGATATCCTTGAGAGTAGA
This sequence comes from uncultured Clostridia bacterium, assembly GCA_945876745.1. Taxonomy (GTDB): domain Bacteria; phylum Bacillota; class Clostridia; order Oscillospirales; family Acutalibacteraceae; genus Eubacterium_R. The sequence goes on from CAMCPL010000006.1 coordinate 86,939, forward strand.
AGCGTCCCACGGCTGAATAACCAAAAGTCTCGGCTCGGGCACCGATACAGCCGCCATTTGTCCGACAGGGGTCGGAGTTCCGTAGTAATCAACCATTATGTTGTTGAGAACATTCGGGTTTGCTCTGCCTGCACGAATAGTCGAAAAATCTCTTTCAAGACTGTCAAGGCATTTTTCCATTCTTTCCTTTGTTTTTGCAAATAAAGTTTCCATAAATATCCCTCTCTTAATTTTTTACTGTTGTTCCGATTTTTTCACCGCATACTGCACGCATAATATTGTCGGGGTCGTTAAGATTGAAGACAATAATAGGCATATCGTTGTCCTTACACAAGGAAAATGCGGTTGAGTCCATAACCTTTAAGTCACGTGTGATAACCTCTTGGAAGCTAACCTCGTCGAACTTAACGGCGTCGTCAAACTTGTTCGGGTCCTTGTCGTATACGCCGTCAACGTTAGTTGCCTTTAACAAAGCGTCGGCGTTAATTTCTACACTGCGAAGCGCAGCGGCAGTATCTGTTGAGAAAAACGGCGAACCTGTGCCGCATCCAAAAATAACAATTCTTCCCTTTTCAAAATGACGAATAGCCTTGTTGCGGATATAAGGCTCGGCAATCTGACGCATTTCGATAGCAGTCTGTACTCTGACATCTGCACCGAGCTGCTCAAGCGCGTCGCAAAGTGCAAGCGAATTCATCGCAGTTGCAAGCATACCGATATGGTCGGCTCTTGTTCTGTCCATATGCTCACTCGTTCTGCCTCTCCAGAAATTGCCGCCGCCTACAACGATAGCAACCTCTACGCCTAAATCGGCAACCTTTTTTACTGCCTTGCAGATTTTAAGCACGGTTTCGTTGTCGATACCCTTACCTGCTTCTCCTGCAAGCACCTCACCGCTGAGCTTAAGTAAAATTCTTTTATATGAAATATCCATACACAGAATCCTCCAAAAAATATTTATAATTCTTATATATAATATTATAAATTAGCATTAAAGTAAATAATTAACACAAAAAAAGTAGTTACAATTTTATTACAATTTACAAAATCTACTGTACTGTCGCAAAAATGACCGCTTACCTTACGAAAGATAAGCGGTCGGTAATTCTTTTTTATTGAGCAACGTCGGGATTTGCAGGCTGCTCAACAAGAGAAGCCTGATATTCCTTATGGAGATTATACAAAATTGCATAGTCCTTGGCATTTATCTTGCCGTCGCCGTTTACGTCCATATACGAGGAGTTATTCTCGCCTGTTCTGCCACTCGGCGTTGTGTTGTAGTAGTAAATATCCCACATATTGTAGATATCCTCGCCGAGCTGATTTTCGGTCTTTGCACAATGTCTGCAAATGTAGACAATACTGTATTCCTTGATGGCAGAGGAAACGCTGTCGCCAATACCGCCGATAATACTTCCAGACGAGCCTGAGCCGTCGGTTCCGTCTTCGGTTGTACCGTCCGAGCTTGAGGAGCCGGAGGAGATATTATTCTTATGAATAACACGAACAAATCTAAATTCGTGACCAAGCGGCCTGCCCTCGTTGTTTGCTCTTGTCGTGTTGCAGACTGTACAGGTATCGGTTGAAATCTCACCTGTAACGCAGGTGCCCTCTGTAACAACGGTATGAGTATAGTAGCCCTCAATCCATTCTGTATGCTTAATTACCGCAGTTTTAGTAGTCTTGCAGCCCTCACGCTGACAGGTCGGGGTTGAAAGAACGTGACCCGGCTTATCCTCACTTTCGGGGATTTCGGTATCTACATCAACAAAATCGTGACCGAGTGCCGGAATAACAATATCATAATCAACGCCGCATACCTTACATCTTGAGCTTGCCGCACCGTCATTTTCACAGTCGGCAGCCTTTGATTCTACATAGTATGCGCTATCCGACGTATGTCCGAGCGCCGGAACAGTTTCCTGCTTTGAAGCAGAGCAACGCGAGCACCTAAAAGTATTGTAGCCTGAATTTGTGCAATCGGGAGCTACACAGCTTTCGGGAACAAGCTGATAATCGTGACCGAGTGCTGCAACGGTGTCTTTTTTTGTAAGCTCGCAGTTTGCACATTTATAGTTTGTTTGTCCCTGCGAGGTACAGGTAGGCTCAACAGTTCCCGTTACCTCCCAAACGTGCTCGCCGTTTGCCTGAAGAGTTACATTTCTCGTCTCGCCGCAAATATCACAAGTATCTCTTTGGAGACCGTTGATGGTACAGGTCGGTCTTGAAATAACGTTAGGAGTATACTCGCCCTCTATCCAAGCAACGTGGAGAGGAACGCAGACACTCTCGTTACAGTTATTGCAGTTATAGTAGTTATAGATATGACCGTCAACAGTCGATTTATCTTCTGATTTAACTACAACGCTCATATCGAGGTCGTGACCTGTTGCAGGGATAACTTCGGTAACATCTGTATCGCAGGTAGTACAATGACCCGTTCTCTCACCGTCGGTAGTACAGGTTGCTGAAACGGTTGTTCTCCAAGTGTCAACAGTATGACCGCCCTTTTGAACAACGTGGGCTTCAATTTGATTACAGCCCTCGACGCTGCAACGGTATGTTTCCGTGCCGGAGCGAGTGCAGGTTGCGGTGTTTGTATAAGTATAGTAGCCCTCAACCCAAAGATACTGGTTTGTGCCGAGCTTTACGTGTTCGATAATTGTATTAACGAAGCCGCAGGTTGAACATACCTGTGTTGTGCGGATGTGACCGTCAAGCTCTGTATCATCCTGAACAACGTCCTCGCCTTCGGGATAGCTGTGTCCCGTTGCGTCAATAGTCGAATTCGAGATAGTAACGCCGCAGTCATCACAGATAAGCGCCATATTTCCTGCTTGAGTACAGGTTGCAGGAACAGTTATAGCAGTATGAGTATTTGCGTGAGCGCAGGTATCAAGGGATACAAAGGTATAGTTTCTGCTCTCGGCAAAGGTCTGCGCAGTTGAGCCTGTGTAGCCGTATACGGTGAAATCCTGCGGACTTGTGAGCTTTGTGTTATTAAAAGCAAGGTCTGCGATTGAACATTCACGGTTAAGAATTGTAGCTTCATAAAGGTGATAGCAGTCGGCAAAGCCTCTTGCACTGATTGTGCTAATTTGCTCGGGAATTGTAACCTCGGTAAGACGAGTGCCGTAGAAAGCCCACGCGCCGACCTTATTAACATTAGGTCCCCAATTAATCGTGGCAAGATTGGAGCACTGATAAAATCCCTCGGTAGGAATTTCGGTTATACCGGAGCCGAACGTTACGCTTGTCAGACCGGTGCAGTTTACAAAAGCCGCTGTACCGAGAGAAGTAAGACTGTCGGGAAAAACAACCTTTTTAAGCGAGGTACATTCACGGAATGCAACAGGCTCGATAGTCGTCAGTCCCTCAGGGAAATTGATATCGACAAGAGAAGTACAATTACGAAATGCACCGTAGGACAAAGTTGAAGAGGATTCAACCGCACCGCCCGAAGCGCCGAAGCCTCTGATTTCCTTAAGCGTTGACGGAAGAACAACCTTCGTCAAATTAGTGCAGTTATAAAACGAGTAGTCGCCGATACCGGTTACGCCCTCGCCTATGATAACCGTTTTAATCTGATCCTTGATATCCGTCCACGGAGTTTTTCGGTTAGTTCCGAGAGCGGTATCACGGAAGTCGTACATATCACCCGTACCGGTAATGGTAAACGTTCCGGTTGCGGAGTCGAACGAATACGTAAGGTTTGGTCCCGGTGTAGTCGTCGTTGTAGCGTTTGCCACAACAAAAGCCGAGCAAAGCGTCGCAACGGCAAGAACCAAGCCTAAAATAACAGACATCGTTCTTTTAGTCATATTTTTCATATTATCACCTTAATTCTCATAATTTCACATATAAATTATACCATACAGAAAAAATAAATTCAATATCAGCATTTCGCACAAAAAAAGACCACCCGTTTTGTGCAGGTGGTCTAAAAATTATTGCCAAGGATATTGCTTTTGAAGCGCTAAAAATTCGTCGCCCGTTTTTGCAAAATGAAATTCCTTTTGCAAATCGGAGAAGAAGTAGAGGTATTCGGTTTTGGGATAATTAACCGTTGCTTCGATAATATCCGCTCCGCTGTTTGTAAGCGGTCCGGCAGGCAATCCCTCACAACGATAAGTATAGTACGCATCGTATACTTCCTGCGAAAAGCCATAGGAATCACGCAAATCACGAGCATAAAAATAGGTTACATCGGATTGAAGCTTAATTCCCCTTTCAAGCCTGTTCATAAACACGCTTGCAATATTTTTCGCCGAGTCAACGCCGAACGCCTCCTCCTGAACAACAGAGGCAAGAGTGATTAATTCAAATAACGTCATATTTTGCTCGTTGCAAAACGCAGTCATATCGTCTGTAATATGCTCCTCAAACGCATCAAGCATTTGGCATACAACCTTTTCTGCCTCGGTATTAAGTCCTATATCATACGTCGCAGGGAACAGAAAGCCCTCAAGCTCAAATCCGATAATATCCGTATCAGGTACAGACGAAAGAAAATCATAACTGTTTGTATATTTTTCCGCTTCCCGACACTCATTCAAAAAATCATCTGCTTTGCAAATTCCGTTTTCCTCAAGTATCTCGGAAATTTCCATAACATTTGTTCCCTCGGGGATACAGACCTTTACGATTTTATGGGAAATATCGGGATTGTTGAGCTTATCGACAATTTCCTCATACGACATATCGGCACGCATATTATACTCTCCGTTGATATACACAAGGTCGGGATAGTGCTTATCCATCCATGCCGACCAGACGGAAGCAGACTCGACAATTCCTGTTCTGCCGAGCCATTGACTGACCTCATATTGGTAGTCATTACCGGAAATAACGAGCGTTTTTTGTATATCGGGTTGGTTTTTTCCGTTAATATCGTTGTTGATTTTATTGTAGGCGGTAAATCCGAAAACGCCTGCCGCCGCAGCTGCAACAACGACAATCAAAATGATTGCGAGCTTTGATTTTTTAGTCATAAATTCCTTGCTCCTTTCTGTATTTTTCAGCTTGAAGATTGAACATATAAGCATACGCTCCGCCCTGCTTCATCAATTCGTCGTGAGTTCCCTGTTCAATAATCGAGCCGTTTTCCATAACGTAAATTCTGTCTGCATTAATAGTTGTAGACAAACGGTGAGAAATGAAAACAACTGTCTTATCCTTTGCCGCCTCCATCATCGCACGGTTTAGATTATACTCGGCGACAGGGTCCAAATTTGCGGACGGTTCATCAAGAATAACATATGGGCAATTCTTATAAAACGCTCTTGATATTGCGATTTTCTGCGCTTCACCGCCCGACATCATCACGCCGTTGTCATCAAATTCACGAAGCAAAACGGTATCGTTTCCTTTTGCCATTTCCTTTGTAAAGCCACTGTATTTCAGCGCATTGGAAACGCCGTCATCATCAAAGACTTCGTCCATAGAAACATTTTCTCCGAGCGTTGCGGAAAATAGCTGAAAGTCCTGAAATACTGCGGAAAATCTGTTTCTGTGAGAGTCAACGGTAACATCGCGAATATCCTCGTTGTCAATGAGAATTTCTCCCTCGCTGACATCGTAAAGTCTCAAAAGAAGATTAGTAAGCGTTGTTTTACCGGCACCGTTATAGCCGACAAGTGCAATCTTTTCTTTCGGTCGGATAGTGAGATTAATATTATTGAGCGTAGGCGAAGAATTGCCCGGATAGGTAAAGGAAACGTTTTTAAGCTCAATTGTTTTCGGCTCGCCACATTCGGCAATTTTTTCACCGTCAAGGATTTTTACATCTCTTGCAAGAAATTCCCTGTATTTATCAATAAGCCTTGCAAGCTCGGAAAAGTTACGAATTACGCCGACTGTCAAAAACGAGAAAGAGGTTGACACGGAGAAAGCTCCGTTGAAGGTTGCGACAAAGTCGCCTGCCGAAAGCGTTTTCTTTACCAAAACGCAGTAGCCGAGATAAAGCGGAAGCAAAAGCATAAAGCCGATTATCTGCACTCCGCTTTCTTGGAAGAAGTACAAAAAATCTATTTTTTTAACAAATCTCTTTTGGTTTTCGACAACTGCGTCGGCAGCCTCGTTATAGCGCTTTATCAGCAGTTCGGTAACGTTATTAACCCTGACCTCCTTGCAGTAGTCCTGCAAATAGAATATACGTGCAAAGTAGTCTGCTCTACGGTGAAGACGGTTGTTTTCTATCTGTCTTTTAGCCTGCAATTCGCCGATTTTCTTCGACAAAGGAGTAAAAATCACAACAACCGCAACGATAATAAGAAGACATACGGGATCAAGCGCAAGCATAATCGAGCATATTGTAAAGAACGATACAAGCTCGGTTACATAGCCCTGAATCATACTCAAAATGCCGACAATACCGCCTGCCGATGAATTAATTACAAGTATGAAATTGTTGTAAAAATCGGGGTTGTCGTAGTTTTCAAGGTCAAGCTGACGAGCCTTTTTGTATAGCTTTTGACTGAGCTTGCCCTCCAGCTTCTCACGCTCGGTATTAAAGAAAAATTCACAGTAAAGCCAGTCGAGCGTTTTAGTCACCAAAAGCACAATGCCTATAACAACGACGGCGGTAATGATTTTTGATTTATCACCGCCTGCGGCAATTACGTCGATAACATACTTAACTCCGAGCACGGATATTATTCTCGTCGGCAGACGGCGCATAACTCCCGCCGTACATTCAAGCACAACAAGCGCAGGGCTGAGCTTAAACAGCACGCCCAAAAAATAGAATACATTTGAAAATATCGACAGTGACGAGTCCGAGCCTCGTTTTACCTTCTTATCAGCCAACGCTATCACCGTCCTCTCTGTTATACGACGAAGCCTGAAGCGTAAACATACGACTGTATTTTCCGCCTCTTGCCATAAGCTCGGCGTGACTTCCGCTTTCACTCACGGTACCGCCGTCGAGTACAAAAATCTTATCCGACAAAACGGCAGAGGAGAGGCGGTGAGAAATGTAAATTACCGTCTTATTCTCGGTTGCGGCAATAAGATTTTCATACATCTTATATTCGGCAATAGGGTCGAGTGCGGAGCTCGGCTCATCTAATATTGCAAGCTCAAAATTCTTTGCAAACATTCTCGCAACGGCAAGCTTTTGATTTTCGCCTCCGGAAAGTCCTGCGCCGTTGTCGTCAAATTCCCTCGTCAATACCGTATCAACACCGTCTTCAAGAGTTGCAATTTTATCCCATGCACCCGAACGCCTGAGCATTTGTTCAGCTTGGATTTTATCATTTTCGTCACATTCGCGGCACATTACATTTTCGGCAACGGAAAGCGCAAAGGTTTTGTAATCCTGAAAAACAGTTGCGATTTTTGAGCGAAGCGACAAAACGTCATACTCTTTAATATTCACGCCGTTATACAGAATTTCACCCTCGGTCGGGTCGTAAAAGCGAAGAAGCAGCTTTACAAGGGTTGACTTACCGGCGCCGTTTACACCGACAAGCGCAACCGTTTGACCCTTTTCTATCTTTATATTTACATTTTTAAGCGAATACTTTTCGCTGTGCGGATACTTAAAGGAGACATTTTTTATTTCAAGCGATTCAAGCTCGCCTGCCTGCTTACCGCCGGAGGTAATCTTCGGTTCGTATTCAAAAAAGTCACGCAAATTTTGGAAATAAAGCGCCATGTTGGAAAGCTCGGCGAAGCTCCTTGCAATATCCTCGGCGCAGGTACGAACAGAATTTATCGCAGACAAAACAACGCTGAAGCCCGAAATATCGGCACCTGCATTGTTATAAAACTTATAAGAAGCAAGCGCATATGTTCCGACAATCGGAACGAGTTCTCCGAATATTGAGCCTGTCATACTAAAAAAGAAAAGCTTTTTTCCGTACGTCTTTATTATTCTTACGTTATCGTCGACAGCTCTTTGGTAATTGCGAAGCATAACGCCGAAAATATTAGAGCATCTGATGTCCTTTGAAAAATCCTTTAGAAAAACCGTTCTTTGGGCATAAGCTTTTATTCTGTTATTAGAGGTCATAGAGAGGTCTTTTTTGTAAATCAGCTTACTCTTTATTATCTCAACAACAAAGACAATCGAAACAGGCGCAAGAAAAATTAAATACGCCTTATCTATTGTCGCAACAACTCCAACAATTAATATCAATGAAAGAAGATTTGCAATTACTCTTGCAAACTGCAAGCAATATCCGAGAAAGAAGCCGCTGTTCAAAATATCGGTAGCCCTCTTATAGCTATCGTAAAAAACAGGGTCCTCATAGCAGGCGACGTCTACCTCCGACGCCTTTTTGAAAATCATATTATTAAGTCCCTTAAAAACTCTTTTCGCCGAAACGTTGAGCAAATAATCGCACCCTACGACTATCACCTCATTAAGCATTGAAAGTCCGACAAAAGCAAGAAGTATTTTTACATAATAGCTAAACGAGGCGTTTCCCTCAATGAGCGAAAGCAGTACCTTCAAAAACAAAACTGCCTGAAAGAAATTTACGAAAACAAAATAAGAGGTCTGTGCAAAAACTGCGGCAGGCATTATAACCTTGTCGGATTTATACATTATTTTTGCGGCGTATAAAATATTTTTTACAACAGGAACCTTGACGTCCTCGTGCAAGGGTACCCATCTTCCCTGCGGCATATTCTCACCTTCTGTTACTAAATTACAATATACACTACATATTATCACAAGGCTGAATTTTTTTCAATCAAAACGACGCATTTTGCAAAATTAAAATCGTCACAAAAGGTATTGACATTTGGAAAATAAAGGCTATAATTAGAATTAGCACTCGCAAGTGTAGAGTGCTAATTTGCAAAAAAGGATATGATTTTTATGAAGAAAAAACAATTTAAGGCAGAGTCGAAGAAGCTGCTTGATATGATGATTAACTCAATTTACACGCACAAGGAAATCTTTTTGCGTGAGCTGATATCCAACGCAAGCGACGCTATCGACAAGCTCTATTTCAGGTCGCTCACCGACGACAGCGTAAAAATGAACCGTGACGAATTTTGCATTATGCTCGACATTGACAAGGAAGCTCGAACACTCACAATTTCGGACAACGGTATAGGTATGACTGCCGAGGAGCTTGAGAGCAATCTCGGAACAATCGCAAAAAGCGGCTCATTCAATTTCAAAAACGAAAATGCAGACAACGAAAATGCCGACGACATTTCGGTTATCGGTCAGTTCGGTGTAGGCTTTTACAGCTCATTTATGGTTGCCGACAAAGTTGAGGTTGTTTCAAAGGCGTTTGGCGAGGAAAAGGCTAACAAGTGGATTTCTTCGGGTGCAGACGGTTACACAATAGAGGAATGTGAAAAGGAAAACGCAGGTACCGTAATCACTCTGCACATTAAAGAAGACACGGAAAACGAGCACTACTCCGACTATTTGGAGCAGTACAGGATAGACGAGCTTGTTAAGAAATACAGCGACTATATCCGCTATCCCATTAAAATGGAAATGAGCCATCAAGTGCCCGACAAGGATAAGGAGGGCGAATACATCACAGAGGTAAGCGTTGAAACTCTCAATTCTATGATTCCGCTTTGGAGAAAATCAAAGAGTGAAATTAAGCCGGAGGAATACAACGAATTTTACAAGGAAAAGTTTATGGATTACAGCGACCCTCAGCTTGTTATTCACTCAAAAACAGAGGGACAGGCTACCTTTAATTCGCTTATGTTCATTCCCGAAAATCCGCCATATGATTTTTATTCAAAGGAATACGAAAAGGGCTTACAGCTTTATTCAAACGGCGTTTTGATTATGGACAAATGCGCCGACCTGCTCCCCGATTATTTCAGCTTTGTAAAGGGTCTTGTGGACAGCGCAGATTTAAGCCTCAACATCAGCCGTGAAATGCTTCAGCACGACCACCAGCTTAAAATAATCGCAAAAGCTATTGATAAGAAAATCAAGAACGAGCTTAAAAAATTGCTCGCAAACGACAGAGAAAAATACGACAAGTTCTTCTCCACCTTCGGCACACAGCTCAAATACGGCGTTTATGCAAACTACGGTATGGAAAAGGACGGCTTGAAGGATTTGCTTGAGTTCAAGAGTTCTATGTCGGACGGCTACACAACGCTCAAAGAATATGTTGAAAGAATGGCTGACTCGCAGGAAAGCATTTATTATGCCTGCGGCGAAAGCGTTGAAAAAATCGCACTTCTTCCTCAGCTTGAGGCAATAAAGGAAAAGGGCTACGAGGTGCTTTACTGCACGGATGAAATAGACGAATTTGCTATTCAGATGCTTATGGAATACGACGGCAAGCACTTTGCAAACATCTGCAAGGACGACATTGACCTTTCAACAGACGCCGAAAAGGAAGCTATCAACAAGAAAAACGAGGACTCAAAGGAGCTACTTGATAAAATAAAGAATGTTTTGGGTGACAAGGTAAGCGCCGTAAAGTTCTCAAACAAGCTCGGTTCGCACCCTGTTTCAATCTCGGCGCAGGGATATGTTTCACTCGAAATGGAAAAGGTGTTCAGCCAAATGCCCGGTGCAAATCAAGGAATGAAAGCACAACTCGTGCTTGAAATCAACTCCGAGCACCCGATTGCAGAAAAGCTCAAAAAAGCCGACGACGAGCAGCTCAAAAAATACGTAACGCTTCTGTATTCAAGCGCAAGACTTATTGCAGGACTTGACATTGAAAATCCAACGCAGTTCAGCGACTTGATTGCGGAAATGATGTAAAAGTCATAATTAATAATATTACGGGAGGTCGAGGACACCCTCCCCTACAATGTGTTTATGAAACGATTTCGTAGGGGGTTGGTGTTTTGACCTCCCGTTATTTTTAATATTTTTATGTTAGTCAAGAGCGGAATTAACCAACCTTTGTTTGTCAACACAAGGAACCGTCCCCCCTGTGTTCAGTGAAATACGGCTTCGCCGTGTGAAATCGCAAGCGGTGAAATTTTGCGACTGACATAGCAAAGTGAAATACGCCTAAGGCGTGTTGAGGTTTATTTGATTATAATTGTTTTGCATGATGTACAACTAAGGACGGTCCCTATTTGTACATACTTGTAATATTTTTTGAATGAAACGGCAAAATATTATACCAAGAGTTAAATAGAGTGCAATTAGGGCGCACAAAGGGACGGTTCTCTTGTGTTGAAATCATCACAGTAGAACCGTCCCCTTGTGTCCGATTATCAAAAAAATCAAGATAATCTTTATTCAGTTCAGGTGTCAATGGTTTTATAGTAATTGTGTTCATTGGTGTTTACCTCAAAAAACTAAATTTTATAGATGTATCGATAACTTTAAATATTACAGATCATTTTACCATGAAATCCCAAAAATACTTAAAATCATTATCCTTAATATTTTCTTTAAGTTTTTTAGTAACAGAAAAGGAATGAAGCAACTTTGCTAATGCTAAAATAAATTGCTCATTAAAATCAACTAATGTTTGCCCTGGATATCTTGCTTTTATATTAGGAAGGACGCTACCAGATGCAAAAGAGTTTAAATAGTCCGTGAGTGGAATTGAATATTCATCAGGGTATTCTTCTTTATAATTATCAGAACAGCCTACTGGCGGCGATAAAAAGAGTGCATCAAACGTGGGGAAATTCATAATATAATCAAGAGGTATTGATTCTATAAGATTTTTATCGGCTTCATTTAATGCATTATAACAATCTAAAAGATTATGCCCAAGCCCTTTTAATTCTCCCCAATTTTTGCCGTTTTCAACTAAGATAGCTTTACAGTATAACTCACAAGTTTCCGTTGCCATTTTAATAACTTTTGCTCTTATACAATAATTTTTTACACATTCAATTTCGCTTTCGAATTCTCGAACAAAAATCATACTGTGGTCAAGAGATGTTCCAAAGTCAGTTTTGTTTTCTGTTATAAAAGCACTTGCAAATTCTCGCAAATCATTGAATGAGGCTTTGGCTGTCCAATAATTTATATAGTTTTGATAAGTATTAATTAACGAATCATTAATTTGCATAAACATCATCCTTTTTTGATTATATCATTATATATTATATCATAGTCCCACCATGTGCACAGGGGATGGTTTCTTGTGTTGCATAAAAAAACAGCAATGTATTGTGAGTAATATATTGCTATTTTTGTACGGTATTCCAAAAATAGCATTTCTGAAACGAGGGTTTGTCAGCAGTCTGAAGCACGCAAAAGCGTGCTTTTTTATGCGAAAGAGCGACTAAAAGGTGTATAATTGGGGGGAAAAAGAACTACCAAAATTATGCGTAGCCCTTGTTTTACGCCCAGTGCAACTCATAATAGTACCAGTTATCAGAAATCTTTTTAATAAAGCACCAATCCGTGCCGTTGTTAGGTTTTCCAAAATACGCGCCACCGTCACCTTCGTGCATATCATTTTGAATCTTTTCCAAATCGTTTCCATCATAAAAATCAGGCAGTAACCATTCGTTTTCGAAAGAGTAATAATACCCGTAATATACTCCACCAACACTTAACCCCGTTGCTTTATAATCGTAGAATTCGTTTTCTTCTGCCGGGGAAAACGAATCCATATTTTCTGTTACATAATCGGAAATCTCATTATACATTTTGTTTGATACCGACATCCCACTACAAGCAGACAAAGAAAAGGTGAAAAAACAGATCATTAGCATACACAATATTTTTTTCATTTTGTTCCCTCCTTTAATGTTTTACAAGAGGCGATCAACAGTCGCCTAATGCGACCGCAAAGATTTCTGTGGTTTTTATAGATTTCTTCATCAATCGCGTTCGTATTGAACAACAAACGCAACCATCCTTCGGTTTCGCTACGTTCCTTAAGAGCAATTTCAAATTTTGAAAGCATATCCGCTTTACTCTGTCCATAATTTGCTTCACGAATATTTGCATAAATACTGTTTGAACTTTTACAAATTTGGAAAAGAAGGTTAGATGGTGCCTTGATATTCTGGCAAAGCAATTCTATTTTTGTTGCAAGTTGATCGGAATATTTCAGCAAATAATTTTTCGGCATATAACCACTCCTTTCAAGAGAATGATACTACTTTTCCACAAACAAATCAAGGCGAAGCCTTGTATAGCATCAATTCCGCATAAATTGCATATCATCAACACGCAGTGTTGCATCACATCAAGCCGCAGGTAATACAGCCTTCGGCTGATGATATGCGCCTACGGCGATGATATACACGCTGACGCGTGATGATATGCCAAGCCTGCGGCTTGGATAAAAAAAGAAGTAACTTTTGGTAGACAAAAGTTACTTCTTTTTTTGGTGCACCTGACAGGAATCGAACCTGCACATCTCTCGATACTAGATCCTAAATCTAGCGCGTCTGCCAGTTCCGCCACAGGTGCCTAACGGTGTATATGATATCACAGGTTTTTAGAAAATGCAAGGGCGAAATTAAAAAAGTCTGAAGCTGTTTTCCATTTCTTTTTTTATTTTTGCAAGGATTCGTTTTTCGAGGCGGGAAATATAGGACTGGGATATGCCGAGCTCATCGGCGAGCTGTTTTTGGGTATGTGCCTTACAGCCGTTCATACCGAAGCGCTGATACATAATGTTGCGCTCCTTTTCGGGAAGCGAGCCGACGACCTTACGAAGCAGCTTCTTTTCATCGTCGTATTCGATATTTTCGCTTATTTCATCGGGCTCGGTGCCGAGAACATCACGCAGGGTAAGCTCGTTTCCGTCCCAATCGGTGCTAAGCGGTTCATCAAAGGACATCTCAATTTTTGAATTTGAGGACTTGCGCAGGAACATCAATATTTCGTTTTCGATACATCTTGAGGCGTAGGTTGCGAGCTTGATATTTTTTGAATAATCAAAGGTGTTTACGGCTTTCATAAGACCTATTGTTCCGATAGAGACGAGGTCCTCTGTCGTAACATTGGGACATTCAAACTTACGTGCGATATAAACAACGAGGCGCAGATTATGAATAATCAAAAGTTCCTTATTTGTTTCGTCACCGCAGGCAAGCTCGTTTACTATCTTTTCCTCCTGTTCCTTTGAAAGAGGCGGCGGAAGAGTATCGGGACCGTTGATATAGTAACAGGAATTACCCTTAAAGATTTTTTGCAAAAATGAGATTAGCTTTTTCATACAATCGACCTTTCAAACAGACAAAATATTATAGCTCAGCAAGGCTGAATAGCTTTCGTTTTCAATATTATCGGACAATGCTACATAGGCGTTTTCGATAATCTCCTCGCCCTTTGAGGATTTCAAAATCATTTTATCGGGCTTAAAGGCGGTAAGAAGCCCATTTCCGTTTACGGATTTTACGGGAACATATCGAAAGCTGTCAATTTCAAAATTGATTTTTGATTTATCGACAACAATCACGGGAGAATTTGAAAACGGCTCACGAAGATTATTGCCGGAATCCAAAAACGCAAGCAGGGTTACGCTATTGCCTTTATATTCAATTTTGAGGGTATAGATTTCTTTTTTTGAAAGAACACGGTCATATATTCCGATTACAATACAAGAGAGCAAATATGCCGAAAGTGCGCAAACAATAATAACACCTGCCGAGAGGTCAAAATAAAGCACCGAATTATTCACGGCGACAAAGCCGAGCTTAAAAACAAAGCACACAGCAGCCGTTACGCCTAAAATGATAATGCTCGAAAAATAAAAAATCAAAACCGATTTTATGTACTGCGTCAACCTATGAAAGCTGAAAGCTACAGCGACGATAACAAGGCTTGAGGCGATTTTCAGCAAGGCACTCACCGCTTCATTCATACCGTCGCAAAATATAATCAACGAATACGCCGCACCGATGACTGATGAAAAAACGAAGCGAACGCCGACGACGCGTTTTTTAGTAAGCTTTGCGGTTATTTCAAGAAGCAAAAAGGTCAAAAGAAAATTGAGCATCAGCAAAACATCAACATAAATTACAATAAAAATACCCCCTTGCGATTTGATTATAAATCACAAAGGGAGTAAATTTTGTCAAAAAAAGATAATCAATCGATAATTTCGATAGTTTCAATTACAACGTCGTGCAGTGGCTTATCGTTCATACCGGTTCTGACGTTTGCAATATCGTCAAGCACATCTGCGCCGTCGGTGAGCATACCGAAAACGGTGTGATGAAAATCAAGCCACGGAGTGCCGCCCTTTTGCTCATAGGTGCCCACAACCTCGTCGGGAAATCCGCCCTGTGCGCCGATTTGCTTCATTTGAGAAATGAGATTTGAGGGAACGTCCTTTGCCTGAACAACGAAAAACTGCGAGCCGTTTGTATTCGGTCCCGAATTAGCCATTGAAAGCGCGCCGTAATAATTGCGTGCGTCAATCGAAAATTCATCCTCAAAGCTCCTGCCCCAAATGGATTCGCCGCCCATACCTGTTCCTGTCGGGTCTCCGCCCTGAATCATAAAGTCCTTGATTATTCTATGAAAAATCAAGCCGTCATAATAGCCGTTTTTAGCATGGGTTGCAAAGTTCTCCACGGTTTTGGGAGCGACCTCGTCATAAAGTGTAAACGTCATATCTCCCATATTTGTTTTAATAATTGCCTGCATTATATTTTCATCCTTTCATTAATTTGCTTTATCACGTCTGTATCAATTTTTTGCACCTTTCTGTCGTAGGTAAACAAGCCGTTGAGCTCGTCCTCAACATCGGTCAACTGAGTATAGACGGTTGCGCAAAGCCCTTTCTTTATCTGCGGGATAATCGTGCGCTCATAAAGTCGCTTATACGCCGAGGTCAGGGACTCCTTTGAACGGTAAATCTTATAGCCGAACATCTTGTCGTTAAATGTATGTCCCTTTACACGAATACCGAGACCGCCGAATTCCGTAAGGCACCAAGGCTTATCCCCTGCCCTTACGACAATCGGAGTAAAGTATATATGCTTTGAAATAATGTCATTCTTTGTTTGGGTATGCCAGCCGGAAGCGCTGTCGACAATTCTTGTTTTGTCATTCGATTTGATATAATCGTATGCAAAATCGCTGTCAAACTGTCCCCAACCCTCGTTAAACGGCACCCAAGCGGCAATGCACGGGCAGTTATAAAGTGCGTCGAGCATTTCCTGAAGCTCGGTATAATAAAGCCTGCGAGACGCTTCGTTTGTGCGCTTAAAGGTTGAATAATTTGTATCGTCAAGATTTATGCCTATAAACGGAACAGCACTTACTTCCAATCCGTAATCTCCTCCGCCGTTTATCATATCCTGAATAACGATAATACCATTAACATCGCAGTAATGATACCACAGCATAGGCTCAATTTTTATATGCTTACGAAGCATATTGAAGCCTAAATTTTTAACCGATTTCACATCAAACTCCATTGCCTTATTAGACGGCGGAGTAAGAAGCCCATCGGGATAATATCCTTGGTCAAGAAGCCCGTTGAAGAAATACGGCTCGTTATTAAGCATCAACCTCGGCAGACCGTCCTTGTCCTCGCCTATGCTGAATTTTCGCATACCGAAATAGGAGCTTACTCTATCCCTGCCGTAGGTGAAAACTACCTTGTACAAAAACGGATTTTCGGGTGACCACGGCTTCATATTGTCTATAACAACGGTATTGTCGGTTGTATCGGCGATAAGCGTGTCGCCGTCATAAATCTGCTTTTGAACACAAATTCCGTCGGGCGCTTCAAAGCAGACTCTTTCATTGTCAAAATCGGGTGTAATACGAACATAGGGAATATAGTCAACAGGCGTGCTTTCAAGCCACACGCTCTGCCAAATTCCGCTTTGAGCAGTATACCAAATGCCGCCTCTTTTCGTTCTTTGCTTACCACGGGAATAATGATTTTTCTCGGTCAAATCACGCACGGTAACGTTCAGTATATTATGCTTTCCTACGTAGTCGGTAATTTCAAGGCTAAACGGAGTATATCCGCCGTGGTGAGCACCGACGAATGAGCCGTTAACATAAACCTTTGCAATCTGGTCAACTGCGCCGAAATTCAAAAATACTCTGCCCTTATTGAAGCCGTCGGGAATTTCAAAATCCCTTTCGTAAATCAAATATTCTTCGTCAGACAACGTGCGGTTAACTCCCGACAAAGGCGCTTCGGGAGAAAAAGGAACAAGGATTGTCTGCGAAAACGAATCGGGTATTTCCTCACTTTCGCAAAAATCGCATTTCCAAACGCCGTTAAGACTGATATAGCTGTCTCTTTTGAACTGAGGTCTCGGATATTCACCGAGAGGACAGTCCTTTTTCAAAGTTTCGCCCCAAGGAGTAGTAATCATTGCTTTTCCTCCATAACAATTTTTCCGTCAACAATTTGAATATGCTTGTTACAAATCTCAAGCGCCGCTTTTTTGTGCGACACGATAATGCAGGTTTTATTTTGCATTTGACGAAGGTTACTGAGAAATTCAAGCTCTGTTTCCTCGTCAAGCGCAGAGGTCGCCTCATCAAGTAGCATAATAGGTGATTTTGATAAAATTGCACGAGCTATTGCAAGTCGCTGAAGCTGACCCTCGGAAAGACCTATACCACGCTCGCCGATAACCGTTTCAAGTCCGCCGGGAAGCTCGTCCAAAAATTTATCGGCACAGGCAATACGAACAGCCTCGTTTATTTCATCTTCGGTTGCATCGGAATTAATAAAGGTCAGATTTTCACGTATAGTTCCGGAAAGAAGGAAATTGCCCTGCGGAACAAACGTAAACAGCTTTCTTGTATGGCAGTCAACCTGAACATCACCCTCGCTTGTATTGAGCCAAATTTTGCCGCTTTCAACATGAAATACGCCCAAAAGCAACTTTAACAGCGTTGACTTTCCTATACCGGAAATGCCCATAATAGCGACAAAATCACCTTTATTAACAGTCAGCGAGGTGTTGTCAAGAATGACATCTCTGTCATAACGGAAGGTGATGTCATTAAACTCAATTGTTTGAAGTTTATCATAAAAATACGGTACGTTTATGTCATACTCGTTTTTCTCAAATTCATCGTTAAGAGCATCCAGTTCAATAATTCTTTCGGCTGATGCAAGAACTGCAAAGTATTTTGAAAGATAACCGGACAATATTGAAAACGGTTGTTGAATTTGGTTTACAAGCTGAAGCATTGCGGTTACGGTACCGAAGCTCATACCGTAAATCAGTCTATATGCTCCAAATCCGAGAGCAAATACATATCCTAAATTAAACACTGTGGATATACCGGCGTTTGCACATATACCGAAAAAGCGGCGTTTCATTTTTGCCTTATAGTTGTCCTCCATAAGCTCCTCAGCTTGAGTACAAACCTTTTCCTCAGCTGCAAAGGATTTTATTACAAGAAGCGAGGTCAATACCTCCTGAATAAACGAACGTACCTTTCCCTCCGTTTCTTGAACGCTTTTATGAAGTTTTTTCAAAACGCCTCTGAATGAAACGGTAAACAGGAAAATAAGTATTCCGCCTACAACGAAAACTATGGCGAAAAGTTTGTCTATAATAACAAGATAAATAAAGGCGCTCACAATTTTCACAATATAGTACACGGTATTGGGAAGAATGGTTGTAAATCCTTCGGATATGGTCGTAACGTCGCTTGTCATACGGTTTTGAATTTCACCCGTATGATATTTTGTTACAGCGGAATAATCCTTTTTTATTACGGAATTGAGGATATAAGACCTTAAAGTTACTTCAATTCTGCCTTTACATCTGTCTGAAAAGCTCGCCGACAAAAGATGGAGCACAAGCTGAAACATTATAAGCATTAAAAATAATCCAGCGTTATATAAGACCTTTTCAAAGGAGTGATCCTCTGTTGCGGCATTGATAATGCGCTTTGAAAAATCGGCATACAAAACCGTCATTATCGCATTAACCATATTTGCAAAAACGAGAACTGCCACCTGCCACTTTTCTTTATGAAAGGTTCCGATCATCCATTTCAGCGTTTTTAGATCTGATTTGGAAAACTTCCTTTTTACATTTACTTCGCTCACTTTTTTATCCTCTTCAATATATGATTTTCAAACCAAACAATACACCTGTTTATGAACATTGTGACAGGTCTTATCGGCATTAGCGCAACCCAAAGCCTTGAGTAAAATCTGTATAGTTTATTATTGTCGCAGTCGATATAGCGCTTACCCTTTTTGTAGTAGCCGACAAGTCTGCCGCAAATCATATCGTCGGTTACATATTCACGCATTTTCAGGTTATCGCCTACGATTATGTAATGGTCGGGATGAACCTCAACAACACGGTGCATAACATATTTTCCCGTTTTAAGCTGATAAACGGCAACGTCATATTTCTTTAGACGCTCGGTGTTTTTAACAATAATGATATTATCTCTTTGCTGATGAATCATAGGCCGCATAGACGTACCCATTGTAAGACCTGTATACTTCCCTGTTTTTTCAAGACATTCTCTTATAGATGTAAATTCTTCCATATCATCACCCTATTTCCTGTCAACTAATACAACGGCATGGGCGCTAATGCCCTCCTGTCTGCCTGTAAAGCCCAGCTTTTCCTCGGTAGTTGCCTTTACGCTTACGCAATCAACATCAATCGAGCACGCCGAAGCGATATTTTTTCTCATATCAAAAATATAATCTTTCATTTTCGGCTTCTGCGCAATGATTGTAGAGTCGATATTTTCAACATAATATCCGGCATTATTTATTCTCTCAACCACCGCTTTGAGCAGTTCAAGAGAATCTGCACCCCTCCATTTTTCATCGGTATCCGGGAACATTCCTCCGATATCGCCCATAGCGCACGCTCCCAAAATCGCGTCGCTTATTGCGTGAAGCAAAACATCTGCGTCGCTGTGTCCCAAAAGTCCGAGTGTGTGAGGTATTTCAACGCCGCCTATAATCAGCTTTCTTCCCTCGACTAATTTATGTACGTCATATCCGTGACCGATTCTCATAGCAAGCCCTCATTTTTCAGTAAATTTTCGGCAAGTGCAATATCGTCGGGAGTAGTTATTTTTATATTTGAATAGCTCCCCTCAACCATTTTCACCTTACCGCCGCAAAGCTCAACGAGCTGGCAGTCATCGGTAAAATCCAAGCCCTGCTCATCAGCTTTTTGCATTGCGTTTTTATATAGCTCAAAATCGAATATCTGCGGAGTCTGTACCGCAAAAAGCGTTGACCTGTCGGGTGTCGACTCAACAAAGCCCTGTTTGTCAACAATCTTTATTGTATCTTTTACGAATACTCCGACAGCTGCAGCCGAAAATTCCTCGGCGGCACGAATTGTTTTTTCTATATCCTCACATTTTATCAGCGGTCTTGCACCGTCATGAATGACAATCAAATGAGCGTCGTCCACAGTTTCAACCGCATTTTTTACGCTTTGCTGACGTGTTGCACCGCCTATGACAAACGAAATTCGCTCGTCAGTCAAAAGCTCGCTGTAAATATCGATATCCTGCGCTCTTGCAACAACGATTATTTCGTCTATATCGCTGACAGACAAAAACGCTTCAACACTTCTTTCGATAACGGTTTTTGAGCCGATTTCCAAAAGCAGCTTACTTTTTTCGGATTTCATTCGTGTGCCGTTTCCCGCACCGAGAATTATTGCAACATTACTCAATTTCTTTAACCTCTGCTAATTCTTCATCATTCGGAGTTACATATTCCGTATTATAGTGGTCATAAATAACCATTCCCGGCTTCGCGCCGTTTGGCTTATGAACATTTTTTACGATAGTATAATCGACCGCAACATTGGACGAGGCGCTCGCCTTTGAGTTTTGGGTGGCAAGCATTGCAGCTTGACGGATAGCCCTATCTGTAAAGGGTTTATCCTTTACAGCTTCAATTATGACATGTGAGCCCGGAGTGTCCTTTGTATGAAGCCACAAATCGTAATTTTTTGCAGTCTTTAGGGTGAGCAAATCATTTTGAACATTATTCCTGCCGACGTAGATAACAAATCCCTCGTCGGTGATATATTTTTTAGGTTTCAGCTTTTGCTGATTCTTATTTTTCTGCGGTGCTTTTGAAAGGAAGCCGCTTATACGAAGCTCGTTGCGAATAGCCGAAATTTCCAAATGGGTATTGGCTCTTGTAAGCTCGTCGATAACTGTATCAAGATAGCTCGCTTCATCATCAGCCTGCTTAATAAATTCTCTTAATTTTTGCTCGGCAACCTGCTTTTTCCTGTATTCCTTATAGTATTTTTGAGCGTTTTGGGACGGCGTAAGCGTTGGGTCGGCAGGTATGCGAACGATATTATTGTTGTCGTAAAAATTCTCTAAATCGTAAAACAGCGAGCCTTTTTCAAGCAAATAAAGGTTTGCATTTATTAAGTCGCCGTAGATTTTCAGCCTTTGCATATCGGCACATTCGTCAAGCTCTCTTTGACGGTTGAGCGACTTTCTTATTGCTCTTTCTTTGAGCGTTTGGAGATGATGAAACAGGTCGTTTGACATCTGCTTTATGCGTTCAAGTCTCACCTGCTCAAAGAAAAAATAGTCGATAAGCTCGCAAAATGTATCAAAGGTTTTATAGGTGCAAAGCTCGCCGAACTGCTTTGGAACGAAGAATGTAAAGTCCTTCGGCTTGTCAAGAATAACGGCTGTCGGCTGAGGATTCGCAATATAATTCTTCAATCCCGACAGGCTCAAATCAAATTCAATCTCATTTGCAACAATCGGCGAAATGCCCTGAATGACCTTTCCTGCGGCTTTTCCTCTCGTTGTATTCAGCTCTTTCATTTTTGCTTCGATTTCGGGAATTGAGGCTTGCAGAATATTGAGCTTGTCCTGCTTTGGCGGAGCGCAATATTTCATTCCCGGTAGTATTTCACGCACGGAGGATTTTGTTTCGTCAATGCGTTTTACACATTCGACTATCCTGTTTTCGCTATTGACGAGAATTATGTTGCTGTACTTGCCCATAATCTCGATAATCAAACGATATTCGACAGGGTCGCCCAAATCGTCTCTTGCGTCAAAAACAAGAGTAAGTATTCTTTCAAAGCCGTCTTGAGTAAGTGCCGTCAGCCTTGCACCGCAAAGCAGCTTACGAAGCAGCATTGTAAGCATCGGGGGCTTCTTCGGATTTTCGATATATTGGTTAGTAAGCTGTATCCTTGCACTGTCTGCCCTCGCCGACAAAAGCAGCTTTTCAACTCCGTCCAAGGTACGAAAGGTGAATAATATCTCCTCCTTTGACGGCTGATAAATCTTATCCACTCTGCTGCCGAGAATTTTATTTTCTATTTCATTTTTGGTAAGATAAAGAAATATTCCGTCAAATGCCATACATAATCACTTTCAAACTAAATTGTTTTTACTGCATTTTCCTGCTCAAAGAGTACAAATTCAACGTCCGAAAACATTTTCGACAACGCATCATACAGCGACAAAAACGGCTTATTTTCCGTTTCAAAATGTCCTGCGCTGACAACTGCAAAGCCTTGCTCGCTTGCATCGAGCATATCGTGATATTTCAAATCTCCGGTAACGAAGCAATCACTGTTTTCGCACGCCTGCTGCATAAACTCGGCGCAAGCGCCGCCACCGACTGCAACCTTCTTTATAAGTCTGTCGGTATCGGTATATCGAATACCATTGCAATCAAGACATTCACTTACATACTGTGCAAAATCATCCATACTCATAGGGTAATCAAGCTCACCGACGGCGACGAAGCCGTTATCAAGAAAGTACACATTATCAAGACCGAGCATTTCGGCTAATTTTGTATTTATTCCGCAGGGTGCTTTATCAAAATTAGTATGCGCGCTGATACAGGCTATATCGTGATTAACAAGAGTATACACGGCGCTTCCCTTTTTGATTTCTGTTAAGGGTGAAAAAATCACGGGGTGATGGGAAATAATTAAATCGGAGCCGATACCTGCGGCAAGCTCGCTCACCTTTTTTGTTACATCAAGAGTGAGCACCGCTTTTTTAACCGGCTTTCTGTATTCGCCGAGTAAAAAACCGCTGTTGTCCCACTCCTCCTGAGTATCAAAGGGTGCTATTGAATTAATGTAGTCATAAATATTTTTTACGGTAGTCATATTTTTCCTTCTATTGCGCTTATTACCTTGCTGTAATCAACGCCTGATTTTTCCTTATTTTTAAGATAGACGAGCAAATGCTCAAAATATTCTCTATCGGAGAAATCGGATATTTCGCCGAGAAAGTAATCAACCTCGCTTTTTTCTTTTACCTCACTTGTATAATGAGCCGAAAGCACGCTGTAATGATGATTTGAGTCGGCGACAACAATATCGTTTTCTATGCGAAAGCCGTTATTGTACAGCCATTTTCTTGCAAGTTCCGGATGAGTCATGGGATTAATTATCAAGCGGCAATGCCTGATATTATCGGCGTTTTGAAGTAATTGAGCAATGAGCTCGCCGCCCATACCGGCAATAATCACAGTATCGTATTCAACATCAATATTTTTCAGCCCGTCGGACAAAACGCATTTTATCCTGTCATCAAGTCCGAGAGATGATATATAGCGTTTACAGGACATTAGAGGCTTTTCGTTAATATCACAGGCGATTACGCTTTTTGCAATTTGATTTTCTGCAAGATAAGCGGGAATATAGCCGTGGTCGGTGCCTACGTCAACAACGCACGCGCCCTCATTTACCATATCGGCAACTGCCTGTAATCTGCAAGAAAGCTTTATCATATCCAACAATACCCCATAGTAATTTATCTTATTATAATATAAGTTAATATTTTTTTCAAGATTAGTTTGCAAGATAATGAAATATGTGGTAATATAAAACACATAAATAAATAAAACGAGGTGATTATATGAGTAATCAGCCGCTTGACGATATCAAAAATCAAAGCAGAAACGAAACAGATCCGAGACTGCGCTTTGACGCATTCACGGCTAATGTAAAAAACGGCGGACTCAGAAGCATAAGCTCTATTAATATGCTTGTGTCATACATTGTCGCAAACCTTAATCACAGAGTAACGCCCGAAACGATAACCCTTGCCTTGAGCGAAAGTATGCTTGCAAATCATTTTGAGGTTGCAGACGCTTTATCAAAGCTACTTAAATCGGGAACAATCAAGCTCGACGACGAGGGCGCGCTTTATATGGACAACTCCTCTCTTGCGGAAATCGACCTGATAGAAAAGGATTTGCCGCTGACAGTCAGACAAACGAGCATTAAGGCGTGCCAAAAAATCATTGCAAAGGAAACCTTCAAAAGAGAGAATATCACCGAAATTGTTGAAACTCCTAACGGCTACAAGGTGCTTCTTACGGTAAGCGACGGAGAAACGCAGTTTATGAAGTTAGAGCTTTATGCGGTAAGTCTTACTCAAGCCGAAATAATGAGAGACAAATTCATAACAAATCCCGTCAATGTTTACGAAACGCTGATTGAATCAATTTTTTCAAACGAATAACCCCCGTGGGGGCTTGAAAAACGGTACTTCAACAGGTAAAATATTACCGTAAATTAACATAAAGGAGGAATGGCTATGGCATGCTTTGCCGTACCTGCCGCAGAGGCAATTATAGTTACAACAGCTTATTTTGTTGCAAAAAGAAAGGAGCAAAAATTACAGGCTCCGACTCTTTCGGGCGAAAACACATTAAAGACACAGGAAACAAAAATCACTTGGTCAAAGAGACTGAGCTGGCTTATGGGACTTCTTTGGGGCGGCGTTGCTCTTTTGGCATTTGAGCACTTCTGGCATGGAGAAATTGTTGCGTATCCGCCGTTCCTATCGGCTATGGCAACGCCTGAGGATACATCGCAGATGCTCTACGAAATGGCAACCGTCGGCGTATCAATGGCAGCTTTAGTAACTGCATTTTGGGGCGCAATTTGTGCATTTGCTCAGGTTAAGTTCAAAAAGGCACGCTCAACCGTCGCAAAGGACGAAGCATAAAATATGACGTTGCTTATTACTCTTATTGCGGCTGTTTGTGCAACGCTTGTTTGGTATTTTAATTCAAACAGAGACAATTACAAATTAGGCACACTCAGTCTTATGTACTGGGGTGCGGGGCTTATGTGGTTTGTTGACTTCGTATTTGAATATGCCGAGCTGAAGGCGGATTATTTTGTTCAGGAATTTGCCGACATTCTAAACGATTCATTGCTTGGAATAACTGTTGTAGCTCTCGGTTTAATAATTTGGGTTGCAATTTTGATAATCAAAGACCCGAACAAGGTTATCGAAAAAAAGCTTACTAAAAACTAAACAGTAAAAAAAGGGGTTCGTAAAGAATCCCCTTTTTATTTATCCGAATTTACCGGATATATATTCCTCTGTGCGAGCGTCGTTCGGATTTGAAAACATCATTGAAGTTTTACCGAATTCAACAAGCTCACCCAAAAGAAAGAATGCAGTATTGTCCGATATTCTTGCCGCCTGTTGCATATTGTGAGTAACGATTATTATGGTATATTTTTCTTTCAGCTTCAAAACAAGTTCTTCGATTTTGAAGGTTGATATTGGGTCAAGCGCAGAGGTCGGTTCATCCATAAGTAAAACCTTTGGCTCAACGGCAAGTGCACGGGCAATACACAGTCTTTGCTGCTGACCGCCGGAAAGTCCAAGTGCATTTTTCTTCAATCTATCCTTAACTTCATCCCAAATTGCCGCACTTTTCAACGACCTTTCAACAATTTCATCCAAACGGTTTTTGTTTTTTATGCCGTGAGTTCGAGGACCGTAAGCGACATTGTCATAAATACTCATAGGGAACGGATTAGGCTTTTGAAACACCATTCCGATATCACGACGAAGCTCATTTACATCAAGGTCTTTTTTGAAAACGCTTGTGCCGTTATACTTTATATCTCCCTGCGTTTTTACTGTCGGAATGAGGTCGTTCATACGATTTATGCTTTTAAGACAAGTTGATTTTCCGCATCCTGACGGTCCTATCAATGCAGTAATTTCGTTATCAGAAACGCTCAAATCAATATTTTTTAGTGCCTGCGTTTCACCGTACCAAAGGCTGAAGTTCTCAATTTTTATTATTTCGCTCATAGGCTTCTCCTTTTTTCAAAATATTTTCCTACCATATCAGCCGAAAAATTAATAATTAATGTCAAAATTATAAGGATTGCCGCTATAGCAAATGCAACGCCAAATTCTCCCTCCTCCTTTGCGTAGACGTACAGCGCAACAGTGAGAGTTGCACCGGGACTTACCAAAGCAGAAGCGACGCCGTCGATTATATGTGCAAATCCTGCTGTAAAAAGCAATGCGGCGGATTCACTCAAAACCCTGCCTACCGACAAAATACAGCCTGTAATGATTCCGTCAACACAATTCGGTAAAACGACGGTTCTGATTACTCTCCATTTTCCCGCTCCCAAACCAAAAGCACCCTCTCTCAAGCTTTGGGGTACAGTTTTCAAGCTTTCCTGAGTTGTACGCATTATAGTAGGCAGATTCATTATAACAAGTGTAAGCGCTCCGGCAAGCAAGCATGTTCCGAAATTATTCGAGAACAACAGCATTCCTACAAGACCGAAAATAACAGACGGAATACCGGATAGTATCTCGCAAGCATATTCAATTGCCATAGAAACTTTCTTATTCTTTGCGTATTCGGTGAGATAAATTGCCGCGCCGACGCCAAGCGGCAGGACTAAAACTATCGTTGCTAAAACGATATAAACAGTATTCAGTATATCGGGTAAAATACCTATTTTCCCTGATATGTAGCTGGGCTTTGTAGTAAGAAATTCCCACGAAATGTTGGGAATGCCCTTAACGAAAACATATCCCAAAAGGAAAAACAACAACGCCGCTGTAACAAAAATACTAATAAGCATTAATACTTTCATAAGAACGATATATATTTTTCTTTTCATACTATTCCTTATCTCGCTTCAAAAAATAATTCAAAGTTGCATTAATAAGCATAATAAACACAAACAGCACCAATGCAATAGAAAACAAAGCGTTTCTTTGAAGGCTGTCGGGGCTTGAATATGCCATTTCACTTGCGATTGCCGTTGTTAAAAACCTCACGCTCTTGAAAAGCGACGGCATATTTGCAACATTTCCCGCAACCATCATAACAGCCATTGCTTCGCCTATTGCTCTGCCAACGCCTAATACTATCGCCGCAACTATACCGCTTTTTGCGGCAGGAACTGATACTCTGAATGCTGTTTCGACCTTAGTTGCGCCCAATGCATATGAAGCGTCCTCATATTCAGCGGGAACCGCGTCCAAAGAGGTTACGGCAACCTTTATTACACTCGGTAAAATCATAATGGCAAGAACAATAATTGCCGCTAAAAGACTTGCTCCGTCGGGGATATTAAACACTTTTCTTATCGCAGGAACAAGCACAAGCATACCAACAAGACCATAAACAACGGACGGTATTCCTGCAAGAATATTTATTGCTGATTCAATTACGAAGCGAACCTCTTTTTTTGCAAACTTTGAAAGATACACGGCGCAGAAAAAGCCAATAGGAACACCCAAAACAATAGCTCCCGATGTACCGTATATGCTCGTCAAAATGAAGGGCAATATTCCAAACTTCGGTTCAGCGGCAGTAGAAGCCCACTCTTTTCCAAACAAAAAATCGACAAGTCCTATTTCCTTTATTGCAGGCAATCCGGAGATTACCAAATACACAGTTATCATCAACACACAGCCGACAGTGATCAGCCCTAAAATAAGAAATATACCGTAAACGATATTTTCAAACAATCTTTTCTTTTTCATACTTTTCCTCAATGAAAAATTTATGCGGCGGCACACAGGCACCGCCGCATATGTATTAATTTGCAGGTACTACGCCGGCGTCAACAATAATTTGATTTGCCTTATCGGAGGTTGCAAAGTCGAAAAACGATTTTGCACTCTCGGAAAGTTCAACACCTTCTTTTGTTACAAGAACGAACGGACGCTGAATAACATAGCTTCCGTCTTTTATTGTAGCCTCGCTTGGTGTAACGCCATTTACCGTAACAGCCTTAACCGTATCCTTCACAGAAGCGAGTGAAGCATAGCCTATTGCATTCGGATTTCCTGCAACTGTTGCAATAACATCGCCCGTTGAAGTGAGCTCCTGATTATACTTGCAGCTATCCTTTGTATCGGTTATGGATTCAAAGCCATCCCTTGTTCCGCTTCCTGCCTCACGACCGATAATAACAATGCTTGAGTCGTTACCGCCGATTTCATTCCAGTTTGCAATTTCACCCTTGTAGATTTTTGCAATAGTTTCAACATCCAATTCTCCGACAGGATTGCTTGGATTAACAATAATTGCAATTCCGTCGTAAGCCAAAACTGTTTCCTTTAAGCCTTTTGCCTTTTCCTCATCTTTCAGGCTCCTGCTTGAAAGTCCGATGTCACATCTTCCCTCTTCAACAGCCTGAATACCTGCTCCCGAACCGGTTGCGTTGTAGCTAACCGCTATTCCTGTTTCTGATTCAAACGCTTCGCTCAACGATCCAATAACCTTGCTCATAGAAGTTGAACCGTCTGTAGATACGGTTTCCTTTTTCCCGCTACAGCCTGTGAATAAGCATACTACCGTTGCCGCAACAACAATCAAGCTAACAATTGTTCCAAATAATTTTTTCATTTTCTTTGTCTCCTTAAAATAGTTTTTATAGCACTTAACTGCTACAACTAAATCTTAATCCGAAAATGTAAAATCCACAAGCAATCATAAATCAAATTATAGTAAAAAAATTTGTTGAAAAAGCAAAAAAAACACGCAGGTAATGTTCCTGCGCATTTTCATTTATTTAGCTTATTCTGTTTATAAGACTTTGAACGCTGAGGCAATCGGCATATTTTAGGAGCTTTTTGTATCTATCCATATTGTACTGGGAATGCTCCGTTTCCTTGCTCCAAAGGTGAACACCCCAGCTATCCTCACCGAAATATGTATTTACAAGAACGCCGACGACCGCCATTTTTACCTTTGAAATAACATCAAGGTCATACACTGCCTGCATAAAATATTTGTAGAGAAAATACATAATGATATTTTCATTTGCACGACTGTTTGAAACGGCTTTTTCATCGTGATTATCAACACGCTGCTCCCATTCGGGATTGATAAGCTCCGGATTTTTGAAAACATCAAAAAAGCCGATACTGTCGCCTCCCTCGTCATATTCGCCAAGCTCGCTTTGAATTTTTTGTGCAAAAT
The DNA here is from genome assembly GCA_945876745.1 of uncultured Clostridia bacterium. Taxonomy (GTDB): domain Bacteria; phylum Bacillota; class Clostridia; order Oscillospirales; family Acutalibacteraceae; genus Eubacterium_R. The sequence continues at coordinate 116,023 of CAMCPL010000006.1, forward strand.
GCAAAAGCTCAACAAGGCGGTCGGAGACGGTCAAATTCCTGTTTTTTGCAATTGAATAGGCAGTATTTCGAGCCTTGAAAAGAGTGTAATAGGTTTGTGCGTCAATGTCGTTAAGAGTAGGAAGCTCGTCGTTTAGCTCCTGCTCAAAATCAAATTCGTCAAGATTATACATCATATCACTCGCAACGGGACAGGAAAACGAAACGCCGATTTCTCTCGTTGCTCCGAAATCGTAAATAAATCTCGGAAAGGTGCGGCAGGTATATGGAGTATGCTCGCCGCCTATTGCAATATGCATATCACAAAGATTTTCGCTGTTCAAAAACGGACAGCGCTTTTTTGCGGCAAGGGTGAATATCGTGTTGCCAAATTCATCGTATGAAAGAACACGGTCAATACGCTGCTTAATTTCAAGTGAATCGGGCAAGGTATTATAGTATTCAAGAGAATCACGGTCGGCGTCAACCTCCCAGCCCTGACAGCAGGAATCGGGACAGTCGCCGGCTATACATTTGAAATTCTTATAAAACTTTGGCTTTACTATCTTCATAATTTCAGGCTCGCTAAATGATTATTTTTGTATTTCGGATTATCGGAAACATCGTCGATAACCTTGATTTCTTCGGGCAAATTAACGATATCACCCTCGTTATTAAGCTCAATTTCAAGAAGTGCTTTATCATTCCAAAAATCGAATACATCAAGTTCAAAATACTGTCCCTCGTACAAAAAGCAATACCTGAACTTGTTAATTGTACTCTTTTCGGGGTCGGCGGATTTCATCAGCTCGTTGTATTCGTTTTCGGAAATAACGCCCTCGCTTTCCTCACAGCAGGTCGGGCTTATGCGAATTTTGAGCGTCTCAAAATAGGTATAATTTCCGTGCGCACCTCTTTTTCGTATGCGGTGAGAGCCGAGTGACGAGATAAGATATGTTTGGGAAATTTCAACCTTAAAGGGCTTATATTTTGCCAGAGCATCAAAATCGGGATATGCAATGAGATACTTTTTTTCAATTTCAAGACCGCTTAAAATCGCATCAATTTCAGCCTTAACGGCGTTGAGGAGACATTCATTTTCTTCAATACAATCGACGTATCTCAAATGAGCGTGACCTACCAAGTGTTCCTTTAAGCGCTCGTCGGCTTGAATATCATTTGAGCCGAGCATTATGACCGCATCATATTTTGCCCATAGCTCAATGAGGCTCGGTGCGCTTTCGTCATCGCAAAAGGGTGAAATATCACACGGCTTATTACCGTAAAATTCACGTAGGTGTTCGATAATTTCATCAATATTATCAAGGTTTCCCGCAATTGCAATTTTTGTTTTTTCAGCCATAAATACAATTATCCTAAACTATTTAATATAAAGGCTCATAGCCTGCTTTTGTGCTTTAAGCTCAAGTGTATCGTCAAGAGGCTCAAGCTCTGCTTTACCGTATTTATTTTCAAGTGCAAGGCTTATAAGCAAATCGGCAAAGCGTGAATTTTTCGGCAACACGGGACCGTGAGAATATGTGCCGAAGGTGTTTTTATAACGCACGCCCTCGGTTTTGTCCTCGCCGTTATTGCCGTAGCCCTTAATCACAGTTCCGAGAGGCTCAAGACCGTTTGAAAGATAGGTACGTCCGCTGTGGTTTTCAAATCCGACAATCTCAATTCCCTCTTTGGTTGTAAAAGCGTAGTTGCCAATCATTCTTTCCTCTTCGCCACGGGTGTAAAAATCGAGTATTCCGAGATAGTCAAGGCGCTTTCCGTCATAGGTTTCGTAATATCTGCCGAGCATTTGATAGCCGCCGCAGATTGCAAGAACAACCTTGCCGTTTTCTACCGCCTTTTTTAGCTCCTTGTCCTTGCCCTGCTTAAGGTCATTAAGCAAAGCGTCCTGTTCAAAATCCTGTCCGCCGCCGATAAAAATCATATCGTATTCGTCGCTGTTAAAGGTTTTTCCCATAGTGATATTATCAACCTGAACGCCGATATTTCTCGCATTTAATCTTGTTTTAAGCGTAATGATATTTCCCCTGTCGCCGTAAAGATTAAGCATATCGGGATAAAGGTGCGCAATTTTTATCATCATTTCCAAAATTCCTTTCCTCCTAATCTTTTTGCTATAACAGGGCGCATTGTCATCATAGAGGTATAGGTCGGGATAATATAAACATCCCTGCCCTGATTTTCGGCAATGTCAACGAGCTTTTCGTAATCCTCGTTTTCGATAACCTTGATTTCTCTGTCGCCCACGCCCTCATATTTTAGGCGTATTGCCATATCGTAGCAACGCTTTCCGGTTACATAAATTTCCTTAATATTCGGCTTTGAAAATATATCGGCAAAGTCGACATCCCATATCCAGCTTACATCTTTACCGTCTGCGGCGTTATCGTTGAGCGAGAAAATGAGAGTACACTCGTCATTTATTGATTTAAGAAAGCTCATAGTCTGCGAAAATCCGGCAGGATTTTTTACAAGAATAACATTTAGCTTATTACCGTTGCAGTCAAACTGCTCCATTCTGCCGAATGCGCCGTTAAATTCCTCAAGTGCTTTTATGATAGTCTTATTATCAATTCCGAGAGATGAAAGACCGGCAACGCAGCCTATTGCATTGTAGATATTATATGCACCGCCGATATTGATTTTAATCAAATTCTTCTCGCCGTTAAAGTCGGCTTTCACTATCGAATAATTCTGCTTCAGCTCGGCAACGCTGTCAACGGCAAAGTCAACGCTCGGTCGCTTATAGCCGCACTCCTTACACTCAAAGCCGCCTAAATGACCGTAGGTATGGTAGGTATAGCTATACTCGTTTTTGCAGAAAATGCAATACTTTGCGTCGCTTATTTCAGGAGCCTTTGTCTCTTTGTCAAAGGGCTCGTTAACGCCGAAGGTTACTATTTTATTTGGTATTTCCCTTGACATAGAATATGTCAGCGAGCAGTCGGCATTAAGACAGACTACGGCGTTCGGAAGATTTTTTACGCTTTCCTTAATAGCGTTTAAGGTATGAGTTACCTCGCCGTATCTGTCAAGCTGGTCACGAAAAACGTTTGTTACCAAAACAACGTCGCAGTTGATGTATCTCGACACCTCACGAAATGCGTTTTCATCACACTCAACAATGGCATATTCGTACTTATTCTTGCCGGTAATTGTTGAGTTCATAATGAACGAGGCGGTAATTCCTGTTATGAGATTTGCGCCGGATTTATTGATGAAATAAGTCTTCCCCGCCTGCTTCAAGCCCTCTTCAATAATACGGCAGGAGGTCGTTTTTCCGTTTGTACCGGTTACGATAATAACCTTTACGTTCTTTGACAAATCCTTTAATATATTTCGCTTCACCTTAAGCGCCGCTCTACCGGGCATAGTGGTAGCTCCTCTGCCCATTTTTTGCAGTATAAAATGAACAAGCCTGCAAACAAGACAGCTGATAATTACCTTCATCATATCACACCTTACATATTATATTATTATAATTCTAAACCACTATTCAAATTAAGTCAATAATCAAAAAAGATATATTGTAATTTTTATAAAATAATAGTACAATAATCATTAGAAAATATGCAAAGGAGAAAGAAATATGAGTAAATATGATGTTTTGGTTATCGGTCCGGTTTCACTCGACTGCAACATAGATTATCAGGATAATGTTCGCAAGGAGGTCGGCGGTGCAGTTGTTGCGTCAGGCTTTGCGGCGGCTAAAAGCGAAAACAAGACCGCTGTTTTTACAAAGTTCAACAGTAACGACGTTGATATCAGCGAGCGCTTCGGCGACAGCGGCGCAGATGTCTATTTCAAGGAGTCAAAGAATACCTGCTCAATCAGAAATAAATATTTCACAGCCGACAAGGAGAAAAGAGAATGTACCTCGCTCGGAGTATGCGACGGCTTCAAATTTGAGGAATTCGGCGACATTGATACAGGGATTTATCATTTTGCAGGTCTTGTTTACGGTGATTTTGACGGCGAATTGTTCAAGGAAGCATCAAAGCACGGCAAGGTTGCGGTTGATGTTCAATGCCTGCTTCGTCACGTAGAAGACGATAAGACCATGGCATTTCACGACTGGGCGGAGAAAAAGGAGTATCTTCCCTACATTGATTATCTCAAAACCGATGCCGCAGAGGCTGAAATTCTCACAGGCACAACAGACCGTGCAAAGGCTGCAAAAATGCTCTATGAATGGGGCGCAAAGGAAATTTTAATCACCCACAACACCGAGGTATTGGCATACGACGGAAAGGAAATATACACCTGTCCGATAAAGGCACGCAACCTTTCGGGAAGAACGGGACGAGGCGACACAACCTTTGCAGGCTACATCACCGAGCGACAAAAGGCAGACATAAAAAGCGCTCTGCTATACTGCACGGCGCTTGTATCTCTAAAAATGGAAACACCCGGTCCGTTTAAGAAAACAAGACAGGATGTGCTCGATTATATAAACGAATTTTATTGATAAACAGAAATATCCCCTGCGCAAAAATGGTACGCAGGGGTTGTTTTTATGATATCAAAATGCACAGAGCACAGTTCAATGCCAAGAATATCAGGTTAACAAGAGTAAAGAGCAATATATATTTTTGCATATTTACATTCTGCTTTTGTACAAGCTTAAATGAAATAAGGCTTGCCATTGAGGCAATAAGCGTTCCCAAGCCACCGAGATTTACGCCGATAAGGAGCGCTTTTGCGTTGTCGGTAAAGGCAGAAAGCAATATTGCCGCAGGAACATTGGAAAGCATCTGACTTGAAAGCACGCCGACTGCTACCTCGTTGCCCCTAACAACTCTCTGCAAAAGGGCACTGACATAGTCGATATTCCCGAGATTCCCTATAAAAACGAAAAGAAAAACAAAAGTAAGCAAAAGGCTATAATCAATTTTCATTATCGTTTTTCTGTCAAAAACAAGCGCAAAAGCGAGAACAACGACAAGCAGAAAAACAAAGCTCAACACTCTGAAAACGCAGAGCAACGATAATAAAAACAGCACAAAATATGAAATCATTTTCGGCTTTGAGGTTATTCTCTCACCTGCATCGTATTCGATATTCACACCTTCGTTTTTTATGAAAAATCCGCAGATTATCAGTAATACAAGCGACAAAGCGCAATACGGAAAAACAGTTGAAAAGAAATCGTATGCCGACAAATTAAACCTCGAAAACAAATATAGATTTTGGGGATTTCCGACAGGCGTCAGCATACTGCCCAAATTTGCCGCAACGGTCTGCATTACGGTAACAAACGCCAAATGTCTTCTTTGGTTTGAAATATTCAGGGTTGTGACGGTAAAGGGTACAAAGGTCAGCAATGCAACATCATTTGTTATCAGCATTGACGAGAAAAAGCAAAGCAAGGTCAAAACAAAATAAAGCGACCTCGTTGTTTTTGCAACAGACAAAAGACGGTACGCAAGCAGCTTAAACACACCTATTTCCTGCAAGCCTGCCATAACCGTCATAAGACAGAACAAAAGACAAAGCGTTTTGAAATCAATATATTCTATGTACTCTGATCTCGGCTTTACGAAAAAAGCTGAGGCGACAGCAAGAAGCAGGGATATTAAAAGCACCGCTTCTTGCTTGATAAATTCAACTACCTTATTCATTATTTATCCTACCGTATAGGCATTTTGTTTCGCCCTTTTCAATGACAAGTCCGCAGTAGTTACACATCAGGCATTTTGCTTCACTCTGCTGTCCGCTTTTGAGCTTGCTTACCAAATTAGGCTCACATATAAACGGACGGCACATAGAAACCGCGTCTGCTTTATTTTGCAAAATTATATTCTCCATATCGTCGAGCTTATGTATACCGCCGACAACGATTACGGGAATATTTAGTGTGGACTTGATTTTTTCGGCGTTTGCAACATTAAAATTCTCAAGCGGTGAAGGTTGCTTGATAAGCGGATTTACAAGATTTGCAAAAAACAGCGATACCGATTTAAGCGGCTTTGGGAACGAAGCGCAAGGCTCACGATATTCAAAAACTGCACGCATCGGCATAACACTGCTTCGCATTGTATTCATACCGTCCTCGACAGTACCGCAGGACACCTCAACGCAGTCAAGTCCTGCATTTTCGAGGATTTTGCAAATTTTCACACTGTCTTCAATACGCATACCGTTTTTGTGGTTATCCTCGGCGCTGATTTTTATCCAGACGGGAAAAGTGGTTTTTTCCTTAATTCCTTTGATAATTTCGCAAATGATACGGCATCTGTTTTCAACCGAGCCGCCGTATTCGTCGGTTCTGTTGTTGCCGTAGGGTGACAAAAAATCGTGGAGCAAATAGCCGTGACCTGCGTGAAGCTGAACTGCGTCAAAGCCGCATTTTTCAGCCCTTTGAGCCGCCTTTACAAAATCATTAACTATTGTTTTTATTTCGTTTTTATCAAGTTCCTTTGCCTTGTCGGGATAGAACAAATGGCGCTTTGCAGTCGGAGCTACCTTTTGAACGCCTATTGTTTTCGACGAGGTTTGTCTGCCGCAATGAGCAAGCTGAAGCACAATAGGAGTATCATATTTATGCGCCGCCTCGGCTAATTTTTCATACTGCTCCAAATTATCGTCGTTATGAATTTTAAGCATTGCAGGATACGGAGACATTCCGTTTTCGCTCACTCCGGCGTAGCCTGTAATAATTACACCTACCTCATTTTTTGCAAGGTACTCATATTTTCTAATCAGCTTTTCGGTAGGCGCACCGTTACCGTCGGCAAGACCGTCGTGGGTTGCCGAGCGTATAATACGGTTTTTTGCGGTTACTCCGCCTAAATTAATACTTTCAAAAATCATTGCTTTCTCCTCGCCATTGATATTTTTCAAGGTCAACCTTACCGTCGATAACCTCAACGCCGTCGTCTTCAAGGCGTTTTTTCTGTGCATTAATACCGCCGAAAGCAAAGCTTTTCGTAAGCTCGCCCTTGCTATTTACAACGCGAAAGCAGGGTATTTCATAGGGGTTCGGATTTTTATGCAAAGCATTTCCGACAGCACGTGCGTAATGCGGATTTCCGCACATTGTCGCAATTTGACCGTAGGTTGCAACCCTGCCTTTCGGTATACGGCAAACGGCTTCAAATATTTTTTCGTTCAAGTTCATACAATCACCAAAATATTATGTAATTTGTACAGCAAAATTTATACATTTTTCAAAAAAATCTATTCTTGCACTTTTGGGCATATGCCATTTCCAGTCGCTTTCGTTCGGGCTTTGAGGGTGTTTATCGGAAGCAACAAGAACAGACACAACCTTTAATCCCAAATATTTACCAACGCTGAAAAGGGCAGATGTTTCCATATCTATGCCGACAGCTCCCATCGTTCTCCACTCATCCTCTTTGAGAAAAGTCTGTCTGTAAACAGCATCGGTTGACACTATAGGACAATCTTTGCCCTTTAATAATTCAAGCGCCTTTTTATGCAAGGCTTCATCGGGTGAAGAAAACAAAATATCCTCGTAATAATGAAGAGAGGTTCCCTCCTCAACATAAGCCTTTGACGGAATAATAATATCTGAACATTCAAAATTTTCGCCAAAAGCGCCGAACATTCCTACGTTAACAACCTGTTCAACGCCGAGAGCGTTCAATGTTTCAAGAGTATCAACAGCCTGCGGTGAACCGTGACCGCCGTGCAAAAAGCAAAATTCGTAATCAACCGCTTTATAAATCGGGCAGGAATTAAGAAATCTCGGAAATTTTTCAGTTATCAATTCACAATTATAATTTTCCGTCAAGTATTCAACACCGCCGTGCATAAAGAAAAGTATAGCAGTCTTTGGCAAATGCAATTCGTCAGCAGTTTTATGACAGCTTTTTATATGCTTTTGGGCAGTAATTACAGGTAGTGAATTATCGTTTTTTAATCTGAACATATCTATTTTCCTCAAATTTAGAAGTTATAATATAAAATGTAATTTTCACAATACACCTTTTCACACAAAACTTTTGCCATATTTTATACCAGTCATATTACTTAATGACGCTTTCTAAGTAATATTTCTTTTCAAACTTTCCGTTTTTATTTGCTTTCAATTTCTTAATCTTTAACACATCGTCAAAAGTGCTTCCTTGTAAAACGGCAATAGCCTCAACAACCTCAAGAATGTCTGCAAGTTCTCTTATATCACCGCTTCTAATATATTCTTTTGTTTCCTCTTTAAGTTTCCGGTTAAGGGCTGTTTTGTATTCATTATCATTAAGCACTCTGTACTTTGGCTTTTGATTATTTGCAATGCAAATGTCCGGAATATTATCCCTGACCAATTTCTTATATAGCACTTTCATATTACCTTTCTCTTTTCTAATTCTGCAAGAAGATATGGTTGAATTGTCGGATAAGTCCAATTCGTCGGTAGCTCATCTGTAATGATAATTCTTTCAATTTCACTATTAATTTCGCCAAAGGATTTTATATCTGCATAGCAAAGAAGCCCGAATGTTTCTTCGCCATTAAAATTATCCTTTTCAATTACTGAATAAACGCAAATGGGCTTTAAGTCAAAATCAATAGCACCAGTTTCTTCAATAAGCTCACGCTTTGCTGTATCAATAATATTTTCATTAGGCTCACGATGACCGCCCGGAATTTCTAATGTGTCTCTGCTCTTATGCTTACAGAACACCCATTTACCGTTTGTTTTTGCAACAATAACGGCAAATTTTAATAAGCTATCTTCAACTGCTTCATAAAAAATTACACTCATATCTAACCACCAATATTTTTAATAAAGTGAACAAGCTTAGCGCTTTCGTTAAATCCGTATTTCTTATGCAGAATGATACTTGGTAAATTATTTATTTCGCAGTCACTTGCAAATTGTCGGCAACCCTTTAACTTTGCCCAGTTTTCACAGCATTGTATTAAACAACTTGCGACACCGCAATTACGAAATTGCTGTTCAACATAAATTCCTTCAAGATAAGCAACATTATCGCTATCAGCACCTTCAACATATTCGTTACGCAGACTGCAATGAGCAAATGCAATCATTTTTTCCTGACAATAAGCGGTATAAACTATATTGTTTTCGGCTTGTAATACCGCTTCAAATTCATCTTTCAATTCATCATAATCAGCGTCATTCCATAATTTTAAGGCAAGTTTTGCAACATCATCTACATTCTGACTTGTGCAAACATCGTAACATATCTTATCATTCTGCATACAAACATCACCTATCAAAAAATTCTTTTAACCCATTCGCCGTTTTCCTGTTTCCACTGAAATTCCTGCAAATCATCACTTTGAAAAATCTCATACATTTCTTCAAAATCACTTGATAACTTATAATTTTTCAGTTCTTCAGGTTTAATCCAAAACACTTTACCCTCTGCAGAGGATTTCAGTTCACCGCTAAACTCATTCGTTTTGTAAAAAAACACTATATAACGTACTTTTTTATTTACCTGCCATTGCTTAACACCGCATATTTTAGGCTTTTTTATATCAAGTCCAGTTTCTTCTTTTATTTCTCGTATTACAGATTCAACAATGCTTTCACCTTTTTCAATATGTCCGCCGGGAAATGTTACGCCTCCCCACGATTTGCTAACTCTGTCCTGAACTAAAATATTACCTGCGTCGTCATATATCATACACATATTTGTAAGCTCGGTTTTTTCATAATTTTTAGGCAACAAAGAGTAATCCGAACCGTGGTTAAAATTGGCTGATTTGCCCTTACTCTGCGTTAAAAATACTCGGAATACGAAAAGTATTCCTGCGTTTTTGTGCCTTGATTAAGAACAAATCAGTTCAATTTTAACTCTTCGACCGAAAATGCTTGTAGTAAAGATGAATTTTGGGCTTTGAGACGGAAGCCCTACTTGCGTAGGGCGACGGCGAAAAGGTCAAAAGTCGCTTTAATACAAGTATTTTCGGCAGGTTCGAATTGCTCTTTATTGCCTACGCATAATACTCTCCGAATTTCATCATATTTTTATTTTAAGCAAGCGAGATAAAACCGAACAAGTTTTTATGAACGGATTTATTTTCCTTAATTAAGTTTAGCATACAAATCTAAGTATGGCAAGAAAAAAAGAGCAGATGAAAAACCTGCTCTTATGCTACAATATTTTCTTTCTTTCAATAATTTTGACTAAGCGAGGACGGTTATAACGCTGCATAATTACAAATATCATATCAAACATACAACTTAAAACAGATGTGATAATGAAAACTGCCGCCGAGCCGAAAAATGCAATAAAAATTATCGGTACAAAGCTCAACAGGCATATAGCAAGATGTATAACCTCATTTCTGCAAGTAGTATCGGCAATAGTTTCAAGAGAACGAACATCATTTTTTATTGAGTAAGAATCGGGGTTATAGCTCGGCATAAACTTTTTCCATTTTTTAACCCTCAATGTCTTATACAGACGCTTTTCGAATTTCTTCTCAGTAAAATATTTATCGGTATAATGAAAGCCGTGCGGAACAAAAAATCCAACAGCAAGACGCATTACAAAATGGTACAACACCGTACCAAAGGTTATTGCAAGGGTAATAAACAAATCGGTATTAAATTTAAGATACAATGCAGAAAACAATGCTGTCAACACGGTAAATACCACTGTTGCAGAATATATAACCTTTTTCATACAAACACCCGAGAATTATTTATAATTTATATTACCACATTGAGAAATTTTTGTAAAGAAAAGAGCAAGACGAAAGCCTGCTCTTGATTGTTATTTTATCTGTTTATTTGCTATGTGATTACGCTGTTATTCTTTCATTTTGTCCGTTTTCATACAAATATTCAGGAGAAATATCAATATCACCGTCATTCCATACCGGAATACCATAATCAATATAAACGCCTTTGAACACATCAATGTCTTTTAGCGGAATAAAAGCCGATTTTTCCAAAAGCGGCTTAAAATCAAACACTTTTGCTTCGCCGTTGTTAAATCTAACCCACAATAAATAATTATCCATAGGTTTGACACCCGACACTTTCAATTCTGGTGTTCTGTTTCCGGCATAAGCAATACCGTCTAAAATATACATAAAATCACCCTTTTAATTAAGAATATCTAAAATATCGCTGATTGAATCAATTATGAAATCGGGCTTTTCGGTTTCATTACTGATACTTTGATATTTCGCAAAGCCTTGGCGAACCCAAACGGTTTTCATACCAAGCTGTTTTGCAGGGACAATATCATTATCAAGCCTGTCGCCTATCATCACTGCTTCATTGGGTTTACATCCTGCCTGTTCAAGTGCAAGGTTGAATATTTTCAAGTCAGGTTTAGCACATTCTGCCTCAGCCGAAGCAACAACTACATCAAAATATTTGCCGATGCCCCAATTATCAAGTCTATCCTTTGTACCTGCAACCTGATTTGCTATTACCCCTAACTTATACTTTTGTGACAATATTTCCAATATCATTTTTGTATCGGGATATAGTTTTTCAAGCTCGCCATACCATTTAGGTATTTCAGCCCCATAATAGAGAGCAGCGGCTCTGACTGCATAGGAATCGGTTTTTGCACATTCCTCCACTCTGTCGTAAAATTCCTGTCTGTCAATATTATTACTTTCAATAATAACTTCACAACGCTTTTTTACACATTCGCTTTCGTCAACTAATGTTGAGCCTATATCAAAAAACAGATATTTAATATCACTCATATATTTACCTCATTTTCCAAAAGTACTTTGATACTATAATACCGTACTTATTCAAAGCATAGATAATTGAATTAATAATTCCCGGTGACGAATCTGTCAACGTTGCGTCAAGGTCAAAAAGAATTACATCATAATTTTTCATCGCATCATCCCTTATATTACAAAAAAGAGCACCTCATACGAGATGCTCTTGAATGTTAGCCATTGATTTGCTTTGCGATTTCTTCAGCGAAGTTTTCTTCTCTCTTTTCGAGGCCGTCGCCCTTCATCATACGAATGAAGCCTGTTGCCTTAATTTCTGTACCGAGAGCCTTTGCTACGCTGTCAATGTAGCCTGCAACCGAGCCTTGGAAAATGTCGGAACGAACGAAATCCTGTTCAAGAAGGCAAATTTCTTTAATCTGCTTTGAAAGTCTGCCCTGTACAAGACCTGTGAAAATCTTGTTTTCGCTGATGTCAGCCTTATGAGAAACTGCAACCTCTGCAAGAGCTGCATAAGCCTCCTTTGAAATGAAGTTTACGAAGTTCTTTCTCTGCTTTTGGTCAAGTCCCTGATAGATTGTGATGTCCTCGTCGCTCCACTTCTTATCGTTGATAGCTTCGTCGATAAGGCTGTTGAGAATCGGAACAGGAAGTGAATCCGGCTTATTGAGTGCGCTGTCAACTGTGATTGAGTGCATCTTATCTGCTTCTTCAGCCGAGATTTCATCCTTGCTGAGATAATCAGGGTTCATAGCTGCGATTTGCATAGCAACGTTTTTACCCATAGCAACAAATTCAGCATCAGCAGCCTTTGCCTCGTCAGCTACATCAAAGCCAACCATAACGCCTACACTGCCGCCTGCGTGAATATAAGTTGAAACAATACCTTCCATTCTCTCGAAACGGCGAACCTTCATATTCTCACCGATTGCAAGAACGAGGTCGTTAAGAGTTTCGGTTACTGTTCTGTCTGTGCCGTTGAACTTTTCTTCTTTAAGAGCTTCAACATCGGCAGGATTTGTTGCAAGAATTGTCTTTGCAACGCCCTCAACGAAGGACATAAACTTTTCGTTCTTTGCAACGAAGTCTGTCTCGGAGTTAACCTCGACAACAACGCCCTGCTTGGTTGCCTCATCATAATAAGGAAGAACTACGCCCTCTGCGGCAATTCTCGAAGCCTTCTTCTGTGCTGCTGCAAGACCTCTTTCACGAAGAAAGTCGATAGCCTTGTCCATATCACCGTCAGCCTCAACGAGAGCCTTTTTACATTCCATCATACCAACGCCTGTCTTTTCGCGAAGCGCCTTAACATCCTGTGCTGTGAATGCCATAACATTATCCTCCAATTATATATTAGTTTGTCAATTATTCCTCGGTTGCTTCCTCAACAGCAGCTTCCTCAGCTTCAGCTACATCAGAGCCGTCTCTACCCTCGATAACAGCGTCAGCGATTGCACCTGCGATAAGCTTTACTGCACGGATAGCGTCGTCGTTACCCGGAATAACATAATCAATTTCGTCAGGATCGCAGTTTGTATCAACAATAGCAACGATTGGAAGACCGAGCTTTGTTGCTTCGGATACAGCGATTCTTTCCTTGCGAGGGTCTACGATGAACATAGCCTCGGGAATCTTCTTCATTTCTGTGATACCGCCGAGATACTTTTCGAGCTTTTCGATTTCAAGCTCAAGACCTGCAACCTCTTTCTTCGGGAGAAGATCAAAGGTGCCGTCCTCCTGCATCTTCTTAAGCTGTGCAAGACGTGCAACTCTGCCGCGGATTGTCTTGAAGTTTGTAAGCATACCGCCGAGCCATCTTGCGTTTACATAAGGCATTGAGCAACGGATTGCTTCCTCCTTAACGCTGTCCTGTGCCTGCTTCTTTGTACCAACGAAGATAATGCTTCCGCCGTCTGCAGCAAGGTCACGAACGAACATATAAGCCTCGTCGAGCTTCTTTACTGTCTTTTGAAGGTCAATGATATAAATACCATTTCTCTCTGTGAAGATGTATTCAGCCATTTTAGGGTTCCATCTTCTTGTTTGGTGTCCGAAGTGAACACCTGCTTCTAAAAGCTGTTTCATAGAAACTACATTTGCCATTTTCATTTCCTCCTTTAAGGTTAATCCTCCACAGCGAGGTATGGCAAGAGCCGATAAAAATAACCTTTGGCTCAACTTCGCCGTGTGCGTATTCGCTTTCTTTTTTACGAATGCGTTAGCATTATAACAGAAAGATAATTAAAAATCAAGAGTTTTTTGCATAAATAGCTTTTAATTAATATGTTTTTCTTTTGATGTAGACAGGTTCATCTTTTTTGTATTATCAAAGTGTAAAAAATAAGCAACATTAACGTTTATTCACAAGGAGCAGTTTTTATCGGACAGTATGAGTGTTTTTGAACAATATGAAAAGCTTTGATTTCATACAATCAGTGAAATTCGAATGACGCATATCAAGGTTGGGTGATTTATTCTTTGACCCATCAGTCGCTATGAGTTATCACAGAAACGAAATAATTTGAATATTTATTTAGAAAGTCTTGAAAATTGCGAATGAATTTGTTATTATTTTATTTGTAATACTATGCAGAAAGGCGATTACTGTGATATGAAAAGATTTTTCTCAATTATTCTGGCGGCAACCTTAGCAATAAGCTGTGTGCTTGCACTCGGCGGATGTGCAAAAAATGAGAACGCTTCGTTTGATTTGGTGTACATAACAGACGGTGCGGTTGTTGACGATAACGCGTATAACGAGAGTGCGTGGAACGGCGTTAAGCAGTTCGGCGACGAAAACTCGATGAGCTACCGTTATTATCAACCCGATACAGATGAAAACGGCGAGGTTACAGGTGAGAATGTAAACAATTACATTAAACTTGCAGTTGACGGCGGCGCTCAATATATTGTTGTTCAGGGCGAAGTAATGGCAAAAGCAATCAGCGAATATGCCGCTGAATATCCCGAAACAAAATTCCTTGTTGTCGGTGCAGAGTGTGAACAGCCGATTTCAAATGTTATGACCGTCAGCTTCGACACATTGCAGGCAGGCTTCCTTGCAGGCTACACAAGCGTTGCACTCGGCAAAACAAAGCTTGCGTATTTCGGAAATACTGCCGACAAGGATTCGGCAAGCTACGGCATAGGCTATATCAACGGTGCAGCATATGCCGCAGACGAAAGCGGTATACCCACTCTTGTTGAATATGTAAACTGTGATGATGAAAATCTTGATTATTCGATAACAATCCGCCCTGTTTATCAAAAGGTTGAGGACAGCAAGGAGCAAACCTTTAAGGTCAATGTTGTCGGCGGTATCGGTTCGGGCGTTTATACAAACGGTGAGAATGTAACTGTTACCGCAGAGCCTGCACCGGAAGGCAAGGCTTTCGACCATTGGGAAACAAAGAGCGACACCGAGGGCGTTAAGGACAAGAAGGTAAATATCAGCTCCGACAAAAAGAGCAGTATGAACCTTTTGGTTGGCGACTGCGATTGCACAATAACCGCCGTATGGCGTGACGCAGATACAGTACCTGTTACTGTTATCGGAAGCGACGAAGTAATCAACGCAGAGAAAAATTCAGTTGCATATATTCAAGCTCCGGCACCGAAAATGGGTATGGTATTCGACCATTGGGAGGCTGACGACGAATCGGCAATTAAGGATATTAATTCAAAATCAACCGAGATTACAGTCGGTGAAAGCGCAATTGAGGTTACTCCGATTTATGTTAAGAGCGAGCAGCCCACATACAGCGTAACGGTAGAGCAAGGAACAGGAACAGGCGTTTACTGTCCCGGCGAAAAGGCACAGATTATTGCCGACGCACCGCAAGACGGATATATGTTCTACAAATGGGAGAACGTTGACGCTAAAGGACTTTCCGGCGGTCTTGCAATGAATAACGAATATTGCTACATTACGGAATTTGAAATGTCCGACAGATATTCAAGCGTTGTTGAGAGCTTATATGACGAAGGCGTACAGGTTGTATTTGCCGGCGGCAATTCTCAAAATCTCAGCGTTTATTCTGCAACATGGTCCATAAGCCATCAGGTTCACGCTTTCGGCTGGGGATATGACCAAAAGGATTTGGGTAACTGTCTTGCAAGTGTTGTGTGTGATTACAGAGTTGCGGTTTTGAACGCACTTGCCGATTTCAAAGGCGCAACGAATTATGTAGGCGACTGTTCAAATAATTGCCTTTATGTGACTAACATCAGCACATCGGCTGACGAAGATAATTACAACGAAGGCTTTGCAAAGGCTTATACAGGACTTTCAGACGGCTCGCTTACGGTAAGCCCAAGCGTTAACACCGCTTCAAAATGTATGACGGTTAAGTATTGGGTAAAGTAAATTCATAAAAAATACAAGAAATAAAACACCGAGATTCACGAAGAATGTGAAGCTCGGTGTTTTTAGTAATATTCTTTTATCCACTCAGTCGGCGTAGCCGCCAGCTCCCCTTGATTCTCAAAACAAAGGGGAGCCTAATTTTTCAAGACGGAGCGCTATTTTAACCAATAAAGGCTCCCCTTTTAATGTCATTAAGGGGAGCTGGCGGCTTTGCCGACTGAGGGGATAAAAGAAAAAAGCAGTAATTAAATTCTGCTTTTTATCAATTTATCCAAATACTCGCATACGCCGTCAAAATTTGTATTAATTTCATTATTAGGTATTCGTAATATATCAAGACCATAGCTTTTCAAATATTCATCTCTTTGAGAATCATACTGTATGCCGTTTTCTTCAAAATGTTGTGAACCATCAAGCTCAATAACCAAATCAGCCTTTGAACAATAAAAATCAACAATATATTTTCCCATTACTTTTTGACGATAAAATTTCACGGGATAATCCTTGAGAAAATCATACCACAAGTGACGTTCTTCTCTTGTCATATTTTTACGCAGTTCTTTTGCGTTTGTCACTAACTTTTGATTGTATTTTCTGTCCATAGTTTTTTCTTCTATTATTGTAATTTTTTATCCCAATTGATTTCTTTTATCCCAATTGATTTCTTTTATCCCAATTGATTTCTTTTATCCCCTCAGTCAGCGTAGCTGACAGCTCCCCTTGATTCTCAAAACAAGGGGAGCCAATATTCAAGACGGAGCGTTTTATATTTCTTATCCCCTCAGTCACTTCGTGACAGCTCCCCTTGCAACAAGGGGAGCTTTGTTGGTTAAAATAGAGTTTTGTTAATTCTGCATAAGTTTTACCAACACTGCCTTTTGGGCGTGGAGTCTGTTTTCTGCTTCATCAAAGATTTCGTTTGCGTGTTCCTCGAAAACCTTTGCGGTGATTTCCTCTTCTCTGTGTGCAGGCAGGCAATGAAGCACCATAGCGTTTTCATTTGCAACGCTCATAACCTCATCGTTGATTTGGTAGTTTTTGAACACCTTTTCACGCTCTGTTTTTTCTTCCTCCTGACCCATTGAAGCCCAAACGTCAGTATAAAGAACGTCGGCATTTTCGGCACAGGCAAGAATATCCGATGAACAGGTGAACTTTCCGTTTTCCTGCGCCCATTTCATAATTTCTGCATCGGGCTTATAGCTGTCGGGACAGGCTACGGCACATTCCATACCCATTGAAATTGCTCCCACAATAAGGCTGTTTGCCATATTATTTCCGTCGCCGATAAAGCAGAATTTCAGTCCGTCAAAGCTCTTCTTGTACTCACGGATTGTCATTAAATCGGCAAGCACCTGACACGGGTGACAGTAATCGGTAAGACCGTTTATTATAGGAATTGAGCCGTATTTTGCGAGATCCTCAACCTCCTTTTGTTCAAAGGTTCTTATCATAATTCCGTCAAGATAGCGTGAAAGCACCCTCGCAGTATCTTCGACAGGCTCGCCCCTGCCTATCTGCAAATCACGGTTTGAAAGAAAGAGCGCCTGACCGCCTAATTGATACATTCCCGTTTCAAAGCTGACCCTTGTTCTCGTTGAGCTTTTCTGAAAAATCATACCGAGCGTTTTGCCCTTTAATATATGGTGCTCAATGCCGTTGTGATTTTCGTATTTAAGCTGGTCGGCAAGGTTGAGAATATCAAGAATTTCCTCCTTGTCCAAATCCTGTAACTTCAATAAATGCTTCATTTTTCAATTACCTCCTTGAGTATTTTCAGTCCTTCGTCGATTTCGTCATAGCTGATATTCAGTGCAGGAAGCAAGCGCACCTTGTTCTTATGAGCTGTCAGTACAAGCAAGCCGTTTTCAAGACAAGCCTTTGCAACATCTCCTGCGTCCTTATCGGTTGAAATTCCGAGCATTAAACCCATTGAATCAACAGATTCTACGCCTTTTATACTCAACAGATTTTGCTTAATGTAATCCCCTTTTCGGCTTACCTCGGCTAAAAAATCATCGTCAAGTCTTTTTACTATACTTATCGCGCCTGCCGCGGCAATCGGGTTTCCGCCGAATGTTGAGCCGTGAGAACCGGGAGTTACGACGTCCTTTAATTTTTCACCGAAAAGCACAGCGCCCATAGGCAGACCGCCTGCAAGCCCCTTTGCGGTTGACACAATATCGGGCGTAATTCCGTAATTCTCGTAGGCGAAATATTTTCCTGTTCTGCCGTTGCCTGTCTGTACCTCGTCAACTATCATAAGTATATCATTTTTCTCGGCAATATCCTTTATTGCACTGACAAATTCGGGCGTTAAAATATTAACACCGCCCTCGCCCTGTATACATTCAAACATAACGGCGCACACGTCATCGCTTATCATTTGCTTAAGCGCTTCAACATCATTTGCAGGGCAATATTTGAAGCCGGGTGTAAACGGTCCGAATGTTGTGTGGAACATATCCTGACCTGTTGCGGCAAGAGTCGTTATTGTTCTGCCGTGAAAAGAATCAATAAGAGTAATAATCGTTGAGCGACCTTCACCGTATTTGTCAAAGCTGTATTTTCTTGCAAATTTAATTGCGCCCTCGTTCGCCTCTGCGCCTGAATTTGCAAAGAAAACACGCTTCATTCCCGTTTTTTCGCAAAGCATTTTTGCAAGCACGGCGCACGGTTCGGTGTAGTACAAATTGCTTGTGTGCTGAACTTTATTAAGCTGCTCGCTTACGGCGTTTACCCATTCGTCATCACATATTCCGAAAGCCGATACACCGATGCCCGAGCCGAAGTCTATGTATTTTTTGCCCTGCTCATCGTAAAGCGTTGAGCCTTTACCCTTTGTCAGGCAAACATCAAACCTGCCGTACGAATGAGCAATATATTCATTATCTAATTCCTTTGTATTCATTACCTGCTCCTAAACATTGTTCCCATACCCTCGTCCGTGAGAAGTTCCATAAGGATTGAATGAGGAACTCTGCCGTCAATTATAAATGCTTTTTCACAGCCGTTTCGTATAGCCTGCGTCATTGAGTCAATCTTCGGTATCATTCCGCCGCTTATAATGCCGTCGGCAATAAGAGCCGGAATTTCGGAAATTATTACCTTTTGAATTTTTGTACTTTCGTCGTTTACGTCCCTCAAAAGACCGACAATATCGGTCATTGAAATAAGCGCCGCCGCTTTCAGGTCGCCTGCAATCCGAGCCGCAACGGTGTCGGCGTTTATGTTGTAGCAATTACCCTGCTCGTCGTAGCCTATTGTAGATACGACGGGGATAAAATTATTTGCAAGCACTTCGTTAATCACGTCCATATTTGTTTCGACTATTTCGCCGACATAGCCGTGAACATCGTCCATAGGCTTGCATTTTATCATATTTCCGTCCATACCCGAAAGACCGATTGCGTGACCGCCCATATTGCAGATTTTGCAAACCAAATCCTTGTTGACCTTTCCTGCAAGCACCATTTGAACAACGTCAACCGTTTCCTTATCTGTAACACGAAGACCGTCAACAAATTTTGCTTCAACGCCGATTTTGCCGAGCATTTTGTTTATTTCAGGACCGCCGCCGTGAACTAAAACAACATTTATTCCGACAGTTGTAAGAAGCACCATATCACGCATAACAGCGTCCTTTAGTTCCTCGTTTATCATAGCGTTTCCGCCGTATTTGACTACTATCGTCTTTTTTCTGTAAAGCTGAATATTCGGCAAAGCCTCGGCAATTATTCTCGCTTTCTGTTCGTTATCTATATTGCTTGTCATAGTCTCTTCTCCGTTAGGTTCTGTAATCTCCGTTGATTTTTACATAATCATATGTAAGGTCGCAGCCCCAAGCCGTTGCGCTTGCCTCGCCGTCATTGAGATTAATGAGAACATATATTTCGTCAGACGACAAAACCTGCGACGCTTCTTCCTCGCTGAACTCAATTCCTGCACCGTTTTTGCAAACGGAAATGATACCCATATCACTCTTGATATCAACGTCTACCTTATTTATATCAAATTCGGCGTCGGCATAGCCTACTGCGCAAAGTATTCTGCCCCAGTTTGCATCCTCGCCGAAAATTGCCGCTTTGAATAACGATGAGCATACAACGCTTTTTGCAACCGTGATTGCGATATCCTGCGTTTGTGCGCCGGCTACGATACATTCAATCAGCTTGGTTGCGCCCTCGCCGTCCTTTGCAAGCATTCTTGTAAGATTTGCCATAACTTCGTATAGCGCCGATTTGAAAATTCCGTACGTCTCACCCTCGCAGGTTATTTCGTCATTTTCGGCAAGACCGTTTGCCATAAGACAAACCATATCATTTGTTGATGTATCTCCGTCAATGGAAAGGCAGTTATAGGTGATTTTTACGATTTCATTAAGCGCATTTTGGAGCATATCGGTGCTTATTGCGCAATCAGTTGTAATGAAATTAAGCGTTGTCGCCATATTCGGATGAATCATTCCCGAACCCTTTGCCATACCGCCTAAATGACATTTTTTACCGTCAATCTCAAATTCAACGGCGTATTCCTTTTTCACCGTATCGGTTGTCATAATAGCAGTTGCGGCGTCATTGTTTTTGCCGTAATCAAGCTCATTCACAAGCTTCGGCACGGCGCTCATAATAGGCTCGATAGGCAGTACCTGACCGATAACTCCTGTTGAGGCAACAACGACCTGCTCGCTCGGTATATTAAGTTCATTTGCAACAAGCTCGCACATCTTGTTTGCTTTTTCAACGCCGTCTGCGTTGCAGGTGTTGGCATTTTTTGAATTTGCAATTACTGCGATTGCCTTGCCGCCGCTTTTTTCAAGATTAGCCTTTGTAACAATAATCGGCGCGCCCTTGACCTTGTTTGTTGTATACACGCAAGCCGTGTTGCAAAGCCTGTCCGAAACATAAAGACAAATATCGTTTTTATGCGTTCTTGTAGGATTTTCGTAGGCAGGCTTTTTTATTCCGCAATATGTACCGCTTGCCTTGAAGCCCTTTGCGGCGCATATACCGCCGTCAATAATCTTAAATTCGTTTTCCATTTTCTGTTTATTCTCCTAAGTTAAGTCCTGTTTTTTCGTCTACACCGAGCGCAATATTCATACATTGAATTGCCGCACCGCTTGCGCCCTTGCCCAAATTATCAAAGCGTGATGTAATCAGTATTCTGTCGTCATTTCCGTTTATTTCTATCTCCATATCGTCACGGTTTGCAAAATTATTCGAGCCTATCATATTAACTGAATAGCCTAATTCTCTCACCTTTACAAACGGCTCGCCGTCATAATGCTCGGCAAAAATTTTCTGCAAATCACTCGGCGTTACCTTTTTTTCGAGCATATCGGTAAATAAAGGGATACTGACAACCATTCCCTGCGGATAATCACAGATATGAGGTGCAAAAAACGGTGCTCGCTCAAGCCTGCTTATTGCCTTCATTTCCTTTAAGTGCTTATGCTGTTGGGACAATGCATACTGTCTCGGAGACGAAAGCTCTTCGCAACGCTCGGGATTTTCGTACTGCTCAATTCCCTTTTTACCGGCGCCCGTATAACCGCTCATAGCGTAACAGGTCACAGGATACGAAGCCGAAATAATACCGTGCGCAACAAGCGGATAAACAATACTGTTGAAGCCGCTTGCATAACAGCCCGGAACGGCAATTCGCTTCGAAGACTTAATTTTTTCTCTAAACGAGCTGTCAAGCTCCGGGAAGCCGTAAGCCCAGCTTTCGTTTGTTCTGTGAGCCGTCGAGGTGTCGATAATTGTTACGCTGTCGTTTTCAACGAGCGAAACTGCTTCAATACTCGCTTCGTCGGGCAAGCACAAAAAAGTTATGTCCGACGAGTTTATCAGCCTTTCCCGTTCCTTTGCATCCTTTCTTTTATTATCGTCAATATGTAAAAGCTGAATGTCATTTCTACATTCAAACCTTTTGTATATTTTTAATCCAGTAGTTCCCTGACTGCCGTCTATAAATACTTTTTTCATTCCTACATTTACCTCTGTATTTATTAGGTTTTTAATATTATACTGCAATATTTTTCAGTGTCAATAGAAAAACGAAAATTTGTTATAAATATACGCAAAAATGTATATTTATGCAAAAAAAGTAAGCTGTTTTACATTATTTTATCAATGCCGTATGTCATACTTTGCGGGTCTAAAAACAGCGGAATTTTAATCGGGAAGTGCGTAAGAAAGAAGAACAGCAATGCAATAATCAAAAGTCCTGCTATCGACAAGCCGTTAATCAGACCTCTGCCGATTGATTTGTTGATTATGTTATAGCTTATTAAATATCCGACTGCCGCTCCTATAAAAAAGCTCGCTATGCTCACCCATTCAATTTGCCTTCCTGTTGCGCCGAGAGAGATATAGTAAACCGCAAGCGTAGTGAAAAATGCAAACAGTATTCCGATTAGCTTTGCAAAGTATACATTAAATTTTTCGTCGGTCAATCGGATTGCTTCATACACGCCGTATGTGACATAAGGAAAAAACAGCAGCTTCAAATGCTCCCAAGGGCTTTCATTTATTGGTGCTATCAGCGCAATAACCTTGCTTTCATTGCTCCATTCATACGCAAAATGCATAATTACTCCAAGCACACTCACAAATATAAAGCCGAAAAATTCAAGTTTTGCAAGTTTTTTGTTCATATCATCACCGATTATATAATATGTAATTAATTAAAAAATATGTCTTTACAAAATTAGAATAAAGTTTTTAATATTTTCCTTGACAACCGGCATTTGTTGTGGTAATATATCAAGGCAATTAAATAAATGCAGAGGTATCGAAGTGGTCATAACGAGGCGGTCTTGAAAACCGTTTGGGTTCACGCCCGCGTGGGTTCGAATCCCACCCTCTGCGCCAAAAAAGAAGCAACGTTGGTTGCTTCTTTTTTTATCCAAGCCGCGGGCTTGGTATATCATCACACTTTAGTGTGTATATCATCGCTTTAGCGTATATCAT
>CAMCPL010000007.1 GCA_945876745.1 uncultured Clostridia bacterium
TTGCTATGCAGAATTAGCAGTAAATAATGCACAAAATCTATATGATGACTTATTGAAGTGCACAGGGGACGGTGCCTTGTGTTGATGAAACAAGGGGTGGTTAACTCCGCCCCTTAACCCCTAATTCGTATGTAACAAGAGACAAGAGTATTGAATACACCCACGTCAATAATATCGCTTCGTATTCATATACCACCACCGGTACAGGCGAAAATGAAAAGATTAATGAAACACAGGGAACCGTCCCCTGTGCATGTCTATTATAATGGTGACGATAATGAATAAAAAATATATAAAATGCTTTTTCGTATTATTGCTGTCTATGATTGTATTGGAAATATTAAACGGAATTGTCTATTTATTCACGTATTTTACATTAAACAGCATTATTACAAAAGGATTTATACCTTATATTACAGAAGAAAGTGTTGATATAATATGCAGAATTACAGTTGCAGTATTTTCGATAATATCATACTTCTTTATCGGTAAAAAAATCCTTGGCAAATATGACGATAACAAATACAAACGAAATGTATTAATCGTATTGGCAGTTACTATTGCACTATCTTACCCGTTGGCAGCATATTTTTGTATACAAATAGGTTTGTTTTATTCTATTCATTGGTCAATGTGTTCACCGGTGACATATATTTTGTTATCACCCATTTTGTTGATTGAAGAAACAATTCCGCTTTTGTATGAAATATTATTTACTTTATTATCGCCAATTTCGGTATTGCTGATTTGGCTGTTTAGCAAAACAAAAGTGAATCAAGAATCAGACGGTTCCTTGTGTTGACGAAACAAGCTGTGGTTAACTCCGCCCCTTAACCCCTAATTTGTTTGTTTCAAGAGACAAGAGTATTGGATACACCCACGGCAATAATACCGCTTCGTATTCATATACCACCACCGGTACAGGCGAAAATAAAAAGATTAATTGAACACAGGAAACCGTCCCCTGTGCACATACATGACTGGAGTAAAAAAATGGGAATATTTGAATATAATATAAGAAATCTCTTTGTTTTATTGATATTAATTATAGGAATTGGTTATGTGTCATATAGAATTATTACCCATTTTAGTACACCTAATATTTCAAATAAGACTATAAAAACTATAATAATTTGTATTTTTAGTGTAATTTTTATGGCTTCGAGCTTTTTTGTTGTCGAAACAAATACGAAAAATAATACTGCTACTGTTACTGATATAGTTAGAGTGGGTAGTATTGGTGATTTTATTGTAAATTACACATTTTTTGTTATCGATGAGAATAACAATGAAATTGTATATATTACTCCTATCCTTTCGAGCAGAAAATATATAAAAAAATTAGAGGATATTAATCAAGGAGATAGAGTAATAATTCAATACGAAGAGAAGTTTAATTATGCAATAGATATTAATAAAACAGGACAAGAACAATTAGGGACCAATCAGAATAACACAGGGGAATAACACAGGGGACGGTTTCCTGTGTTTACTGTAATTGATTATAGTATGCGTTGTTGTAATGAATTGTAGGGGATGGCGTCTCGACATCCCGTTAGAATATCGCATCTTTGGACGATTGATAATCGTCCTACGTAGGCAATAAAGAGTAATCCGAACCGTGGTTAAAATTGGCTGATTTGCCCTTACTCTGCGTTAAAAATACTCGGAATACGAAAAGTATTCCTGCGTTTTTGTGCCTTGATTAAGAACAAATCAGTTCAATTTTAACTCTTCGACCGAAAATGCTTGTAGTAAAGATGAATTTTGGGCTTTGAGACGGAAGCCCTACTCGCGTAAGGCGACGGCGAAAAGTTCAAAAGTCGCTTTAATACAAGTATTTTCGGCAGGTTCGGATTACTCTTTATTGCCTAGTTTTTAATATTTGTGTAGTCGTATCTTTACACGACGCCCTGTAGGGACGAGCATTGCTCGTCCGTTTTTGTTTTTTATCTTGTTATCTGCTAATGTGACACAAAAAATGACTATCCAACAATCTTGTGCAGGATAGTCATTTTTATACGCTTATTTATATACTCTCTCAATTCTCGGATTTACCATAAGCGGCGAAATGTCAGCCTGTGCGACGTCGCCGATTTTTACATCGCTTCCTGTTATGTCAACTGTGCAGTGGTCAAGTCCTATACTGCCGACAACAGGGTATTTTTTATCATTTATTGTGACATATATCCTCTCTTTTTTGAGGAATGATTTTAACGCCGATAAAACTGAACGCAGATTGTGTTCCTCTCGCTGAACGGTTATGCCGAAGCCGTCATAATGACCGAAAGGTATTACTGCGAGCGTTGTTTCGCACTTTGTTTTGTACGTTGCGCCGTAGCCAATCGAATATCCTGCAGGTACAGTTTTTGTTTCGATAACCTCTGCTTCGAGCATACCTATTCTGTTAAGTCCGCTGCTTTTTTGCGTAATAATTCTGCCTGTAAAAGCGGAGCCTATTCTGACTGCACCGAGTGAAACGTTATCAAAATTGAACAGAGCAGGAGAGTTAGCGCAATGGAGTGTACCGACGCTTCCCACCTTGCTTTCAATCTGCTTCATAACGTCCTTGAAAACCTCTAATTGAGCCTTTGTTGGTCCGTTTTGCTCAAATGCACAGGGGAAATGCGTGTATGCGCCGACAAATTCGAGATTTTCCATATCATAGCATTTGACAGCCTCGTCAATCTCATTGGGCATAAAGCCGTATCTTCCCATTCCTGTGTCAATTTTGAGGTTGCATTTTACGGTTTTGCCCATTTCCCTTGCAACATCGTTCATTACCTGCGCCGCATTGAGTGAGCCGATAACGGCGGTTGCGTCATATTTCGCAATTATCTCGCACTCGCTTTTAACACAGGTGCTTCTCAAAACGATAATTGCCTCGTCCTTGAGGATTTCTCTCAATATAGGCAGGTCGGAAATTTCCGTAACCGCAAAGGTATTTATTCCGTTTTCAAGTAGAATTTTCGTAAATTCCGCCATACCGAAGCCGTAGCCGTTGCCCTTAACTACCGCAATAATCGGCACCTTTGCTTTTTCTTTTATTATTTTAATATTTTCTTCTAATTTTGATTTATCAATTACGTATCTGCTCATTATCTGATTTTTTCCAAAATTCCTGTTGCTAAATTATAGAGTTTGTAAATCGGCTTGTTGATTACGTAGTCGAATTCGCCGACAAATTCCTTCATATATCCGCCGAAGCCGTGCTTAAATCTCCAAAGACCGTAGTGCGGATTATCGGGATTTTGACAGTCACCGCTTATTCCGCCGAAGTCGTATACCTTGCAACCGCATTCCATACCCCATTGCATCATAGCCCATTGCAAAGCGTAGTTGGGGTAAACATTTCTGTGAGCGTTTGACGAAGCACCGTACTGATACTTCATTACGTTTTGTCCCCATTTAATTGCAAGCGTGCCTGCGATAGCTTTGCCTTCGTAGTATGCCATATAAAGCCTTGCATCGTCGGTCATACAATCGAGAATTTGCTCAAAATACTCCTTAGGTCTAATTGAAAAGCCGTCTCTTTCGCCCGTTTCTTTCATAATCCTAACGAAATCGTCAAGCGCTTCCTTGCCGCAGATTTTTACCTCCACGCCTTTTTTAGCGGCTTTTCTTATACGGTTTCTGTAATCCGGCTTAAAGGTGAGCATAAGCTCGTCCTCGCTCATACCGTTGTAATCGAAGCAGTAAACAAATCTCGGCTGAACATTCTCAAAATCCATACAACCCGGATTTAATTCAACAAAGCCCTTGCTTACAAGATGATTTTTGAAATCTTGATTTTCAATAACTATTTCAGGGTCGATTTTAAGGCAGTATGCCTTGTACTGCTTGCCTATTTCCAAAATTGCATTAAATAATTTATCGAATGTGTCGAAATCGTTTTCATCACAAACAAAGCCTCTGCAGGCGTACATTAGCGAAGCCTTAATAACCGGAATACTTCTAATCAAAACACTTGCCGCTCCGATAATTTCACCGCCGTCATTCTTTAGCATAACAGCCTCCCACTTCCAAGCGGACTTAACCTTAGCCCATTTTGAAGAGTGTTGAAAAAGTCCCTTTGGGTGCTTTTTTATAAATTCCTCGTATTGTTCTAAATTGCCCTTGTTTACTCTCTCTATCATATTGTCACCTAAATTTATAATTCCTTGTTTTTTTGATTATATCATATAATCTGCTTTGTGTAAACACTTGTCAAACAAAGGCGATATCTCCTATAAGATATACGCCGCCGGCACATAACCATGCAACAACACATTGTAATATCACAATACAAATTGCCCATTTTGCACCAAGCTCACGCTTGATTGACGACACAGCCGCAACGCACGGAGTGTACAACAGGCAGAACGTCAAAAAGCTTGCCGCACTTAAAGGCGTCATAATACCTTGAATATTTGTTCCTGCGAGAATACTTAATGTTGAAACAACGCTTTCTTTTGCAATAAAGCCGGTTATAAGCGAGGTCGACATTCTCCAGTCGCCGAAGCCCAGCGGTGCAAATATCGGTGCGATATATCCTGCAATCGTTGCAAGCATACTGTCCTTTGAATCGCTTATAAGCTCTAAGTGGAAATTAAATGTTTTCAAAAACCAAATAACTATAGTCGCTACGAATATTACCGTAAACGCTCTTGTTAAAAAGTCCTTTGCCTTTTCCCAAAGTAAATGGGCGGTTGTTTTTACGCTCGGCAGTCTGTAATTAGGAAGCTCCATAACAAACGGTACTGCCTCTCCTTTGAAAACCGTATTTTTTAGCAAAAATGCCGAAATGAGACCTATAAATATTCCGCCGAAATAAAGCAAAAGCATAACTAACGCCTTACGCTGTGGGAAAAACTGTTCTGTAAAGAATGAATAAATAGGCAGTTTTGCAGTACAGCTCATAAACGGTATGAGCATTATTGTCATTTTTCTGTCACGCTCACTCGGTAGTGTTCTGCTCGACATAACGGCGGGAACGCTGCAACCGAAGCCGATTAACATCGGAACAATGCTTCGTCCGGAAAGACCTATTTTTCGAAGTGCTTTATCCATAACAAACGCTACTCTCGCCATATAACCGGTATCCTCTAATAACGATAAGAAGAAAAACAGAGTAACGATTATCGGCAAAAAGCTCAAAACGCTGCCGACGCCCTCAAATATTCCGTCAATTATCAGCGAGTGCAAAACCTCGTTAACATTCCAAGCTGTCAGCCCCTTGTCTACCGTCTGCGTAATAAAATCTATGAGCAGCTGAAGAAGCTCTTGAAGTCTTGCACCGATAACGCTGAACGTAAGCCAAAAAATCAAGCCCATAATTGCAATAAATGACGGAATTGCCGTGTGTTTTCCGGTTAGTATTTTGTCGATTTTTCGGCTTCTCTTGCTTTCCTTGCTTTCGTGAGGCTTAACTACACAGGTATCAACGAGCTTTTTGATGAATCTAAAACGCATATCCGCAATGGCGGCGGCTCTGTCGAGACCTCTTTCGTCCTCCATTTGCCTAATTATTGCTTCAACGAATTGCTTTTCATTTTCATCGAGATTCAATGCCTGTTCTATATGCGAGTCGCCCTCGACTAATTTTGTAGCCGCGAAGCGTATCGGTATTCCGGCGCTTTTTGCGTGATCCTTTATCAGGTGCATAATACCGTGAATACATCTGTGAACTGCGCCGCAATTCTCACTTTCGTCGCAAAAGTCGTTAATTACGGGCTTTTCTTGATATTTCGCGATATGTACGGCGTGGCGTATCAATTCTTCAACGCCCTCGTTTTTTGAAGCAGAAATCGGAACAACAGGTATTCCGAGCATTGCTTCGGTTTCGTTTATGAGTATTGAACCGCCGTTGCCCCTAACCTCGTCCATCATATTCAGCGCAAGCACCATTGGAATTTCAAGCTCCATTAGCTGCATAGTCAAATAGAGATTGCGCTCAATGTTTGTTGCGTCAACAATGTTTATTATACCCGTCGGCTTTTCATCAAGAATAAACTGTCTTGATACAATTTCCTCGCTCGTATACGGAGAAAGGGAATAAATACCCGGCAAATCGACAACCTCGGTGTTTGGATGTCCTTTAATAACACCGCTTTTTCTGTCGACAGTTACGCCCGGAAAATTTCCTACGTGCTGGTTGGAGCCTGTCAGCTGATTGAAAAGCGTTGTTTTTCCGCAGTTTTGATTTCCTGCAAGCGCAAAGGTTAAAACTGCGTCGTTTGGAAGGGGATTTTCGCTTTTCTTTGCGTGAAATCTGCCGCCTTCACCTAAACCGGGATGTTCTATTTTTGTTTTTTGAGACTGCTTTTTTCTCTGTACCTTACCGGATATCGGAGTTACTTCAATATTTTTTGCATCGTCTATTCGAAGCGTAAGCTCGTAATCGTGAATTCGAAATTCAATGGGGTCTCCCATAGGTGCAAATTTAATTAGAGTAATCTCGGATTTAGGCAAAACTCCCATATCCAAGAAATGCTGTCTTAATTCACCGTCACCGCCGACGTTTTGTATAATCGCCGATTGACCTTGCTTTAATTCGTTTAGTTTCATAATCCTGTCCTTAACTTAAAATTAAATTTATTATAGCACCATTTTTAATGAGATACAATAGAAATTATATATAAATACATTATGTTGTATGATTAATCGTAAAAATTTATATTTAATATCTGTGTTTGTATTGACAAATTTCTGTCGATGATTTACAATAACATTGACAAAATAATTAACAAGTTTGTTATTTATACTGTATAGGAGGAATGTAAATGGGACTTACATTAGCACAAAAACTAATAAAATCGCATCTTGTTGAGGGCGAAATGAAGGTTGGAAGCGAAATCGGACTTCGCATTGACCAAACTCTCACACAGGATGCAACGGGTACTATGGCGTATCTTGAATTTGAGGCTATGGGAGTTGACAGAGTAAAGACAGAGCGTTCTGTTGCTTATATCGACCATAACACGCTTCAAACAGGATTTGAAAATGCGGACGACCATAGATTTATCCAAACTGTAACAAAAAAGCACGGAATTTATTTTTCAAGACCCGGTAACGGTATTTGTCATCAGGTACATCTTGAGCGCTTCGGTATTCCTGGAAAAACTCTTATCGGCTCAGACAGTCATACTCCGACAGGCGGCGGTATCGGAATGCTTGCAATGGGAGCCGGCGGACTTGATGTTGCAGTTGCAATGGGCGGCGGTACATATTACATCCCTATGCCGAAAATGACTCGTATCAATCTTACAGGCTACTTAAAGCCGTGGGTTTCCGCAAAGGACGTTATTTTAGAGGTTCTTCGCATTATGAGCGTTAAGGGCGGCGTAGGTAAAATTATTGAATACGGGGGAGAGGGTGTGAAAACCTTATCTGTTCCCGAACGTGCTACTATTACGAATATGGGCGCAGAGCTCGGTGCAACCACATCTATTTTCCCGTCCGACGAAATTACTCTTGCATTTCTTAAGGCGCAGGGAAGAGAAAAGGATTGGGTTGAGCTTTCTGCCGATGCAGATGCAGAATATGACGAGGTTATCGACATTGACCTTTGCTCGCTTGTTCCCATGGCGGCTTGTCCCCATATGCCCGATAATGTTAAAACAACCGATGAAATCGGAAAAATCAAGGTTGACCAGGTCGCAATCGGCTCGTGCACAAATTCCTCCTTTGTTGATATGATGAAGGTCGCTTCAATTCTTAAAGGCAAGACAGTTGACCCAAGTGTTTCGCTTTGTATTGCTCCCGGCTCAAAGCAAGTTCTTAATATGCTTGCGCTCAACGGCGCATTGTCCGATATGATAAATGCCGGAGCAAGAATACTTGAAAGTGCATGCGGACCTTGTATCGGTATGGGACAAAGCCCGAATAGCAACGGCGTATCTCTTCGTACATTTAACCGTAACTTTGAGGGTCGTTCAGGCACAAAGGACGGCAAGATTTATCTTGTTTCTCCGGAGGTTGCGGCGGCTTCGGCGCTTACTGGCTATTTAACCGATCCGAGAGAGCTCGGCGAAGCGCCGTCAATCACGATGCCCGAAAAATTTGTTGTTAACGACAATATGATTGTTGCTCCTGCTTCACCTGAAGAAGCTCATAGCGTAGAGGTTTTGAGAGGCCCGAATATCAAGCCTTTCCCGAAAACCGAGCCGCTTGCCGAGGATATTAAGGCAAAGGCTGTTTTGAAGGTCGGCGACAATATTACTACCGACCATATTATGCCTGCCGGTGCAAAAATTTTGCCGTATCGTTCAAACATTCCGTATCTTTCACAGTATTGCTTTGCAGTATGTGACGAGAGCTTCCCGCAGAGAATTAAGGCAGAAGGTAAGGGCTTTATTATAGGCGGTGCAAACTACGGACAGGGCTCGTCGCGTGAGCACGCCGCGCTCGTTCCTCTTTATCTGGGAGTTAAGGCGGTAATTACAAAGAGCTTTGCACGTATTCACGTTGCAAACCTTGTAAATGCCGGTATTCTTCCATTCACCTTTGAAAATGAAGCAGATTATGATAAAATTGACCAAATGGACGAGCTTGAGCTTTCTTCAATCAGAGATTGTATAGAAAATCACAAAACGGTAGTTCTTAAGAATATTACAAAGGGTGAGGAGTATAAGCTGAATTCCTCCCATTTGTCCGACAGACAAAGAGCAATGCTTCTTTGCGGCGGTCTGCTTGATTATACAAGAGAAATGAATAAATAATTTTACCACACGGAGATATATAATATGAATATTGAAGAAACAAAGGCGCTTGACGCTGCCTGTGAGCAGTTTCGTGCATTAATGGAAAAACAGCTCGAAAGAGCAAAAAAGATTAAAGAGGACAAGGACTTTACAGACTATCAGTCGCTTGATAAAATCGTTATAGGTATTTGCGGCGGTGACGGTATCGGTCCGATTATCACAAAGGAGTCCCAAAGAGTAATTGAATTTTTACTTAAGGACGAGGTGGAAAAGGGCAAGATTGAATTTAAGATTATCGACGGTCTTACTATTGAAAATCGTGCCGCACATAACAAGGCGATTCCCGATGATGTACTTGAAGAATTAAAGGCTTGTCACGTTATTCTTAAAGGTCCTACAACTACTCCTCGCCAGGGTGACCCGTGGCCGAATGTTGAAAGCGCAAACGTTGCTATGAGAAAAGAGCTTGACCTGTTTGCAAATATGCGCCCTGTAAAGGTACCCGAAGAGGGAATTGATTGGACATTCTTCCGTGAAAACACAGAGGGAGGCTATGCAGTAGGCTCCTACGGTGTAAATATTACCGACGATTTGGCTGTTGATTTTACAGTTGCAACTCAGGAGGGCTGCGACAGAATTGCGCGCCTTGCTTATGACTATGCAAAACGTAATAATAAGGGCAAAGTTTCGATTATCACAAAGGCAAATATCATCAAGACTACTGACGGTAAATTCCTCAATACTGCAAAGAAAATCGGCGAGCAGTATCCCGATATCGTAACCGATGACTGGTATGTTGATATTACAACTGCGAAGCTTATTGACCCTGCAAGAAGAACCGACTTCAAGGTTTTCGTACTTCCAAACCTTTACGGTGATATTATTACCGACGAGGCTGCCGAGTTCCAAGGCGGCGTAGGTACGGCAGGAAGCGCTAATATCGGCAAGAAATATGCAATGTTTGAGGCTATTCACGGCTCTGCACCACGTATGATTACCGAGGGCAGAGGACAGTATGCAGACCCTTGCTCAATGCTTCGTGCAACCGTTATGCTTCTTTCCCATATCGGCTATCAGGAGCAGGCAAACGCTCTTGAAAAAGCGCTTGACAAATGTATGTTTGAGGAAAAGAAGCTCGTTATTACAGGTCGTGACACAGGCTGTACCTGTGATGAATTCGGCGATTATGTAATGCAGACAATAACCGATATGACAAAATAATTTCTTTCGTAAAGGGTGTAGCTTATGGCACAGGAAATTTCAATCTCCGTAATTAAAAGATTGCCGAGATATTACAGATTTTTAGAAAACTTAAAGGACAACGGAATTGTTCGTATCAGCTCAAAGGAGCTTGCCGAAAGAATGGGTCTTACTGCTTCGCAGATTCGTCACGATTTTAATTGCTTTGGCGGCTTCGGTCAGCAGGGCTACGGCTATAACGTATCGGAGCTTTATCAAAAAATCGGTGAAATACTATGCGTTGACGCAGGAGTAAAAACGATTTTGATAGGTGCAGGTAACTTGGGAAAAGCTGTTGCTTCAAAGATTTTTACACGTCAATCGGGTTTTAAGCTTGTGGGCGTTTTTGATAAAAATGAGGCTGTTTCCGGCAAACTTATTCAGGGTATTCCTGTTCGTCACATCAACTATCTTGAAAACTTTTGTATCGACAATCAACCTCGCTGTGCCGTTATCTGCATTCCGTCAAATGATATGAAGGAATTGACGGACGTGCTTTGCAGACAGGGGATAAAGAGCTTTTGGAATTTCTCTAACTACGATATTGCTATGGCTCATCCTGAAGTTTTGGTTGAGAACGTTCATCTTACCGACAGCCTTATGACGTTGAGCTACCTTACAAACGCAAAGGCTGATAAGGAATAAGGGTGATTTGCTTTGATTAAAATCAGTAACAAACAAATAATAGATGTTGTCAGATTTTCAGACGATAAGGCAGTTTTGGTTGAGAAAGTACCAAAGATTAATTCCGAAAGCTACGGAGTGAATTATTTTTTACTCAATTTTAACGACGGCAAAAAAGAAATTGTAACAAAGGACGCATATCTTCTTAAAAAGTTCGGCTCAAAGCGAAAAGAAATCAGCGAAAAGCTCGGAAATTTCGTAGTACCGAGTTCAATGGTTTTATCGGACAAACGCGTAATGGTTATTTATCCGACAGGTGATACAGGACTTTTTGATGAAAACGGCGAGCTTATTCGAAACGGATTATTGACCTACAATGATTCACCTGTTTGCTGTATTGCCGAGGACGGAGAATACTTTTGGTCGGTTTGCGAAAAGGAAAATTCAGTTATTCGCTTTTATGCAGATAACGCAAAAACAGATATTCGTATCGGCGGCAGGGAACAGGCAACCTTTGACAGACCGCATTTTGTTTCAGCCGACGAAAATTATGTTTATGTATGCTGCAATCATATGAATGTGCGAAAAATCGACAAAAAGACTCTTTCGGTATCCGATGTTAATCGTATGTACAACGGTCTGACAGGCTATTTCAAATTCGGAAAATTTGCAATTATCACCACTCTTGATGGTGCTTATTGCGACAAAGATTAATTAAAACGCTTCGGCTGATGTGAATAGCCGAAGCGTTACTTTTATATTACTATTTTCGAAATGTAGGTTTTATCCTGTGAATAAGATGTAATCGAGCCGCCGAGCTCAAACATCAGTCTTTCACAGCACTTTAATCCAATTTTTGTGCTTGTCGATTCTTCAAATGATTCTTTTACGTAGTTTTTGAATTCGATGATAATCCTGTCTTCAAAAACGTTTATGTTTATATAAATCGGTTTTTGAGAGTCAGCGTATTTGCTTATGTTAGAAAAAATGTTGTCGAACACTCTTTTGAGCACTGTTGCGTCGGTTGAAAGATTATACCCGTTAAGTGCAGTTATGTTATCATTTACAATGAATTCATATCCTTTTTGCCTTAGTATAATCAGGTTTTCTCCGATTAATTGCTGAAGAAGCAAGCTTGCATCAAAGCTTTCTTTTTCAACCTTAATCTTTCCGCTTTCGTAAATTAATGAATACTCAAACAGACGGTTACTCATCTCTTTTAATTGCTTTGCTTTTTCGAGAGAATAAGAGGCGTATTGCTTTAATTCCTCCTTACTGCAATTCTCATTTACCATCATTTCGTTGTAGCCGATTATTGAAGTAAGGGGCGTTCTTATATCGTGTGACATATTTGTGATTAATTCACGGTTTGCGGCTTCAGTTCTTTTTTGCTTTTCGTAATGCTCGATTATATCACATCTCATATCTTCAATACTTGTATATAAATCATCAATTTCATCACGGTGCTTTTTCCTTTTTGAGATTGAATGATTGATATCGCACGAAACGAGAGTAGCCTGTCTTGAAATATTAGTAATTCTGTTTACAAGTGAGGAAAGGTAAATTAGAATTATTGCAAGCGCTATAACAATTGAAATAACAAATGACGACAAATATATGACAGTCATTATTTTGTCCTCGCTGTATTCAATTATAGCAACCTCGTAAATTCCATCGGAAAACTGTATTTCCGTAGAATAATAACGGTAGCTGTTCATTATGTCTAAGAAGGTGTATTCATACATATTCGTATCGTCAATCAGTCTTTGTGTATTGTCGTCAAAAACAACACAGTATACGTTAGACTTTTTCTTACACCATTCCTGTATCTTATCCTTATCTAGAGAGCTGATAGCGTTTTCTTCTACAAAGGCTTGAAACTCATATTCTATGTTGTTTTGAGAGTCATAGTACTTGCTTACTATATATTCTCCTGTTGAAAAAAACAGGAAATACGATATTACGCCGATAATCAGTGCACTGAATATTACGATAACAGTTTTGATTTTTATCGAACTCCGCCTTGTTTTAGACATATTTGTAACCCTTTCCCCAAATTGTGATTATGTGCTTTGGGTTAGCGTAATCCTCTTCGATTTTCTTTCGCAGTCCGAGCATAAAAACCATAACAGTATTGTTGCTGTTAGGTAAGTATTTTTCTTCCCATACAGCCTCATAAATGTCTTTAATACTCATAACGTTTCCTTTGTTTTTGTATAAAAATTCCAAAAGTCTAAGCTCTGTATCGGTTAAAAGGATTTTGTTTCCCTGTATAACGACAGATTTTTCCGAGTGCAGAAATTTGATTTCTTCTTTATATTCGGTTTTTGTTCTTTTTAGCACTGCCTTTACTCTTAACACAAGCTCGACGCTTGAAAAAGGCTTGCACAAATAATCATCGGCGCCGCTGTCGTATGCTTCTATTTTGTCCTCGTCACTTGAACGAGCTGTAATAAATATTATCGGTGTGTCGCATATATCTTTGATTTTCTTTGCCGCATTTGTTCCAAGCATTTCCGGCATCATTATGTCGAGAATGATTAAATCGTATTTACCGCCTGCGGCAATTTCGTTGACAACGCTCTCGCCGTCAAATAAGCAGCTAACTTCAAAGCCCTCTTTTTCAAGTATCAGCTTTATCAGCGTACATATTGACCTGTCATCATCGGCAACCAATATTTTTGTTTTGTTCATAGCCCCTCCGAATATTTATAAGTCGTTTATATCCGTTCTACAAAAATATTAATCTAATTTGTAACCTCTGTCAATCCCTGCTGTATTAACAATTCTTAAAATCAGTTGATTTATTTTTTCTCTGGAAAAGTCAATGATAATTTATATAAGAGAGAATAACAAAAGATTATAGAGAAGAGTACAAAAAGAAAAAGCCGCTTATGCGACTTTTCTTTTTGGTGCTCAAGAAGGGACTTTCGTCAAAGCAATCTTCGTGATTGAATCAAATGCAAGCATTTGATAATAATCATTTCGATTGCTTTTCCTCTCAAAAACTGCCGTACAGTAGTGCGTCAGTTTTTGTAAAATAGGTTGGAGGGTTCAAGTCCAATTCACATTAAAAGAAGCAGTCACCCAAAAGGGTAACCGCTTCTTTTGGTGCGGAAGAAGGGACTTGAACCCTCATGAAATTGCTTTCACTAGAACCTGAATCTAGCGCGTCTGCCATTCCGCCACTTCCGCTGATTTGCAAAGTGACAATATTATACTACAATTAAAACTATTCGTCAAGTAGTTCGTTTTGTTTTAATTCAAAAATGAAATTCTCGACTGCCTGCCTTGCAGTAGCTTCGTCAATGGAATATTGCTCAATAACTTTTTGTGTTACCTTGTCAACAGTTGTGTCCTTTTCAAGGCATTTCCAAATATACTGCGCAGTTTCATTTAGTGTAATCATTCCGTTAAACTGCTTCGACCTTTCGCCGACTGCTACGGCAAGTATTTTGTCACCGATTTTTCTTGTTACAAATCCTTCTTTAATTTTCATATCTTCTCCGTTTATAGTATAACATTTTGAGGCTCGCCGCCGTTTTCTCTGCTCTCGTCAGCGAGATAAACGCTTAAATGACCTGCAACGCTGTCAAAAATAGATGTGCAGGCAAGACTTGGTTTTTCGCCTCGGATAAACTTAACAAAATCTTCTGCAAGTCTTTCGTCGCCGCCGCCGTGACCGCCGTAAGCTCCTACCATATCACCGCCGACCTTTAAGTCAACCTCTTCAACATCACATTCCTCGTTGTGTGCGTCGGGTGATGGATTGATTTTCAATACAGTATATTTGCTTTCTTCAAAATTACCGAAAATCTCGCCCTTTGTACCGATAATATGTATATTTCTTCTCGGCTCTGCGGAGCCTCCTACCATATTGTGCGTTCCTGTTGCGCCGCTTTCAAATTCGACTAATACAGATTGATGGTCAACTACATCATTGTCGCACTTATAAATACATCTTGCATAAGGATTATTAGATTTCATAAGTGCAATTTTGTCCTCGATAGTCGGGTTTTCAATATCCTCCAAAGCGTCCCATACATAAAACGCCCATCTGTCGGGGTGATCTATATATAATCTCTTTGTAGAATAAACGCACGTGTCAACAAGCGGACAATCCTTCATACATATTGTTCCTGCATTTTTAGGTGCATTTTCTGCCTTGAATTGGTATTTTCCGCCGAATGAGCTGATTTTTGAAGGCTTTGTTTTCGACATCATCCACATCATAATGTCCATATCGTGGCAGCATTTTGCAAGAAGCATTGAAGTATGGCATTTTGCGCTGTTTGCCCATTTACCTCTGACATAGGAGGTTGAAAGATGATGATACGAAACGTGCTCGGTAGTTTGGATATTAATAATATCGCCGATTTCGCCGTTTTCGATTCGTTCCTTTATCGAATAATAAAACGGAGTATATCTTAAAACATGGCAAATCATAACTTTAGAGTTGTTCTTTTTTGCACATTCAACGATTTGGCGCATTTCGTCCTCGTTAGGCGCAAAAGGCTTTTCCAAAAGCATATCATAGCCGGCGTTGAGAAGCGGTATTGCGGTTTCCAAATGCTGCTCGTCCATAGTGCCGTTAATTACGGTGTCGGCAATCTTTCCTTTTTTTGCGAGCTCCTGCGCACTTTCAAAGCACATATCCTCGCCGAAGCCGAAGTATTCCATAGCCTTTTTTCTTCTGACAGGATTAGGGTCGGCAACGCCTACAATTTTCAGTATTTCGGGGTTTGTTTTTGCAAGCTCACTGTATACAAATGCTCTGTGACCTGCACCGACAATTATGGCTGTAATAGGTTTTTGTTCCATTTCGCAACACCTCTTTTATATCCGTCTACATTATATCATAATATTACTTCATTTCAAGATTTTTTTATGTTTGACTTATATTTTTTTTGTTGTATAATATTTCTAATATTTGTTATTATAGGTGACTTATGAAAAAGCTTTTACCTTTTTTGAAAAACTATAAATTACAGTCGTTTTTGGCGCCGCTTTTTAAGATGCTCGAAGCGATTTTTGAGCTTATTGTTCCGCTTGTTGTTGCGTCAATAATTAATGACGGTATTAGACAGGGCAATATGAAATATGTTTTGTCTCGTTGTGCAATTCTCGTTTTGCTTGCAGTAGTAGGAATGGTTGCGGCAATTACTGCGCAGTATTTTGCGGCAAGAGCTGCAACAGGCTTTGCAACCGAGCTTCGTCACAGTCTGTTTGATAAAATCCAGTCGTTTTCCTTTAACGAGATTGATAAAATCGGAACTTCGACTTTAATTACCAGACTGACAAGCGACGTTAATCAGGCACAAAATACCGTTAATATGGTGCTTCGTTTATTTCTGCGTTCACCGTTTATTGTTGTCGGAGCGTTCGTTATGGCGCTTGGTATAGACATAAAAGCCGGCTTGCTGTTCTTGGCAGTAATTGCGGTTTTGAGTATTGTTGTCGGTGTGATTATGAAATGTACTGTTCCGATGTACAAAAATGTTCAAAATACACTTGATGATGTAACCTTGATGACGAGAGAAAGCCTTTCGGGTGCAAGAGTTATCCGTGCTTTTTGTGAGGAAGAAAAAAATTATGCAGAGTTTAAGACAAAAAATGATCTGCTTGCACATTTTCAACGAAGCGTCGGCAGAATTTCCGCACTTACAAATCCGCTTACCTTTGTTATCATAAATCTCGGAATTATTCTGCTCGTATATTCCGGTGCATTAAGCGTTAATACCGGAATACTTAATCAGGGCGAGGTAGTTGCGCTTTATAACTATATGAGCCAAATTTTAGTTGAGCTTTTGAAATTTGCAAGTCTTATTGTAACAATTACTAAAGGCTTTGCTTCCGGTGCAAGAATTTCGAGTGTGCTTGAGGTGGAAAATACACTTGAGCATATTGAAGACGATACTATTTATGACAGCCATGCCGTTGCCTTTGATAAAGTCAGCTTGACGTACAAAGGCGCGGGGGAAGAGAGCCTT
Source organism: uncultured Clostridia bacterium (assembly GCA_945876745.1). Classification (GTDB taxonomy): domain Bacteria; phylum Bacillota; class Clostridia; order Oscillospirales; family Acutalibacteraceae; genus Eubacterium_R. Next base: position 16,535 of record CAMCPL010000007.1, read on the forward strand.
AGCAATATCTCATTTTCAGCCGACAAGGGAGAAATTGTCGGAATTATCGGCTCGACAGGCAGCGGAAAATCGAGCCTCGTAAGCCTTATCTCGCACTATTATGACTCAACAAAGGGCAGAGTTACTTTGTTTGGCAGAGATGTAAAATCACTATCCGAAAATGAAATAAATTCAAAAATCGGCTTCGTTATGCAAAAAGCTGTTCTTTTTTCGGGAACAGTAAGGGACAATATGAAATGGGGCAAAAGAAATGCAACCGATGATGAAATAGACAATGCATTGAGGCTTGCACAGGTTTACGATAATATTTACGACAAGGACGGTCTTGATACCTATATTGAACATGGCGGAGTTAATCTTTCGGGCGGTCAAAAGCAAAGGTTGAGCGTTGCCCGTGCATTGGTGTCAAAGCCGGAGATTATCGTTCTTGACGACAGCTCGTCTGCGCTCGATTTCGCAACCGAAAAAGCAATGCGACAGGCAATATTGTCGCTTGATTATAAGCCAACCTTGTTTATTGTTTCACAGAGAGCATCGAGCGTGCTTTCGGCAGATAAAATTCTTGTTCTTGACGACGGCGAGCTCGTTGGTATGGGTACGAACGACGAGCTTTTGAAAACCTGTGAGGTTTATCGTGAAATCTACTCATCACAGTTTGCACAGGAGGAAGCGTATGAATAATAAAGAAATTATCAAGCGAATTTTCTCTTATGTAAAACGGTATAATGCTTTGATGATATTTTCGCTTTTGCTCTCAGTTGTCAGCGTTGCCGGTGCACTGTATATACCTGTACTCGTCGGTAGGGCAATAGACTTAATTGTTGACAGCGGCGCCGTTTACTTTGATAATATTTTTCCGATACTGATAAAAATTGCGGTCATTGTTGCAGTAACTGCCGTATGTCAATGGATAATGAATGTACTGAATAATAAGATTACCTTCGGCGTTGTTCGTGATATGCGTGATAAGGCTTTTTCAAAGCTCGAAAGACTGCCTGTATCGTATATTGACAGTCATCCCGGCGGTGATATTGTATCAAGAGTAATTGCAGACGCCGACCAGTTTGCCGACGGTCTTTTAATGGGATTTACCCAATTTTTCAGCGGCATAATTACAATTATCGGAACGCTCGCATTTATGCTTTCAATCAATTTGTGGATAACGCTTGTTGTAGTTCTTATCACGCCTCTTTCGTTTTTTATTGCTTCGTTTGTAGCAAAGAAAACTCATACGATGTTCAGGCTTCAGTCCGAAACAAGAGGAAAGCAAACGGCGTTTATAGACGAAATGATCGGTAACGCTAAAACAGTAAAAGCGTATTCCCACGCTGATGAAAATATAAAGCAGTTTGATGAAATTAATGAGCATTTACGAGGCTATTCGCTTCGTGCCGTTTTCTTTTCGTCAATAACAAATCCTGCAACAAGATTTGTAAATGCCGTTGTTTACGCAGGTGTTGCGCTTTTCGGTGCTATGCTTGCCGTAAAAACAAATCAAGCAGAAATTTCTGTCGGCGTTCTCGCTTCTTTTTTGGCTTATGCAAATCAGTATACAAAGCCGTTTAACGAAATATCGGGAGTTATTACCGAGCTTCAAAATGCATTCACCTGCGCAGGCAGACTGTTTGAGCTTTTGGAGGAAGAAGAAATACCTGCTGACAGCGAAAGTTCAAAAGAATTGAAAAATGTCGACGGAAAATTAGAACTTGTTGACGTTAGCTTTTCGTATGACAAAAATAAAACGCTTATTAAGGATTTTAACCTTTGCGTAAAGCCCGGTCAGCGTATTGCTATTGTCGGTCCGACAGGCTGCGGAAAAACAACGCTTATAAATCTTCTTATGAGGTTTTACGATATTGATAGCGGAAAAATCATTCTTGATGGTTTTGATTATAGGGACATCAAGCGTAAAGCTCTTCGTGAAAACTTCGGTATGGTGCTTCAAGATACTTGGCTGAAATCGGGAACCGTAAGGGATAACATAAAAATGGGTATGCCTAACGCAACCGATGAACAGGTAATTGAGGCGGCGAAAAAAGCACATTCCCATTCATTTATAAAACGACTGCCTAACGGTTATGACACGGTTATCGGTGAGGACGGCGGCTCGCTTTCACAGGGGCAAAAGCAGCTTTTGTGTATCACACGTCTTATGCTTTGTAAACCGCCGATGCTCATTCTTGACGAAGCAACCTCCTCAATTGATACGAGAACGGAGATAAAAATTCAAAAGGCTTTTGAATCGCTTATGCAGGGCAGAACAACATTTATTGTTGCTCACCGACTTGCAACGATAAAAAATGCCGACGTTATTCTTGTTATGAAAAACGGAAATATAGTTGAACAGGGAAGTCACAACGAGCTCCTTGTCAAAAAAGGCTTTTATTACACACTTTATAATTCACAGTTTCCGTCAGCAAAATATAATTAAAGAAACAGGACAGCCATTCTTGACTGTCCCGTTAATACTACATAAATGAACGCATATCTGCGTCGCTGGGCATACGCCAGTCGCCTCTCGGCGAGAGTGATACCGACCCAACCTTCGGACCGTCGGGAATACAGCTTCGCTTGAACTGACTGATGAAAAATCGTTTAAGGAAAACCTTTAGCCATTTATCGACAGTCTTTCTGTCGTAGGTGTTTGCAAATGCTTTTTCCGCAAGTGCCGAAAGTTTTTCCTTACCGAAGCCGAAGCGTACAAAATTGTAAAGGAAAAAGTCGTGGAGCTCATAAGGACCGATATTGTCCTCGGTTTTCTGTGCAATTTGTCCGTTGCTGTCGGGAGGTAACAATTCCGGAGATACGGGAGTGTCGAGTATATCGTACAGTATCTCGGCTGTTGCTTCGTCGCTTATTGAAGCAACATAATCAACAAGATATCTGACAAGTGTTTTCGGTACTGAACTGTTAACTGCGTACATACTCATATGGTCACCGTTATATGTGCACCAACCCATTGCAAGCTCGGACAAGTCTCCCGTTCCAACTAAAAGACAATTGTGCTTGTTAGCAATATCAAAAAGAATTTGCGTACGTTCTCTTGCCTGTGTATTTTCGTACGTTATATCCTTTATGCTTTCGTCGTGACCTATGTCGCTGAAATGCTGAAGACAGGCGTCTTTTATGCTGATTTCCTTAATGGTTACACCGAGGGATTTCATAAGCATAATTGCGTTGTTATACGTCCTGTCGGTAGTGCCGAAGCCGGGCATTGTTATTCCCAAAATGTTTTCAACCGGCTTGTTGAGAAGCTTCATAGCTTCAACGCTGACGAGAAGTGCAAGCGTACTGTCAAGACCGCCGCTTATACCGATAACGCATCCTTGTGACGATACGTGTTCAAGTCTTTTTGCAAGTCCACTTGACTGAATTGCAAAAATTTCCTCGCATCTTTCTTTGATTTCGTCTTTGTTTGACGGAATAAACGGATACGCGTCTACGTATCTGTATTTCAAATCATTGTCTTCATTGAAAACATTAATTTCGGAAAATCCGATTTCACTTGAGATATTATTAAAAGATGTATCCTTTTGCCTGATTGTATTTAGCTTTTCAATGTCAACATCTGCAATGATAATTTCATTTTCACGGCTGAATCTCTTGCCGCTGGCGAGCATTGTACCGTTTTCGCAAATAAGCGTAGCACCGCTGAAAACAAGGTCGGTTGTGCTTTCCGTAACACCTGCGCTTGAGTAAATGTATGAACATATACAGCGTGCAGACTGGTTTGAAACAAGGTCATATCTGTATTTTGCCTTTGATACATATTCGTCGCTTGCCGACGGATTAACAATTATATTAGCACCGTGCAGACAAAGCTCGCTGCTTGGCGGATTGCTCACCCATAAGTCTTCACAAATTTCAATACCGAGAACTGCGCCGCTTCCTAAATCGAATATCTGATTTCCGATTTTCGTATCATATCCTGCAAGGTTAATCGGTTGACAGCTTTCAAACTGCTTTCCGGATGCGAACCATCTTTTTTCGTAAAATTCGCTGTAATTCGGGATATTTATCTTTGGTACAACACCCTTTATATCGCCGTTAAAGATAACAACTGCACAGTTGTAAAGACTGTTGTAAAATCTAACAGGCATACCGACTATTACAACGATGTTTTCATCTCTTGTGTATCTTACGATATCCTGCAAAGCAAGCTCTGCCTGACGATATAAATCCTCGCTGAAAAACAAATCCGCACAGGTGTAGCCTGTTATTGAAAGCTCCGGAGTAACCAACAATCTGACGTGCTTTTTTAATGCGGCGTCAATTACGTTTTTGATTTCGTTTTTGTTATATGAGGGATTTGCGACCTTTAATTTCAGGCTTGCGCTTGCCACTCTGAACATTCCGTAATTCATTTGTGCTCCTTTATTAAATCATTGTGATTTTGAACTTGAACTCTGCCTTGCAGTTTGGCTCAAGAATTGTCATTCCTCGTTTTTTCTCAATTTCATTTGTCTCATCCGAGCAGTTGGATATTCCGCTCCACGGCTCAAGCGCAACGAAGTCGGCATTGTTGCAGGCAGACCAAATGAGTAGGTTTTCCATATCCTGATATTCTATTTTTATGCCCTTGCCGTTTTTGCCGATAAGCGTTGCACATTTCGACGGTATTGAGTCAAAAATCATTGCGTCGTTTTCTTCAAAAAGCTCGTGCTTCATATCTATACTGTTCTTTGAGCTCATAACCTTAAAACGCTCGCTTATATCAACAAGACCTGTTTCGTGATTCGGACGGAGCGCCTGTTGAGTAATCTCTCTGTCGAAGATAACCTTGTAATCTTCGAACGACTCATCCTTGTCAAGCGGACAGTTGAATGCAGGATGACCTCCGATAACAAACGGCATTTTTTCATTTCCCGTGTTGATTATCGTGTATTCGGTTGTAACAGTCGAACCTGTCAGTGTGTATTTTATTTCAAGAATGTAATCAAAAGGGAACTGCTCCCTTGTCTTTTCATTTGATTTTTGAATGAAGGTTATTGAATTGTCAAACTGCTCTTTGACTTCAAACGGATTAATTCTTGCAATGCCGTGACGTTTCATAAAGCATTTTTTACCGAACGCATAACCCTCGTCATTCGGTAATACTCCGTTGATAGGGAAGCATACAGGAGCCTGACCTGACCAATGCTCGCTGTCACCCTGCCATAAATATTCTGTGCCGTTTTTGATAAGCGAAGTCAGCATTGCGCCTTCCTGCAAAACATAAACCTGTGCTTCGTTACTTGTTAGCTTATATTTCATATACTCACCCAAATATAAAAATTTAATCATATTAATTATATCTCAAAATAAATTCTTTTGCAATATTGAAAATATAATCATTATGGTATACAATATACAAAATGAAATTTGTGAAAGGAAACGGAGAAAAATATGGATTTGTATTCTTTTATACACGAAACTATTTTTGAAGAAAAGGACAAATATGTTCGTCTGTTTGAACTTATATGGGGCGAGCTTGAACAAGACGGCTTTGTTATTACCGATGAAGCAGGTCACGAGATTGACTGCGTTTATAAGGCTGTGGCTATTCAAAACTTAATAGGCGAATTTGAATATCGACTTTATGATGAGGTGAATGAAACAGATTATGAGGACGTTGTTGACTACCTTTCTAAAATAGGAATAGGCGTTGATGAAATTGTCGAATATTGCAGAAATGATGAAAATATAGACACCTTCGAGGACGATGATGAAATAATCATAAAAAACGGCTTTGATTATATGACCGAAATCGTTGCCGACAAGCTGCTTGATTGCTTTTCGAGTGATGATTTGTTCGATTACTTCTTTACTGCGACCTACGATTTTGTTCAGGATTTCACATTTGATTTTGAGGATGTTGACGAGTTTATGGCTTTTGTTGATTCAAACAGCGAAAAGCTCGACGAATATAAGGAGGAATATCCTTCTGTGCTTTCGTGGATAGAAAGCGGTATGATAGTATAATTGTAAACAGGCTGTGAGAATGCAGCCTGTTTTTTTATCAAATGTACGTAACCTTGCATATTATGACTATATAAAAGGGTGAAGCACCACTCGAAAAAGAGGTGATAATGTGTATTACGATATAAAGGTCGGCTCTGTAACAAATGCCCAGAGAGGTCATAGAATACTAAAGCAAAATGCCGTAAAGTCAAGCGTTATAAGAATTTTTAAGCCGTCGGGTGTTGAGGGCTGCGGTTATGCACTTCGTGTTATGTCCCAGGATAAAAGCCGCGCAACAGAGCTATTAAGAAAAAATGGCGTTCGCATTATCGGTGATGACAAATGATTTATTTTGATAATGCCGCAACAAGCTATCCGAAGCCGCCTAATGTTATCAGCCAAGCGCAAAGATCGATGAAATTATATTCGTTTAATTCCGGCAGAAGCGGTTATTTGCAAAGCGTGAGAGCAGGTGAGCTCATTTATTCCGTGCGTGAGAAAATTGCCGATATGTTTTCGTTTTCACCCGATAGGGTTGTGTTTACAAAAAACTGTACAGAAGCGCTTAATATCGCCATATCGGGAAGCGTAAAAAGGGGAGAGCATATAATCATTTCGTCACTTGAGCACAACAGTGTTGCAAGAGTTGTCGAGGGCTTGAAGAAAAAAGGAATTGCCGATTATTCAATTGCCGACTACTCGTATGATGACGAACAAACGGTTAAAAATTTTGAAAATCTAATAAGAGACAATACAAGTCTTGTTGTCTGTATGCATTCGTCCAATGCCTTTGGGGTAACCTTTCCTGTTGCAAAAATAGGTAAAATGTGCAAAAGGCATAATATCCGCTTTGTTGTTGACGGTGCACAGGGCGTCGGCTCGGTTGATATTAATGCAAAAAGAGATAATATTGATATTCTCTGCGCTCCCGGTCATAAATGTCTTATGGGAAATATGGGCACGGGCTTTCTTGCTTTCGGCGATAATATTGAAATTGATGAATTTATGCTCGGCGGCACGGGAAGCAGCTCGCTTTCTCTCAGCCAACCTGACTTTTATCCCGATAAGCTCGAAGCGGGAACGCTTAATAATAGCGGAATTTTATCACTCGGTGCCGGAATTGACTATATAAATTCAGTAGGTATTGAGAATATTTATAACCACGAAATGAAGCTGTGCCGCTATCTGTATAACGGCTTGAAAGAAAACAAAAAAGTAGTTCTTTACACTCCGGAGCCTGAAAATTATCGAAGTATGCCGATAATTTCTTTTAACTATTCCGATTATCCGTCCGAAAAGACTGCTTATATTCTCTCTAAATACACTGTGTGTACAAGAGCAGGCTTTCATTGCTCACCGCTTGCACATAAGCATTTTAATACCGTAGATAACGGTACCGTTCGCATAAGCCTCGGTGCATTTAATACTGCGAGAGAATGCAGCTCATTCCTAAATATTATAAAAAAGTTATAAAGACTCTTTATTTATTCAAAGTTTTGTGTTAATATATATTTGAATAAATTTTTAGGAATGAAAAATATGCCGATTTTTGATTTAGCGATTGAATTTAAGTTTAGATATTTGCGAAATTTGGGAAATACAATTGTAGATTTCTTCTCGCAGGTTAAGGGATTGTTTGCAACCTTTGGCGTTGTTGATGCGGTTGATATTATTTTTGTTGCCGTTATAGTGTTTTTTATCGTAAGGGTAATTCGTGAAACGAGAGCAATGCAGCTCATAAAGGGTCTTTTGTTTTTGCTGTTCTTTTATATCGTTGTAAACTTCTTCGGCCTCGGTGCAACGAGCTATATAATGCGCACAATTTTCAGCAATATTCTTATTATTCTTGTAATTCTGTTCGGACCCGAAATACGAAATATTCTTGAACAAATGGGAATAGGAAACTATCGTAAGGTGTTTATGAATATCTTTAATTCGGGTGTAGCCGTTGATATAGCCGATATGAAAAAGACTATCGACGCTGTTTGTAAGGCATGCGCCGAAATGTCCGACGATAATATCGGTGCGCTTATCGTGTTTGAAAATGATACACTTTTGGGCGATATTGTAAAAAGCGGAACGATAATCGACGGTAAATGTACAAAGGAGCTTTTGGGAAATATCTTTTATCCTAAGTCTCCGCTTCACGACGGCGCTATGGTTATACGTAAAGACAGCATTTATGCCGCAGGCTGTATTTTGCCGCTGACTAATAATAACGATTTGTCCTCAAAGTTAGGAACGCGTCACCGTGCGGCTCTCGGCATAACCGAGCAGAGTGACGCACTTGCGATTGTTGTAAGCGAGGAAACCGGTGCTATCAGCTACGCCTTATGCGGTACGCTGTATCAGGACGTTTCAACAGGCGACCTTCGTGATGTTCTTACTCAACAATACATTCCGACAGGCGGCTCGTCCGACGAAAAGATTATATCAAAAATTGCAAGGAGGTTTAAGAATAATGATAAATAAGAATGAAACTTCTTCCTCTGAAGCAAAGAAAGCTAAAAAGACATTCTCTTTTTCCAACCTTGTATATAATGATAAATATTTAATAATACTTTCTGTTGTTGTTGCAGTTCTCGTCTGGATATTCGCTTCCTTGAGCGTCGGTACTGACGAAACTAAAACCATTAAAGTAGATGTGCCTATCAAGCTCGGTGACTCTGTTTCCGAACAGCTCGGTATGCAGTATTATTCCTTGCAGGATACCGTTGAGCTTACTGTTTCCGTTACCGGTGCAAAATATGTTGTAGGTCAGGTGACGGAAAACGATTTGGATATTTCCTTTGATACCTCGGCTGTAAATAGGGTAGGAGATCATACAATTCCTATTATTGTAAATAATAAATCGAAGTCGCTTGATTTTACCGTTGACTCCGTTTATCCAAAAACAATTGACGGATATTTTGACGTTAACAGTGAAAAGACCTTTGACGTTGTTCTCAATTATGATTCAACTAATGTTGCCCAGGGCTACGCTTTCGGCAATCCCGTTTTGAATGAGGATAAGGTTGTTGTTTCCGGTCCGAAAACATATATAGAAAAAATTACCGAAGTTTATTGCGATATTGACTTCGGCGACAAAGCAGATTTGACCGAAACCTTTACACAGGATTGCGAAATTCGTTTTGACGGTGACAGTATCGTGAATAATTTCTTGACCGTCACATCACGAACAGATAAAGAAAAGCCTATAAAGAATATAAACGTTACCTTGCCTGTGCTTAAAAAGGTCGTTTTACCTGTAACCTCGTCGTTTGAGGATAAGCCGCAGGGCTTGCCTGACGGAATTGTCAGCGTTTCGTATTCCGTTAATAATGTCGGTGCCGGCGTACTGCCGTCTGCCGATATCGCTTCGGCTAATATCGGAAAAATTTATTTCAATAGCCTGACAGTCGGTACACAGTCCTTTGACTTTTCAACCGACGCGCTAAACGGTATAACCGTCCTCGACGGAACAAAAACCATTACCGCAACTGTCACCGTAAGCTCGCATTATACCGAACAAACTGTTAATATCTCAAGAGATAAGGTTGTTATTGAGGGCGCTCCTGAGGGCTCTGATTTGAGCGTAAGCTATCTTGACGATGCAACCGTAACCGTTCTTGCACCGAAAGGTACAACGCTGACAGCCGAAGATTTGATTGTAAAATGTGACGTTTCAAAAACCGCCGCAGATAATAAATACCCGCTTAATATAACTGTTACAAATAACGAATGTTGGGTATACGGCAAATATACTGCTGTAGTAAAATAATATAGCTTATATATTGTCTTGAACATTAGGCTCCCCTTTATGACATTAAAAGGGGAGCCTATGTTGGTTAAAACAGCGTTCCGTCTTAAAATATTAGGCTCCCATTGATTTGAGTATCAAGGGGAGCTGTCACGCAACTGCGTGACTGAGGGGATAAAAGACAGTGGAGTTTTGCACAAAGTGCAAAGTGAAGTTGCACAAAGCGCAGTGAAGTATTGCAACGAGTTGCAAAGTGAAGTTTGCCTTCGGCAAGATGAGGTTTGAGTGATTGTTATAGAATCCCTCCGACTTTTTGAACAGAGCGTTCTTTCAACAAACTAAGGCTCCTTTGTTAAAGGGAGCTGTCACGCCACTGCGTGACTGAGGGATTCATTCGGACGATTGATAATCGTCCCTACGGTAGTTTTAGCATTTACGAAGTCGTTTCATTTGTTGGACATCTCGTAGGGACGAGCATTGCTCGTCCGATTTGGTTAATGATGAATTGAATCTCTCCACCGCAAGCGGTTTTGTCCTTTTATCCCCTCAGTCGCAAATGCGCCAGCTCCCCTTAATAACATTAAAAGGGGAGCCTTTATTGGTTAAAACAGTGTTCCGTCTTGAACATCAAGCCTCCATTGTTAAAGGGAGGTGGCACGGCTTTGCCGTGACGGAGGGATTCAATATTGGAACACCGAGGACGGTGTTCCCTACGAATCGTTGAAATAACACACCGTAGGGAACGCTGTCCTCGGCGTTCCTCAAAATATAATCCCCATATCACTTCTTTTATCTTTTCTCACTTCTCTTTTCACTCGGCGAAGCCGAACATCACGTACAATGTGCATTTTTTATACAAATGTTAAAATTTGTTAAATTTTTTTGAATTTTTATTGACTAATATTGTTATTATGTACTATAATGGCAATGTATATAAATGGGTATTTGCGCCTATTCGGCTATATTTTGTAGTCGAAAACCGTATTGGTAAAGATTAAACACAATATCCAGTGGTCAGATACGGCGAACGGTAGCATAATCCCGTTGTACAATTATATGGAAATAATTTATTCAAGGGGGAAATTCAATGAAAAAATTATTCAAAAAATCAATTTCTTGCATTGTTGCTGTTTTAATGGTGTTATCCTCAATGCCTTTTACAGCATTAACAGCAAATGCAGCTCTTGTAAAACAAGATATTGCCGTATGGGATGCAGCTAATGTTACTACCGCTACTCCGGGTACCGGTACAAAGTTTACTCATACCGACTCAAGCACTAATGTATCCATCAATGGTGTGCACTGGGGCTCTGCAAGCAAGGCTGACGGCAATGGCTATGTAACATTTAATAATGCAACTCTTTCTTCCGAAGCAGGCTTCGCTTCCCTTAACATCAAGGGTGATGTTTGGACATTTTCATCAAAGTTTGCTACAACAGGTTCAGGACTGGATGATCAAAATACACAGCAAACAACAAACGATAATTCAACAATCTTCGGTATCGGTACTGCAACTACTCGTAACTATTCTCCTTCAGGTGCAGTAAAAACATCGGGTATGGCTGCCGACCTCGTAAATATTACAAAGAACGGTAATATTTATCTTGCAGGCTCTTCCACATCCTCAGGTACTGTTGCAAACGTTCTTTCTTCAAGTGCCGATGATGCGAAAATTCTTACTGTAGCATATGACAATGGTAACCTTACCATTTCGCTCGACGGAACAACTGCTTATACAGGAACTGTTGATACTGCATTGTTCTCACAGGGCGTTTCAAACTTCTTTATCGGTACATCTGCACAGGTATACGCAGGCGGTAAAGCTCCGTACTATGGACTTACAAACGACGGTTATTACACATATGGTACACACCTTTATTCATTAAGCGCTTCTGTTTCATATGATCCGACTAATGTACCACCGAGTGCTAATGCTACCACTGTAAAGACTGCATTAGATAATGATACATATAAGACAACATACAGTGACTACACAAATTCAAGCCTTACAAACACAACCGGCTATATGCAGGGTATTATTAAAGCTACTTCATGGCAAAATGTTGATACACAATTTACTTTTGAGGCTAGTAATACTGATACAATCAGAATGCATACTCTTGAAAATGCCGTTGGCGTCTATACAGGTGCAGGAAGTGTAGTATTCCCAATAGTTTTAGAGCATGTTAAGACTGCGAACGGCACTAATATTGAAAGAAATATTGGTTTTGACCATGTATCCCTTAATAATGGCGGTAATTTCGCATTTGGTAATTCTACTTGGAAGAGATGTAACAGTTATACTGATTGGGGCGATAACTCAGATAATACACACGACTTCTCTTCATTGTCTAACGGAAATGTTGCTCGTGACGAAAGCTCCGGAAACGGTAGATTTGGTGTAAATGAACAAAAGCTTTGGAAAAATAATATCACCTATTCCGGTACAATTAGCGATTCAACATACTACGATGAGCTTTCATCTGCAACACTTAATTTACAGGCTGACTACACAATCCACTGGAGAAATAATAGGTGGGATAGCTGGAAATGGTCTAATGCTTCTAACTTCAATACTAATATAAATACAAATTCATCAATGTATGTTATAAACTTTGCTCCGTTGAAAAACATTATGACATCAAATGAATTTGAAAGCAATTTCTATAATATCTATAACAACCGTGCGAAGTACAATGAAACAGAAAGAGAAAACTACTTCAGTGTTATGGCTGACATCGTGAATTTCGATCTTTCAACAAAAACTATGACAACTGAAAATGAAGTTTCTGCTGTTGCTAGGGAAATTAAGGGTTTGGTTGATAGATATAATCAGTATAAGTCACCTACATCACTTGGCAACACTGTTACATTCGTTAATGCAAGCGGTTCTACCATAGAATCAAGATTTGTTCAAAACGGTAATGCAATCGGTGCTTTCCCGGAGAATACAGGTGTTGTTAGAGGTGATTTTGATAATCACTACACTTATACATGGGACACAACATTAACTCCTGAATCAACTGTTGATTCAGATATTACAATTAGAGAAAAAGAGAACGGTGCTCACTGTTCGGGCGGTACTGCTACCTGTGTAAACAGGGCAATATGCTCTGTATGCGGAAATCAATATGGTTCCGTAAATGCAAATAATCACATAAATACAAGAACAGTTGATGCAAAGGCTTCAACCTGTACCGAAGCAGGTTGGGAAGCATATACCTATTGCGATGATTGTAACAAAGTAGTAGGCGAAAAGGTTGACCTTCCGCTTGCAAGACACGATTATGAAGTGACAAAGAAAGACGATACGTATCATACTTATAATTGTAAGAATTGTACCGACTCATACGATGAAGCTCACGATTGGGGTGAGTATGTTGTAACAACTCCTGCTACATGTACAGGAAATGCAGTAGAAACTGCAACATGTACGGTAGCCGGTTGCGGTGCTACAACTTCAAGAGAAGTTGCAGATACTGCACTCGATCATGATTATCAGTATGCAGAGCTTGACGCAGACAACCATACTGTTACTTGCTCAAGATGTGATTATTCAGCTCAAGCACCACATAGATTTGACGAGAACAACACTTGTACAGACTGTGGATATGTAAAAGTAACTATCGACACAACTGCTTATGACAACGCAGTTGCAGAGTACGAAGAAATCATCGGTGCAGGCGACTATGCAGAAAAGTATACCGAAGCGTCAAGAACAGCTTATCAAGAAGCAGTTGAAGCAGCAAAGAGAGACAGCTTTGCTACAAAGGAAGAGGTTGACGCAGCAGTTGCCGCAATTCTTTCGGCAAAGACAAAGCTTGTTTATGCAAAGGCTGATGTAAATGTTTATATTGCTCGTGAGGGCGTAGAGCCTGTATTAGTTGAAACAATATCCAAGAATTACGGTGAAACCGCTGATATTAACGTTGCTGATAAACTTTCAGCAGGCGAGCAAATTTTAAAGTGGGTTATCGAAACTCAAGATACAAAGGTAAACACAAAACTTGCCACAACAGATACAACAGTATCTATGGTTGTAACAGAACCTGCTGACGTATATGTTCATATTGCAACTGAAAAATCAACCGAAGCAGTACAGTACAGCAAGGTATCGTTCATCAGTAAGAACGGCGCTGTATCGTTTGTAAAGTATGTACCAGCAGGCACAACGCTTTATACAAATACAGTTGACGGTGTTGAAATTCCGTTCTATGAATTTAAGAATTGGGATAAAGCCAGCGTAACGGCAGACGGCAACGACATTGAGGTTAAGGCTGTTTACGAGTTCATCGGAACAGTAGACGACAAGTGCAACGTACACTACGAAGGTTTTGAAAACGGCGTAAAGGAATATACATACGACAGTTTTGTATATCTCTTCGGCGCAGAGGATAAGACGCTTGCTCTTTCAACCGATGGAACAGTAGAAAATATTATCACATATCTCAATGAGAACGCATTCTATGCACCTCATACGAAAGATATTTATGTAATCGTGGTTGACTCACAGCAGCCTTCAATCGGTATTACCGGTTCATACGCAAGCTCAACAGATACTAAGAAGACTGCTGCATTCAACTGTAAGTTCTTCTTACCTGCGGGTTGCACAGTAGTTGAGTACGGCTTGACTGCAACATCATCAACAGGAAAGAGCATAAAGATAAAGGCTGAAGCAGCTTCCGCAAGAGGCGAGTATTGCGTTAAGGTATCGATGGATAAGACATCAACAGTAACTTCTGTTGAAGGCGTTGCATACCTGACATACATGGACGCAGACAACAATCTTCAAACAATTCATTCAACATCTGTAACACAGAATCTTCTTTAATCGAATGGGAGGACAAATAAATGACAAAATTTGAAGCACCTGAGATTAAGGTGGTAATGTTTAGAACGCAGGATATTGCAACAGCAGGATCATCGGGCGGTTACGAGGAATTCAAAACCGAGATAAATACCGGTTGGTCATACAATACAGTACAGGGCGGCGCAGACGGCGACTTCCCATTGTAAACAAAAAATTGCTCTCGGCATTTTGCCGAGAGCCTTTTTGTTTACAGTGAAGTTTTTCACAAGGTGCAAAGTGAAGTTTGCCTACGTCAAGATGAGGTTTGGGTGATTGTATTTTGAGGAACGCCGAGGACAGCGTTCCCTACGGTGTGTTATTTCAAAGTTCGTAGGGAACACCGTCCTCGGTGTTGCGATATTGAATCCCTCCGTCTTTTTGCAAGCAAAAAGCCACCTCCCTTTGACAAGGGAGGCATATTTTTCAAGACGAAACGCTGTTTTAACCAATAAAGGCTCCTTTGTTAAAGGGAGCTGTCACGCCACTGCGTGACTGAGGGATTCATTCGGACGATTGATAATCGTCCCTACGGTAGTTTTAACATTTACGAAGTCTTTTCGTTTGTGCGATATCTCGTAGGGACGAGCATTGCTCGTCCGATTTTGATAATAATGAATTGAATCTCTCCACCGCAAGCGGTCCCCCTCTCTTTGACAAGAGAGGCTTTGTTGGTTAAAACAGCGGTCCGTCGTGAAATATTAGGCTCCCCTTTTAATGTCATTAAGGGGAGCTGGCACGAAGTGACTGAGGGGATAAAAGCTCGTTTCGCTCGCAGAGAAAAGGTAAGTGAGAAGAGATAAAAGAAGTGGTTTTTTGATTATATTTTTTCGGACGATTGATAATCGTCCCTACGGTAGTCTTAATATTTACGAAGTCGTTTCGTTTGTGCCACATCCCGTTCGTTTATCGCCTTTTAGTTTTTTAATATTACAAATATACAAATGTGTAATAAGCATATTGCTTTTTAATTAATCAAAATGTTATAATTATGTTGGTTTAATACTACTTTATATTGTAATGTTGCAATATTCCCTCGGAGGTCTGATTATGAAAAAGAAAAAGAAATTTATATCTTTATTGCTATCAGTGCTTATAGCCTTGACATCAAGCTGTTTTTCGTTTTTTGCATATGCGGTAACCGATTTCAGCAATGATTACACTTTGCAAATTTATTATTACGATGCGAATAATGAATTTGTTGAAGTAACCGAACAGGTTCAGGTAATGGAGCAGTATGATGTACAGTTATACGCCTGTCTTGTTTATTCCGACGGCACGGTTTGGGATATGACGACTTCCGGTATGCCAATTGGTCTTGAGGGATATACTGTTGATTGGACGTCCGATGCGAGATATCTTGCATTTTGCGAAAATAACGACGGTAATGTTCACGGTTACGACGCAACAAAGGGCGAAGCAATCCGTAATTGGATAAAAAACGAGGTCGGCACTATTCCTGTTGTCGGCGAGTCGCTTGCAAACGCAATACTTAATATGCTTGAAAACGGCGCTTATGATATTGACGATTTGGACACAGAGGATGTAACGAAGATTTTGTCGGGCTTGCTTGCAACAATGGGTCTTTCCGAATACGAGGAGCAGCTCACCGCCTCATTAAAGGCATATCTCGACAAATACGACGTCGGCATCACTGCAACACTAAAGGACAGTGAGGGTAACGCTGTTGCCGCCGATACGGTGAGAGTTCTTGTCTTAAAGAGTGATGCGCTTTTGTCGGACGTTATTCCCAACGCGGCTTTTATAAAGAATTACGACGATATTCCGCGCAAGGTTGCAGTAGGCTACGAAATGGATTTAGAAGGAATTATTACTCCTGTTCGTACTCATTATACCTGTACCTGGACTGTAACGGGCGAGCTCGGAATTTTAGCAAGCGAGCTTGCGACTGTTGACGAAAACGGTCATTTTACTGCACTCAAGGAGGGAACCGTCCAGGTTAAGGTTTCGCCCGACGTAGAGGGTATGACGCAAAAGCTGACCGACGCATTCAATGCGCTTGCCGCCGCAGGTGAGCTTGCCGACAACGAATCTATCGCCAAGGCTATTCTTCTCATTCTCGGAATTAAGTCGGATTCCGACGATTATTCAACTCTTTTGGCGATTATCAATGCCGTACTTGAAAGTGGTGTTGATGTAAACGGTGTTATTGAGTTTAGCCAGGAGAATCTTACACCGCTTGTTAACTTTATTTTGTATGTGATTTATCAGGACTCTGTTACTATCGAAATTGTATCTCCCGGTGCAATACCGATTGAATCCTTTGAGGTTGCCGGTACTACGGATATTACTGAGGGCGAGACCTCTGAATTTTCTATTGTAAACGTTATGCCAAAGGGTGCTGTTGCACACGATTATAAGGTAAGTATTGAAAATGAGGAATACGCCGTACAAACCGAGAAAAACGGTCTTACCGTTTTAGGTATCGACGGTTCGACATGGAACAACAACTACGTTACTCCGAACAAGACAAATCTTGTTGTAAATATGGAGGGCTTGACTGTAAAAACACAGCTTTCGATTTACGGCAAGAGTAATAAAAAGGTTGTTTACATAAAAATCGGGTGTGATGAATATTTACCGATTGACGAGCTTGTCAACGTTAACGCAGCAACGTACCCGAAGCGACTATCTGCAAGCCTTTCCTACGGCTGGCTTAACGATGACGGCACATATAATCTTGCTACTGCGGATCAGCCTGCATATACTCCGGACGGTTACAGCTATGTTACTGCCGACGGCGTTTTATATGCAACAGGGTGTACGGTAAATCAGCTTGTTGTTGTCGAAGCAAACGGCGCAGTCGCTACGAAGCAGATTATGTCGGGTATTCAAACGACCGGCGTTGAGTTTACAAAAAAGCATTTCTGGCTCAAGGTCAACAGCGGTGCAGTATCAACCGGTATCAGAGGAAGCGTTTGCGAAATGTATGCAAATATTTTGCCTGCTGACGCTTCGTTTAACGAGCTTACCTTTACAAGCGATGATACCGAAAGTGTCATTTTGTCCGCTATTCCGCTTACCACCTCTCAATACACGAGCGCCGCACTTACAAAGGAACGAAGAGCAAAATACGCAAGTGCGACCGTTACGTGCGATGAAAACGGTATGGCTACCGTGTATGCGTATGCAATCGGAAATACATCTTGTTTTGCAAATGTTAAGGTAACTACTCAAACAGGCGGCTTTGAAGCGTGGGCAACAGTCGCTTTTGCCAATATTTCCGTCGTTGACGTAACAATTACTTCGGCAGAAGACGAGCTTTATCTTCAAGAGGACGGAACGTATCTTATAACGGCAGGTGATACTGTTAATTTCAATGCGCTTGTTTATTTAAGTCAAACAGGCTCATGGAAGGATCAAGGTTTTGAGGATGTTGAGTGGAGTGTTTCCGACGAAAGGTACGGCACAATAACGGATGCCGGTATATTCAAGGGAATAGAGGTTGGATATGTTGACGTAACTGCAACCTCCGTATTCGGCGAGATTTCCGATACGGTTACTGTCAGAGTTTTACCGAATTACACCGAGCTTAAAAAAGCAATTGCAGAATGTGATTACGAAAATCTTGACCCATACGATTGGTCTGTTGCAAGCTGGAATGTGTTTGATGCCTTGTATCAAGAGGCAGTAACAAAAATCGCAGGAAATCTGTTTAATTCACAACAAGAGGTAGACGACCTTACTGTCGAGCTTCGTAATGCGTTTAACGGTCTTGTTAGATATATGCCGCTTGAAGCGCTTGAAATATACTGTGCCGACGATGCTGACGGTAACGGTTTTGCAACGATTTCCGTTTCTGCTTTGTCGAACTACACTAATTATTCAACTACGATTGTTCCGACTGTATATCCGTTTGAAGCAGAGGATTATGAGGTTGTATTTACTTCAAGTGACACTTCAAAAATTGTTGTTGACTCTCACGGTGTTGTAAAGCCTGTTTCCTCATCAGACGCGGGCTGGGGCAAAATAACGGTAAGCGTAACTGACCCCAAGAATTACAACGTTTTTACTAAAGAATTATATGTTGCTTTTGCAAAACATCAGGTTACAAGTGTTTCTGTTTCACCGACAACGCTGAATTTTGTCGGCGTTGGAGAATTTGCTGAAACCCCAAGTGCAATAATTACTCCAAAATATAACACTTCATCTTCGGTAACCTCTGCTTCTATTAAGCACGGATTCTTTGTTTCAAGTGATGAAAGCGTTGCAACAGTTGATTCAAACGGTACCGTTTTACCTGTAAACAAGGGAAGCTGTGTCATAACCTTCTATTCGTATGACGGCGGTTATACTGCTCAAACGAGCGTCAGCGTTACAACAAACAAGAAAGTGCTTGAAGCCGCAATTAACACGGCTGAAAGTCTTGTTGAAGAATTTTATACTGAAGATACTTATGCCGTTGTTATGGAGTCGCTTGTAACCGCTAAACAGATATTTGAAAACGAGGACTCAACGCAGGATGAAATCAATGCCGCCGCACAGTCGCTCAATGACGCACTCGGTAAGCTTGAGAAAAATCCGTATGCCAATGTATATCTTTCGGCAGGTGAGGGCGGTAAGGTAGTTTACGATAACGTGGAATATACAGGCGATAATAATCAAGTTCGTGTTCTTATTGAAAACGGCTTGAGCGTTAGTGCCGTTGCTGATGACGGATATCACTTCGTAAAGTGGGTTGACAATAACGGAAATACTTTGTCAACTAATGCAACAGAAATTTTCACGATTGATTATTCTGCTCATTTTAAGGCGGTATTTGAAAAGGTTAATTCCGTTACAGGCGTAAAAGTTTTTGTTAATGGACAGGATACCGAGTTTTATACAAAGGACGTAGCAACTTTGTCAACGTATACGAGCCAGTCTGTAAAGATTTCGTATTCTGTAACACCTGCTGACGCAAATTTCTATACCGCTGAATATTCGCTTTCAAACGGTGATTTGAAAATCAGTTCCGACACAGTTTCACCGTCTTCAAATAATGCTTGCTACGCTTTATTGACTGTTACTGTAACAAATACAATAACCGGTGCACAGTTTACCGACAGCGTTTATATAGCTTTTGCGAAGCACCCGATTGGATCTGTTTCGGCAAATGTAAGCTCACTTGTTTTTAATGGCGAAAATTCAGATGCACAAACCGTTTCAATAACATATAATTCGTCTGACAGCTCGTCTGCATCTCTTAAAAAAGGTATGTTTGTTTCTCACGATGCGTCGATTGCGCAGGTTGATTCAAACGGTGTTGTAACGCCTGCTTCAATAGGCAACACGACTGTTGAGTTTATCAGCTTCGACGGCGGTCATAGGGCGTTTGTTGAGGTAAAGGTATATGCCGATAAATCTGTTTTATCAACACTGATTAATCAAGCAAACAGCGTGGTTGAAAAGAATTTCACACCCGAAAGCTATGCTTCAATGCAGGAAGCATTAAGCTATGCGAATGAAATATATTCGTTAGAATACGCTTCTCAGCAGGATGTTGATATTGCCGCAGAAAATTTAGAGGTTGCACTTAATTCTCTTGTAAAGATGGATATGGTTGACCTTTCGATTAATATCGAGGGCAATGGTTACATTTACTACGGTGAAGATGTTATTTCTCAAAATACGGTATTGTCTGTTAAAAACGGTGAAGCAATTGAGCTTTCGGCTCAACCTGATGATGATAATCAATTTGAGGGCTGGTATAATCAAGACGGTAGTTTGATTACTGTTAATCCCGATTATACAGTATCTGTTGACGGATTTGTTTCTCTTACTGCAAAATTTACTCCTATTGTTTATGTTCAAAGTGTAGAGATAACCGTAAACGGAGAAAGTGTAGAGCGTAAGCATTTGAATGTCGGTACTGTTGCGAATTATTCAAAGCAGTCAGCCGAAATAGGTTATATTGTAAATCCGTCTAATCCGACAGGCTATTTTGTAAGATATTATCTTGGCACGGATTGCTACAACTTAACTCTTGATTCAACCACCATTCACCCGACGGAAAACGAAATTGCATACGGTACCGTTTATGTAAGTATAACAGATTTGAATTCGGGTAAGGTGTTTACTGACAGCGTTTCGCTCGCGTTTTCAAAATATCACGTTACAGGTGTTAAGGCTTCGACTAACGAACTGATATTTAACGGCGAAAATTCAGCGGGTCAGAATGTTGACATTGAATACAGTTCATCTTCTGTGATTTACAATGCGTCTGTAAGAAGGGGATATGTTGTTGTTGAAAACAACGATATTGCAAGCGCTTCGACTGTAATCGGCGATAACGGAAGCTATGTAATCGTTATTCCTAAAGCAATCGGTTCAACTTATGCTACGTTTTATTCATATGACGGTGATTATTCCTGTACGTTTAGTATCAAGGTTTATGCGGATAAATCGGCTCTTTTGCAGGCTCTCGATGTTGCAAATTCACTTAACGGTGAGGATTATACCGAAGAGACTTTCTCCTCCTTGCCGCCTGTGATTGATTACGTAACTCAAATTTACAGTACCGAATATGCTACTCAAGATGACGTCGATTTGGCAACATCCTCTCTAAATGAGGTTATGTCTACTCTTGTATTACGAGATCTTGTTAGTGTTAACGCTGTAAGCGGTGATAACGGAAATGTAAGTATAAACGGCGAAGACGTATCTAATGTAAAGATTATGAGAGGGGAAGCCGTTACTCTTAAGGCTGTTGCAGATAAAGATTATATGTTTGACGGTTGGTATGAAAACGGAGAAAAGATAAGCTCGGAGTCTGTATATACTTTCAATGCTGAAAAGGCTGTGTCGCTTATTGCGAAGTTCGTTGAGATTCCTTATATTACAAGGGTAGCTATCACCTATGACGGCGTTGAAACCGATTTTGCACAGGTAAGTGTTTCAAGTCTCGGAAAGTATACTAATTACAGCGCTTCCTTCGGAGTTAATGTATATCCCGAAAATGCAGATTACACTATAATAGGATACAGTATTGAGGATGTTAATAACAATTTGAGTATTTCTTCTAATACCGTTAAGCCGTCTTCAAACAAT
The DNA here is from genome assembly GCA_945876745.1 of uncultured Clostridia bacterium. GTDB lineage: Bacteria > Bacillota > Clostridia > Oscillospirales > Acutalibacteraceae > Eubacterium_R. Next base: position 38,110 of record CAMCPL010000007.1, read on the forward strand.
CCTGCTTACGGTAAAGTAGTTGTAAGTATTCAGGATAACTATTCAGGAAAGATTTATAAAGACGTAATTTACCCGTCATTTGCAAAGGTTCAAGTACAATCCGTCAGCGTAAGTCCGACTTCGTTGAGCTTTGATACTCCGTCGTCGCCGAGTGCAAATATCTCTGCTTCGTACAAGGGCTCAACGTTGATTTCTACACCTAATATCAAATCCGGATTTTTTGTAAGCACTAACGAAAATGTTGCAAGTGTAAACAACGTCGGAACGGTTACGCCAAAGGGCAAGGGAAGCTGTGAAATTATTTTCTATGCGTATGACGGTGGCGCTCAGGCTTCGACAAGCGTTACCGTTAAAGCTCTTGATACAGTATGCGGCAGAATTGTTGCAATGATTTCACCGGATGCTGATTACGGAGAAATAGGTGTCGAAAATGCAGTTGTTACAATAGGTAACGATTCTGCAACTACTGACAGTAACGGTTGCTTTACGATTAGTATTTCGGATAATTCGGTTAATACTGCTGTGATAACTTATTCTCACGGTATAACAAGAAATATTGATATTACAAACGCAGGAGCCGATATCGGAACTATTGCAATTGTTGCCTGTGACGGCGTTAAGGATGGAAAGATTAACGCCAAGGATTATGCATATTTTATGAAGAATAATGCGAGCGACGATATGCTTCAAATCGTAAATAATTTCTATGGATTCAACGTTTACACAACTGATTTTTATGATAATTTTTAATGATATGATTTGATATGACAAACGAGGCTGATACTTTTAATCAGCCTCGTTAATTAATTTATAATCCCATGGAAATGGAGATTGCATTATTAATTTTAGTCATATCGCTGCTCGGTAAGGTGCCCATTTTCTCCTTTAGTCTTCGTTTGTCTATCGTTCGCACCTGTTCGAGAAGTACAACGCTATCCTTTGCAAGTCCGCAGTCTCCTGCGTTTACTTCTATATGAGTAGGTAAATTTGTTTTGCCCTGCTGACTTGTGATAGCCGCAGCAATAACCGTTGGAGAATATTTATTTCCTATGTCGTTTTGTACGATTAATACAGGACGAACGCCGCCCTGCTCGCTCCCTATTACGGGGCTTAAATCGGCATAGTAAATATCACCGCGTTTAATTGTCATTTCTTTCACCCTTTGTAAAATTGTTTCATATATATTTTTACCTCTTTTTTCTTGTTTTAATCATCTGTTATATAATATTCAAAAATGTAATTTTTGTCGAAAAAAAGTTGTATAAAATTTGTCATAATTGCAAAAAATATCATTATGACTGCTAATAATGAAAATAGGATTATTCCAAACTTAAATTACCCGATAGGATTTTTTTCAATTTTAATATTTATTATTTTCTTTCTGTCACTTTTTGATGTTCAAAAAGGGGATAGTCTTGTTGTTTTGTCAATAATATGGAGCGTGCTGTCAAGCGGTTTTATCGGAGCAAATGTATTTTGCAATTCAAAAAAGACAATAAGCTTAACGTGCGGTATTTTATGTTTGAATGGATTTTATTATTTTATGTGCGGCGAGGCTTTCAGTCTGTTTTTATCTGTTGTTGCTGCTGTATTACTTTCTAAATTTTGCAGGGATTACAGCTTTGAAAATGTTTTTTATATTTCTGTCGGAGTTTGCGTAACACTTGGAGTAATTTTCGGATTGCTTTATGACCCGTGCTTAAATATAACAAGATTTTTAGCCAATGCATCTCAAGGAAATTCCTTTGTTTTTGCAATAATTAATGACGCTTATTCATTGCTTTTCGGTAATGCATTTTCAGACTTGTTTTATATAAAAGATTATGCAGGCGCATTGATGATTGATAATAAGCTATACAGTGGAGTAATTGAAATTTTCAAAGCAGATAAAGATAATCCCGCTTCCGGTACGGCTTTATATATGACAGGCAGGTATTTTGCAAATATTTTTTTGAGCATTGGACTGTTTACAGCGCTTTTTTCAAGGGTGCGTGATAAATATTTATTTTCTTTTATTTCGGCGTTTGTGCTTTGCTTAATGGTAGGTAACAATCTTGCTTTTTGCTTATTCCTGATTTTTTACAATCCATTTATATATCTTGCGTATCTTATGTGTTTAGGGATAGACAGCTTTGTTTGTTCACTAATAGATATTAGGGTAGGTTTTGAAACAAGCGCTTCGTTGTTTGAAATGATTAAATATATTGATAAACCTATATATTTCTTATTAATAGGTGCACTATCAAGCATTCTTATGTATTTTGCTGCTGTGCTTGTTTTGTCGAAATATGATTTAGAAAATCACAGAATTTTGCCGAAAAGCGTTCGTCAGCTTACAAAGTATCTCGGTGGTGAGGAAAATATAAGCGGATATGAAAACGGCATTGTTTATGTAAAAAATCCTAATCTTATTGATGTTCTGATGCTTGATTGCTTAATAAAAGAAAATGCCGTAACCCTCAATACAGAGGATTACGACTTAATTAAAAAGTATTATGACTCATAAAAATTTTTTCATTGCAATGTGAGGAATATCCTCTTCAGGATATATATCACCGTAAGCCTTGTAGCCGAGCGCTTCGTAAAATTTTTGTGCCTGTGTTTGGGCGGATATAAAAACCGATTTTGCGCCGTGCATTTTCATTTCTTTTTCGGCTTGCTCCAAAACAGCTCTACCGTAGCCTTTTTTACGGTGCTCCTTTAATACTGCTATTCTTCCTGCGTGCCACATATCTCCGTCTTCTTGATAAAAACGGCAAGTTGCAACAGGCTTTGAATTTTCATATGCCACGATATGAAAAACCTGTATGTTGTCGTCAAGATTATCAATTTCGTGGTTCTTCTTTACGCCTTGTTCGTCACAAAACACGCAAAACCTAATGTATTTTGAATCATCGCACGCCTTGTTAAAGGTCTTAAATTCAAGCATTGAGTTGTTTCTCTCTTTCTTTCATTTTGGAGCACATCATTCTTGCAACCTTGTAAACGTCACCGCAGCCGAGTGTAATGACCAAATCGCCGTCTTGAACGTTGTTGCAAACATATTCGCATATTTCATCAAAGGTGTCAAGCTGAACAGAGTTTGGCACCTTTTTACTCAAGTCAGTTGCTTTTATGCCTATTGTATTTACCTCGCGGCTTCCCATAATTTCACTTATTACGCACCTGTCGGCAATCTGTAAAACCTCGGCAAAATCGTCCAAAAGCAGACTTGTTCTTGTAAACGTAAACGGCTGATGAACTGCCCAAACTCTCTTGTAACCCATCTTTTTTGCCGCTTCAAGCGTTACCTTTATTTCGGCAGGGTGATGCGCATAATCGTCTGCAAATGTAACGCCGCAGTATGTTCCGAGCTTTTCAAAGCGTCTTGAAGCACCTCCGAAATCCTTTAAGCCCTGTAATATGCTTTCAATATCAGCACCGCTTTCAAAAGAAGCTACAAATGCACATAGTGAGTTTAGAATATTATGTTCACCGGGAACACTCAGCACAGTGTGACAAACAAATTCTCCGTTATGAAAAATATCATATTCGCTGTGGAATCCGCCGGGCACGTCAATATTTTTCGCAACCCATTCGTTATTATCATTTCTGCCTATTGATATGAGCTTTTTACCCGATATGCCTTTAAGAGTATCAACTGTGTTTTCGTCATCACCGTTATATATTATTGTATTAACGGTTTTGTCTGCAAATTCTCTAAACGACTTTTTTATGTTGTCCAAATTACCGAAGAAGTCCAAGTGGTCTTCGTCAATATTAAGAATAACGGCAATATCGGGATTCATATGCAAAAAGGTGTTGTTAAACTCACAGCTTTCGCAAACAAAATTTTGACTGTGACCGTATCTTCCGTATGCGTTAATAAGCGGCAGCTTACCGCCGATTACTGCTGACGGGTCAAGTCCTGCCTGCATTAGAATTTGAGTAATCATCGACGAGGTTGTAGTCTTTCCGTGAGTTCCGCAAACGCCGATACAGTTTGTAAAAAGACGGCTCAGCGCACCCAAAATCTCCGCTCTTTCAAAGCATGGGAAATTTGCTTTTGCATATTCCAACTCTTCATTGCCTTTTAAGATTGCGTTTGTATAAATAACAAGCTGTGTGTCGTCGCTGATGTTAGAAGCCTTTTGACCGAGGAAAACCGTTGCTCCTTCTTTTTCTATTCGGCGAAAGGTTTCAGTGTCGTTGTTGTCGGAGCCTGTAATCGTGTATCCGAGTGACAAGAGAATTTCGGCAATGGGGCACATTCCTGCACCGCCGATTCCGATGAAGTGAATTTTTTTGCTTTCTTTTAGCAGCGTATCTATATTTTTCAAGGTTTCTACCTCTTTCATTAATAAAATCATTTATATTATACTACGATTAACTTCAAAAATAAACACCCTTTTTGTTTTATTTCATAAAATGTAAAGGGTGAATTTTTATGACTTATTTTTATACGGTTGAAGATAATGATAAACGTTTGCATTACGCAAAGGCATACCTTGAAAAAAACGGATACATTTGTGCAAAAACGCCCGAAAAAGCCGATTTTATTTTGATGGGAATTAATCCAAAGGATTTTTTGAACTATTCTTCAAAGCCTGTTTTTGCAGGAAACGTTTGCGCAAATAATGTTTATGACTATACAAAGCTTGAGGATTTTGCGCTTGAAAACGCATATTTAACAGCCGAGGGTGCACTCGCACTTGCAGTTAATGAAAGCAACGGCTCGCTTGTCAATTCAAATATTCTTATTTTAGGCTACGGAAGAATTGCAAAAGCACTGTGCTCTTTTCTATTGCCGTTTTCAAAAAGAATTACCGTTTGCGCAAGAAATGAAACACAGCTTCTTTCGGCAAGTCTTCAGGGCTTTAATACGATTTCATTTGAAGATTTGAAGTTGAAAAATGAATACGATTTTGTTTTTAATACCGTAGCGCACCCTGTAATAAATGAATATGAGCTTCGAGCCTTAAAAGAGGATTGCCTATTGATTGACCTTGCTTCGTTTCCGGGAGGAGTTGACAAAATGTTTGCCCGTGCACTCGGCGTAAACTTGATTGAAGCGAGGGGATTGCCTGCACGATTTTCACCGAAAACTGCCGGTGAGGTTGTAGGCAAGGCTGTAATTAGTATGATTAAAGGAGGATTAGTCGGAAAATGAAAATAGGTTATTGCCTGACAGGGTCGTTTTGCACCTTTGATAAAAGTATTATCGCTTTGAAAAATCTTGTTGAAGTCGGATATGAAGTTACTCCAATAATGTCATATAACGCATATTCTATTGATACACGTTTCGGAAAAGCGAGTGACATTAATAATAGAATTAAACAGATTTGTAATAATGAAATAATACACACTATTGAAAAAGCAGAGCCGATTGGTCCTAAAAAAATGTTTGATATATTAATCGTTGCACCCTGTACCTCGAATACTCTTGCAAAGCTTGCCAACGGTATAAACGACACCCCTGTAACAATGGCGGTAAAATCTCATTTGAGAAATGAAAGAGCGGTTGTTATCGGAGTTTCAACAAATGACGCACTTTCATCAAGCGCAAAGAATATCGGACTTTTGCTGAATATGAGAAATTACTATTTTGTACCGATGAAAATGGACTCACCGAGCAAGAAGCCGAAAAGTATAGTATGTGATTTTAGTCTTATTGAGAAAACGATAAAGAGTGCTTCAAACGGTATTCAACCAAAATTATTATTATAAAATTAAAATTAAATTGTATATATTTATTGACATTCGTTAACAAAAATTATATATTTATCTTAATGCAGTCAAAACAATATTACTGTAAATCGTGAGGGGGTTAGTTTTGGCATTTGCCGTCTTCTTACTAACGCCTGCAATAAAGAGGAAGTGCATAATTGAAGAAGATTATTGACTTGAAGGATGTTACGGTTAGCTACGGCGATAATACCGTATTGGAAAATTTGAATTTGTATATAAACGAAAAAGAGTTTATAACGTTGTTAGGACCGTCGGGCTGCGGAAAGACTACAACTTTGCGCGCCATTGCAGGTTTTGTAAAACCGGATAGCGGAGACATTATTTTTGAGGGTAAGCGAATTAATGATTTACCTCCTCATAAACGCAAGGTCAATACTATCTTCCAGCGTTATGCTCTTTTTTCTCATCTCAATGTATATGAGAATATTGCTTTCGGACCCCAGCTTCAAAAAAAGAGTAAAAGCGAAGTGAGAAAAATTGTCGCAGATATGCTTAGTCTTGTAAATCTCAAAGGCTTTGAAAAGCGACCAATCAATTCACTTTCCGGCGGTCAACAGCAGAGAGTTGCAATTGCAAGAGCACTTGCAAATAATCCTCACGTTTTGCTTTTAGACGAGCCGCTGGGAGCGCTTGATTTGAAACTTAGAAAGGATATGCAGCGAGAGCTGAAAAATATTCAGCAAGAACTTGGTATTACCTTTGTATATGTTACTCACGATCAGGAAGAAGCTCTTTCAATGAGCGATACCGTTGTCGTAATGGACAAGGGTAAAATCCAGCAAATAGGAACTCCTGAGGATATTTATAACGAGCCTGTAAATGCGTTTGTTGCCGACTTTATAGGCGAGTCTAATATAGTTGATGCTATAATGCTTGACGACTATACCGTTACCTTCGGCGGAGTAAAATTCAAGTGTCTTGATAAGGGCTTCGACAAAAATGAATTTGTTGAAGCAGTTGTCAGACCCGAGGATATTCAAATTGTAAAACCCGGTGCAAGCGCATCGCTGACCGGTAAGGTAACAAGCGTAACCTTTAAGGGTGTTCATTTTGAAATTCTTGTTGACGTAGGGGGCTTTATTTGGATGATACAGACAACCCGTGACGACGTTAAGGTTGACGACGTTATAGGTATGTATATAGAGCCTGACGCTATTCATATTATGAAAAGAAGCGAGTATTCGGGTGAATTTGGCGACTATTCCTCATTTTCCGATGAAATGGACCATATTTCTGATGCGTCTTATAATTGGGAGGAAGAAGAGAATGACGAATAATATTGCTCGCAAACTTCTTGATAAGCCCTATTTTGTGTGGTCGGTGATGTTTATTATTGTACCGCTTGTAATGGTGGCTTACTACGCCTTTACCGATAAAACCGGAGCGTTTACATTTAATAACATAGTTGAGATAAAAAACTATATTCCGACTTTGCTTTTGTCCGTTCTTTACGGAATATGTGCAACGCTGATATGCCTTTTAATAGGATATCCCTTTGCTTTTGCTTTGAGTAAGCATTCGTCGAATATACAGCGCACAATGGTACTTCTCATAATGCTTCCTATGTGGATGAATTTCCTAATTAGGACATACAGTCTTATGACCATTATGGGTGATAGCGGCGTTATCAATCATTTGCTTGAATCGCTACACCTGTTGAAAATGGTTGAAACAGACGAGGGCTTAGTTGCGCAACCGCTTCATATGCTTAATACGGGCTTTGCCGTTATTGTCGGTATGGTATATAACTTTTTACCGTATATGATTTTGCCGATTTATTCTGTGCTTTCAAAGCTCGATTATTCCTTAGTCGAGGCGGCTCATGATTTGGGCTCAAACAAGGCGACAACATTCAGACGTGTAATTTTGCCGCTTTCACTTCCGGGCTTGCTTTCAGGTATAACAATGGTTTTTGTACCGTGTGTGTCAACATTTTATATTACTCAAAAGCTCGGCGGCGGTCAGATTGTTCTTATCGGTGACGTTATCGAAAGTCAGTTCCAGTCCGCAAACAATTATAATTTGGGTGCGGCATTGAGCTTCGTTCTTATGATTTTGATTTTCATTTGCCTCGGCGTTATGAATTATTTTGACGACGGAACTCAGGACGGAGGTGTTGTTATATGAGCAATAAGATATCTCCGATATCACGCATATATATGGCGCTGATATTCCTGTTTTTGTATGCACCTATTGCCGTAATGATTGTCTTTTCCTTTAATTCGGGAAGCTCAACATATATTATGGAAGGCTTTTCACTCCATTGGTGGGAGGAAATGTTTAAGGACGCCGCGGCGATGCAGTCACTTAAAAATACTGTTGTTCTTGCGCTGGCAACGGCTGCTTGCTCAACAGTTTTGGGCATTATGGCAAGCGTCGGATTGTTCCTTTCAAAAAATAAGATTTACCGTCGCAGTATGATGAGTGTAACAAATATTCCGATGATGAATCCCGAAATAGTAACCGGTATTTCAATGATGCTTTTATTTGTATTTGCCGGAGCACTCGTTCATAAATCTGAGGTTTTAGGCTTTTCTACCTTGCTAATTGCACACATAACGTTTTGTTTGCCGTATGTGATACTTAATGTTATTCCCAAGCTGCGACAGTTTGATATGAATGTATATGAAGCAGCTGTTGACTTGGGCTGTAAGCCGTTTAAGGCTTTTATGAAGGTTGTTATGCCGGATATTATGAGCGGTATTATTACAGGCTGCGTAATGTCATTTACGCTTTCTCTTGACGATTTCATAATATCGTATTTTACAAACGGTCCGTCGTTCCAGACCTTGCCGATTTATATATTTTCTTTAACAAAAAAGAGAGTTAAGCCGGATATGTTTGCGCTTTCCGCATTGATGTTTCTTGCTATACTTGCGCTTCTTGTAATTATGAATGTTGCGCAGGCAAGAGCAGAGAGGAGGGAAGCGAAAAAATGATAAAGTTTAGAAGATTTATTTGTGCATTTTTGTGCTTTTCACTTATTTTTTCAACTGTCGGTATCGCTGCATTTGCAAGCGATGGGGAAGAGGACGAGTATTTTTCTGACGAACAGCTCGAATACTATGCCTCTTTAGGCTTGCAGGGAACAACACTCAATGTTTATAACTGGGGTGAGTATATTTCTGACGGCTCGGAAGGTTCAATGGATGTAATATCCGAATTTGAACGTCTAACAGGTATTAAGGTAAATTATACTAATTTTGAGTCGAACGAAAATATGTACTCAAAATTGTCAGGCGGTGGAGTTTCGTATGATGTTATCGTTCCGTCGGATTATATGGTAGAACGCCTTATAGAGGAGGATATGCTCCTTGAGCTTGATTACGATAATATACCGAATATGCAGTATATCCGTGAAGATTGTCTTAATCTTCCGTTTGACCCGGAACAGAAATATTCCGTTTGCTTTAATACAGGCTATACAATTTTGATATATAATAAAACTCTTGTTAAAGAGGAGCCTGACAGCTGGAGTGTTTTGTGGGATGAGCAATATAAGGATAAGGTTTTGATGTTTAATAACAGCCGTGACTCCTTTGCAATAGCACAGCTTGTTCTCGGTCAAAGCCTTAACACAACCGCGGAACAGGATTGGGTTGACGCCGCCGAGCTTTTGGCAAAGCAAAAGGATGCAGTTAATCCCGTTTATGTAATGGACGAGGTGTTTAATCTTATGGAGTCAGGCGAATATGCTTTTGCAACCTATTATGCGGGCGACTATGTTTTGATGAACGAAAACAATGAGGACCTCGGCTTTGTTTATCCAAAAGAGGGCGTTAACGCTTTTTACGACGCATTTTGTATTCCTAAATGTGCACAGAATAAAGCAGGCGCAGAAGCATTTATAAACTTTATGCTCGAACCCGAGGTTGCATTTGAAAACGAGGAATACATCTATTATGCTTCGGCTAATGCGACAGTAATGGAAAACGAGGAGTCCTCTCTCTTTGAAAACGAAGCAGTTTATCCTGAAGAAGAGCCTAAAAACGAAGTTTTCTTTAATTTGCCGCAGAATATTCTTGAGCTTCAAAATAATCTTTGGTCAAAGGTAAAAAGCGGTAATCTTAGCGTAAACAATAAGCTAAACGAAAAGAAAATTTATATTGCTTCGGGCTGTGTAGCCGGTGTGAGCGTTGTTTTGCTTGCGTTTGCGTATATCAATAAACGCAGAAAGAAAAAAGAACAGGATTTAAGTGATTTGTATGAGTAAAATTAAATGTGCCGTATTTGATTTAGACGGCACGCTTGTGAACACTATTGATGATTTGGCAGGTGCTTGCGAAACCTTGCTAAAGAAGTATAATTTTGGAAAAAGCTGGAGTATTGAAGATTATACAAGATTTGTCGGAAACGGCGCAAAAAAACTTGTAAAACGAGCTTTTGACGATACTCTTGATGAAGAAACTCTTAACGCACGATATGAAGAATTTAAGCCTTTGTACGACAGTATGAAGCTGAATAATGCATATGCCTACGACGGAATTTGCGAACAGCTTAATATACTCAAGCAAAAGGGAATAAAGCTCTGCGTTGTAACAAACAAGCCGAATGTTGCGGCGAGGGGAATGGTTGAGCATATATTCGGAAAAGACCTTTTCGACTATATTATCGGGTGCGTTGACGGCGTTCCGGTCAAGCCCGACCCCACTACAACACTTCAAGCAATTAAAAGTGTTGGCTGCAAGCCGTCTGAAACGATTTTCTTCGGCGACAGCGAGGTTGATATGAGAACTGCAAAAAATGCCGACATAGAGGCTGTCGGTTGCTCTTGGGGCTATCGTAGCTTTGAAACTCTTTTTGCCGAGCATCCGAGCATTATCATTGATGAACCAAGCTACATATCAAAATTATTTTAGAATTAAAAATGGGTAGTTCATATTGAACTGCCCATTTATTTTTTTATTTTGTTTATTCTCTCGATAACGAGCTTTGCCGCAAAGCCCATTAAAAGACCGGTTACCAATCCGGAAATCAGTATTACCGGAATATAATATGCAATTTGTATTGTTGACGTAAGGATAACCGCCATAATAAGCTGTCCGATATTATGGAATATACCGCCAAGCATACTAACGCCGATAATAGAAAGACTTGTTTTTTTAGTTGCCCACATTATCATAAGGCTTAAAGCACATCCGCAAAGACTGTATGCGATTGTCATTGGATTGCCGAAAAGTAAGCCTGCAAGCAGTACGCGTATAATTGCAATAACGATTGCTTGTTTTATTGAGTTTGTATAAAGCGCAAACAGTATTACGATGTTTGCAAGACCGAGCTTTACGCCGGGTATCGGTATTAATGCATTTACGGGAATGAAGCTTTCAAGATAGCTGAATATGAACGCAAGTGCAATCATAATTCCGTAAAACGCAATATCCTTTGCTTTTGATTTTTTCATAACTATATTATGCAACTGCGTCGATTTCGTCATCGGTAGGGGAGTCACCGATAATCGTAATAACTAATTTATGCGGCAAACATATAATTGACTCGCCCTTGCGATATATTGCTTTGTGTTTTACGCATATACCGTCGGGACAGTTTGCGTTTGTTACAGTTGCTTTTCCGTTTTCAATTTTTAATGTGTTTGTTTCGTCGTTGAAGGTGTATTCCTTTTGAATATCTTCGTCTAATTTGAGCGTTTCGATAATATTTCCGTTTGATTCAACCTGAACATATTTTCCGCTTTCGCCGCCGAATACATAAAGACAAACTAACAGTATGCCGACAATGACACCAACGGCACCTATAACAATCAAATCTGATTTTTTCATATTATTCAGCTAAAAATTCCTGTAAATATTTACTTGAATTGTTTACGCCGTTGATTACCGCTTCGGAGGAAATTGTGCTCTTTGATAAAATATCAATCTTTGAGCCTTTTTCAATTGAGTTTGAAGAAGCAACCGGGAGCTTTCTGCCGCTGAATTGATTTTTGAATTCATCCGTCTGGATTCTAACGCCGAGATATTCTGTTTCCTCCTGCTTGATAATATCAATGCCGCAAACATATTTACCGTCCTTTGTAATAGTAGTTGCAAGCTCAATCGGAACCTCTGCGTTATAACCGATATTACTTGTTTTAATTACATAGGCAACAAAATTACCCTGTGTGTCAAATGCTTTTTCAACACCTGTAACATTATACTCGTTGTCTTTAACGGCAATCGGTGTTGTCATATTGATTGTAAAGCCTGTATCAACCGGGGTATTGTTCTTTTTGTCGATAGCGTTTGTAATTCCGATTGTTCCCAAAACGACTCCAACGCTGACAATAATCATAATTACAAATGAGATAATCCATTTTTTTGAATTTGGATTGTAATGTGCCTGCTTTTTCATAACTTTTCTCCTAATCTTTGCTTATGAATTTTTCAAAACCCGATGAATAGGTTTTGTTATATTGTTTATCAACCCACAGAGCCTCAACTCCGTCAAGAGCTTCAACATATTCCTTGCCCTCGTCAATGCTCATATTGAAAAGGGTAGTGGACAAAGCGTCACCTAAGCCCGAATCTTCACATAATACCGAAACACTCGCCATATATTCACTCGGCATAAGAGTATCGGGATTGATGATGTGACAGTATTTTTTATCTCCTACGTAAAAATACCGTTGATAATCTCCGCTTGTTACAACGCTCAAATCGGTTATACTTACGGTTTCGCTGTAATCCTCTGCATTTTCCATAGGACTTTCTATTCCTATTTTCCAAAGGGTAGTGCCGTCATTGTTTTTGTAGCCGTATGTTGTAACGTTACCGCCTATACTTATTGCGGCGCTTACCCATAAATTTTCTTTTGCGAATTGAGTTACTCTTGCAACGGCAAATCCTTTTGCAATTGCTCCTACATCAAGGTGCATATTTTTGTCGTTAAAGTATACGGTGGAATTTTCTTCATCTATTATTAAATCATCAATATTCGTATGCTCGTTTGCTTTTTTCAGCTCGTCAATATCCGGCAGCTTTGCCTGTTCGGGATAATCCTTTGCAAGCTCTCTTTCGTTGTGCCATAGTTCAAGCACGGTGCCGAAGCATATATTTGTTTTGCCTTTACTTTGAGAGTAAACTGTTTTGCCGAATTGTAATAAATCAATTATTTCTTCGCTAACCTTGACAGGCTCATTAGACGCAAGCCTGTTTACAGTACAGAGATTTGTTATATTCTCGTATTCGCTGTAAATATCGTAAAGATGGTCGTATTTTTCGAGCTCTTTGTAAAACCTTTCGTACTTTTCGTCAAAAGCCTCTTGACTGACATCGTATGCGATGATAGTCGAAGCGGTGTCAAACAAATCTAAGAAACTCGCAGTATATTTTTCGTATTCTGTTTTTTGAGTTGAACAAGCGCTAAACGAAAACGTAATCGTCAGCGCAAGCAATGCGCATATTATTTTTTTCATATTAAAATTATAACAGATATCAATATTATAATCAATATAAAATAATTCGAATTTTATTTATAAATAAAGGAAAATTAAAGGGAGCCTTGCGGCTCCCTAAGTATTCTAATTATTAATTAGAGTGTTGCAGCGTTTGCTACGTTGTTAGCAATAGAGCTGATTGTGATTGTACAGCCTGCTGCGAGGTCAGCGTCGGACGGCTTCATATCGTCGCCGATGCAAGCCTTAACTTCTGCGGCAGTCTTGCCGATAGCCCATGACTCAAAGTGAGCAGCCTGCTCATACCATTCCTTGCCGATTGGAGAAGCACCCTTCATATTGTACTCTTCCTTGAGCTCCTTCTTTGACTTGTATTCGCCCTTAGCAACGGTGAATTCGCCGTTTTCGATTGAGCACTTAGCCTGAGAAGCGTCGATAATGCAAGATGTGATTTTGCCCTGAGCATCGAGTGTTACAGCTGCATAGTCTGTATCATACTCAAGATTTGTTTCGTTTGACTGATAAGACTTTGATGTTGCAAGAGAAAGCTTAAGGGTATCTGTTGCCTTTGCGCCGCAATCAGTTGCCTGTGCGATAGCCTTTGCAACTACTGATGTAAAGCCGTTTGCATAAATTGTGCAACCTGCCTTGAGGTCAGCGTCGGTAGCGTAGCCTGTTTCATCAACGCCTGCCTTGATTTCGTCAGCTGTCTTGCCCTTTGCCCAAGCCTCGAAAGCTGCAACCTGCTCGAACCATTCCTTCTGGATTGGGGAAGCATTCTTCATACCGTAGTCGCCCTGCTTTGCAAGCTTTGTTCTGAGGTCTTCTACATTACCTGCATCCTTTGTGAGATCCGGCTTTGTTTGAGCCTCGTCGATTTTAACGTCGATTACCTTACCATCAGCGTCAACAAGAACTGCTGCTGCAACTGAATCGATTTCAAGTGCAGTTGCCGACTTATTGTATTCGTCTTCCTTGATTTGGCTGATTACAGCGAAGCCTGTCTTTGCAGTTGCTGCTTCATCTTTCTTCTCGTCAGCGGCACCTGAGTTACTGCAAGCTGCAAATCCTACAGCAAGAACGCCTGCAAGTCCCAATGCGAGAATCTTCTTCATTTTAGTCATAATTTCCTCTCCTTTACTTTTATTAAAAATATGACTTTACACTATATTAAAATAAAATTTATCGTTTGTCAATATGATTGGCAAAAATGTATCAATATTCTTTGATGATTTTTCTCGGACATTTAGCAGCGCATATTCCGCAATGCGTACATTTGTCGTAATCAATCTTAGCAATATTGTCTATAACGTGAATTGCATCGTTCGGACAGTTCTTTTCACAAATCTTACAGGAAATGCATCCTGCCGTACAAGCGTCTCTGACATCTTTACCGAAAACGTGCGACGAGCATTGAACTCTGTATTTCGAGCTTGCGGGAACAAGTTCAATTAAGTTATGAGGACAGGTTTTTATACATCTTCCGCAGGCAATGCAAAGCTCTTCGTCAACAACTGCTTTTTTGTCGATAATTCTTATTGCTCTTTGCGGACATACTCTTGCACATGAACCAAAGCCCAGGCAACCGTATTTGCACGAATACGGGCTTGATCCCGGAAGCAGGTCGGCGGCAATACAGGATTCTATTCCTATGTAGTTATAGTCTACGGTACGCTTTTCGCCGTTACCGTCACATTTTACATATGCAACCTTTCTTTCGGTTTCCTGAACCTCCTGACCCATAATTTCGGCAATTTTCTGTGCAACGTCGTTTCCGCCTACGGGACATCCGTTAACAGGAGCTTCACCGTTAGCAATAGCAGCAGCCATTGCGTCACAGCCGGCATAACCGCAACCGCCGCAATTACTGCCCGGTAAAACTTCTCTTACAGCGGTTTCTTTTTCGTTTACTTCAACATGGAAGACCTTTTCGGCAATTCCCAAGACAATACCTATTATAATTCCTATAACGGCAATTACGCCAACAGCGATAAGTATAGCTTTAATATCCATAACTATTCCTCCTTATGCAAATGCGTTAAAGCCGTAAAAAGCAATCGACATCAGGCAAGCGGTCATAAGTACCGC
This sequence comes from uncultured Clostridia bacterium, assembly GCA_945876745.1. Taxonomy (GTDB): domain Bacteria; phylum Bacillota; class Clostridia; order Oscillospirales; family Acutalibacteraceae; genus Eubacterium_R. The sequence continues at coordinate 53,312 of CAMCPL010000007.1, forward strand.
CGGCGTACCCTTAAAGCAACCTAAATAATCGTTGTTTTCTGTCTTTTCTCTAACTCCTGCCATAATTACTATTGCAATAGTAAATCCGACAGCAGTACCGAAGCCTGTTACAACACTTGTCAAAATGTCGTTATCTTGCTGAACGTTTGTAAGCGCAGTACCTAAAACAGCGCAGTTTGTAGTAATAAGCGGAAGATAAATTCCGAGACTCTTATATAAAGAGGGGACTGCTTTTTTCAAAAATACTTCAACAAGCTGTACTAAAAATGCAATAACAACAATAAATATTATCGTTTTAAGATATTCAAGATTGAGCTTTTGAATAACTAATTTGTACAAAATAGACGACACGAGTGATGAAAGAGTAATTACAAACACTACTGCGCCGCCCATTCCTGCTGCGGTTTTAGTAGACTTTGATACGCCTAAAAATGGGCAAATACCTAAAAATTGGCTGAGTACAACATTGTTTATAAGCGCTGTTGTAATAAGTACTAAAAATAATTTACTTGCCATTATTTACCCTCCTTTTCTGCGTTAGCACAATTTGCACAGTCGCCTGAGCACTTCGTTTTGGCTTCCTTTTTCTTACCCTTTGTAACCTTGTTCATAACAGCGCAAAGTATAGAAAGAACGAAGAATGCGCCCGGTGCAAGAATGAATATTGAAATAGGTTCATAGCTTTCGGGAAGAACTCTTAATCCGAATACACAGCCGCTTCCGAGTAATTCTCTGACGATACCGATTGCAGTAAGTCCTACGGTAAAGCCCAAACCTACGCCGATACCGTCAAATATAGAAAGAAGAGCATTGTTTTTTGATGCATATGATTCTGCTCTGCCCAAGATAATGCAGTTTACAACAATAAGAGGAATGAAAATACCAAGACTGTTGTAAAGAGGAGTAACGTACGCGTGCATAAGCATTTCAACTATTGTAACAAAAGATGCAATGATTATGATGTAAACAGGAACTCTTACACCGTTCGGAATAACCTTGCGAAGCAACGAAATAAGCAGGTTTGACATAATCAATACCGCCATAGTCGCAACGCCCATACCTAAACCGTTTAGTGCGCTTGATGTAACCGCGAGTGTCGGACACATACCGAGCATCAGCACAAAGGTAGGATTTTCTTTTATGATACCGTTGTATAATCTTTCTAATAAAGCTTTCATAAAATTACTCCTTTCCTTGCTGATTTTGGTTTTGGTTTTGTTGACCGCCCTGTGCGGGTGCGGTTGCGCCTGATGTAGCGTCTGCACTGCTTGAAGCAAGCGTTTGTTTGTCAAGCTGTGAAGCGTCGCCGAAATTAGTTTGATAGAATACTATTCCTGCGTTGACAGCTCTTGCAATCGCACTCGAAGTAATTGTTGCGCCTGCGATTGCGTCAATTTCGTTTTCGGCAGTACCTCCAACCTTTTGTGTCAGTACGCTCGCGCTTTTACCTGCGAATTGAGAGGTGAATGCATCTTCCTCCATTTTTGCACCGTAGCCCGGACTTTCCATTGAGCTGACAACTGCAAAGCCTGTCAGCTTTCCGTCCTTGATACCGATTGCAATTTGGAATGGAGAGGTTTTTGCAAAGCCTGTTGCGGTTGTTGAAATAACGTATCCTTCGCCGCCGTTAACAGCCTTGATTTCCTCAATAGTGCAATCTGTGAGTGAATATTCTTCAAGAAGAGCACTTGAATTAGCGATTAAATCTTTTGCATTTTCAACATCGGAAAATTCTTCGCCACCCGGATACGCTTTTTTATAGAACTCGGTTAAATCTGCTTTTGCAATTTCCTGTGCGCCTCCGCCGAAGTTTTCCTGATAGAAAAGTATTGCGGCATTTACAGCCTGCGTTACCGCATTAGTTGTAATTGTAGCGCCGCTGATTGCGTCAATTTCTGTTTCCGAAGAAGCGCCGCTCTTTGTAAATGTAAGCAGGGAAGCGGATTTACCCTTGAATTGTTCTGTAAATTCCGGCTCGGAGCATTTTGAGCCGAGACCTGCGGTTTCGCTGTTGCTGATTGATGAGAAGCCGGTGAGCTTTCCATCCTTGATACCGATAGCGATTTGAATTTCACCGCCGTAGCCTGCGTTTGATGAAGCGGCAACAATGTAGCCCTCCGTTTTGCCGGAGGCATCATTAGCTGCCAAAACATCAATTATTTTGCAACCGCCAAGACCCTTTTCATTAAGTAATGCATCGGAGTCGGTAATCATTTGCTCGGCATTTTCTATTTCCGAAAAGCTGTCGCAATCCGAATATACCACCTTGTAAACCTGCGCCTTTTGATTTACCTCAGCCTGCGCGATAGGCTCTGCGGTTATCTGGTTTACTATCGCAAGAAGCGCAACCGCAATAACCGAAATGACGGTTAATATAATGGTATTTATTATAGTATTTGATTTTTTATCAGCCATTGCTTTCTCCTCCTTTTCTTGAATGTGAGCCGAAAGGCTTCGGAAGAGTAATCTTTTCTATAATAGGTACGAAAAGATTGCCGATAATTATCGCATAGGAAACTCCCTCTGCCGATGAACCGACAACTCTGAATAAAGCAGTCAGTAAGCCTAAAGCAATTCCGTAAAGAATCTGTCCCTTTGAATTTATAGGGCTTGTCGCATAGTCTGTCGCCATAAAGAAAGCACCTACGAGTAATCCGCCTGCCATAACCTGCGAAAGAAGATACTGTACACTTAATGCGTCACCCTTAATAAGTCTTATAATTGAAATGAAAAATACTGTTGAAAGAATGTAGGACGCTGGGATTCTTATTGAAATAACCTTTTTGATAAGTAAATATGCGGCGCCGATAAGTATTGCAATAACACTTACTTCACCGATAGTTCCGGCGTGCATTCCAAAGAATAATGATACTAAATCAAGCTCTGCACCGCTTTCAAGAGATGCAAGAGGAGTTGCGCCCGATACTGCGTCAAGCGATGAAGTGTTCTGTCCTGCAAGAAGAGTAAAGCATTGCTTTATTTTTCCGCCCTTGAACAGTTCGCTCAAATTTGCATTATATACACCGTACGTCGCAAAGTCGCTCATTTTTGATGCAAACGAAATGAGCAAAAAGCATCTTGCGGCTAATGCCGGGTTCATAAAGTTTTGTCCCAAACCGCCGAAAAGGAGCTTAACAACTACTATTGCAAATCCGCTTCCGAGCACCGGAATATACCACGGTACACTTGCAGGTAGGTTTATTGCGAGAATCAAGCCTGTAACTAATGCCGAATTGTCGAAAATCGTAACAGTTCTCTTTGTTATCAGCTCGAATAACAGTTCGAATAATACGCTTGAAGCAACGCATAGCAATGTTACAAGAACAGCCGGTAAGCCGAATCTGTAAAAGCCGAATGCCAGAATAGGCAATGTTGCAATTGCGACGTCACGCATTATTGATTTAGTTGAATTTTCTGCTCTCAAATGAGGAGCAATAGATACATTATACATTTGTCACTCCTCCTTTTGCTGCTTTTTCGTCAATAGCTTGCTTAACAGTAGCCTTGCCGATTGTGATTAAGTGAGTAAGCGGAATTTTTGCAGGGCATATGTACGAGCAACAACCGCATTTAACACATTCCATTCCGCCCAAAGCCTCGAACTTTTCAAAATCGGAATTAGTAACGGATTTTGAAAGCATTTGAGGAACAAGATTGGCTGGACAAACGCTTACGCATTTTCCGCATCTTATACAATTTGACTCCTTGATAGAAGCAACATCATCAACCGTAAAGGCAAGAATTGAGGATGATGTCTTTTCAACCGGAATGTCAAGTGTGTTAAGCGCTGTACCCGTCATAGGACCGCCGCTGATGATTTTGCACGTGTCTTCCTTAAGACCGCCGCAAGCTGTTAATACACTGTTATGACTCATACCGAGCGGTACCTTAAAGTTGTTGCATTGATTAACGCCGTCACCGGAGATAGTCATATATCTGTGAATAAGCGGAATATTCTCGAATAGTGCATTATATATCGCATAACAGGTTGAAGTATTAAGAACGAGGCATTTTGCATCCGCAGGAAGCATTTTTGAGTTAATCTTTCTTCCTGTTACAGCATAAATGAGACTTCTTTCACCGCCTTGAGGATATTTTGTTTTAAGAGGGCAAATATCCATTTTGTCATTATCTGAAATAAAGCCCTTGATTACCTTGATGCTGTCCGCTTTGTTGTCCTCAATACCGAAGATAACACTTGCATTTGGGAATAGCTTTAATATCATTCTCAAAGCCTTAACAATTTGCTCGCCCTTTTCAAGCATTACTCTGTAATCAACAGTCAAATACGGCTCACATTCACAGCCGTTAACAATGATTGTGTCGATTTCTTTTGCATTTTTAGGAGACAGCTTTACGTGGGTAGGAAAGCCTGCTCCGCCTAATCCGACAATACCTGCGTTTTTGATTTTTTCAATAATTTCTTCGTTTGTAAGCGACGACGGGTCTGTTTTTACACCCAAGCCCTCAATTTCTTCATTCTCAAAATCGTTTTGAATTACGATTGACGGCTTTTTGTCACCGCTTAAGGTGAGTCTGTTTTCGATAGCCTTAACAGTACCCGATACACTTGAATGAACATTGGAGCTGATAAATCCGTCAGCTTCGGCAATAATCTGACCCTTCAGCACTCGCTGACCGACTTCAACTGTCGGCTTAGCCGGCTTGCCGATATGCTGGGAAAGGGGGAAGACCATAATTTCGTCAGCCTTGATTGTTGTAATGGGATAGTTTTTTGAAAGCTCTTTGCCTTCATAAAGACGTAATCCCTTTTTCAACGCCTTCTTTTTCTTCATTAAGTTACAACCTCTCTCTCGGTATATAATGTATAAGTTTAATTTAACATATTTCGGCTTCAATTTCAACAACTAAATATTTACCAAATGCAATTTGCTAATATTTTTTTACATATCTTGAATTATTCAGTCGTGTATGATAGAATTTTGATAGTAATATCTTGTGGAGGAATTTATGTTTAGTTTATATGCAGAATGCGTCGTTGACGGCAAAAACAGGGGATATGTTTCTTTTGATAACGAATGCTTTAAGCTGACTCTTGACAATACAGACGGATTTGTAAAAGGAGCCTTGATAGCAAAAAAGAATTTTATATTTTCGAAAATAATGCTTAAGAATTTTTTGAGATTTGAAAATGATGATTTGTTTTTTGCAAACGGTTATCAGGCTTGGACTACATCAAGAGAATTTTCAAAATTTGATAAGCTCAACGGTCTGATTGCACCGGCTATGATAAATCCGCAATTAAAGCATTTTGCAGGTCTTTCCGGTGACTATCATTTTGAAAACTACGGTGAGGTAGGTCATTTTCATTCCTACACTTATTGTTATTTCAGGAAAAAGGATAGCAGAAATATAACGCTGTATGGTTCAAAAAGCGAAAGAAAAGGCTTTACAATTTTTGATGTTGATATGACAGGCGGCGTGTTCTGCATAAAAAAGGATGTTGAGGGTCTGTCGTTGAAAGCCGGCGAAGAATACGATCTTTTTGATATTGCTGTAATCAGCGGTTATTTTGATGAGGTTATGGATAAATATTTCTATGATTTTGTAGGCTGTAAAACGCCTAAAATCAAGCATTTGTCAGGTTACACGTCTTGGTATAATTATTTTCAAAACATTAATGAGGACATCATTCTTCGCGATCTTGAAGGTCTTGACCGTGTTAAGGATAATGTCAGCATTTTTCAGGTTGACGACGGATATCAGCAGGCTGTCGGTGATTGGCTGTTGACCGATAAATCAAAGTTTCCTCACGGTATGAAATTCATTGCCGATAAAATTCACAAAAAGGGCTATAAGGCAGGCATTTGGCTTGCTCCGTTTAATGCTCAGGTTGATTCCGAAATAGCCAAAAATCATCCCGATTGGCTAATTAAGCATAATAAAAACGGCAAAAAAATGCTCGGTTGTCAAGGCTGGGGAGGTGCTTATACCCTCGATATTTATAATCCTGAAGCAAGGCAATACATTAAGCATGTTTTTGATGTAGTGCTTAATGAGTGGGGCTATGATATGGTTAAACTCGATTTCCTTTACAGTCAGTGCATTGAGCCGAGAAATAACAAAACAAGAGGCGAGATTATGTGCGACGGCGTTGACCTTCTTCGTGAAGCGTGCGGCGATAAATGGATACTTGGCTGCGGCGTACCTCTCGGTGCCTGTATGGGAATTTTTGATGCTTGCAGAATAAGCTGTGATGCAAATAAGGATTGGAAGTTTGACGTTAAGAATACAAGTATAAACTCACTTTTGAATTTGCTTAAAATAAACGCTGAAATTCCGTCTTCACAAAACGCAATTATCAACACTGTTTTCCGTTCTCATCTTGACGGCAGAGCGTTTTGTAATGATCCCGATGTATTCTTTTTGCGTGATATTAACATCGGCTATAACGAAAATCAAAAGTTGCTTCACGGTAAGATTAATTCCGTTTGCGGAAATGTACTTTTTGTGTCAGATAACGCAGGGGATTTTGACGAAAGAAAAATTGCTTACTTAAACGAATTTTTCACTCAAAAGGATTATAAAATCAATCTTGCACAGTATGTTGCAAAGGATGAAATCAAGCTCGATTTTACAGAAAACGGCATAGAAAAATCGCTCGTATTTAATCTGTCAACCGGCGAAAGCAATGTAAGAGCTTGCATTTAAATATAAAGAATAATTCAATACCGTATTCGGCTTTTAGTTGAATACGGTATTATTGCTGTTATATGAAAAATGCCGAAAATTAATGTATATAGTAAATCTTGACAATTACACACAATATATTGTATAATTAATTATCTATGTAAACTTCGTTTTGGAGGGATTGCTTTGGCAAAGAAAAAGGAATACGGCAATGACAGTATCAAATCCTTAAAGGGCGCCGACAGAGTAAGAAAAAGACCTGCGGTTATTTTCGGCTCCGACGGTATCGAGGGCTGTCAACATTCGATATTTGAAATTATGTCCAACTCGATTGATGAAGCGAGAGAGGGCTACGGAAACAGAATTATCATAACAAGATATCTTGACGGTTCTGTAGAGGTGCAGGATTTCGGGCGCGGTATACCTGTTGATTATAATAAAAATGAGGATAAGTACAACTGGGAGCTTCTGTTCTGTGAGCTTTATGCAGGCGGTAAGTACGACAACGGCACTGACAACTATGAGTTTTCACTCGGTCTTAACGGTCTCGGACTTTGTGCAACACAGTATGCTTCCGAATATATGGACGCCGAGATAAAGGCAGGCGGATACAAGTATAATCTTCATTTTGAACATGGAGAGAATGTAGGAGGACTTAAAAAGGAGCCTTACGGAAAGCGCGGAGACACAGGTACAAAAATCAGGTGGAAGCCCGATTTACAAGTATTTACGGATATAAACGTGCCTGTTGAGTTTTATGTTCAAACCCTCAAAAAGCAAGCCGTTGTTAACGACGGTATAAAATTTGTTTTCAAAAATCAAATTACGTCGTCTCAGTTTGAAACAACGGAATACTGCTATGAAAACGGAATTAAGGACTATGTCAGCGAAATTGCAGGAGATAAAGGCTTTACAACACCGCAATACTGGGAATGTGAGCGTGTAGGTCGTGACCGTGAGGACTTAGATGACTACAAGCTGAAAATTAAGTGTGCACTTTGTTTTTCACTTCATAACCAGCTTAAAGAATATTATCATAATTCGTCGTTTTTGGAGCACGGCGGTGCTCCGGAAAAGGCTTTCAGGAGTGCGTTTGTAAGCCAAATTAACGCATATCTCAAACAGACAAACAAATATAATAAAACCGATTCTCAAATTACTGTACAGGATGTCGAGGAATGTGTAATCTTTGTTGTTTCCTCGTTTTCTACTCAAACGTCGTATGAAAACCAAACGAAGAAGGCTATAACAAATAAATTCATTCAAGACGCAATGACTGATTTTTTCAGAAAGCAGCTTGAGGTTTATTTTATCGAAAACAAAATAGACGCAGATAAAATTGCCGATCAGGTACTTATCAATATGCGCTCAAGAGTGAAAGCCGAAACTACGAGAAAAACACTCAAAACGACTCTGCAAACAAAGGTTGATATGACAAACCGTATCCAAAAGTTTGTAGATTGCAGGTCTAAAGACGTAAATGAACGTGAAATATTTATCGTTGAGGGTGACTCTGCACTCGGTGCCTGCAAGCAGGCAAGAGACGCAAATTTCCAAGCCCTGATGCCTGTACGAGGAAAGATACTAAATTGCTTAAAATCCGATTATGATAAGATTTTCAAGAGCGATATTATCACGGATTTGATTAAGGTTTTAGGTTGCGGAGTTGAGGTTAAGAGCAAGGCGGCGAAGGACGTTTCAATGTTTGATATGGACTCTCTTCGTTGGAATAAGATTATGATTTGTACTGATGCCGACGTTGACGGCTTCCAAATCCGCGCGCTTATTCTCACTATGATTTACAGACTTATGCCCAAGCTCATTGAAGCAGGAAAGGTTTATATTGCCGAATCTCCCTTGTATGAGGTTACCTGTAAGGACCAAACCTATTTTGCCTACGATGAAATCGAAATGGACGAAATAAAAAAAGAGCTCGGCGACAAAAAATATACAATTCAGCGTTCAAAGGGTCTCGGTGAAAACGAAGCGGATATGATGTCGCTTACTACTATGAATCCTGCAACCCGCAGATTGATTCGAGTTACTCCCGATGATGCGAGAGAAACGAGCGAAATGTTTGACTTGCTTTTGGGAGATAATCTTGAGGGCAGAAAAGAATATATTGCAGATTACGGTCATCTTTATTTGGATGCGGCTGATGTCAGCTAAGGAGGTGTGAACAATGGCAAGAAAAAAGAAAATAGAAAACGAAATACAAAACCCGCTTGCTGACAATGTTCACATTCAGGGTGCAGGAACCGTAAAGGACGAGGGCATCACTCAAACACTGAAATCAAACTATATGCCGTATGCCATGAGCGTAATTCTGTCACGTGCAATTCCAGAAATAGACGGCTTTAAGCCCTCTCACAGAAAGCTGCTATATACAATGTATAATATGGGCTTGTTACAGGGCGGCACAGTGAAAAGTGCAAATATCGTGGGACGTACAATGCAGTTAAATCCCCACGGCGATGCTTCTATTTATGAGACTATGATTAGGCTCGCAAGAGGTAACGAAAGCCTGCTTTATCCGTTTGTCGAGTCAAAGGGCAATTTCGGTAAAGCGTACAGCAAAAATATGATGTATGCCGCATCACGTTATACTGAAGCAAAGTTAGCACCTATTTCAAAGGAACTTTTTGAGGATATCAATAAAGATACGGTTGATTTTGTTGACAACTACGACAACACTATGAAAGAACCGACATTGTTACCTGTAACATTTCCGTCAATACTCTGTAACGTTACGACAGGTATCGCGGTAGGTATGGCTTCATCAATCGTATCGTTCAATTTGGGCGAAATCTGTGATACTACCGTTGCACTTATTAAGAACCCCGACCATGATATTGCCGAAACTCTGCCTGCTCCCGATTTTGTAGGAGGCGGCTACGTTGTTTATGATAAGGACGAGCTGGATAGAATATATAAAACAGGACGAGGCTCGGTTAAGGTTAGGGCAAAGTATACCTATGATAAGGCGTATAACTGTATAGATGTTACGGAAATTCCGCCTACAACTACCTGTGAAGCTATTATCGACAAAATTGTTGAGCTTGTAAAAACTAATAAAATAAAGGAGCTTTCCGACCTTCGCGACGAAACAGACCTGAAAGGTCTTCGTATTACTCTTGATTTGAAGCGCGGTGTCGACCCTGACGCTCTTATGACTAAGCTCTACAAAATGACCCCTCTTGAGGATTCCTTTGCCTGCAATTTTAATGTTCTTATTAAAGGATATCCCAGAGTATTGGGTGTAAGAGATATACTGCTTGAATGGATTGATTTCAGGCTCGAATGTATCAGACGAAGAACTCAGTTTACTCTCGGCAAAAAGCAGGAAAAGCTTCACCTGTTACAAGGTCTTGAAAAAATATTGCTCGACATTGACAAGGCAATTAAGATTATTCGCAACACAGAAGCCGAAAGCGACGTTGTTCCAAACTTGATGATAGGCTTCGGAATTGATAAGGTACAGGCCGAATATGTTGCAGAGATTAAGCTACGCCATCTTAACCGTGAATATATCCTCAAGCGCACGAAGGATATCGAGGATTTAATTAAGGATATTGAAGAACTGCAAGGTATACTTGACAGTAAGAATAAGCAAAAGAAAATAATCATAAAAGAACTTAACGAGGTTAAGGATAAGTATTCGGGTGAAAGAAAATCTCCTATTCTTTATGAGGTTGATGAATTTGATACAGCGGTTGAAGCTGAAATTCCCGACTATCCCGTTACATTGTTTATTACAAAAGAGGGCTATCTTAACAAAATCCGCACCGCAAATCTCCGTATGTCCGGTGAACAAAAGGTCAAGGAGGGCGACGAGGTTGATAAAACCTTTGAGTGCTCTAACAAGGATGAGCTTCTTGTATTTACCGACAAGGGACAGGTGTACAAGGCAAAGGTTGATGATTTTCCAGACGGAAAGGCTTCACAGCTTGGTGCTTATGTTCCTGTTAAGCTCGAAATGGAGCCTGATGAAAAAGTAGTATACATCTGTGTTATTCACGAATACGTTGGTTATATGTTGTTTGTTTTTGAAAACGGAAAGGTTGCAAAGGTCGATATTACTGCCTACCAAACGAAGACAAACAGAAAGAAGCTGTTAAAGGCTTATTCGCTTAAATCACCGCTTGCCTGCTGTGAATATATTGAGCAAGACGGAGAGTTTGTTCTGTGCTCAAGCTCCGGCAGAATGTTGATTTTGAACACGGGAGCGTTAACTCCGAAAACATCAAAAGATACTATTGGCGTTTCCGTTATGACCCAAAAGAAGAATCATAAGGTTGAGTCAATGCATCCTTACGTTGAGGGTGAATTTGAAAAGGCTTGGAGATTCAGAACGAAAAATCTTCCTGCCGCAGGTGCGTTACCGGGTGCGGGTGATAATGCGGCACAAATTAGTTTTTAATGTTGCTTGAGGTGATCGTATGTCACAGGTATTAACAAAAAGAAGAAAGACCGGTTATGCTTTCGGTATCTTTGTTGAATCGCTTGTATATAATATGTTTTATACATATTATCTTACTTTTCTTAACGAGATTGTCGGCATATCCCCGAAATATAGTTCTATTGTGATTTTTATATCCATAGCTTGGGACGCAATAACTGACCCTATTATCGGAAATTATACCGACAGAGGAGGCGTTGATAAGCGAAAAATTATGAAGTTGTCGCTTGTTCCCCTTGGATTGGTGTTCATTTTAGCATGGACTTCAATCGGAGCCGGTTTGTCTACACAGTTTGCAAAGGTTATGCTTTATACCTTAATTTCAATGTGTATATGGGTCTTCTATACTATGTACACAATACCGTATTATGCAATAGTTCCGGAGCTTACGCAGGATTATGATGAGCGAACAAGTATTCGTTCCGCCGCTTCTCTCGTAAATGGAATTGCAGTCGGCTTGGGCAATATTTTACCTGCGCTTGTACCGACTGTTGCTATACTTCTTACCGAAAAATATGCAAGCAATTCTTATGCAGTTATTGCGGCGTTGATAAGCATTATGGCTGTTATTTTCGGATTTATTTGTGTTAAGTCACTTAAAGGAGTTTATACCCCTAAACCTGTCACACAGGATAATTCCAATACTTCGTTAAAGGATACATTTAGGGCGTTTTTCAATGTTTTCAGTTCAAGAGCCGCGAAAATATTTCTTGTTTTCGTATTTTTCTTCCTTACAGGCTCATCTATGATACAATCTAATTTGACTTATATGGTTGTTGATTGCGTGGGTATGGAATATGATACGGGAATAGTTTACGTTATTATTTCGCTTGTTATCTCAATGGTAATCGTAGTACCGATTGTCGAAAAGGTAGCAATTAAAAAAGACAGGAGATTTGCCTGCTTAACATTCTTAAGCGTAACGCTTGTCGGTCTGGTTATTTGTAAATTTATCGGTCTTGATAAAACCGTCGGAGGATTTCATATTATGGCAGTAGTTGTTGCCGTATTGCTTGGAATCGGAGTCGGTACTTTTTGGACGCTGTTTTATTCTATGAGCTACGATTTGGTTGAACTTGACGAATTTAAGTCGGGCGTAAGACACGAGGCAATCGTCACTGCGCTTCCTCAGCTTGTTCAAAAATTCGGTTCGGCGTTCGGTATTCTTTTGGCAGGGCAGTTCCTGTCGCTTTACGGATATGATTCTTCTCAGGATATCGCCGGCAAAGAATCGCTTATGGTAAGAGTTGAAGACGCTCATATTGTCGGCGGAATGGAAAATATTTCAACTGTTTTTCCTGCTGTTGCAATAGGCATTTGTATTATTGCGCTTGTTTGTTATCCAATGACGAGAAAGAATGTTGAATTGCTTATGTCACAGCTTGAGAAAAAAAGAAGCGGCAAGCAATACAGCAAAAGCGGTCTTGAAAAGCTGTTATAACGGCAAGATTTTTCGATTATCGGCTTGCTTAAAAAAAGTCTTGCATTATACTGTTTTGTGTGATATAATGCAATAGTCTAAATTTATGTGGAGGGAATAATATGCTCTGGTATCATTACTTATTCGGCGGCGTGCTTATCGTTGCATCTATTGTTATTACTGTTATCGTACTTATGCAGGAGGGCAGATCTTCTAATCTTTCCGGCGTAATCGGCGGAAATACCGATTCTTTTGCGGGTAAGTCCAAGGGTATGACCAACGAAAAGAAGCTCGAAAGAATCACAAAATGGTTTATTGTAGTATTCTTTATACTTGTTTTGGCTGCATTTTTGGTATTTCTTTTTGTATAACAATTAAGTAACAGCCTTGCGTTATGCAAGGCTGTTTTTTCTGTGATAAGAGGATTAGATTTGAACTATATTATTTTAGATTTAGAATGGAACAATGCTTATAGCTACGCTAAAAAAGGCTTTATGAACGAAATTATAGAAATCGGCGCCATAAAGCTCAACGACAGATTTGACGTAGTCGATACCTTTAAGCAGTTAATAAAGCCAAAAATCACGAAGAAGCTATCTTCAAGGTGTAAAAATATAACGAATATTACAAATGAACAGCTCAATGAAAACGGTATTCCTTTTACGCAGGCTATAAAGGATTTTGCAAGATGGTGTCAAAATCAGGACAATATTTTTCTGACGTGGAGCAACTCGGATTTGTACGTTCTTGCCGAGAATTATCAGCTTATTTGTTTGACAACCGAAATAGGCTTTATAACAAAATACTGTGACGCTCAAAAATATTGTATGGCATTTGTAGAAAAGGAAGATAAAAATCAGATATCACTTGCAAAATGCGCTGATTTACTCGGAGTGGAGATTGATACCCAAAAGCTGCACCGTGCACTTGCCGATTGCTATGTTACCGCAGAATGTTTGAAAAAAGTATATGACAAAAATAAACTTTTGTCATACACGGTGAACTGTGACAAATATTTTTTTGAACGACTTATATATAAGCCATATATAATTACAAAGCCGAAAACAGAGCTTTTTAATGTGTATGATGTTAAACTGACCTGTCCGAAATGTTCGGCAGAAATGACAAGACTTAAAAATTTTGAATGTGTAAACAAATCGTTCAGATGTCCTACAAAATGTCCTGTTTGTAACAAAATTTATTGGACAACCGTTCGGGCAAAGAAAAAATATGACGACGTCGAAGTAAGTCAAAGAAGCATAGAAATGAACAAGAAAAGGGCAAAAAAGATAAAGCCGAAAGAAAATTCATAATTAATTTCAAAATAATACTTTATTTTTTATATTATTTAATATATAATATCATTGGTATTTTGTAATTTGGCAGGGAGGTCGGTTTCGTGGCAAATAAGGATTACGACGATTTACTTGAAGCGTTTATGAATAATTCTCAAAAAACATATAATGAGGACAGACAAGCGCAAAAAGAGAAAAAGGGTAAATTACCGAGCGGCTACAACACTTATTCAAATGACTCCGTCAAAAAAAGCGAACGCAGAGGCAATAACCCTAAAAAGCAAAAAAAGCTCAACAAAAAAGAAGTTAAGACCGTAACGAAGATTCTGTTAGGTTTTGTTATGGTTTGTTGTGTTGTTTTTATAATCTGTGCAAGTGTTTTGTTTGTTTACGGCTTTTCTGTAGTACACGGAGACGTAGTATTCAATTTGGAGGACGAAGCCTCTAATCAAAATCAGACCTCGTTTATTTATGGCTATGACGATGATAACGAGCTTGTTGAAATAACAAGACTTCACGGCGAAGAAAACAGAATTTGGCTTGATATGGATGACATGACTCCTTATTTGAGCAAGGCTTTTATCGCTATTGAAGACGAAAGATTTGAAAAGCATCACGGCGTTGACTGGAAAAGAACTATCGGCGTTATCGTTAAGCCCTCAAATTCCGGTCAAGGCGGTTCAACTATAACCCAACAGCTTATTAAAAACCTTACTGACGAAAATGATGTAACCTTTGTAAGAAAGTTTAATGAGATTTTGTCTGCGCTTAATTTGGAAAGACATTACGATAAAGACCAAATTATGGAAGCATATCTCAATACGATATATCTTTCACACGGTTGCTACGGTGTAAAAACAGCCGCAGAAACTTATTTCGGTAAAGATGTTAAAGATTTGAATATTGCCGAATGTGCGTGTCTTGCCGGAATTACTCAGTTCCCGACAAAGTATGACCCTATTCTCAATCCCGAAAATAATCAGGCAAGGCAAAAACGTATTCTTGAAAAAATGCTCAAGAAGGATTTTATTACTCAGGAGCAGTACGATGAAGCAATAAACTATAAAATGGTTTATACAAATTCTCCGGATTATCAGGGAAGTCAGGTTACTTCTACTCAGCAGTCTTCAAACGACAGCGATTCAATAAATTCGTACTATACCGACTATGTCATCGACCAGGTAATTACCGACCTTCAAAGTGCCGGTTACAGCGCAAAGAAAGCGAAGAGTATGATTTACGGCGGCGGTCTGAAAATATACAGCGCAGTTGATTTTACAGTTCAAAATGCGATGGAAGACGTTTACGAAAACTATCGTAAAATGCCTGATGAAACAGTACAGGGCGCTTGCGTAATTATGGATTACAAGGGAAGAGTTCTCGGTATGATAGGCGGTACAGGTGAGAAAAAAGCAAACCGTGTACTCAACAGAGCGTGGCAGTCAACAAGACAGCCCGGTTCAACAATCAAGCCGCTTTCCGTATACGGACCCGCACTTGAAAAGAGCTTGCAGGAGGACGATACGGATATTTACTGGTCTACTCCTATTTCCGATACACCGCTTACAAAAATTGACGGAAAACCATGGCCTAAAAATGAGAGCGGAACGTATTTGGGAAGAACTGTTACTCTGCAATACGGTCTTGCAAACTCACTTAATACAATTTCTGCTCGTACCCTTGATATGATAGGAACGACATATTCCTACGAATTTATTAAAAATCGTTTTCATATTTCAACCTTAAAGGTGCAGGACTGCGACCTCGCACCTATGGCAACGGGTGCGTTGACGAACGGCGCTACTGTTCTTGAAATGACTGCCGCATATCAGGCATTCGGCAACGGCGGCTACTATTATGAGCCGTATTCTTACTACAAAATCGAGGATTCACAGGGTAATGTAATTATCGAAAAGACTCCTGAAAAGGATAAAACTGTTGCCTTGAGCGAAAATACGGCTTGGGTTATGAATAAAATTTTGCAAACCGTTATGACGCAAGGTACAGGTAGAAGCTACAATCTGAGCAATATCACCTGTATCGGCAAAACAGGTACTACAACAGACTCGTATGACCGTTGGTTTATGGGCGGAACTCCGGAATATATCGGAGGTGTTTGGTACGGATACGATAAGAATAAAGAAGTTGTTTACAATCTTTCTGCAAACCCCGCGGGTACCTTGTGGAACACCATTATGAATAAGGTGTATGAAAATAAATCAAATCCTGTTACTGATTTTCCGGATATCGACGGTGTTGTAAGACGTGAATTTTCATCAAACGGCGGTCTTTACAGCGGTTCCGGTAATTGGGGCTGGTTTGATAAGAACAATCTTCCCAAGGCTACAACTTATCACAACAGCGGTGACAAAGATAAGAAAAATAAAGAAACAACAAAGGCAGACGACGCCCAAGAAGCAACAACAGCTTCACAGGAGCCGCCTAAAGAAAATGGCACCGAAGAATAATTTTGAATAACAAACAAAATAGGGAAATCTCTTGATTTTCCTATTTTTCTTGAATAGGTATTTATATGAAAGTTATGTCGATTGATTACGGCGACGTGAGAACAGGCGTTGCTTTAAGCGATACAAGGGGAATATTAGCGTCTCCGTATTGTGTTATTAATCAAAGCTATCAACCGAAGTTGGTCGATGAAATTGTTAAAATTATCAAGGAAAATAAAGTTGATAAAATCGTAATAGGTCTGCCTCGGAATATGGACGGTAGCTATGGATATAGATGTGATGAGTGCAAAGACCTTGGAAACGCATTGCTTGAAAAGATTAATATTGAGGTTGTTTACGAGGATGAACGGTTAACAACCGTTATGGCGCACAATATTCTGTCGGAGAATAATGTTCGAGGCAAGAAAAGAAAGGAAACGGTTGACGCTGTTTCAGCCGTTATGATTTTGCAAAGCTATTTAGATAAAAACAGGTGATTATTTCTTTTTTATTACCGTAATATGATATGGTGATAATTTGAAATTTTCTGTTTTTGGTATTGAATTTGAAATTCGGTTTTTATTTTTTGTAATTGTTGCGCTCGGCTTTCTTGCGGATAATCAAAATATTCTGTATTTACTTTTGTTTTCCGCTTTTCACGAAATGGGGCATATTACAGCGTTGTATTTACTCGGAGGTAAGGTTGACAAAATAACCGTTTCCTATTACGGAATAGGTATGAGTCATTCGAGTAATCTTTCCGTGCTTAAAGAAATTATATTTCTAATGTCCGGAGTTTTGATTAATTATTTCTTTGCCGCATTCAAAATTCAAAGAGAGATTAATTTTGCACTTGCTTTTGTTAACTCTCTGCCGGTGTATCCGCTTGATTGCGGACGAGTAATAAAACTTTTGCTTGATGAGCTTTTACCGATTGAAATATCGTATAAAATTTATATTTTTATCGGTTTTATTTTTGAAACAGGATTGATTGTTTATGCAATCCATACAAAAAACGTTAATTTATTTTTGATTGGAATTTATTTGTTTTTCGGTTTTATCAGAGGTAATTTATGATTAAAAAAGAAGTTGAAAAAATACTGCAATATGTTCAAAAGCCTGCACGTTATGCAGGCGGTGAGCTTAACAGCGTTGTAAAAAATGTTCAAGATATCAGTCTTCGATACGCATTTTGCTTTCCAGATACATATGAAATCGGTATGAGCCATTTGGGTATGAAAATCATTTACGGTCTTGTCAACGAGCGCGAGGACGCTTGGTGTGAAAGAGTATTTGCTCCCGACAGCGATATGGAAGAACAAATGCGCAAAAATAACGTACCCTTGTTTGCACTTGAAAGCGGCGACTATATCAAGGATTTTGATATAATCGGCTTTACGCTTCAGTATGAGCTTTCTTATACTAATGTGCTTAATATGCTTGATTTGGCAGGCGTACCTTTACTTTCAAAGGATAGAACATCACTTACTCCGATTGTGTGCTGCGGCGGTCCCTGTGCCTGCAATCCGGAGCCTGTTGCCGACTTTTTTGATATAGTATTTTTAGGAGACGGAGAGGAAAGTACAAATCAGGTTCTTGATTTGCTTAAAGTTTGTAAGGAAAAAGGCTTGAGCAAACAAGAGTTTTTGAATAGAGCAAAGGATATTCAAGGTGTATATGTCCCGTCATTTTACGTTGATGAATATAACGAAGACGGTACGCTTAAAAGCCTTACGCCTAAAAACGGTGCTCCTGAAAAGGTTAAAAAAGCCGTTGTAAGTGACCTTGATAAATGCTATTATCCAAAAAGCTTTGTTGTGCCGTTTATTAATATTGTTCACGACAGAGCGGTTGAGGAAATTTTCAGAGGCTGTATAAGAGGCTGTCGCTTCTGTCAGGCAGGATTTATTTATCGTCCCATACGTGAAAAGTCTGTTGAAACCATAAATAATCAAAGTAAGGCGCTTATTGCTTCAACCGGATATGACGAAATATCCTTGTGCTCACTTTCGACCTCGGATCATTCCTGCGTTAACGAAATGCTGTCTTCTCTCATTGATTGGACAGTTAAGGATAAAATTAATCTTTCATTGCCGAGTTTGAGAGTTGATAATTTTTCTGATGAATTGGTTGAAAAGCTGAATATGGTCAGAAAAAGCGGTCTTACATTTGCACCGGAGGCAGGTACTCAAAGACTTCGTGATGTTATTAATAAGAATGTTACCGAAGAAGAGGTTGTTCGTACTTGCACAAAGGCTTTTGATAACGGCTGGACAACCGTTAAGCTGTATTTTATGATGGGCTTGCCGACCGAAACAATGGAGGATATTGAGGGAATTGCAAATCTCGGTATGCAGATTATTCACGCTTTTTACAAAAATCCGAACCGCCAAAAGGGAACAGGTGTTCAGGTGAATATTTCGTGTGCTTCCTTTATCCCGAAGCCGTTTACTCCTTTCCAATGGGAGAGTGAGGATAATATGGAGTCGCTCAAAGCAAAGCAAAAGCACCTGCTTGAAAGCATACCTACGAAAAAGATTAAGGTATCATTCCACGAAACTCCTACTTCTCTTATTGAGGGCGTTTTGGCAAGAGGTGACAGACGTCTTAATGCAGTTATACTCGACGCATACAAAAACGGCTGTACATTCGATTCCTGGGACGACAGATTTAATTTCGACGGCTGGATGAACGCCTTTGAAAAGAATAATATTGATCCGCATTTTTATACTCAAAGACAACGCGACTTTTCCGAACTTCTCCCTTGGGATCATCTTGATTACGGCGTCAGCAGAAAATTCCTTGAAAAAGAAAACTTAAAGGCTCATGAAAATAAAACAACTCCTCATTGCAGAATAAAATGCTCAGGCTGCGGTGCTAACAGACTCAACGGAGGTAATTGCGATGCGAGAGGTTAGACTTCGTTTTTCAAAAACAGGACAGGCAAAATATATCAGTCATCTTGATGTAAACCGAGTTTTTTCGCGAGCGCTTTCAAGAGCGAGGATTAATCTTTGGTATACCGAGGGCTTTAATCCACACCCTTATATGAGCTTTTCTCTTCCTCTTTCGCTCGGAGTTGAAAGTCTGTGTGAAAATGTCGATATTCGTATTGTGGATGATATTTCTGATAATGAAATAAAAAGCAGAATGAACGACGCATTACCGCAGGGCATTAGGGTTTTGGACGTTTATGAGGATTTTATGGATTGTCGTGATATCTGTTTTAGCGACTATGTTTTTAAGTTCGAGTTTGAAGATAATGAAACGGCATTGCAAAAAATAAAAGACGTTCTTTCAGCCGACTGTGTAATGGCTTTGAAAAAAGGTAAGCAGGGAAGACGCCGCGTTTTCAAAGAAACCGATATTAAACAGTTTATAGATAAGTATAATATTTCTATCAGAGATAATAATGTTGTTCTTAATGCAAGACTTCTTGCAGGAAGTGAAAAAAATCTAAATCCCACATTGCTTTTTGACACAATAATTCGACTTATTGATATGGATTATGAGTGGAAAAGCATAGGCAGAATTAGACTGCTTACAAAAGATTTGAAAGAATATAAATAAAATGCTTGCATTTTGAAATACTTTGTGTTATTATATTTCAGCATTTATCCGTTGCATACTCTTGCAACGCGTAAAATGTAGCGTTTCGCATTTTAGAAGATGGTCCGCTTTCATTTTATTTGATATGAACATCTCATAAATTATAAGGAGGAAATAAAATGGACGCATTACAAATTATCGCAAAGGACAACATCAAGTCCGAAGTACCTCAGTTCTCTATCGGTGACACTGTAAGAGTTTCTGTTAACATTCGTGAGGGACAGAGAGAAAGAATTCAGAACTTTGAAGGCACTGTTATCGCAAAGAAGGGCTCAGGCGTATCTGAAACATTTACAGTTCGCAGAGTTTCTTACGGCGTAGGTATCGAGCGTGTATTCCCGCTTCACTCACCAAACGTTGTTGAGGTTAAGGTTGTACGCTACGGTAAGGTTAGAAGAGCAAAGCTCTACTATCTTCGTGACAGAGTCGGCAAGGCAGCAAAGGTTAAGGAATTTATTAAGTAATAACCGAAAATCAGTCGTATCGCAGTCTGCTGTGGTACGGCTTATTTTTTATATTTGATATTTTTTTGAAATTGATATATAATGGGGTTCAAGGTGGTGATTGTATGCCTGATTCAATAAAGCAAACAGTACAATGGTTTCCCGGTCATATGGCAAAAACGAGACGTTTGATTAAAGAGTCGCTTAATCTTGTTGACGGAGTTGTTGTTTTGCTTGATGCGAGAGTGCCTTACAGCTCGCAAAATCCGGAGCTTGACGATATAATAAGAAACAAACCGAAAATCGTACTTCTCAATAAATGCGATGTTGCAAATCCGAATGCAACCGCACTTTGGCTCAAGCATTTTGAAGATAAGGGCGCATACGCCTTGGCTGTTGATTGCAAAAGCGGAAAAGGTTTGAATAAATTTGAGGAAACAGTAAAGAAAGCGCTTTCAAAAACTATCGAACGTAATGCGCAAAAGGGAATGAACGGAAAACCCTTAAGACTGATGGTTGTCGGTATTCCAAACACCGGAAAATCCTCGTTTATTAACAGAATGGGTAAAAGCGCAAAGGCAAAGGTTGAGAATAAAGCCGGCGTAACAAGGCAAAATCAATGGTTTGTTGTCGGTAACGGAATTGAGCTTCTTGATACTCCGGGTGTTTTATGGCCGAAATTTGAGGACAGGGAAGTCGGAGACAAACTTGCATTTATCGGCTCTGTTAAGGATGAGATAACCGATAAGGAAACAATTGCCTGTCGTTTGCTCGAATCTCTTTCAAAAACAAATCCTCAGGCTATTGAGCAAAGATATAAAATCGAAGGCGTAGCAGGCTTGCAGGGCTGGGAAATTCTCGAAATGATAGGAAGAAAACGAGGATTCCTCATTAAAGGCGGAGAAATAGATTACGAGAGAACGTCGGTTATAGTTGCCGATGAATTCAGAGGAGGAAAGCTTGGGCGTATAACCCTTGAATTACCGTGATGAAAAAAAGCGAAGTTACAATAAATTGGCTCGAATATGAGAATGAAGCATATTCAAAAGGGTATAAACGTGTATGCGGAGTTGATGAAGCAGGCAGAGGTCCGCTTGCGGGACCTGTTTTTGCCGCCGCAGTAATTTTGCCGAGAGGATACGTTATTGAGGGCGTAAACGATTCAAAAAAATTGAGCGAAAAAAAGAGAGAAAAGCTTTTTGAAAAAATAAAAACCGAGGCACTGTGTTACTCAATTGCAAGTGTTGATGAAAAAACTATTGACGAAATAAATATCCTCAACGCTACATTTCTTGCAATGGAGAAAGCGGTTGAGGGCTTGGAAATAAAGTCTGATTTTGTTATGATTGACGGAAACAGAGCGCCGAAACACCTTGATATTCCGTGTCAAACGATAGTAAAGGGTGATGCTAAATCTGCATCTATTGCCGCCGCTTCAATTCTTGCAAAGGTATCAAGGGACAGATTTATGCTTGAAATGGCTGAAAAATATCCTGAATATTGCTTTGAAAAGCATAAGGGCTACGGTACAAAGCTTCATTATGAAATGCTTGACAAATATGGAGTAAGTGAAATTCACAGAAAATCATTTTTGAAAAGCTGGTACGCAAAGAATGAATAATCTCGGTGGACTTGCCGAAAGAAAAGCGGCAAATTATATGCGCAAAAAGGGTTATGACCTAATCGAGCATAACTATAATACAAGATTCGGCGAAATTGACTTAATTTTTGAATATAACGATATGATAATATTTACCGAGGTAAAGGCAAGAAACGAAAACAGTATTGCACTTCCGAGAGAATTTGTTGATTCGAAAAAGCAGGAGCGAATTATCGCCGCCGCTTCATTGTTCATATCACAGCATAAAATTACTCAACAGGTAAGGTTTGATGTAATCGAAGTGTATTTGGAGAATTATCAAATAAAATGTATCAAACATCTTGAAAATGCTTTTACTTTGTAATACAATAAAAAGCAATAATTTTACGGAGGATAGATTATGTTTTATACTTCAACAAGAAATAACGAAATCAGAGTGACTGCTTCACAGGCAATCGTACAGGGTATCAGCGAAGAGGGCGGTCTCTTTGTTCCTTGTGAAATCCCTCATTTTGATTTAGATAAAATATCGCAAATGACAAATATGTCATACATTCAAAGAGCAAAAACAGTACTAAAGGAATTTCTTACAGACTTTACACAGGATGAGCTCGACTATTGTGTTCAGGGCGCTTATGCAAGCGAGAAGTTCTCAAGCGAAAAAATTGCTCCGACAGTAAACGTTAAGGGTAATAAAAACATTCTTGAATTATGGCACGGACCTACCTGTGCATTTAAGGATATGGCACTTCAGCTTTTGCCGTATCTTATGACTGTTTCGGCAAAGAAGACTGCCGACGGTAAAACAATCGTTATTTTGGTTGCAACATCCGGAGATACGGGAAAAGCGGCTCTTGAGGGCTTTAAGAACGTTAAGGATACAAAGATTTTGGTGTTTTATCCGGTTGACGGCGTATCTCCTATGCAAAAGCTTCAAATGACGACTCAAGAGGGTGATAATGTTGCCGTTTGTGCCATAAACGGTAACTTTGATGACGCTCAAAGCGCAGTAAAGCAAATATTTACAAACGACGAAATTAAAGCAGAGCTTGCACAAAAGAATATGATGTTTTCTTCTGCCAACTCTATTAACTGGGGTCGCCTTGTTCCGCAGATTGTTTATTATTTCAGCGCATATTGCGATTTGCTTGAACAAAAGAGAATTGAACTCGGTGATGAAATAAATGTCGTTGTTCCGACCGGCAATTTCGGAAATATTCTTGCAGGATATTATGCAAAGAAAATGGGTCTTCCTATTAAAACTCTTGTTTGTGCGTCGAACTCTAATAACGTTCTTACCGATTTCTTAAAGTCAGGTAAGTACGATAAAAACAGAAAGTTTTATACTACTACTTCGCCGTCTATGGATATTCTCATTTCATCAAATCTTGAAAGATTGCTTTATCATATGAGTGGCTGTGATTCAAGTCTTGTTAACGAGCTTATGAACGGTCTTGCAGAAAAAGGCGAATATGAGGTTAGCGTCAAGCTGATTGAAGAAATTCAGAAAACATTTGACGCAGGCTGCTGTGACGAGCAAAGCGTTAATGATACAATTAAGCAAAATTTTGATGAAAACGGATATTTACTTGATACTCATACTGCAGTTGCTGTAAAGGTTTATGAGGATTATGTAAAGCAAACCGGTGACGACATTGTGACTGTAATTGATTCAACTGCTTCTCCGTATAAATTTTCAAAGAGTGTTCTTACTGCTGTTACAGGTAAAGAACAGACGCTTGATGAATTTGATATGGTTGATGAGCTCAACGCAGTTACAGGTGCAGATGTTCCTGCTTCACTCAAGGCGTTAAAGAACAAGAGTGTTCGTTTTAATAACGTTTGTGATAAAGAAAATATGAGCGAAATGGTATTCAAGCTCCTAAATTTGTAAATTAAAAGCGGCTCATTTTTTGAGCCACTTTTTTTCCGACAGATTAATTACATTTACAGCTGCTGTCACATCGGAAGGTTTCGCAATTCGTTTCCTTTGTTGACTTTGCATTTGTTGTGCCTACCTTGATATGGCCTGCCGTACAGGCGTTTGACATATCATGATATACGCAATTCTTTACTTCGCATGAGATACCTTTAATTTCGTCTTTCATTTTTTCACTCCCTTTCATTTTTAGTTTTAACAAAAGCATTATTTTTATACAAGGAGAAAACGTGTCACTTTTTGCAATTTCGGATACACATTTGTCGTTTGGAACGGATAAGCCGATGGATTCTTTTCCGGGCTGGAACGATTATGTTTACAGGATAGAAAAAAATTGGAACAGCGTTGTTAATAACGATGATACCGTCGTTATCGCAGGTGATATAAGCTGGGCAATGAATTTTGATGAATTACTTGCCGATTTCAGCTTTATTAATTCTCTCAACGGAAAGAAGATTATTATTAAGGGTAATCACGATTATTGGTGGAATACTGCTTCAAAAATGAATAAATTTTTAGAAGCTAATAATTTTGAAACTATTAGTATTTTGTCAAACAATTCCTTTGATGTTGACGGAATTTCCGTTTGTGGAAGCAGAGGCTGGTCACTTGACGTTGAAGACGAGCATGATGAAAAGGTTCTTAACAGGGAAGTAGGCAGATTAAAAATGTCGCTTGACAGTGCTGTCAATGATGAAAAAATTGTTTTTATTCATTATCCGCCTGTAACAACCGACAAAAGGTGTGACGAAATTGTAAACGTTCTAAAAGATTACGGAATAAAAAAATGCTATTATGGGCATCTTCACGGTGTAGCGGCAAAATTTGCCGTTGATGATGAAATAGACGGTATAAAATTCAGTCTTATTTCGTGTGATAGGCTCGGATTTATGCCAAAACTCATAAGATAAGTCAATATTTTGTATAATTTTTAGTAATATGACAATAATATTTAATAATTAATATTGTAATTTATGTTAGTTTGTGGTAAAATGCTACGGTAACTAATTCAAAAATACATAAGGAGGTCATTTTTATGGCACTTAAATCATCTAATAAGATTGATACTAATGTTTATGAGCTTGAAATTACAGTTGACGCTCAGACATTTACTGACGCTTGTAAGCAGGCTTACTTAAAACAAAGAAAGTCAATTCAAATTCCCGGCTTCCGTAAGGGTAAGGCTACTCAGGGTATGGTAGAAAAGGTATACGGCGAGGGTGTATTCTTTGAAGACGCGCTTGAAATCGTTTATCCTAAAGCAGTAGGCGACGCTTTTGATGAAGCAGGACTTAATGTTGTTGACCAGCCGTCGGATGTTGATTTTCCGGTTATGAGCAAGCAAGAGGGCGTAGTTATCACTATGAAGGTTACTACATATCCCGAAGTTACTCTCGGTGAATACAAGGGCGTTAAGGGCAAAATGCTCGATACTGTTGCAACCGATGAGGATGTTGAAGCAGAGCTCAAGAATATGCAGGACAGAAATTCCCGTCTTGTAACAATTGACGACAGAAAGTCACAGATGGGCGATACCTGTGATATTAACTTCGAGGGCTTTGTAGACGGCGTTGCTTTTGAGGGCGGCAAGGGTGAAAATTATCCTCTTGAGCTTGGTTCTAACAGCTTTATTCCCGGATTTGAGGAGCAGGTTGCAGACCGTGAAACAGGCGAGGAATTTGATGTAAACGTTACATTCCCTGAAGAATACGAGCCTTCTCTTGCTGGCAAGGACGCTGTTTTCAAGTGTAAGATTAACGAGATTAAGGCAAAAGAAATGCCTGAGCTTGACGATGAATTTGCAAAGGATGTTTCCGAATTTGATACTCTTGATGAGCTCAAAGAGGATTTGAAAAAGCAAATCAGCGAAAGAAAAGAAGCAAACGCAAAGACTGATTTTGAAAATCAGATAATTGACCAAATTGTTGAGGATATGCAGGCTGAAATTCCGGAATGTATGTTTACTCAAAAGTGTGACGATATGGTACAGGATTATGCATACAGACTTCAAATGCAGGGTCTTGACCTTAACACATATCTCGGCTATCTCGGTCAAACCATGGAGCAGTTCAAGGAGCAGTTTATGGAGGGTGCAAAGCACCAGGTAAAGGTTAAATTAGCTCTTGACGCTATCGTAAAGGCTGAAAATATTGAGGCTACCGAGGAAGAAATCGAGCAAGAGGTTGCAAAACTTGCCGAGCAATATTCAATGGATGCAGAGCAGATTAAAAAGGCTGTTCCTGCCGAACAGTTAAGCGCTGATATCGTAACTCGCAAGGCTGTTGATTTTGTTGTTGAAAACGCAGTTAAAGAGTAATACTTTATAAAGGAAAGTGATATATATGGCATCAATGCCTTATGTTATTGAACAATCAAGCTCAGGTGAGCGCAGTGTTGATATTTTTTCAAGACTTCTGTCGGATAGAATCATAGTTTTGTCAGATGAGGTTAACGATCAAACTGCTTCGCTCGTTGTTGCACAGCTTTTGTTTCTTGAAAGTCAGGATAGTACAAAGGATATTTCGCTCTATATTAATTCACCGGGCGGATCAGTTACTGCCGGACTGGCAATTTATGACACTATGAATTACATCAAGTGTGATGTTTCTACTATTTGTGTCGGTATGGCTGCAAGCATGGGTGCATTTCTTCTCAGCAGCGGTGCAAAGGGCAAGAGAATCGCATTGCCTAACAGTGAAATTCTTATTCATCAGCCGCTTGTCGGCGGACACGGAATTACAGGTCAGGCAACAGATGTTGAAATTGCCGCAAAAAATCTCCTTAAAACTAAGGAAAAGCTCAACAGAATTCTTGCTCAAAACTGCGGCAAGGATTACGAGACACTTGTTAAGGATACAGACAGAGATAACTGGATGTCCGCAAACGAAGCTATGGAATACGGCTTGGTTGACAAAGTAATAGACAAGAGATAGGAGACTCCGTTTTGGCAAAAGATGATTCTAATATAAAAGTTGCAAGATGTTCTTTTTGCGGAAAAAGCGAGTCAATGGTACAAAGGCTTATTGAGGGTCCGGGAGTATTTATTTGCGACGAGTGTATTTCTCTTTGCAACGATTTAATTGCGCAGAGTACTCCTGTAAGACCTGCAAGCAGGGAAAACAATATTGTAATTCCGAAGCCTATGGAAATTAAGCAGAAGCTTGATGAATACGTTATCGGGCAGGATGAAGCAAAAAAATATCTTTCGGTAGCTGTTTATAACCACTATAAGAGAATTTTTTATTCCTCAAACGGTGATGTCGACCTGCAAAAGAGTAATATTTTGCTTTTGGGTCCGACGGGCGTCGGTAAGACAATGCTTGCCCAAACTCTTGCAAAAATTCTCGACGTTCCGTTTGCTATTGCCGACGCGACCACCCTTACCGAAGCAGGCTATGTCGGAGAAGATGTTGAAAATATTTTGCTTCGTCTTATTCAGGCGGCTGATTTCGATATTGAAAAGGCTCAACGTGGAATTATTTATGTTGACGAAATAGACAAGATTTCACGCAAAAGCGAAAACCGTTCTATAACTCGTGACGTAAGCGGTGAGGGCGTTCAGCAGGCTCTTTTGAAAATTCTTGAGGGTACCGTATCAAATGTTCCTCCGGGAGGCGGAAGAAAGCATCCGCAACAGGAATTTATTCAAATTGATACTACAAATATTTTGTTTATTTGCGGCGGCGCTTTTGACGGAATTGAAAAGATTATTGAAAAACGCCTCGGAAAAGGCTCACTCGGATTTGGCTCTGAGCTTAGTAAAAATATTGAAAATAAACAGGATATTCTAAAAAATGTTACTCAACATGATTTAGTTAAATACGGACTTATTCCGGAGCTTATCGGCAGAATACCGGTTGTTACCGTTCTTGATGAGCTCGATAAGGAGGCTCTTGTTCGTATTATGACAGAACCTAAAAATTCTATCGTCAAGCAATATACAAAGCTTTTCGAGATGGACGATGTTGTTCTTGAGTTTGAAAAAGGAGCATTAAACGCAATTGCCGATATTACACTTGAGAGAAAAACAGGTGCAAGAGGATTAAGAAGTGTATTTGAGAATATACTTGGCGATTTAATGTTCAGCGTTCCGTCCGATTGCACTATTGAAAAAATAGTTGTTACCGAGGATTGCGTTAAAAACAATACTTCTCCGTTAATAAGGACGGATAAAAACAGAAAGCCTGTTATTCTTCATTCCGAGGATTTGAAAAAAGCATAATGCTGTTATCAGACTGTAAGTATGTATTTGCATATTTACAGTCTTTTTATTTTTAGTTATAACTTGCTTCGGACTTGCATATTGTAAATTGAATAAAGCAATATTGCATAAAATGAAATCAGGGCGACTGCAACCTGATAAGAAAAAATTATGAGCGGTCTGAAAGGCAATGGTGACTAATAATATGGATATAAAAAAGGATTTTTCCTGTCTGTCAAAAAATGTTCTTTGCTTAAGCAAGACGATTAATATAGACAGAAGCTATCAACAGACTATCGAGGGGTATCTTGATGATATTTATAAAATAGTTAAATGCTCCTGTCATTCGTACGTAACGTCCTGTGATGTTACCGAAGATAACGCTGTAATATCAGGCAAAACAAAAATATGTCTTACATATTCAAATGAAGATAACGAGCTGATGTTTGCCGAATTTTTAGAGGACTTTAGCGAAAAGGTTAATTTAGACGGAGTATCTTCTTCTGCGTTTGCGTGCGCAGTTGCTTGTGATAAATATTGTAATTTTCGAGTCATTAATCAACGAAGAATTGATGTGCATACAACCTTTCAGATAGCCTTAAAGGTTTATGATTTACAAAGCACGAGCGTTATTGATAAGTGTGCCTCATCAAAGTTAAATACAATTGAAGTAAATGAAATAAGCGTTGAAAATTCCGTTATCGGACGTATTGATTTTGAAGAAGAAGCGTCTCTTTCTGCTTCAAACGACGGAATAAAGAGAGTAATCGGGTTTGATACGCAAATAAAGCTTATTGATGAAAAAACGGTTAACGATAAAATTTTTATCAAAGTGAGCGTTAGCGTTACTGCTCTTTATACAAACAACAAAAACGAAATTGAAAAAATCACTCACAGCTTTGAGGTTTCTAAAATATTCGAGGTTGTGGGCATAAACGAAAATTCAAAATGCTTTATTGAGCTTTTTGAGGGTTGTTTTTATCTTAAAGCTAAAAGCTATTCCGACAATACAAACGGAAAAATTGAGATATACGGTGACATATACGCGAATATTACCGTGCTTAACGAGATTAAAAGACAAATTATTACCGACGGATATATTGCCGGTTTTAAGACAGAAAACAAATATACAAATTATAATTGCTGCTCAGAACCGAGCCTGTTTGAGAAATCCGTGAGCGAAAAATTCAGTATTAAAGCATCACAGCCGATTAAAAAAATAACCTCTTTATGGGTTGATATTGTTCAATGCTGCAAAAAAGGAGACAAAATTTTAATTACTATGTGCGCTTCAATGATTTACGAATCGTCACAGGATGAGCTTTTGTATATGAGCGTCACAAAAGAGCTTAACTACGATTTTTCAAAGCAATCTTTTGTTGTAATTAAAGCCTGCTTGAACAGTTATGATTTTAATATTACAGACGAAACAACAATAGTTATAAATGTCGATTTCAAAATTGAGGGTTGTGCTGTAAACGAATACACATTGACAGCACTTTCCGATATCGAATGTGGCGAAAGTGTGAAAAATTCACCTGCGGTAACACTTTATTTTGCAAAGGCACAGGAAAAGCTTTGGGATATTGCAAAAAAGTTTTCATCCGACACACAGCTTATAAAATCCGAAAATGATTTGCAGGACGATATTATAGACGCAAATAAAGTAATAATAATACCCGGAATATAGGAGGATATATGGATACTGAAATTTACACAGATATTTGTGAAAGAACAGGCGGCGATATATATATCGGCGTAGTAGGACCTGTCAGAACAGGTAAGTCTACATTTATTAAAAGATTTATGGACACAGTTGTTATTCCAAATATTCCCGATGGATTTCGTCAGGAACGCGCGAAAGACGAGCTTCCTCAATCTGCTGCGGGCAGAACTATTATGACAACAGAGCCCAAATTTATACCTGAAGATGCAATTGAACTCTCGTTAGAGGATAAGGCTCGGTTAAAAGTCAGAATGATTGACTGTGTAGGCTATATTGTGCCGAGCAGCGAGGGATATTTTGACGAAGACGGTCCGAGAATGGTTATGACTCCGTGGAGTAATGAGGAAATACCATTTAATCTTGCGGCGGAAATCGGGACAAAAAAGGTTATTGACGAACATTCTACAATAGGAATTGTAGTTACAACCGACGGCAGTATAAGTCAAATTCCAAGGCAGGAATATGAGGAGGCAGAGGAGAGGGTTATCAATCAGCTCAAAGAAATAAATAAGCCCTTTGCAATTATTCTCAACAGTACAACGCCTCAAAGCAGTGAGTGTAAAAATCTTGTTAAACAAATGACCGAAAAGTATGATAAACCTGTAATAGCCGTAAATTGTTTAGAATTAAACGAAGATACAATAAAAGAAATTCTGTCTGCCGTTTTGTACGAATTTCCTGTTACTTCAATCGGAATTAATCTTCCGAGCTGGTTTAAGAGTCTTGACAGCGACGACGAGTTGAGAAAAAATATTATGTCTTACATCAAAAACAGTTCGGCTTGTGTTTCAACTGTCAGAACGGTAAAAGCATTTAATGACGCTGTTTCAAAACAAAAGGATATAAACAACGTAAGCATTTGCGACGTGGATTTATCAAACGGCAGTGTAATCATTAATGCCGACATTGATTCGGCTCATTTTTACTCGGTTTTATCAAAGAAATGCTGTGCCGAAATACATAATGAGCAGGAGCTTATGCAGGAAATTTGCAATCTTGCAAGAATTAAAAAAGAATATTCGACAATAGCAGATGCACTTGAGCAAGTGGAACAAACAGGTTACGGTATTGTTATGCCTACGGTTGAACAGCTTTCTCTTGAAGAACCGGAAATTATGAAGCAGGGCGGTAAATACGGCGTAAGACTTAAGGCTCACGCACCGTCAATTCATTTGATAAAATGTAATACATATACCGAGGTTGCGCCGATTGTAGGTAGCGAAAGCCAAAGCGAGGAGCTTGTTATGTATCTTCTCAAGGAATTTGAAAACAATCCGAGCGAAATTTGGAATACTAATATTTTCGGTAAGTCACTTCATTCTCTTGTAAATGAGGGGCTCAATAACAAGCTGTATCGTATGCCTGAGGACGCAAGGAATAAGTTTAGAGAAACTATTGAAAGGGTAATCAACGAGGGCTGCAGCGGACTTATTTGTATAATTTTGTAAAAAAACTCGGCAGTATATTACTGCCGAGAAATTTGATTATATGCTAAAACTTTTTAAGCTCTTTAAGGTCGTAATTGCCGATAGCCAGCTCTTCGCCTTTTTTGAAAGACTTTCCTTTTGAGTTATCAACACCGAAAACACCTGCGCATTTAGGACAAACTAAAAAGTAAACATCTTCTATTTTTAATACGGGAAACTCCGGCTTAAGACTTAAGTTTGCATTAGTGAAAACGGAAAAATTAACTTTGTTTTTGCATTTAGGACATTCAAGCAAAGCTGTTTGTCCCTGCGATGAAATTCTTTTATCCTTACCTAATCTGTACTCCATATAATTCACCTCATAAGTATATAATACTATATTGTCGGGAAGTGTTCAAGTGAAAAAAATAATATCTTTAATAATTCTTATTTCAACCTTACTTTGCTCATGCTCCGCACCTCAAAAATCGGTCGAAAATAAGTTGGTAGAAACAGAGTCGAAATACATAAAAGCAATTTGGATTTCTTATTATGAGCTGTCGGAATTTACGTCAAATAAATCGGAAAAAGAGTTTACTCAAAGTATATCAAAATCCTTCGACAATCTTAATAATCAGGGCTTTAATACCGTTATCGTTCAGGTAAGACCCTGCGCCGACGCTTTTTATAAGTCCGATATTTTTCCCGTTAGTATCTATTTTAACGGCATACAGGGCGGAGAAATGGATTATGACCCGCTTCAAATAATGTGCGAATGTGCAAAAAGCAGTTCGCTTCGTATTGAAGCATGGATAAACCCTTACAGAGTAAGTCAGGATGATGATATTTCAAAGCTGTGCGAGGAAAATATAGCTGCAAAATGGCTGAATAATGATGATAAAAAATCAAATGTTGTTGTTTGTGATAATAAGATTTTTTTCAATCCTGCAAGTGACGATGTGAAAAAAATTGTGATAAAAGGCGTTGAAGAAATAGTAAAAAACTATGATATTGACGGTATA
This sequence comes from uncultured Clostridia bacterium, assembly GCA_945876745.1. Classification (GTDB taxonomy): domain Bacteria; phylum Bacillota; class Clostridia; order Oscillospirales; family Acutalibacteraceae; genus Eubacterium_R. Next base: position 85,530 of record CAMCPL010000007.1, read on the forward strand.
CATTTTGACGATTATTTTTATCCTACAACGGACGAAAGCATTGATGAAAACGAATTTTTGTCATATAAGGAAAGCGGTGGTGAGTTGCTACTTGATGATTGGCGGCGTGAAAATGTTTCAGACTTGATAAAAAAAGTATATAGCACTGTTAAAAAAATCAAAACGCAGGTTGTATTCGGAGTAAGTCCCGCATCAAATATTGAGAAGAACTATAATACGCTTTATGCCGATGTTGAAAAATGGGTAAGGGAAGACGGATATATTGATTATATTTGTCCGCAGATTTATTTCGGTTTCAAAAACGTATATCAACCTTTTATGCAAACAGTTAAAAAATGGAAAAAGCTGTGTGAAAATACGAGTACAACCCTCTATATAGGACTACCTCTTTATAAATCCGGACAATTGGACGATTATGCTTCAACTGAAGATGACGAAGCAAAAAATGAATTTGTTAATAATTCAAATATTATTGCGCGCCAGATTAGATATATTGAAAAAATCGAAAGTATAAAAGGATACTTCGTCTTTTCATATTCCTATCTTGAAAAGCAGGAATGCGAAGAAGAAGTATCCCAAATGTATGAAGCTATGCAAGACAGCAATCTTCTTTTCCGTCTACTGCCGATACAGTAACTTCAAGCTCTAAGCCAATAACATCTCTGTTGAATTTCGCTTTAACAGGGATGTAATTTTTTGTATACCCCTGATAAAAGCCGTCTTTTGTCCTTGCTTCAAAAAGAACCTTTTGCTTTGTACCTATTAACGAGTTGAAGTATTCAATTCGCTGAATGTTTGTTTGTTCAATCATAATTGCGGCACGTTTTTCTTTTTCGAAACGTGGAACATTGTCGCCCTTTCTCGAAGCCACAGTACCTTCACGCTCGGAATACGGAAAAACGTGTACCTTCTCAAAATTAATTTTCTTAACAAATTCGAGAGATTGTTTGAAATCTACATCACTCTCGTTATTAAAGCCAACCATAATATCGGTTGTAAGCGTTGCATCGGGAAAAACGCTTCTTAATTTGTCGCAAAGCTCCTTAAATTCAGCAGAATTGTAATGTCTGTTCATTTCCTTGAGAGTTTTGTCACATCCGCTTTGCAGAGAAATGTGAAATTGAGGACAAAACTTTTCATATTTTGACATACCCTCTATAATTTCGTCTGTAATATGATCGGGCTCAAGAGAACCTAATCTTATACGCATTATATTCTCGTTTTCATTACAAATTCTTATTGCGTCGACAATATTGAAATTCTGACCCTTGCCGTATGAAGAAAGATTTATACCGACTAAAACAACCTCTTTTATTCCGTTTTTTGCAAGTGTGTCAATTTCTTCTTTTAGCTCGTCAAGTGATTTACTTCTTACTCTGCCTCTTGACATCGGAATAATACAATAAGAACAAAACCTGTCGCAACCGTCTTCAATTTTTACAAAAGCTCTTATTCTCTCATTGAAATGAGATATTTTGCATTTTGTAAAATCGTCTCCTGCTTGATGCTTTTCTATTTTTACAGTGCGATTATGGGTGATATTATACTCGTTAATCAAATTGAGTATGTCGTCGTTATTTTTATTTGACAAAACGATGTCTGCCTGCTCAAGCTCCTGTGCCTGTTTGGGAAAAGCCTGTGGCATACAGCCGGTAAGAATAACTGTTGAATCGGGGTGCAACCGTTTGAATTTTCTGACATTTTGACGTGTTTTTTGGTCAGCGGTAGAAGTAACAGTACAGGAATTAATAATATAGTAATCTGCATGCTCATTAGGTTGGACAATTTCAAAGCCTGCATTTTTCAGCATTTCAGCCATATATTCTGTTTCGTATTGATTTACCTTGCAACCAAGTGTATAAAAAGCCGCTTTCATTATGTACCTCTGAATAAATTTTTGTATATTATATCAAATCGTTGTTATTTATACAATCCTTTTTGAATATAAAATAGTGGTGATATTTATGAAAAAAATAATAGTATTCGTTTTGTCTTTTTCGCTTCTCTTTTGTACACCTATGTCTGTGTGCGCCGGTCAAATGCTTGTTGATGACGAAAACATAAAAGCTAAATCGGTAGTCCTTTTGGATATGGACAGTAGGGAAGTACTGTATGCCAAAAACGAAAATGAGGAGCTTTCTCCTGCCTCTGTAACAAAAATTATGTCGCTATTATTGATTATGCAAGCCCTTGATAACGGTAAGATCAGTCTTGACGACAAGGTTGTTGCCTCAAAGGATGCAGTTGCGATGGGCGGCTCACAGATATGGCTTGAGGTCGGAGAAGAAATGACTGTAGATGAGCTGCTTAAGGCTGTTGTTATTGCGAGTGCAAATGATGCTTGTACGGCACTCGGCGAGCTTGTCGGCGGTTCAGGAGTAGGCTTTGTAAAAATGATGAATGACGAAGTAAGAAATCTTGGGCTAAAGCATACAAATTTTGAAAATTGCACGGGACTTGACGATGATGTTAAGGCTCACTATTCGAGTGCTTACGATTTGGCGCTTATTGCCTGCGAGGTTATGAAATATGAACAGGTAACGCAGTATACGACCGTATGGCTTGATTCGCTTCGTGAGGGTAAAACCGAGCTGAATAATACTAATAAGCTCGTCAATACATATGAGGGCATAACAGGTCTTAAAACAGGTACTACATCAAATGCTGGGTTTTGTATTTGTGCAACGGCAAGCAGAAATGATATGAATCTCGTAGCGGTAGTTTTGGGTAGTAATACAAGTCAGGACAGATTTGATACCGCAGCATATCTTCTTGATATGGGCTTTGCAAATTACAAATCAGTATCTTTAGAGCTTGACAATGAGCAAATAAAAGATATAAGAGTTAATAACGGAACAACAAAGTGCATAAAGCCTGTATACAGTTCAGATGAAAAAATAACAATAAGCAATGATAACAGTGAGTTGACGTATAATTACAATATACCAAAATCTGTCAATGCACCGATAAAAAAGGGAGACGTGCTTGCAAGTGTTGAAGTGTGCTGCGGTGATGAGCTTGTAAAAACAATAAATTTATACTCACCACAGGACGTAGACAGGATTACTTTCAGGCAGATATTTTTAAGATTATTAAAAAAGATTTGAATAAATGTTGATTTTTGTACAAAGGTGTAGTATTATATAAAACAATATGGTTAAAATTAATATAATATATTAAAGAGGTATAATGATGTCTGTAAAATTTAATGCAACATACAGCGAAAGCATTGTTTCCGCTTCTGATATTAATAATATTGCACCCAAGGCAGTCGACGCTATGAAAACTCTTATGTCTGCAACAGGTGAGGGAAACGACTTTTTAGGCTGGATTAATCTTCCGAGAGACTATGACAAGGAAGAATTTTCGAGAATTAAGAAATCAGCTGAATTTATAAAGAACAATGCCGATGTTCTTATTGTAATAGGAATCGGAGGCTCATATCTCGGTGCAAGAGCCGTAATTGAGGCTTGTAAATCTGCTAATTATAATCTTCTTGCAAAAGATACGCCGCAGATTTTGTTTATCGGTAATTCTATCAGCCCGTCTTCACTCAACGATATTGTATCATTGTGCGAGGGTAAGGATGTTTGCGTAAATGTAATCTCAAAAAGCGGTACTACAACTGAGCCGGCTATTGCTTTCAGAGTATTCAGAGAGCTTATTAATTCAAAGTACTCGCCTGAAGAAGCAAAGAAGAGAATTTTCTGTACCACCGATGCAAACAAAGGTACACTCAAAGAGCTCGCAGATAAAGAAGGATATGAAACTTTTGTTGTACCCGACGATGTCGGCGGCAGATTCAGCGTTCTTACAGCAGTAGGACTTCTTCCGATTGCTGTTGCAGGTATAGATATTGACGCTCTTATGAACGGCGCTTTTGACGCTATGAACGAGCTTTGCAGCGAGAATTTAGACGAAAATCCCTGCCTTAAGTACGCAGCAGTAAGAAATTGCTTCTATAATAAGGGCAAAAAGCTCGAATGTTTTGTATCCTACGAGCCTGATATGGCCATGTTTAACGAGTGGTTAAAGCAGTTGTTCGGCGAGAGTGAGGGCAAGGACGGAAAAGGACTGTTTCCTGTATCGTGCGTATTTTCTACCGATTTACATTCACTTGGTCAGTATATTCAGGAATCGGGAGGCGAGCTTATGTTTGAGACAGTTGTTTCATTCAAAAACTGCCTTAACGATTATGTTATAGAAGAACAAGAGGGAAATATTGACGGTCTTAACTTCCTTGCAGGCGAAAAAATGAGCCTTGTAAATGACAAAGCAAGACTCGGCACCTTGCTTGCTCATACTAACGGCGGAGTAGGAAATCTTATTGTCGAAGCTGAAAAAAAGGCGGAATATGAAATAGGTTATTTAATTTATTTCTTTGAAAAAGCGTGTGCAATTTCCGGCTATATTTTGGGCGTAAACCCGTTTAATCAGCCGGGTGTAGAGAAATATAAGAAGAATATGTTTGCACTTTTAGGCAAGCCCGGTTACGAAAGTGAAAAAGAAAACCTTGAAAAACAATTAGGTTTATGATATGATGTACTAAAGAGTTATTTACCTATATGGGAGGAAATAAAAATGATTAAACTTATTATTGGCAACAAGGGTGCCGGAAAAACAAAGAAATTGATTGATCTCGTTAATTCCTGCGTTGAAAATTCGGACGGAAACATTGTTTGCATCGAAAAAGAACCGAAGCTTACATACGATGTTTCTTCAAAAGCTCGTTTGCTTGAAACCGAAACCTACGCAATCAACGGACATAAGGCTTTCTTTGGCTTTCTTGCAGGTATCTGTGCCGGTAACTACGATGTTACAGACGTGCTTGTAGACGCTACCTTCAAGATTGTCGGCAGAGATTACAGTAAGCTTCCGCAATTCTTTGAGATGCTTTCGGGCTTGAGCGAGGCTTCCGATGTTGATTTTTATTTCACAATCAGCTGTGATAAAGAGGAGCTTCCTGTAGAAATCTTTGATTACTGCGAAGAAATCTGACTTATTAGGACACACTCTTAACAGGGTGTGTCATTTTTTTTCGTTTTTCTATTGACAAAAAGGCTCTTAATATATATAATACTAAAAGTGCAAACTTGAGGTGAAATATATGCAGCTCGATTTTACAAATCTCTTTAATTCGTCTAACGAAATTATTAATGTTGATTATGTTTTTTGTGATAACGAATTTTTGTACGGTACCTATAACCCACTCAAAAACGGTGCCGTTGTAAAAGGAAAAGCCTATCAAAAGGTTGGCATTGTATATTTAGACCTCGAAGTAGATTTCGATTTTTACGGCTCGTGCGACAGATGTGCCGACGATATCGAAAAACATTTTTCCTTTGCGCTGAATAAAATTATTGTCCAAAAGATGGAAAACGAAAACGACGATTACGATAATTACATAGTTGTCGAAAACAACAGCCTTGATTTGGACGAATTAGTCGGTGAGGAAATTCAGTTGTTTTTGCCTGCAAAAATGCTTTGCAAAGAGGATTGCAGGGGATTGTGCCAAAATTGCGGCAAAAACCTAAATTATGAAAAATGCGAATGTGCCAAAGAAATCGACCCAAGGTTGGCGGCTTTGTCGGATTTGCTAATTGATGAGTAAACTAACTTGTTTTTATAATAAGGAGGAATTGAAATGGCAGTACCAGCAAGAAGAACAGGTAAAGCAAGAAAGAATAAGAGACGCTCAAGTGTGTGGAAGGCAGAGGCTCCGACACTTGTTAAGTGCCCTAACTGCAAAGAGTACACAGTACCTCACAAGGTATGTGCTAACTGCGGCTTCTACAAGGGTCAAGAAGTTATCAGCAAGGACTAATTGTTGAGTATACGGCGGCTTTTATTAAGCCGCCTTTCTTGTTATTATAAAATCTTTTGCAAGGAGGAAGCATTATGTCAAAGCCGGTAGTTGCGATTGTCGGACGACCTAACGTCGGAAAATCCACACTTTTCAACAAGCTTATAGGCGAGCGACTTTCTATTGTTGACGATACTCCGGGAGTTACACGTGATCGAATTTACGGTGAATGTGAGTGGCTCAACAATAAATTTTTGCTTATTGACACAGGCGGTATTGAGCCTAAAAGCGATGATGTAATTTTATCTCAAATGAGAACTCAGGCACAGCTTGCTATTGAAACGGCTGATGTAATTATATTTGTAACCGATTTGAGATGCGGCGTTGTGTCTTCCGATTATGAGGTTGCCTCAATGCTCCAAAAGAGTAACAAGCCTATTGTGCTATGCGTAAATAAATGTGACAGCGTCGGTGTACCGGAGCCTGAATTTTACGAGTTTTATAATCTCGGTATAGGCGACCCGTTCGGTGTTTCCGCCACACACGGTCACGGTACGGGCGACTTGCTCGATGAAGTTGTAAAATATTTTCCCGAAGCTCAGGAAGACAGCGAGGACGACGAAGAGGTAATTAATGTTGCCGTTATCGGTAAACCAAACGTAGGAAAATCCTCGCTCGTTAACCGTATCAGCGGTACCAACCGAGCAATTGTCAGCAATATTGCAGGCACAACAAGGGATACAACCGACACCTTTATTGAAAACGAATTCGGAAAATTCAATTTTATTGATACAGCAGGACTGCGAAGAAAAAGCCGTGTTAATGATAATATAGAAAAGTACAGTATTATCCGTGCAAGAATGGCTGTCGAAAGAGCTAATGTTTGCGTAATTATGATAGATGCAACCGAAGGCTTTACCGAACAGGATAGCAAGGTTGCAGGCATTGCGCTTGAACAGGGTAAGGCTTGTATTATTGCCGTTAACAAATGGGACGCACTTGAAAAAGATGGAAACACAATGAAAGAGTTTAGAGATAAGCTCGCAGTTGATTTTTCATTTATGAGCTATGCTCCCGTAATATTCATTTCGGCAAAGACAGGGCAGAGAATTGATAAGCTTTTTGAAAAAATAGTATATGTTCATTCTCAAAACTCAATGCGTATTTCAACAGGTAAGCTCAACGAGGTTTTAGGTGTTGCGACTGCAAGAGTTCAACCGCCGACCGATAAGGGAAAGCGGCTTAAGATTTACTATATGACTCAGGCGTCTACAAGACCGCCCACATTCGTATTTTTTGTTAACAACAAGGAGTTGTTCCATTTTTCGTATCAACGTTATCTTGAAAATCAAATCAGAGATATCTTCGGTTTAGAGGGTACTCCTGTAAGATTTTTAATAAGAGAGAGAAACGAGGGCAAAAAATGATAATTATTAAGCTTGTAATTGTTGCTATAATTTCTTATCTTCTGGGCAGCTGTAATTTCGGCGTAATAATTTCAAAATCACTAAAAAAAGGGGATATTCGTGAAAGCGGTTCCGGTAATGCAGGAACAACAAATATGATGAGAACCTACGGGAAAACACTCGGAATACTAACAATCATAGGGGATATCGTAAAGGTTTTTGTAGCCATTTGGCTTGCGTTCAAAATTATGAGCGTTGAAGAAACAAAAATGATTTTTGACAGAATTTCCGACAATCCTCAATACGTGCTGAAATCCTTTGCAGGACTTTTTGCCGTTGCGGGTCATATCTTTCCTTGCTTCTTCAAATTTAAGGGCGGTAAGGGCGTTGCAACAAGCGGCGGAATGGTTATAATGATTGATTGGCGAATAGCATTAATTTTGTTTGCTATATTTGTTTTGACAATTTTGATTACAAGATACGTAAGCCTCGGCTCAATTATTATGGCTGTATTGTATCCTGTGTTTATGGGATTGTTCCACAAGGATGCAGGACTTGTGATTATTTCTCTTGTTTTCACCTTGATTGTTGTAACGGCTCACAGAGAGAATATTAAAAAGTTGATTAATCATACCGAAAACAAAATAGGAAGCAAAAATAAAAAAGCGTAGAAGATTCTGCGCTTTTTGTTTTTTCAAAAAAATAAACCGTCCAAACGAACGGTTTTATCTTTTGTAATTAAATTACGCTCTTTCTACCTTACCTGAACGAAGGCATCTTGTGCAAACATATACTCTCTTTGGAGAGCCGTTAACTACAGCCTTTACTCTCTTGATGTTAGGCTTCCAGGTTCTGTTTGATCTTCTGTGTGAGTGCGATACCTTGATACCGAATGACATTTCCTTGCCACAGTATTCACATTTAGCCATTTGCGAACACCTCCTTAAAAATTTACAACGCATATATATTAACAGAAAGTTTCACAAAATGCAAGCATTTTTTTAAGTTTTTTCAAAACTGTGTAATTTATAGTACAAAATTATATATTTTCTTGATTTTATGCCCTATATTTAGTATAATATATAAGAAATTATCAAAAACGGAGGACACTCTAATGGCTGATAAAAAAGCAAACGATAAAAAGGCGGCACTTGATTCTGCCTTAAAGCAAATTGAAAAGCAATTCGGCGCAGGTGCAGTTATGCGTTTGGGCGAAAATACACACTTAAAGGTTGACGCTATATCAACCGGCTCGCTGACTCTTGATTTGGCAACAGGTATCGGCGGTTTACCGAGAGGAAGAATAATCGAAATTTACGGTCCCGAATCATCAGGTAAAACAACGCTTGCACTTCATTGCGTTGCCGAAGCACAAAAGCAGGGCGGGGAAGCTGCGTTTATAGATGCAGAGCACGCACTCGACCCAACATACGCAAAGGCACTCGGCGTTGACGTCGATTCTCTCTTGGTTTCTCAACCGGATAACGGAGAACAGGCGCTTGAAATTACGGAACAGCTCGTAAGAAGCGGTGCTATCGACATAATCGTTGTTGACTCAGTTGCGGCACTTGTTCCGAGAAGCGAGATGGAGGGCGATATGGGTGACTCTCATGTCGGCTTGCACGCTCGTCTTATGTCACAGGCATTGCGTAAGCTCACAGGTGCGATTAATAAGTCAAATTGTATTATTATCTTCATAAATCAGCTTCGTGAAAAGGTTGGCGTTATTTACGGCAATCCTGAGGTTACAACAGGCGGTAGAGCGCTCAAATTCTATTCGTCTATGAGAATTGATGTAAGAAAGGTTGAGCAGCTTAAGGCAACGGGTAATGAGTTTATTGGCTCGCGAACAAGAGCAAAAATCGTTAAGAACAAGGTTGCTCCGCCGTTCAAGCAGGCTGAATTTGATATTCTTTACGGAACAGGAATTGACAAAATCGGAGAAATCGCAGACTTGTCCGTTACACTCGGAATTGTTAACAAAAGCGGTTCCTGGTTTACATACGGTGAAAACAGATTCCAGGGTAAGGATAAGCTCAAGGAATTAATTAAGAACAATCCGGATATTCAAAAGGAGCTTGAAAAACAAATTGTCGACGCACTTGCAAAGACAAACGAAGTACAAAGCTCTCCAAAGAATGACGAGCCCGAAGAAAAGCCCGTCGTTACTCAAACAAGAGCTGCCGCAAGAGCAAAGCTCGACATTGCCATTGACGACGAAGACTGATGATTATCACTCATTCAAAGGGCAGAGGTAAAAAAATTCATATACTTATTGACGGCGAGTATCAAATTACAACCGATATTGATTTCTGGGCGGAAAATTTTTATAAGGACGGCGAAGATATTTCAGAAGAAGAATGGAAAAATCTAACCGATAAAATTTATTATAAAAAGGCTGTCGATAAGTGCTATGATTTATTATCAAGGCGTGACCATTCGGTAAAGGAGCTTAAAACAAAGCTTTTAAGAACTGTTGATGAGGATAATGCTCAAAAGGCTATTCAAAAGATGCTTGATTACGGCTATCTTGACGATGAAAAATACGCCAGAAATCTTGTGAATTATTTGAGTAAATCAAAGAATATGTCCTACTCATTCATAAAGCAGGAGCTTTATAAAAGAGGAATATCGGGCGATATTGCTTCTTATGCGTTAGAGGACATCGAGGTTGACAATGTATCATCAATAATCAGTCTTTTGCAAACAAAATATGCCTCAAGGCTTACTGCCGAAGACGGCAAAAAAAAGGTTATAGTAGCACTAATGAGGAAGGGATTTTCATATTCGGACATAAGAAATGCTTTTGAACGAATAGAAAATGATGAATTTAATGAATAACGCTTATAAGGTCGGTATGATTTCACTCGGTTGTCCGAAAAATCAGGTTGACGGAGAAATGCTTTTATCAAAGCTGAAAAATGCCGGCTATGAAATAGTGAATAAAATTGAACAGGCAGATGTTATGATAGTTAATACCTGCGGCTTTATAGAACAGGCAAAGCAGGAAGCTATCGACACTATATTAGAAGTTGCCGAGTACAAAGAGTCAGGAATTATCAGCGCATTAATTGTTACCGGCTGTCTTGCAGAAAGATATCAAGACGAGATAATCAAGGAAATGCCGGAGGTTGACGCAGTTGTCGGAATAGGAGCTAACGCAGATATCGTAAAAATTTGCAACAAGGCTCTGTGCGGCGTTACAAGCTCGTTTTTCCCTAACAAGTGCTATCTTCCTTTAGAGGGCGAAAGATTGCTTTCTACGCCGTCTCATTGGGCATATTTGAAGATTGCAGAGGGCTGTGATAACAAATGCTCATATTGTGCGATTCCGGGAATCAGAGGCGGATTTCGTTCAAGAACAATTGAAAGCATTGTTGAGGAAGCGAAAATACTTGCCGGCAGGGGAGTTAAGGAAATTATTCTTGTTGCTCAAGATACAACTAAATACGGTCATGATATTTACGGAGAATACTCACTTGATAAGCTACTGCTCGAGCTTGTAAAAATTGACTCAATAAAATGGATTAGGTTATTTTATTGCTATGCACACAGAATTACCGACAGTCTTATTGACGTTATTGCAAGTAATGAAAAGATATGTAAGTATATAGATATTCCGCTTCAACACGCCGATAACGATGTATTGAAGAATATGAACAGAGTCGGCACCTGCGAAGAATATAGGAATGTAATCGAAAAAATGAGAAATAAAATTCCTGACCTTTCGCTTCGCACAACATTTATGGTCGGATTTCCCGGGGAAACAGAAGCACAATTTGAACATCTTTGCGAATTTGTAAAACAAATGAAATTTGACAAAATGGGATGCTTTACATTTTCACCGGAAGAGGACACACCTGCCTTTGATATGAAAAATCAAATTGACGAAAAAGTTAAAAATCGCAGGCAGGAAATTTTAATGACAAGTCAGCTTTTTATAACCGAACAGGTGAATAAAAACAGAGTCGGTAAAAAATATGAGGTTGTCGTCGACGGCTTTGACGGTGAAAACTATTTCGGTAGGTCTTATCTTGACGCACCGGAGATAGACAGCGCAATCGTTTTTTCCTCCAAAAATCCGCTTAAAACAGGCGAATTTACAACAGTTTTGATTACTGACTTTGACGGTTATGATTTGATAGGAGAGGTAGTAGAATGAATTTACCTAATAAAATTACTGTTTTTAGATTTTGCTGTATACCGTTTTTGTGGTTGTTTTCTCTTTGGCAGTTCAGATATCATTGGGTTGCGGCGCTTCTTGTATATTTTGTTGCCTGCATAAGTGATAATGTTGACGGCTACATAGCGAGAAAAAGGGGACTTGTTACAGATTTCGGAAAGCTTATGGACCCGCTTTCGGACAAATCTCTTGTACTTGCGGCATTTCTAATTCAGGCAAATTTGGGCTTTCGTACGGATTTGGTAATTATGATTATGATGGCAAGAGAATTTCTTGTTGCAGGTATGAGAATGGCGGCAACTGTTGAGGGTGAGGTTATTGCCGCAAACGCATTCGGCAAGGCTAAAACCTTTATTCAAATGTCAACAACGGGTATGACCTTCTTGCTTCTTGCAATACTTGAAAAAGATCAGGAAATAATTATTGCCGTTAACGGCTTTAACGCGCCTGAATGGCTTAATATTTATTGCACAATTGCTTTTTGGATTGCGGGAATAGTAACGCTTTTAAGCGGAATTAAGTACACTAAGGACGGTTGGCACCTTATAAAGACAAAATAAGACTTGCATTTTTTGAAATTTTGAATATAATATAAATGTATATAAGAGCGTTGATTAGGAGAAGTAGTAATCTAATGCTTAATCAGAGAGCAGACGGTCGGTGAAAGTTCTGCATAAGCTATTTTATGAAATGCACCTATGAGCTTTTCGGAGGAACAAAGTATTCCGAAACGGCAGCACCGTTATCTGCAAGGCTGTATTGGCAGTCAAGTATAAATCAGAGTGGAACCGCAGTTAATACTGCCTCTGTCTTCGGATAGAGGCAGTTTATTTTTTGAAAGGTGTTATGATATATGTTTAAGCAATATATGGAGGACGTAAGAAGTTTTATTGCGCACGACCCTGCAACCGAAAACCCTTTAGAAGTTATTTTACTTTATCCAGGATTTAAGGCACTGCGTTCTCACAAAAGGGCGAATTGGTTTTTCAGGCATAATATGCCGTTTATCGCAAGGGCGATAAGTCAGCGTTCGGCACACAAAACCGGTATAGAAATTCATCCCGGTGCTACTATCGGAAAACGTGTTGTTATCGACCACGGTCACGGTATAGTTATCGGTGAAACAGCCGAGGTCGGCGACGATGTTATGATATATCAGGGAGTAACTCTCGGCGGTACAGGTAAGGATATCGGTAAGCGACATCCAACTATTGAAAGCGGAGTAATGATTGGCGCAGGCGCTAAGGTTTTAGGACCTATTACGGTTGGAAAAAATGCAAAGGTTGCAGCCGGTGCCGTAGTTGTTAGAGACGTTGAGCCTAATTCAACGGTTGTTGGAGTTCCCGGAGAGGTTGTAAGAATAGACGGTGAAAGGGTTGACGATCTTGACCAAATTCATATTCCCGATCCGCTTATGAATGCGATTAAAGCAAATGAAGCTAAAATCGAACAGCTTGAAAATGAAATTAATAAATTAAAGGAGATACAAAATGAAGGTATTTAATACTTTAACAAGAACAAAAGAAGAATTTGTGCCGGTAGACAAAAATGAGGTAAAAATCTATGCCTGCGGTCCTACCGTTTATAACTTCATTCATATCGGCAATGCAAGACCGCTTTGTGTTTTTGATGTTCTTCGCAGATACTTGGAATACAGAGGCTATAATGTAAAATTTGTTCAGAATTTTACAGACGTTGATGATAAAATTATCAAAAGAGCAAATGAAGAAAATTCTACCTTTGAGGAAATTGCACAGAAGTATATTGATGAATTTTGGATTGACGCCCACGGTCTTAATTTTAAGGAAGCAACCGTTCACCCAAAGGCAACTCAGAACATTGATGAAATAATAAAAATTATCAAATCCTTGGAGGAAAAGGGCTATGCTTATGCCGTTGATGGAGACGTTTATTACCGTACCCTTAAATTCAAGGGTTACGGCAAGCTATCGCATCAGCCTATTGATGATTTGAAATCCGGTGCAAGAATTGCAGTAGGGGATAAAAAGGAAGACCCGCTTGACTTTGCACTTTGGAAAGCCGCAAAAGAGGGCGAGCCTTACTGGGATTCACCTTGGGGAAAGGGCAGACCGGGTTGGCATATTGAATGTTCGGCAATGAACAGGAAATATCTCGGCAATACAATTGATATTCATTGCGGCGGTCAGGATTTAATTTTCCCTCACCACGAAAATGAAATTGCACAATCCGAAGCTGCAAATGACGCACCTTTTTCAAAATATTGGATGCACAACGGTTATATCAATGTTGACAATGTAAAAATGAGTAAGTCCCTTGGCAACTTCAAAACGGTAAGAGAAATTGCTCAAGTTTACGGCTACGAGGTAATAAGATACTTCCTTATTTCTTCACACTACCGTTCACCTATTAATTACAGCCTTGATATTATCGAACAATGTAAATCTGCGCTTGAAAGACTTTATACCTGCCGTGACAGCCTTGATTTTGCAATAAAAAATGCAAGCAAGGACATTGATGACGATGAAGAAATATTAAATCTCATTAACTCAAGAAAAGAGCAGTTTATAAAAGCGCTTGACGACGACCTCAATACTGCCGACGGTATTGCCGCTATATTTGATTTGGTAAGCGATATTAACACAAAGATAATCAATAAAGAAGTTAGTGAGAATGTTTGCAAAGCCGCCGCTTCGATGTTTGATGAGCTTTGCGGTGTTTTGGGTATCGTTTATAACAGAAAGTCAAACGATATTGATGATGAAATTCAATCACTTATCGACAAGCGTCAGCAGGCGAGAGCAAATAAGGATTGGGCTACGGCAGACGCTATTCGTGATGAATTAAAGGCAAAAGGAATTATTTTGAAGGATACACCGCAGGGTGTTACTTGGGTAAAGGAATAAGCTATGGTTGACAGAGTTAAATTTAAGGATACGTACCTTTCAAGACTTGGTTTAGGAAATATGCGTCTTCCTTGTAAATCAATTGGCAAAATCAGCGCACCTAATCTTATAGATTACAAAAAGTCGCAGGAAATTGTCGATATGGCATATGAAAACGGCGTTAATTACTTCGATACTGCATATATGTATCACGCAGGAAAAAGTGAAAAATTCATAGGTCAGGCGCTGAAAAAATATCCGAGAGACACTTATTTTCTCGCTGATAAACTTCCTATCTGGTTATGCAAATCTTCGAGTGATATGGAAAAAATCTTCAATAAACAGCTTGAAAGAACAGGCATTGATCGTTTTGATTTTTACCTATTGCACTCACTTGATAAGAAAAATTTTGAAAAATGCGAGAAATACGGCGCTTATGATTTTCTGCTTGAAAAGCAAAAGCAAGGGTTAATTAAAAATATCGGCTTTTCGTTTCACGGAACAATTGAGGATTTGAGAGAGATCGTTGCAGCTCATCATTGGGATTTTGCTCAAATTCAAATGAATTATCTTGATTGGAAAAACCAAGATGCGAAAACGCAGTATGAGATATTAACCGACGCAGGCATACCTGTAATTGTTATGGAGCCTGTAAGAGGCGGAAAGCTCGTTAATATCCCACAACAGGCACAGGATATTTTCAAGGCGAATAATCCCGACAAGAGTATCGCTTCCTGGGCAATAAGATTTGTCGGCAGCTTCGATAATGTAATTACGATACTCAGCGGTATGAATTCATTGGAGCAAATGCAGGATAATCTCGACAGCTTAACTGATTTTAAGAAAATGAGTGAGGTTGAATTTAGGATTTGCCAAAATGTTGCCGACATAATTAATGAAAAGCAAATTATTCCGTGTACAGGTTGTGATTACTGTGCTGATTGTCCAAAGGGTGTTAAGATAAGCAGAATTTTTGATGCTTATAATAAATATAAAAACGAAACAATAACACTTGAAGAAGCAAAAAGGGAATATGAACAGATTGAAGTAAATCATACTCAATGTGTTAAATGCGGAAAATGTGCCGACCATTGTCCGCAAAGCATAAATATTCCGGAGCTTTTAAGTACAAAAATCAAAGAAACGTTTGAATAAAGCAAAACAGAGAGGAGCAATTCCTCTCTGTTTTATTTAATCTCAAGCTCGTTTAGTATTTCACCGAGTCTAACTGCATTATCATTATTTTTTGAAAATATAGATTGAATATTGCCGATATTTCTTTTTCCTCGCTTAAATACAGCGTCAAACAATCTGTTGAAGTATGCAACGGGAAGTAAAATTCTATGACGTCTTGCATATGGATAAAACTTCATCAAGTAATCCTTTGATATAATAAACATACCTAAAAATGCCTTAATTGATGAAAATACTGTCGCTTTATCACTCATTGTTGAAGCAAGACGAACGACGCCTAAATTACCGTTTGAAAAGCCGAAAACTCCACCAGAAATAATAGTATCAATAAGTTTTTCTTCTATATCCTCATTAATAGTATAGTCTAACTCAACGTTAAGCATAAAGAGCTTTTTACAAATTGAAATAATTGTTTTTGAGGATTTTTCGAGATTTAACGATGTCATAATTTTTAGAAATTCATTTACATCAATATTATAGTTTTTGAATAAAACGCATATATCGAGCAACATTCTTACACCTGCGCCGCCGTTTTTTATGTGCTTTAATATATGATACAAAACGTAAACAAGGTGGTAAATAGGATAAAGATAATATGTACAACCCTCACAGTAAGACAGCTTTTCATCAAACGGATTTTCAAAAAAACGTTTTGTTTCTTCGTTAATATACTCAAAGGTGTTGTTGATTTCAAAGTATTGCCCGTTATAGTACATATCAAGCTCTTCGCCTGTGTCTTGCGACAGGGTGAAGCCGTTTGCAATTAGTATTTCTTTGCATTTTTCGTAATCCTGTTTTTGAATTACTACATCTGTGTCACCGCTTGTACGAAGCTCTTTAACAGGGTATATATCTCTCAAAACGGCGCCTTTAACTATAAGATGCTTTATACCATTTTCAGAAAGTGTTTTAACAAAAAAATTATAAGCCTCAATCTTTTCGTCATATGATTGAAGCGTTTTCCCCAAAAACTGATTGAAATACGATTTACCTTTGCCTTGAACTCGACTGCTTTCGGGCAACAGCTTAATTTGAGTAGCAACTATTGCTGTCACATTATGCTTGTTTGAAAGGTCGAAAATTTCTTTCCAATCAATATTTTCCTGAGGCTTTGGGATATAGCCGTTTATATGTGATGATAGAAGTTCAATAAAAAATTCTTGTTCTTTAGTCATAGCAGTTAAAATAAGCCCCAGATAACTGAGGCTTTTAATTATTTAATAAGTTGACTCATATCGTACATTCCGCACTCTTTGCCTGTCATAAATACAGCAGCGTTTACTGCGCCAACTGCAAAAATTTCCTTCGATCTTGCAGAATGCGACAGCGTAATTATTTCGTCTCTGCCTGCGAAGATTATCTCGTGTTCACCTACAATTGTACCGCCTCTTACTGCGTGAATGCCGATTTCGTTTTTAGTTCTTTTTTCACGCTTTGAATGACGGTCGTATTCGTATTTCATACGGTTGTCAACTTCTTCATTGATGGCATCTGCGAGCATTAAAGCAGTACCTGACGGTGCGTCAATCTTTTGATTATGATGCTTTTCAATAATCTCAATATCAAATCCGTCTCCCAATACTTCAACAGCCTTTTTTGCAAGAGAAGCAAGAAGATTTACACCCATACTGTAATTGTAGGTAAAGAATACGGCACATTCCTTTGAGGCAAGCTCAATTTGCTTCTTTTGACAATCGTCATAGCCTGTTGTTGCAATTACAAGTGATGTATTTGTGCTTTTTCCGTATTCAAGAATACTGTCAAGAAGTGACGGATTTGAAAAATCAATAAGCGCATCTGCTTCCTTTTCTATTTCATTAATGCTGCTGTAAACAGGGAAGTCGCAATCCTTACTGTCGTAAACATCAACACCTGCAACAATTTCACAATCGTTTCTTGTAGAAACGATGCTTTGAATCACGTGTCCCATCTTTCCGCAACAGCCTGTTAATATAATTCTTGTCATTTATACGTCCTCTTTTGTTTACTTAATAAGACCGTACTTTTGCATAACACTCTTTACGTATTCTGTATGCTCCTCGGTCATATCGCAAAGCGGCATCTTGCAAGGACCTGCGTTCCAACCCATCATATTGCATGCAGCCTTAACAGGAATAGGATTAACCTCAACAAACATTGCATTTGCAAGCTCAAGATACTGAGCCATCATATCCGTGCACTTGTTTGCATCACCGTCAAGATAAGCCTGAACCATATCGTGAGTTTCCTGCGGGCAAATGTTTGCAAGTACCGAAATAACACCCTTGCCGCCGCAAGCCATTACAGCAGGAATTTGGTCGTCATTACCACTCCAAATATTAAGCTCGTCGCCGCATAATGCTCTAATCTTCATAACCTGACTGATATTTCCCGACGCTTCCTTAACACCGTTGATTCTCGGAAGCTTTGAAAGTTCCTTGAGAGTTTCCGGTGCAATATTAACGCCGGTTCTCGACGGTACATTGTACAAAATAATCGGAACATCAGTAGCCTCGTGATACATTGTATAGTGCTTAATAAGTCCCTTTTGAGTACACTTGTTGTAGTACGGAGTAACGAGCAAAAGTGCGTCAACGCCGTATTCACAAGCCTTTACAGCCAAATCGAGACCGCATTCCGTATTGTTTGAGCCGGCACCTGCAATAACAGGAACTCTGCCGTTAACATAATCAACGCAGAATTTGATTGCTTCAAGGTGATGAACTGTTCTTAAAGTAGAGCTTTCACCGGTTGTACCGCAGATTACAATTGCATCTGTGCCGTTTTCAATCTGCCAGTCGATAAACTTCTTAAATTCGTCATAGTTTACGCTGCAATCATCATTCATTGGTGTAATAATTGCAACTGCCGAACCTGTAAATACCGGATTCTTCATATTGATATTCTCCTTAATTAATCAAGATATCCCTCTGCAGCAAGTAACTCTGCAAGCAATACTGCTCCGCCTGCCGCACCTCTGAGGGTATTGTGTGAAAGACATACAAATTTGTACTGATATTGAGTATCCTCTCTGAGTCTGCCGATTGAAACAGCCATACCGTTTTCGAGCATACGCTCGGAATTAATTTGAGGTCTGTCGGGTTCTGTGAAATAGTTGAGGAACTGTTTCGGCGCCGAAGGTAATTCAAGCTCCTGTGCTCTGCCCTTAAAGCCGTTCCAGATTTCAATCATTTCATCCTTGCTCGGCTTATTCTCAAAGTTTACAAATACTGCACCCAAGTGACCGTTTGATACGGGAACTCTTATACATTGTGCCGTAAAGTTCGGCTTTTCGGCAAGCTCGATATGATCGCCGTTGATTTTACCCCAAATCTTAAGAGGCTCCTTTTCACTCTTTTCTTCCTCGCCACCGATGTAAGGAATAACATTATCAATCATTTCAGGCCATGTTTCAAATGTTTTTCCGGCACCTGAAATTGCCTGATAAGTACAAACAAGAACATCCTTAACGCCAAACTTTTCGTGAAGAGGGAAGAGAGCCGGAACGTATGATTGAAGGGAGCAGTTGGATTTTACCGCAATAAATCCGCGCTTTGTGCTAAGTCTCTTGCGCTGTTCGGGAATGATATGAATGTGCTCGGCGTTAAGCTCCGGAACTACCATTGGTACATCAGGTGTAAAACGGTGAGCAGAGTTGTTTGAAACAACAGGACACTCATGCTTTGCATATTCCTCTTCAAGAGCCTTAATTTCGTCCTTTTTCATATTTACCGCACAAAATACGAAATCAACCATTGAAGTGATTTTTTCGATATCGTTGGTAGCGTCCATAACTACCATATTTTTATATTTATCCGCAAGCGGAGTATCCATGCACCATTTATTGCCGATAACCTCACCGTAAGGCTTTCCTGCCGATCTTGATGAAGCCGCAAGAACCACAACATCAAACCATGGGTGATTTTCAAGCAGGGACATAAATCTCTGACCAACCATTCCGGTAGCCCCTACAATTCCAACATTAAATTTTTTCATGCTTTATTCTCCTTAGTCTTGTATTATTTTTTGTTTTGGCATATAATAGACAAAGCATTGCTATATTCGAGCCAATACGTAAAATATTTAGTATATATAATATCACTAATTATATATTATTGTCAATCAAATATTATAATAAATTTGGAGAAAGTTAATGAATACGTCGGACTTTTATTATGATTTACCAGCAGAGCTTATTGCACAAACGCCGATTGAGCCGAGAAATGCGTCTCGGTTAATGGTACTTGATAGAATAAGCGGAAAAATTGAGCATAAAATTTTTTCACAGCTTGAAGAATTTTTGAACGAGGGCGACTGCCTGATACTAAACGATACGAGAGTTATACCGGCAAGAATTTACGGTGTAAAAAAAGAAACCGGTGCAGTTGTTGAATTTTTACTTTTGAATCAAAACGAGAATAATGTTTGGGAATGTCTTTGCAAGCCGGGAAAGCGTGCAAAAATAGGAACTGAATTTGTTTTCGGTGATGGTCTTGTTGACTGTGAGGTTGTTGACATCACCGAAGACGGCAACAGAAAAATCCGTTTTAACTGTGATTCAAAAGAGATATACAATATTCTTGATAAAATCGGAAAAATGCCCCTTCCTCCTTATATTACACAGGAATTGAAAAACGGTGAAAGGTATCAAACTGTTTATTCAAGAGAATTGGGCTCTGCGGCGGCTCCGACGGCAGGTCTGCATTTTACAAAGGAAATGCTTGACGACTTGAAAAATAAAGGAATAAATATCGGTTATGTAACGCTTCACGTAGGCTTGGGAACATTTCGACCCGTTAAGGTTGATGATGTTACAAAG
Source organism: uncultured Clostridia bacterium (assembly GCA_945876745.1). GTDB lineage: Bacteria > Bacillota > Clostridia > Oscillospirales > Acutalibacteraceae > Eubacterium_R. The sequence continues at coordinate 105,778 of CAMCPL010000007.1, forward strand.
CACAAAATGCATACCGAGCATTATCATATAAGCAAGGAAACAGCCGATTTAATTAACGAAACAAAGAGAAACGGCAAAAGAGTAATAAGCGTCGGTACTACAAGCACGAGAACGCTTGAATCTGTTGCAACAAAGAATGGATGTATCTGTGAGGACGAGGATGACACTTCGATTTTTATTTATCCCGGATATGAATTTAAGTGTATTGACGGACTAATTACGAATTTTCATTTGCCTGAAAGCACGCTGATTATGCTTGTCAGCGCCTTTGCCGGATATGATAACACAATGAACGCATACAAAACCGCAGTCGATGAAAAATACAGATTTTTCTCCTTCGGTGACGCAATGCTCATTTTATGATATGAAATAAACAGGAGACAATTAATGGGATATAAACTAATAAAAACCGAAAATAAAGCTCGCAGAGGCGAATTTGAAACAGTTCACGGGACGGTTCAAACGCCGTGCTTTATGAATGTTGCAACCGTTGCGGCGATTAAAGGCGGACTTTCAACGACAGATTTGAAAAATGTCGGTGCACAGGTTATGCTTTGCAATACATATCACTTGCATGTTAGACCCGGTGATGAAAACGTTGCAAAGCTCGAAGGACTTCATAAATTTACAAATTGGGACAGACCTATTCTTACCGATTCAGGCGGATTTCAGGTATTCAGCCTCGCAAAGCTAAACAAAATTACCGAGGACGGCGTAACCTTTAATTCACATATAGACGGTCGAAAAATATTTATGGGACCGGAGGAAAGCATGCGTATTCAGTCGAATCTCGGCTCAACAATAGCTATGGCATTTGACGAATGTGTTGAAAATCCGGCTAAATATGAATATGCAAAAGCTTCTTGTGAAAGAACGTTAAGATGGCTTGAACGCTCAAAAAAGGAAATAGAAAGACTGAATTCATTACCTGAAACTATTAATAAAAGACAGCTTTTGTTTGGTATTAATCAAGGCTGTACATACGACGATTTGAGAGTTGAGCATATGAAGGAAATTGCAAAGCTTGACCTTGACGGATATGCAATAGGCGGTCTTGCAGTCGGTGAGCCAAAGGAGGATATGTACAGGATAATATCTGCTGTTGAGCCTTATGCTCCTGTTAACAAGCCGAGGTATTTAATGGGTGTCGGCACTCCGGGAAATATAATTGAAGCAGTCAGCAGGGGAGTTGACCTTTTTGATTGCGTTATGCCTGCAAGAAATGCAAGACATGGGCAGCTGTTTACAAAAAAAGGGATTATTAATATCAATAACGCAAAATATATCCTTGACGAAAAACCTATCGACGAAGAATGTAACTGTGAAACCTGTCAAAACTTTTCAAGAGCATATGTTCGCCACTTGCTTAAAGCCGGTGAAATGCTCGGTATGCGACTTGCAGTAATACACAATCTTCATTTTTATAATAATCTTATGCAGGAAATTCGTGATAATATCGAAAACAATTCGTTTGAAGATTACAAAAACGAATACTGCGATATTCTCGACACAAGAATTTAATAAAATAGTTCTTGCAATAGTTGACGATTTAATATATAATAGTCGTGCACATAAATTTAAGGAGATAAAAATATGAATCCAATTTTATTACAAATGGCGTCAGGTGATGCTGCTGACGGCAAAAACGGAACTGCAACATACATCATTATGATGGTAGTGCTTATTGCACTTATGTACTTTATGATGATAAGACCCCAAAAGAAGCGTCAAAAGGAAGAACAGGAAATGCGTTCTTCACTTGAAATCGGTGATGAAATTATCACAATCGGCGGTATTGTAGGCAGAGTTGTTACAATTCGTGAAGAAGACCTCATTATTGAAACAGGCGCAGACAGAAATAAGATGAGAATCCAGCGTTGGGCTGTCAACACAAATGTAACAAAGACCGAACAGCACAAAAAAGAAGTTGAAAAGGCAAGAGAAGCCGCAAAAGAAAAGAAGTCAAAGAAAAAGAACGATGTTGACGAAACAAAGTAATTTTTAAGACTCAATATGTAATAATCAGCAATTCCCCCGAATATCCTTTAGTGGATACGGGGGAATTTTTATGCGAAAAATTATCAAAAGCAAGGGCGTATTGATGCCGTTTATATTAAAGTCAATAATAATCAATATTGTTTCTTCGGTAGTAATGCTGCTTATTTTTTCTACTTTAATGTATAAGCTCGATTTAGGCGACGAATACTACAAAATATTTGCTTTTGTGAGCGTCGGGGTAACTTCATTTTTGACCTCACTTATTGCAGCAAAAGGCTATAAAAACAACATTTTGGTAATGTCGATATTATCAAATATTATACTAATTGTAATTTCTATTGTTAATTCAATTATTAACGCTGACGGAATATCATTATTAATAAATATCGTTATTACTGTTTTGTGTTCGTTTTTAACTTCAATAATTAACTCAAAGAGTACATCAAAATTCAAGGTGTAATATGCAAGACAATAAAATCAAAAAAATCAGGAAAGTTGACCTTGAGCAGCTAATAAGCGAAAATTTATCATTCATTGTATATATTTGCGTATATTTTGCCGGATTAATAATCGGAGCATTGCTATATAAGAACATTTGCACAAAAATAAGCAGCGAATTGTTTGATAATATTTATAACAGTCAAGCTAATGCTTTTTTAGATACATTCTTTTCGAAATTGTGTATATATTTAAGTGTTTATATGCTGACTGTGCTTATCGGATTGTGCGTTATAGGATATCCTACTGTATGCTGTGTACCGTTTTTATGCGGTCTTGAAATTGCTTTGAAGCTATCATACTTTTACAATTTGTATAATTTTAAGGGCTTCGGTTATTCATTGCTTATAATAATTCCCGAGTCGTCAATGTTCATTTTAATCCTGATTTATGCAATAAAATCAGCAGGGGAGATGAGCAAAAATTTAATGCAAATAGCAAGAAACAACGAGTCTAAAAATGATATTTCGATAAAAAGCTACCTAAAAGATTTCTTAATATACGGCTCTGAAATTATAGTGATTTCATTGATAAATGCGGTGCTTATTCACGCATTTAATCAAATAATCCGGCTTTGAAGTAAGACCGGATTATTTTGGTTTATTATTAGCAAGAGGATTTGAATCAATTGCTTTTTTAGTAGCGTCACTTTGAATATGTGTGTAGATTTCAGTTGTTCCGAGATTTTCGTGACCCAGTATTTCCTTGAGCACCAAAACATCTACATTTCCGTGTTGATACATAAGTGTTGCCGCTGTATGGCGTAGCTTATGCACAGACAACCCGCGACCGCCTAAGCCTGCTTTTTCGAGGTTTTTTTCAACCATATCCTGAACGGTTCGGCGACTGATTCTCGTATATCTTGAGCTTAAAAACAAAGCTCTGTCCTTAACCTTATCATTTGGACGGATTTTCATATATGCAGTAATTGCGTCGATACAAGCCTGATTCAAGTAAACCGTTCGTTCTTTGTTTCCTTTACCTGTAATAACGAGTGTTCCGTCTGAACGGATATCATTATAATTAATAGAAACAAGCTCGGATAAACGCATACCGCAATTAAGAAACAAGGTCAGTATTGCAAAATCACGTTCCTTGTTTTTTCCGTCAACAACCGACAATAGCTTTTTAGATTCTTCTAAAGTAAGATACTTGGGGAGAGTCTTTTTTACTTTCGGCGCATCAAGATTTTTCATTGGATTAGTTTGAAGTAATCCTAAATTATCCGTAATATATGTAAAATATCGTCTAATGCTTATAACACGTCTTGCTCTTGTAGCTTCGTTATTTTTCTTAACGTTTTTGCAATAGATTAAAAAGCTGTAAGCATCATTTAGAGTTATCGTTTTTATAAAATCTAAATCAAGAGTGGACAAATCAATATCCTTGTCATCCGCATCATTTGGATATAAGCCTTTTTGCTTAACCAAAAATCTGAAAAAGCTGCGCAGGTCACTTGCGTATTCTAAAACAGAAAGAGAACTATGACCCTTAATTGCTTCGGTATATATCAAATAATCCTGAACAGTTTGTGGCAGCTTTTGAATATCCTCTCGTTTAATATAAATCACCTCATTTAGTTGATTAACTACATAATAGCAAATTTAAGGGTAATTATCAATATATAGCTTAAAAATAAGCGTTTTTACTCCCCTGTATTGCACAAAATATTAATTTTGTGCAATTAGAACAAAATTTTTACAGGTGTGGAAAACTCCCCTGATATGTTGAAAATATAAAAATCGCAGTTACTGCGTAAGTGTAATCTGCGATTTTTATATTTTTATTTTTCCGTAATCACATCATAAGCCGAGCGTATATTCCGAACAGGAACAATATCAATGGAGGTTTTTAATTCCTTTGAAATAGATTTATAGCTGTGAAACGGTATGATACATTTTTCAAAGCCGAGACGTTTTGCTTCTGAAATTCTTTGTTCGCAGTTATTGACTACGCGTATCTCCCCTGCCAATCCTATTTCCCCGAACGCAAGTGTTTTTTCGTTTACTGCTTCGTCCTTTAATGACGATATCAACGCAAGAGCAACGCTCAAATCTGCCGCAGGTTCATATAGCTTAAAGCCGCCTATAACATTGAGATATGCGTCCATTCCATTAAAATAGTATCCTGCACGTTTTTCAAGCACTGCAATAATCATATTCATTCTATTGTAATCGAAGCCTGTACACATTCTTCGAGGCGTTCCGAAGCCTGTGCCTGTTACGAGTGCCTGAACCTCCGCAAGTATTGGTCTGGAGCCCTCCATTGTACAAGCAACACAAGAGCCGCTTGTGTTTTTCGGTCTTCCGGAGAGCATCATCAATGACGGATTTTCTACCTCTCTCATACCCTGTTGCGTCATTTCAAAAACGCCGATTTCGTTAGTAGAGCCAAACCTGTTTTTGGCACTTCTTAAGAGTCTGTATGAATAATTTCTCTCACCCTCAAAATATAAAACAGTATCAACAATATGTTCCAATACCTTCGGACCCGCTATTGCACCGTCCTTATTAACATGACCGACAACAAATATTGAAATTGCCATTGACTTTGCAAGATGCATAAAAATATTTGTACATTCTCTGACCTGTGTAATACTGCCTGCCGTTGAGCTTATTTCGTCTATAACCATTGTTTGAATCGAGTCGATAATAACCAAATTCGGCTTTTCACTCTTAATAGCTTCCACTATTGACGCTACATCCGTTTCAGCAATAATAAATAAGTTTTCGGTGTCTACACCGAGCCTATTTGCACGAAGCTTAATCTGCCGTGCCGACTCCTCACCGCTTACATAAAGAATTTTATTTGTTTTACCGAGACTTTGACAGACTTGAAGCAAAATAGTTGATTTACCGATTCCGGGATCTCCCGAAAGCAAAACAAGACTTCCCTCAACAATTCCGCCGCCTAACACTCTGTCAAATTCGCCTATTCCCGTTCTCAATCTATTCTCTATGTCACTGTTTATTTCATTGAGTTTTTGTACGGGAGCTATCGGTATACCTCTTGACGAAATACTGCTTTTTCCTTTGACGGGTACAGGTGCTTGCTCCTCCATAGTATTCCATTCACCGCAGGACGGACATTTTCCGTACCATTTTGCACTTTCATATGAGCAATTGCCGCAAACGTATACTGATTTTGACCTTTGTGCCATATATAAATTCCTTTCAAGGTTATTGAACATCCTCACATATTCCGCATAGAATTGAAAAAGCAAAGTCTTTTTGATACTCAATATCCTGTAATTTTTTATTTTCCTCTGTGTTGCTCATAAAGCCACATTCTATCATTACCGACGGAACGCTCGCTTTGTGAAGCAAATAATAGTCGTCTCCTGACGGCTTGTTTTCTCGTTTATTATCCTGTTGCAGATTTTGCTTTATTGAAAAAAGAATTTTATCTGCTAAAATTTTACTTTTTTCATCATTTTCGGAATACCATATTTGTGTTCCCCACTCATTTTCATTTTCAAAATGATTTTGATGGATTGAAATAAGAACGGCATTGCTTTTTGAATTTATGTAATCAAGTCTGTTATATAAATCCGATTTATTTCTCTTTTCTCCTGCGTTATAAAGCTCGTAATCACCGTTTCGAGTTAAGTCAACAATTATACCGCTGACCGCTAAAAAGTCGTATAAATCAAGTGCAATAGACAGATTAATCGCTTTTTCACAGCTTCCGTCAATTCCGATTGTGCCGCCATCTTTTCCGCCGTGACCTGCGTCGATAACCACAGTATTTCTCATTTCAAACTGCTTTATTACGTTTAGCAATGTATTGTCAACCTTATAAGATATTCTGAAAATACCTGCGAATAATAAGACAGCACAGCTTATAATTATCAATGCTCTTTTCATAATAACCACCGATAATTAATATGCTGTAATTATACAATATATTTCGTAATCTTTCAATAATTTAGTTGATTTTAAGTGTATTAAGGGATATAATTTGTACTGTAAAGGATTATTGAAAGGATTTGACATTATGAAAATTGTAAATCTTGACGGATATACAACAAATCCCGGTGATTTAAGCTGGGAATGCTTTAGAAAGTACGGAGATATTGTTGTTTACGATAGAACACAGCCCAATGAAATAGTTGAAAGAGCAAAGGACGCAGACGTGCTTTTTGTTAATAAATGCATTATAACCGACGAAATTATGAGCAAGCTTCCTAATTTGAAATATATAGGTCTTCAATCAACAGGATATAATGTTGTTGATTGTGAAGCGGCTAAAAAAAGAGGAATTGTCGTTTCAAACATTCCTGCTTATTCAACAAACGCAGTAGCACAGCTTGTTTTTGCATTAATATTGCAGATTACAAATAAGGTTTCGCTTCATTCCGAGGCAGTTCATAACGGCGAATGGTCTGATTGTCCCGATTTCTGTTTCTGGAAATCGCCTCTTACCGAGCTTGATTCAAAAACAATTGGAATTGTCGGTTTTGGTTCAATCGGTCAGCGTGTAAGCAGTATTGCAAAGGCTTTCGGTATGAAGGTTCTTGTGTACACCCCTCACCCGAAGCCTGAAATATTCACAGAAGTTGAATTTTGCGATTTTGAATACCTTTGCAAAAACAGCGACGTTATTACCTGTCATTGCCCTTTGACGCCGAGTACCGAAAACCTTATAAATAAATCAGCAATTTCTCTAATGAAAGAATCTGCGATTGTTATTAATACATCAAGAGGTCCCGTTGTTAATGATGAAGACTTGGCAAACGCACTTAATAACGGAGATATTCAAGGCGCAGGTCTTGATGTGTTAAGCATCGAACCGCCAAAAAGTTCTAATCCCCTACTGACTGCAAAAAATTGCATTATTACTCCGCACATTGCTTGGGCGGCTTATGAAACAAGAAAAAGATTGCTCACTATACTTGAAGAAAATCTAAAAGCATTTATTGACGGCAATCCTCAAAATGTAGTAAATAAATAAGGTGATATAAACAATGCCAAAATGGTATAAGATTTATAAGAGCGCAAATAGATTATACTCTCAATCCTCTTCTTTCACGAATTTTTGCCTTCGCCGAGCATACTTTCTTAGCCGGCAGGGGTGTAGAAATTAATAACAAAAAAATGCCCGAATTATTTTGGGCGTTCACAAATCCGATTTGGATAGAATAATCAGTACAAAAAATCCGGCTCTTTGTCAAGAGTTGGGGTTGACCAAAAACAATAAAGATGCTGATGCAGTC
>CAMCPL010000008.1 GCA_945876745.1 uncultured Clostridia bacterium
AGCAAGATTGGATATTGCTCTGTTCCTGAAATTTCTCCTGAAATTCAGGCGGCTTATAACGACCTTTGCAGTTTAGACAATACAGTTCAAAAAAGAGTAGTTGAGAGTGGTGATAAGATTTCAATTCTACAGATGTTTATAGGTATTCCTTTATTTGCTTATAAAGGCGTTTCTGCATATTATGATTATTATAAAAAACACAAATTTGCCGGATTGCATATTTATGAAGGATGCGGAAAGAATAAAAAGGATTTTAGTAATTTGACTGATATAACTCCGTTTAGTGCGACTGCCATTGAAAATTGTACAGAAACTCAGTTATCTGACTGTGACGAATATGATTTTGCCAAAGAGAATAAGATAATTGAAATTGATGATTTTGGAGATTGTTTTATTAATATTTTTGATAGTAAAGAAATATATAAACTTGAGAACATGATTGAAATTAAATCAAACTGTATTGATGATATTTGTGAAAAAGTTTCAGAAATGCCAAACGTCATCAGCAAAATACATATTCCTAATGATGGCATGTATGGATACCAAGAAATAGTACAGAAAGACAATGTATTAAATTCTCTTTATTTTATGCAACAAGTAAAAAAGCAAAATAATCTTATTAGACGATATAATTTTATAAAAGAAAAAGTGAAAGGCCTTTGATAAAAATAAATAATTATAATTTAGAACGATTTATAACTGCACATAACAGAGATTATGATATAGCTTATAATGAGTTGAAGCAAGGGAGAAACTTAGTCACTGGATGCGGTATATATTTTCGCAAATTAAAGGATTAGAAAAATCCCCAACTTCTGAATTATACGGCATTCAAAATTTGGATGAAGCAAAAGAATATATTATTCATTCTATACTTGGAAATAATATGAGAAGTTTATGTGAAGCTTTGCTTTTGTTAGAATCTATCAATCCTACAGAAATATTCGTCAAACCCGACGATATGAAACTCAAATCTTCTATGACTTTATTTTCGTTAGTTGAAGATGATAACAGGATATTTGTTAGAGCTTTAGATAAGTTTTATAATGGCAAGTTAGATAACCGAACTATTCGAATTGTGGAAAAGAACATATAAGTACAGTTATGGATTAAAAGCGTCACCTTTGCGGTGGCGCTTTTGCTTTTGTAAAACTGTTTTTACGGTGATTTTTGTAGATGTGATAGACTACAATCACAGGGGAAAAGCCAATGTTTTTTGTAAAAAACACCCTGTAAAACAAAAACCACATTGATTTTTGAAGATGAAATATAATTATGACAAGATAGTTAAGGAAAGGAGTGATTTGATGAAACAAATCAACTGCCGAGGACGGCCGAAGATTACATTTTCAAAAAGTTATTCATAAATGTAAATCAAACAAATTATAAAAAAGGAGTTATTATTATGACAATCACTAATGAAAAACAATTATCAAATTCAACAGCAATAAAGAAGATTTTATCCATCCTTCTTGCTTTAATCTCTGTTGTAACAATGTTCACTGCAACTCACATCGACGCGCAGGCAGCAACCTGGAGAACCGGTAACTTTGATACAGGATATACGGCTAAAGGATATACTACCATATACTTAACCTCAAAAAAAGGTAAGCTTCAAAACGGTAAAATTAAGGTATATGCTTACGACAAGCTTGGCTATAAAACCAACGCAAAGCTTCATATTGTTCTTAGAACAACCAGTGGAAAGTGGATTTGCGAATTCAACACAACAAGCGGAAGTACACTTAAGCTTGGTAATGACCATTACGCGTACAGAGTGTATATTTCTCCTCAGAAATTAAGTAACAGTGCCAATGATTTCTTGAACATGGGTAAATGTGTCTATTGGGGAATCCAATGTACGAGTAATACAACAATTTAGTTTTTGAAAAAAACTCTCCTTGATTGATATTAGTGTTTCTGTTGTTTAAATTTCTCATACTTTTAGAGTGCCCTGCGAAAGCAGGGTATTTTTATTTTTAACGAAAATCCCGTTGATTTATTGCAGTATGATATAACTAAGGTGCGGGTAATTCTGCAAAAACGATAAAGGAGAAATAGTAATGAAAAATGTTCAATTACTTTACGGTGATTATGAAATCGTAAAAACTGCATTGGGAGCTTCTCAATACTTTGAATTTGAGTTGCAGTATGAACAATGTGACAATGAGTTGAATCGTTTCCTATGGGAATCACGAAAAGAAATGACAAACTACAAAAATCGTTATGACGGAGCGGTGGTCATTGATTTGTCGAAATGGAACCGTAAATGTGATAAACCATTTTTTGAAGCGTTTCAATACTTTCTGATTGACAATGTGACAGACCTAACCTTTATTTTAGATGACAGACCGTCGGAATTATTATTGAATTCTTTAAATAAAAGGTTTGAAATCAAAACAAAAGAGCTTGTTCTGACAAACAAATCCAACACTAAACGAATTGGATTCAGTTATGAGGAGGAAAAGGACAATGTACGAGGCTAAATATTCACGATACATAACTAAAAACATTACTCGTTTCGCTGAGGATGGAGAGGTTATGGATAAATGCAAAAAAATAGATAAGTCAAAGAATGAGCATCCTGCGGGTGTTCCCCTTTTCTATAACAAATACGGAGCAGCCTATGTTGACGATGAAGACAATCATACGGCAATAATAGGTCCTTCCGGATGCAAGAAAACTCGTTGTACCGTTATACCAACAATCAACTCGGTTATTGATGCAGGAGAATCTGCCATTATCAATGATCCAAAGGGCGAATTGTACCAAACAACTGTCCATCGTGCGGAAATGAAAAATGCAAAGGTATATGTGCTTAATTTTAGGAGGTTCAACAATGACAGTTGGAATCCTCTTAAGCCTATTATGGATTACTATAGAGCAGGAAACACAAGAATTGCATATCAGCTAATCAATGATTTTGTTGAGCAAATAACCTCTCTTAATCTTGAAAACACTAACGATAGATACTGGGCAGACGAATCGAGGATGCTGTTAACTGCAATTATTCTTATTCTTCTTGATTCAACCAAAAATAATCCGAGTTGGTTTTCTCTTAGTACAATAATTCAACTGGTAAATGAAAAATACAACGAAAAATTTTTGGCACTTTATCATTCTATGAAGGAGGAATGTACTGCATCAATGTGTCTTAGCTCAGTGTTGTTCATACCTGAAAAAACAAGAGCGTGTATAATCGGAACACTTATGTCGTGCTTAGAGCCATTTTCAAAAAATCCGGAGTTATTAAATATGCTGTCCGGCGATTCTGTTGATATTTCCAAACTTTCAAAAGAGCAGACTATAATTTATTTGATTTACCCTGATGAAAAGCCAACATTTAATTTTATAATTAATTCATTTCTTACTCAATCCTATGAATTGCTGGCAGAAACTGCTTCTAACAGTACAAATGATAGACTGAAAATAAGAGTTAATTACATATTAGACGAATTTTCTAATTTGCCGAAAATCACAAGCTTTGAGAATAGAATCTCTGAATCCCGTTCAAAAAACATTCGTTATTTTCTTTGTTTGCAGTCGCTAAATCAACTAACTGAAAAGTATGAAAAAAATGCCGAAACAATAATCAGCAACTGCAACAATTGGATTTGCTATTCAACTAAAGAAATGGACTTTCTTGACAAAATTGCTGATTTATGTGGAAAAGAAACTGATTACAACGGGAACGAACATTATCTACTGAGTCCATTTGAAATGCAACATCTCAAAAAGGAACAGGATTATGTTCAGGTGGTCTTGATTAAACAAGGACTATATCCATATGTGAGCGAATTGCTTGATTATGAATACATACCAGGCACAAGCTATCAAAAGAAAAAGCTCATGCCAACAAGATTATATGCTTTGAATGAAAGTAGTATTACCGCCGAAAAATGGTTTGAATACATCATTGACGGTACCTTGCCGATACCCTTCCAAAAGCATAGCTAAAGCTAACCACTGTTCAGAATGATCTTCAATCGGGATATGTAAATTATTTTTACATTGATTTTCACAACCTAAATATAATTAAGACAAGATATTTAAGGAAAGGAATGATTTGATGAAGCAAGTCAAATGTCGAGGACGACCATAATAGGTTTTCAAAGCTTAAGCAATCAAATATTTTATTATAAGGGGATATTATATCATGAAAAAACTTTCAAAGAAATTATTGGCTGTTATAATGGCGGTAGTATCCATATTCAGTATATTTGGTACGACAGCGGTTACAGCATCTGCAGCAACATATACAGCGTTTAATCAAATCAGCAGCTCCAAGGTAATGAAAACTCATACAATTACAACGGGCAACACAATTACATATACAAATGCAAATATGACAACACGAGGCACAGAAAACAGACCTTCTAAAACTGCATACATTGCAGGAACGGACGATTTGTATGTGTATAAAATAGGAACCAATTCAAAGAAAGTTGTCTATGCTTATGTATCTTTTCCTGTTGGGAAAACCCGATATAAGGCATATATTCCTTTAAGCACGATTACTTCAAATAACGGAAATCATGCAAAAGCAACTGCCACAGGAAAAGCGTACACTTATCTGCGTTCAAATGGTACAGGCGGTTCAAGCAGTATGTATATAGCAAAGGGTGATACTGTTTATCTAATTGCAACAAGCGGCTCATATTATCAGATAATGTATAACTTATCGGGTAATACAGCCTGGCGCTTAGCATGGATTACAAAGAGTGATTATAATAAAGTTTGCTCCGGCAATACACATACTCATAATTATGCTACTGGATATGAGGCGGCACATCCACACAGAGTTTACAAAAAATGCACAATTTGCGGCTCTTATTATTACACAGGCGAAACTAAAAAAGTTTCAAGTTGCAGTACTTGTTATCCTAATATATCCGGTTTTCAATATCCTGTAAAGAATTACAAAACAGCTGTATCCTTTGGACAAAAAGTAAGTTACATGTCAGCACCACGTAATTACCATTTAGGCGTTGATTATTGTGCAACAAATGATAGTAATATTTATTCAGTTGCATCAGGCACTGTTAAAAAGGTTGGTTGGAATAACGCAAACGGAAATTTTGTAATAATTCAACATACAATCAGCGGTAAAACTGTGTATAGCTTTTATGGTCATCTAAAATCATATTGTACATCTGCCGGAAAGCAGGTTTCAAAGGGTGAAAAAATAGGTGTTATGGGTGCAACGGGTTCCGGTGGAAACGGTGTTAATCATCTGCATTTTGCTTTTGTAGATTCATATTGGAGTTCAGGAGGATACTGGGGTTACGCATCTGCTTTTTCCGGTAATAAGACGTATTTCCAATCAGCAACATATTATAATCCGTCTTATGTAATTGCCAACGGAAAACTACCAGGTTAATATATTTCTTCATGAACAGCAGAAGCGTCACCTTTGCGGTGGCGCTTTTGATTTTGTAAAACTGTTTTTACAGTGATTTTTGCGGATATGATAGACTACAATCACAGGGGAAAACCATTGATTTTGTGAAAAGGATATCCCGTAAAACAAAAACCACATTGATTTTTGTAGGTGAAATATAATTAAGACAAGATAGTTAAGGAAAGGAATGATTTGATGAAACAAGTCAATTGCCGTGGACGGCCATAACAAATTTTCAAAGCTAAGCAAACAAATATTATATTAAAGGAGATTTAAAATCATGAAAAAGTTTTCAAAGAAATTCGCATCAGTTATGTTGGCACTTATTACAGTGTTTACTGCATTTGCAGCAACATCTACAACAGCATTAGCAGCCAGCTACCCCACCAATTATAGCAGTTACTCTGCACCGTCAAGTTCCGACTATGCATATTGGAACGGCTCAAAGATGGTAAAGGCTTCCGGTACTACAAAATCCGAAATCAAGTGGATGCAGTGCGCATTAAACTATTGTATTAAGTACAAAGGTTTAAAAGCCTCATACCTTAGTGTAGATGGTTCATTTGGTCCTGCAACTAAGAAGACAACAACCGCTTTTCAGAAGAAATATGGTCTTTCACAAGATGGATCCTTTGGTAGTAAGACAATTTCGAAAATGAAATCTGTTCTTGCTTCAAATCCAACACCGACTCCATCTGGTAGTAAAATAACAACATCGCAAATTCAATCAGTTCTTAACAAATATGGTTATGAAACAGGCAAGTATTGGACGTATAAATCTGGCGGTAGTGCAACAAATAGTTATGTTGCAACTACACGTAAAGGAAGACAATATTCTTATAAATACAATGGTGTTGAATGTTATGGTTTTGCTAATTTTGTAATGCACGAGGTTACAGGCACATCTGTAAATCCCAACAATGGTAACAAAAACGGTTGGAAATACATAAAGGCAAATGAAGTAACGGAACTCAAGGTTGGTGACATCGTCAGAATCGGTAAAAGTAACAGCAACGGACACAGTGGAGTTGTACTGACAATTGACAATAAAGGTAATTGTACATTTGCACAATGTTTTGGCGGTGTTGATAACAAGATAAGTATAGGAAAAGGTCTTGCAAGTTCCTCATTTGGAACACACTCGACATTAAAGAGCATGAAAAATTCGGGAGTTTTACTCTATGTTTACCGATATGTTGGATAAATAATAAAACGTATGATCTTTTAGAGGCAGGCGAAAGCTTGCCTCTTATTATGTTAATGAACAGTTTTTCCGTTTAACTGTAAAGTTGTAATATATTATAGTTACGATAAATTTTGTGAGGTAATAAAAATGGAAATGTATATTTGTAAGAAAGATTATTTCAAGGAATCAAAAGAGGTTCAAACGGCAATAGTAAAGTCTATGAACGATTTATATAAACGGATTAAAATGTATGAAGTTCAGAACATTGATTTTGATAAAATCTATAATGATGATAATGTCAAATACGATAAGCATGGTCGTTTTTATACCTATAAATCTCAAAAGTCAAATATTCAGCTTAGAATTCTTTATTCATATATGATTGTAGATAATATTCCAACGATTTTAATTGCTGATTTTTTTATAAAAAAGAAAAGCAAAAAAGATTATATTAAGAAATTTGACTATGTAAATGATATAGACCCATATCAAATTTATGCCGATGCTTTATTTGTTAAGGCAATATAAAAATGCGGGTGAAAACCGGCGTAATTCGTCTTAATAATTGGACAAATATGACTGCCGATGATACAATATAATTAAAATTTATTGGAGGTTATTTTTATGGAAACAAAAAGACTTGAAGATTTATCTAACATTAATTTTGATGAAGATTTAGAAGATTATGAAGATAAATCAAAATTTAAAAATTACTCAAAGAAAACAGCAATTACAATAGGTTATTTGCTCGGAGTACGACAGGAGTTTTTAGAAACATTAGATGAAAAAATAAAGGTCAATGAAATTTGTAATGAATTATCACATAATCGTTCAGCAGTCGTAATAAGAACTCTCAATAACATCAGAAGTAATATTATACTTAATTTCAAAAGAGTCAGCCGAACGATTCGCATTTCATCGATTGATTACCAACCGATATATAAAATTGATATTTTTGAAGATGATTTTAAAGCATTAAGTAAACTTGATATAAACATCAACACCGGGCGACAGGACTTAAACGAATATTTAATTATAATCAATGATGAAATTCAAAAGCATATAGATAATATTAAACCTTTGTTCCCAGAGTGGATAAATTTCAAACATATTAAGCACATGTTTAATATGCCGACATCTAATATAAAATCAGAATCGGAAAAATTTCAAAATAATCAGAATTACTATCCGTTTAAGAGATATTTTAATTGGTCACTGCCTGAAGAAAAAGGAAATCTGCTCACAACGGATGTGAAAATCCTTACTGAAATATATGAAAGCAATAACGATTATTTTCAAGATTTAAGCAAGGTAATGGATGCAAGCGACAATGTAAAAAACAACATTAACGATTTCATAAATAACGGCAATAAAATTCAAATCTTCGTTGACGGTGAAAACTGTGATCCATATAGACTTGCTTCAATGTTTGACAGCCTAAAAGATTATGAAATTCAAAAGATTGAAAAGGTTGTTGTTTACTATGATGATATGTATTCAAGCAAAGCTTGGCTTTCGCTTCATTTATTTACATATGGAGTTGAAGTAGAGGCAATTGGTGTTGGCAGAATAAAAGAGGATAAATCTCTTGTTGATCACAGGTTAGTAGGCGGAGTTTCAAAAGCAGTTTACAGAGATAATGTTGATTCTGTTATTCTTGCTTCAAGCGATTCTGATTTTTGGTCTGTAATAGATACAGTTGAAGCAAACTATCTTGTCCTTGTTGAAAGTGACAAGTGTGGCTATGATTTTAAGAATGTATTGAGAGAACATAATATTTTTTATTGCTATCTCGATAGATTTATGACACCTGAAGATGATAAGTTTTTTAATGTTATGTTCAAAAAAGAGCTTGAAAAGGTAATAGAAAAATCATTTTCGTTAGGCAATGCTAACGATTTATTGCACAATGCACTTATTCAAACACGCGCTACTGTCTCATCTGCCCAACGAGATAATCTTTATAATAAGGTAATGAAAAATCTGAAGCTTGTTATAGACAAGGAAGGTAATTATTCAATATCCATTGAATAATATGCATTTAAAGGTGGTGTTAATATGAAGAATAAAACAGAAAAACCGTTTTTAATTAAAAATATCGGAGGCCCCGGTTTAAGTAGTAGCGTAACAAGACTGATTATGCACCAGAAAAATACGAATGCAAATGAGAACTTGCCATTTACAATAGTGGAGGAAAATGAGGAAGATGACAAAAAGGAATAATATTTACAGTTTTTTGGCGTTTGTCTGTTCAGTAATTGCAGCAGGGCTTTATGCGGACGGTATTTACTACATAATTAATGATGAATATTATGCGTATGCATGGCTGACGCTTATTGGACTATTCCCTATTGCAATATTATTAATTACATCACTATTTGCAGATGAAACTAAAAATACACGAAAAATTCCTGTTATTATTTCAGCATCGTTGCTTGTTGTAGGTTTAATAGATTGCCTTTCAGGTAAAACAATGTGTTTGCCGATGGCGAAGGTTGGATTTTTCTATGCAGTATTTGGCACTCCGGTACCTGCAAAATATCTGACATATATATTCACATATGTCGTTTTTGCACTTATAGTTTTCTTTATTCCTTTGTGCAAACCGATTTGGACAAAGCTGTTTTGTATTATTGAGGCTGTAATAAATTTATTCTACATATCATACTTTGCGGTTTTAGATTATATTGGGATAAGATCAAGTGATTACTGTATAAGTGTAGCATATATTCTGTTTTATGTCGGATTTTTCTTTATTTCCTGTACGATGGCAAAGGATTATAACAAAGACTATGAAGAAGAACCTAAAAAGCTTGATTTCACATCCTTTTTCAAAAGCAGTGCATATTTAGAAATAGCACACGATACTGCTGAAAAGAATCATATTGACTATGCTTCTTTCTATGAGTGTATAAAGAAAAGTGATTTTGAGTCAATTAAAGAAAAAGGCTATTACGGTCATGACTTTGCCTTGCAGATGATTGTTGATTTGCATAATATTTTGGAAGTATTAATTAATGATAATTCAAGCTTCGAATTGATACTTCTCAAACAAAAAACAGATGAGCTTTACAATATTCGCAATGATTTATATGCTTTTGACTTAAAGTTCTTTTTCTTTCTTCACTTCCTGTCAAACGCAGATGAAGAAGACCTTAAAACCATTGCTGTTGACATAAGCTCAAAATCGGAGTTCCCTATAAATATGCTTTCAAATTTTACAGGTAATTCTTTTACTCTTGATGGTGTAAACATAGCGAGTATGGAAGGCTTTCTTCAATCACTTAAGTATAAAGATACTGATGTGCAAAGGCGTATTTGTGCATTAACCGGCAAAGAGGCTAAAAAAGCGGGAAAGTACCATAACTTTTGGAGAATCACTCAATCACTTTACTGGAATGGTAAGAAGATAAACCGTTATAGCAGTAAATACACCAATCTTATCACAAGAGCCTATGATGCAATGGCTGAGAGTAATCCTGAATTTGTTAAAATTCTTTTGTGGACAGGACACAAGGTTTTAGTTCATTCGGTCGGCAAGGAATACAAATGGCAGACAGTGCTGACCGAAGACGAGTTCACAGAGGAACAGCTTGTTCGTTTAAGGAGTAAATACAGGGAGGCAAAAGACGGTGAGTAATACCAAGGAAGACTCAATTATCAAACGATTCACACAATTGGCTGAGTCTGCCTCTTCTTTGGAGGACTTAGAGAAGATTGATGAATTCCTGAAAATTTGCGAGAATAAAGGTCAACTTAGAGCAGTTGCTTATAATCACCTTTTGCAGAAATTAGCGGACGAAAATTCAACGGATTCAGAGCTTGCCTTTGCGTATTTTATTACAGGACAGACATACGAAAAACCTGAATGGAGATGTATGTATTTTTACAATGCTTGCGACTATTTCAGAGACGCAGCAACCTCATTGGGAATTGAAAACAGTGATTTATATTCATACGATAGAATGAGAGAATATGCCGCTTATAAAATAGATATTTACAGTGTTTTTCAAGAAGATGCAAATATAGAAGGAGGTAGCTTATGAATAACAAGAAACAGATATATATGTTGATGAAGGAAGCATCGTATGAGTATAAAACAGGGGCAGATATACATACGGTGCTTGAAATACTTGAAAAAGCATTAGAGCTATCGCTGAACGATATAAAGTCGGAAAACTCGACTTTCGAGGACAGGCTGATGTTTTATAAAATAAACATTGACAAGGCTGCTTATTTGATGAGTGAAAATACAGACATAGCATTATCGTTATTCAAGGATCTTAAAGAAATCGTTGAAGTAGAAAAAGAAAAGCACGCCGACAATTTTACACTTTTGGCACAAAGTGGCTTGCTGAATTATCTGTACGGTATGTGCTTTGACGAGGAAAATGAAAAAGAGTTAGTGCGTGCTTGTATTGCTTTTATTGACAGTATGGTGGACTTTATAAAGTGCACCAAAATAAAGCCATTTATTTCTAACCTTAACGATGTACTTGATTCTCAACGAGGCGTTGTTATAGCATGTCGTCAGCTTGGAATAGACAACGATATTATATCAAGTCTATGCGTTGGTGAGGATCCTGTGTTTGATTATGATGGTAAAATTGAAAACTTAACCAAATTTAAAGTCTTGTTACAAGAGAATTATCATATCAAAGATAAAGACTAACCTTCTATAATATCAATAATATTATGCCTCTTTATTTGTGAATTTTTTGAAAGTTTTTGTAAAAGCAAACAAAGACTTGAATAAGTAAGCAAACTATGTTTAAATGCAAACACACAAGGAAAGGAGGCATTCTCTATGCCAAAGAAAAATCAAAAATCAAGGACTCTTACCGGATATGGTGAGGGCACTATATTTTACAGTAATTCAAAAGGTAAATGGATGGGACAGATAAATGTCGGTAAGGGTGAAGACGGCAAAATCAAACGAAAGTCCGTAACAGGAGATACGCCCGAAGAGGTCAAACAAAAGCTCAAGCAAATTGAGTTTGATATATACACAGGTACATTTATCAGCGAAGCCACTATTACCTTTGAGCAGTTAGAAAAACAAATACTCGAAGACAGATTTGCATTAAACGAGTTTCAACAGCAAACATATTACAGACACTTAGAAACTCTTAAAATGCTGAAATCAATCAGTAAAATACCATTACAGCAAATTAATTACTCAATGATTAAGCAGCTGATGATTGAGAGCGTGGATAAATACTCGGATTCGACAATCAGAAAGCAATTCTTAATGTTAAATCAGTGCTTCAACGAGGCTGTTAAAAGAAAGATTATCAAGGAAAATCCAATGAAGGATATGAAAAGACCTAAATCAAGAAAGAAGACTCGTAAGATAAGAGGATTTACCATTGACGAGGAGCTTAGGTTCATTGAAGCATTGGAAAAAGAAAGCCCACTTTATAAAAATCAAATGCTTATATCTCTTTTCACAGGAATGCGTATGGGAGAGGTTAACGCATTAAAATATGATGATGTAAACACAATATTCAATGTTATCACTATTGACGAAACAATTTCAAACGGCAGACAGGGATTTGCGTTCATCAATAACACAGCAAAAACCGATGCAGGTAACAGAACTATACCGATAAATAAAATAGTAAAGCCTATCATTGATAAGGTGCTGGCTGATTACAAGGAAACGCCCGACAGGCTGTTGTTCCACTCATCTAACGGCACTATTGTAACCACAGGCTTAGTCCATAGTCATTTTAAGCAGATTCTTAAAAAGTATAACATTGTTGATCCTATGGTTAAGGGCGATATTACACTTCACAGTCTTCGTCACACATACGCAACTCGTTCTATTGAATCCGGTATGCAGGCGAAGGTTCTTCAAAAGCTACTTGGTCATACTGATATTTCGGTAACGCTTGATACATACTCGGATGTATTTGACAGCTTCCAAAGCGAAAACATCGAAAGAGCTGACGATTATATGATGGAAAAAGGATTTGGTAAAATCTTATCAGCGTAACAAAATTAAGTTTATATTCAGTCGCAAAAGGCTATCTCATTTTCGGAGGTAGCCTTTAATATTGTTTGAGTGCTATTAGATGCTCCCACCGGGTGCATTTGATTACACGGTATTATATTCAAAATTATATGTTGTTTCCATATTGACTTTTTATTAAAAAAATGATAAAATCATTTCACTGTGATATCAACGTAGTTGTTGATAGCTATTATCGGTGAGTATAAGTGGCTAAAATGTGCGAAATTTAGAAATCTCGATTGAAGCAACGAACAAGCAACTGCATACGCAGAAAAATGCTTGAAAGTGCTTAAACACGGGGATATTTCAAATTTTAAGTTTAGTCACCTCGACCATTAGAGTGCCTCGACACGCAATTCGCGTAGTTGAGGTTCTTATTTTTTAAGTTTTTTTCTCGCGTTTCAAGTCCATTATGAACATCCGCACCAACTTGAGCAGGTTTCGTACCTGCTCTTTTTTGTTGCCAAAATCCGTGAAATGCCCTATTCATCGGGCTTTCGGGACTTTGCATTGTATGCTTGCCGATACTTGAGAACTGTTGGATAACGTTAAATTTAGGGTAAACTTGCAATCAAGTTGCAACTTTGAAACCCTCATAAATCAATATTTTTTAGCTAATAAAACAAAAAATCAGCCATGTCCAAGCTATTTCGCTTGATCATGACTGATTTTTCTGTTTTTCGCCACTCGAAGGTGTCCTCACAACTACTTGTTTTGATTAGTCGTTCTGGCGCACCCTCGTTGTGCAAGGGATTTTTTGTTGCTTATCCGCCGGCGGCAGGAGAAAGAAGCCAGATTTGGTCACCGTCGGAAATGGCGGTTTTCTTCTTTTTGCAATGCTCGCCGTTTATGTAAACTATGGCGTCCTTGAATTTTAAGGACTTGTTGGGATTGAGTGCGCCGTTTCTGCCCTCGTGAGAGGTCTGCGCGTCAAGCTCGTAGTTTTTTTCAACGATTTTTGAAAGCTCAACAAAAATGTCCTCGACCGTTTTTGCTTCAAGCTCAACCTCGCTGAGTCCTATTGTTGTGTGCAAAACGCCGAAAAGCTGAACCTTAATCATACAGAAAAACCTCCTTTGCACATTCGGGAACACGAACGCCGACTCTCTTGAGAGTTTTGCGCGTCGGTGCGCCGTCTTTCCAGCCTCTTAATTTGTAGTAGGTTTTCTTCATAACTTCAAGAGGCACCTTTGTTTTACTGTCGCCCTTGACCTGTTCCTCGTCGGTTAATCTACCCGGCAAGGTGTCGGCGTCCTTCGATACAGGCTGACCCAAAATAACGTTTGCAAGACGTTCGGTATTGTAGCCTCGTTCGCCCGCTCTTAAGAATTTTCCGAAATTATACTTAAGACCTGTTGCGGCGGAAATAACTCTCGGATATTGCATAATAGGAACATTGATAGGCAAAAGCATAGGCAGTCTGTCAAAGATAAATGTAACAGGAAGAGAATACTTCATAACCGTATTTACAATTTTTGCAATCAAAGAAGACGGTCTTTTTACAACAAAGCCGGGCAAAATCGCATACGAGGTAAACACGCAGAAGCCTGCCGCCGAAGCGCCCTCCATTACGTTTTGGAACATAACGGTTAAGCCTGCCTTACCTTTTGTTGTGTAGGAATCAACATTAAGTCCAAGTCCTTCAAGCACTACCATATATCCTGCGTTTAAGTGACAGCCGCCTCGGTTTGCCGTTGCATATCCGAGTCCGTGACCGACTGCACCGCGAGGTTCGTAAGCGGCAAGTTCCATACCCTTTGCGTTAATGGCAAATTCCTTTCCGCCGTATTTTTCGCTCATTATTCTTGTACCGTTTGCCAAATCGTCGCCTATGCCTCGTCTGTATGCAATGTCCTCCCAAATTTCGCTGAGATTATCTGTTTCGCCGAAATTCAGTCCGTTATCCCACATACCTTTTTCGTTTAGTTCCATAGCAAAAGCCACGGAGCCTGCGGCTGAAATGGTGTCAATGCCTAATTCATCAAGTTCGTAATTCCATTTGATAATTTTTTCTAAATCGTCGTTGAGTAAATTGGGTCCGAGCAAGCCGAGTGTTTCAAGTTCGGGACCTTTAATGTTTTTGCCCTCAAACATAACACGGCGCTCGCATTTCATCGGACAGGAATTGCATCCGGCATTAGCAACCAGGTACTTATCCGCCATTTTTTCTCCCGAAACCTTTGCGAAATTGTCGAATCGTCCGTCGCTGAAATTCTTTGTTGCGAGTATGCGGTGAGCCTGCATCGGAGCAACCAAGCCTGCCGTGCCGAGCTTCGACAGTTGAGCGCCTGTGATAGGATGATTTTTTAAGGTTTTAGTCCATTGAGCGTTGATTTTATCTAACTTTTCCTTGTTATATACTTCGACTTCTTTTTTGCCGTATGTAGTCACCGCTTTAAGATTTTTGTCGCCGAATACTGCACCGACGCCGCCTCTGCCTGCCGTTCTTTCACCGCTGAACACGCAGGAATAAAGCACCTTGTTTTCGCCGGCAGGACCTATTACTAATTTGCCTGATCCTGTGGGAAGATGCTTTTGAGCCTCGGTTGTCAACATTCCTGCCATTTCGGGAACTTCGTGAAATTTAACATCATCCTCGGTGATTTCCACCCAGGTCAAAACATCTGCTTTTCCGCTGATGATAACGCCGTCAAAGCCGGTTCTCTTAAGCCAGTAACCGAATCTGCCGCCGCAGTTTGATGAAGTGATGATATTAGTCAACGGTGAAATTGTAGAAATGTTAAATCTTGATGATGAAGGCGAGTTGCAACCGGTAAGCGGACCTGTTGTAACAACAAGCCAGTTATCCTCGTCAAAAGCCTTCATATTAGGAGTAATGTGATTGAGCAGAATATCGCCTGCCATAATCTTTCCGCCGATTGTTCTGTCCCTGTCCTCGTCAGTCCACGGAAAATCCTTGAACGTCTTTGAGGTAAGGTCGATAAAGAGCACTCTGCCCATATATCCCTTTAGCTTTGTCATACGTTTTCTCCTTATTTATTACATAGCGGACAATCACTGCCGCTTTTTATTTTCAGCCTTGATATATTCAAATTGTCAACAACAATGAGCTCATAGCCGTTCGTGTATTCGTTGTCCAAAAGACGGTTTATTGCAAGCTGCGCCTGAATTGAGCCGATAATTCCTGCCGTTGCGCTTGAATTATATGTTTTGCAGTCACCTTCATTTAACATTCCGGCACAGGCAAGACACGGCGTTTTTTTCGGCACGTAAAGATATGCAATTCCGAAAAATCCGTTAATAGCGCCGTTTATCAACGCAATGCTGTTAACGCTGCAAAAATCCTGTGCAACTCTTCTTGTCTCAATATTGTCGACGGCAAGAACAACAACGTCCGCCTGCCTTGCAAAATCAAGGTCGTCGGCAGTAACGATTTTCCTGTTTACGTATTCAACGCTTGTTTCGGCGGAATAATTTGAAAGAAAAGCTCCTGAGCGAGCACATTTCGACTTGCCGAGCATTGAACGGTCATAGAAAAACTGACGGTTGAGATTTTTTTCTTCAACAACGTCGAAGTCGCACACGGTGAGCTTTCCTATTCCTGCGCCTGCAAGATGAACGCCTACGTTTACTCCCAAGCCGCCGCAGCCTATGATAACAGCCGATTTGTCGGAAATGTCGTAGCCTTGAATATCCGCCTTATTTACCATAGCTTCCTCCGCAGGTTACGGTATTTCCCGAAAGCGTTTCGACTGCGTGAGCCAAAACGGGCTTAACTATTTCAAGCGATTCGCGCACCGCCTTCGGACTGCCGGGCAAATTGATTATCAGCGTTGATTTTCTTATTCCGCTGACCGCCCTCGAAAGCATTGCTCTGTCGGTGATTTTCAAGCTGTATTCCCTGATTGCCTGCGGTATTCCGGGAACCTCCCTTTCAATAACGCTCTTTGTTGCTTCGGGCGTAACGTCTCTCGGCGCAAGCCCCGTGCCGCCGGTTGTAAGCACAACGTCAACCTTAAGCTCGTCGCAAAAACGAATGAGAGTATTTGCAATTTCTTTTTCGTCGTCGGGAACAATAACGTATTCAACTGTCTGCGCCGTATCTGACATAATTTCCTTTATCAGTACGCCGCTTTTGTCCTCGCATTCGCCTTTACTGCAACGGTCGGACGCACTCAAAATTGCTATTTTCATAACACAGCTCCTTGTATTTGTAATTTCATATTAACATATTATGTCTTTATTTACAACGATTTGTTAAAACATATTGAAAAATTTTCTGTTTTGTGTTACCTTTTAATTGACATATTAATACCCGATGTCCCAATTTTTTATCCGACCTTGCCTCTCTAAGTGGGCGAAAAGACCATATGAGGCGCAAGGCGAGCTATAATAAACGCCGAAACGGCAGTAGCTAAGGGTTGACGAAGAAATGAGGCAGCCTTCCGTATTTGAAAAGGAGAAAAAGAAATGAAAAAGGTATTATCGGTTCTATTGTCGGCAGTAATGTTGCTTTCGCTTGTCGCTTGCTCGGCAGGAGCACAAAAAACGCCGACCCCTGAAAATCCGACTATCAGATTATCAACAACAACCTCGGTAAACGACTCAGGCTTATTGCCGTATCTTCTGCCGTATTTTGAAGAAGAAACAGGTTATAAGGTAGAGGTACAGTCAGCAGGTACCGGAGCAGCGCTTCAAAAGGCGAAAGATGGAAATGCAGATTTAGTGCTTGTTCACGCAAAGGCTTCCGAGGAAGAATTTATCGGCGAGGGCTACGGCGTTGAAAGACTGCCGTTTATGTATAACTTCTTCGTTATTGTAGGACCTGCCGACGACCCTGCGCAAATCAAGTCGAGCGCAAATGCAAACGAGGCTTTTTCAAAAATCGCACAGTCGCAGAGCAATTTTGTATCCCGCGGTGACGACAGCGGAACTCACAAGGCAGAGCTTAAGATTTGGGGCAAGGACAATGCGCCTAACGCCGAAACGGATAAATGGTATATCAGCGCAGGTCAGGGAATGGGCGCCTGCCTTACAATGGCGTCCGAAAAGAACGCATATTGCCTTACCGACAAGGCTACGTTCCTTTCTATGAAGAACGATTTGAAGAGTGAAATTCTTGTCAGCGAGAGCGACGATTTGAAGAATACATATTCGTTAATCGCCGTTAATCCCGAAAAAATCGACGGCTTGAATGTTGACGGAGCAAACGCTTTAATCAGCTGGATGACAGGCGACGAGGCTAAAAAGCTTATCGCACAGTACGGCGAGCAGGAATACGGCGAAGCGTTGTTCTACCTTATTGAGGACTGATTTTGAACAGCTTTCAACAGGCGTTCGAGCTGCTTGCTTCCTTTGATAAGGAGCTTTATCAGATTATCGCAACAACGCTGAAAATGTCGTTTTTCAGCACATTGATTTCGTGTCTTTTGGGTATTCCCTTGGGCGCCTTGCTTGAAAGCAGGGCGTTTCGGGGTAAGGCATTAATAAAAAGAATAATTCACACATTGATAGGCTTGCCGCCGGTGGTGGCAGGTCTGCTTGTGTATATGATGTTTACTCATTACGGACCCTTCGGAAAGCTCGGAATACTGTTCACCGTTAAGGTTATGGTAGTGGCGCAGGTGGTTTTGATAACACCGCTTGTTATTTCGCTTACCTCGTCGATAGTGTCGGGCAATTCAAAACAGATAAAAGAAACGGCAATGGGACTTAATCTTTCAAAGGCGAAAATTCTGTCGCTTTATGTCAGCGAAAACAAGAACGCAATTGTCAGCGTGGTTTTGACGGCGTTCGGCAGAGCTATTGCAGAGGTCGGCGCAGTAAGTCTCGTAGGCGGTAATATTCAGTTCAAAACGAGAGTTATGACGACTGCGATTTTGCTCGAAACAAATAAGGGCAATTTCTCCTTTGCCTTGGCGCTGGGAATAATATTGCTGATTATCGCTTTTGTTGTAAACTCGGTTGCCTCCTTGGCGGAAAGGAGAAGCGATGATTAATATCGTAAGCCTGAAAAAACGCTACGGCGAAAAATTAGTGCTTGATATAGACGAGCTGACAATAGCGCACGGCGAGAGAGTTGCGCTTGTCGGTGCAAACGGAAGCGGAAAATCCACCCTGCTAAAACTCATTGCAGGAGTAATTACGCCGAGCGAGGGCGAAATTACTTCGGATTTTCAAAGCCTTTATATGCCGCAAAGCAGTTATACCTTTGATAAAAGCGTGCTCAAAAATATTATGATTTCGGGCAACGTATCGACGAAAGAAGCGCACGAGCTTCTTTGCCGCTTTGAGCTCGGCGAGCTTGAAAATAAAAATGCAAAAAATCTTTCGGGCGGCGAGAAGCAAAGAGTTGCGCTTTGCAGACTGCTTGCAGGACATTCAAGGCTCATACTGCTTGATGAGCCGACGAGCGAAATGGATTTACATTCGACAGGTATTGCCGAAAACGCAATACTTGATTACATAAATAAAGAAAAAGCCACCCTCGTTTTTTCTACTCATTCACCCGTTCAGGCAAAGAGGCTTGCCGACAGAATTATCATTCTCAATAACGGCAGGGTGGCAGAGGACGGCAGTATTAACGAAACGGTAAACGCTCCAAAAACAAGTTGGGGTGAAGAATTTTTGTCACAATGGATAATAAGACGGTAGGAAATTATGCTTGAGGTTGTATCTTTACAAACGGCAAAGGAAATAATTAAGCAATACATTTTGCCGAATGACGAAATTGAATATGTATCACTTGAAAATGCCGTCGGCAGAATTTTGGCACAGGACGTTGTCGCAGATGAGGACGTTCCGAATTTCAACCGTTCAACCGTTGACGGCTATGCTGTTATTGCCGCAGATACCTACGGTGCAAGCGAGTCGATTCCCGCAATGCTAAATGTTGTCGGTGAGGTCGAAATGGGCAAAATTGCACAGCTTGATATATCGAACAATCAGTGCGTAAAAATTTCAACAGGCGGTATGCTTCCCGAAGGTGCAAACGCCGTTGTTATGCTTGAGCATACGGAAGAGGCGCTTGACGGGCTGTGCCTTTGTCAAAGGGCGGTAAGTCCGTTTGAAAACGTTGTCAGAAAGGGCGACGATGTTCGGCGCGGCGATTTCCTTATTAAGTCGTCGAGCGTGCTGACTGCGTCGCAAATCGGAATACTTTGCGCACTCGGAATCGACAGAGTTGCGGTCAAAAAACGAGTTAAGATAGGTATTATTTCAACAGGTGACGAGCTTGTTGATATTGATAAACCGCTTACCGCAGGTAGGGTTAGGGATATCAATTCTTATCTGCTCAACGCCTGCTGTGAAAGGCTCGGCTGTGAGAGTGTGATGTACGGAATAATTAAGGACGATTACGCCGAGATTTCGGGCAGTATAAAAAAGGCGTGCGACGAGTGTGATATTGTGCTGATTTCGGGCGGCTCGTCAGCAGGAGCAAGGGATATGACGGTAAACGCCGTTGACGAGCTTGGAAAAACGTATTTTCACGGCGTTGCAATGAAGCCCGGAAAGCCGTCGATTTTCGGCGTGGTTGAAAATAAGGCAGTGTTCGGCTTACCAGGTCATCCGCTTGCGGCGTTTTTTGTATTTGAACAGCTTGTGAAATACGCCGTGTCGGTTATGAACAATGCGCAGTATACGAGCGTTGTGCTTGAAAGAAAAATGATTAGCAATGTTTCGTCAAACAACGGCAGAGAGGATTTTGTCTGCGTGAAAATTATTGACAACGAATACGCCTGCTGCGTACCTGCAAAATCGGGAATAATTTCCGTTTTGAACAGCGCCGACGGCTATATAACAATTCCGAGAAACGCCGAGGGAATCAAGGAGCACGAAAAGGTTAGGATAACATTATTATGAAGCACAGCTATTTGAATAACAAAAGCGTTGACGAGGCGCAAAGGGAATATTTCGAGCTTACGGACAAAATCGGATTTACCTGCAAGGCTGAAGAAGTGCTTGTAAATCAGGCGTTCGGTCGTGTGACGGCGTATGCCGTTTATGCAAAAATCAGCTCGCCTCATTACAACGCAAGCGCAATGGACGGAATTTGCGTTACAGCAAGCTCAACATACGGCGCAAGTGAGGAAAATCCTGTTGTTTTAACAAAGAATATGTATGAAACCGTCGACACGGGCGACGCAATACCCGACGGTTACGACGCCGTTATTATGGTCGAGGACCTTATTGAAAACGGTAGCGACAGCTTTGTTATTCATTCTGCCGTTCATCCGTGGCAAAACATACGTCAGGTAGGCGAGGATATTTGTCAGGGTGATATGCTTGTCCCTGCGTTTACAACTCTTACTCCTGCAATGTGCGCTTCGCTCCTTGCCGGCGGCGTTACACGCGTAGGCGTTGTGAAAAAGCCGCTTGTCGGAATTATCCCGACAGGTGACGAAATTGTAGAGCCGTGCGAAAATCCGAAGTCGGGTGAAATAATAGAATTTAACTCAACGGTTTTTTCCGGTATGCTTTTGGAAAAAGGCGCCTCGGTAAAGGTTTACGATATCGTAAGGGACGAAAAGCCGCTTCTTAAGACGGCGCTGAAAAAGGCAGCTTCGGAATGTGATTTGGTTCTCATATCGGCAGGCTCGTCTGCCGGAAGAGACGACTACACAAGCGAAATAATTGAAGAGGCAGGCACGGTTTTAACCCACGGAATAGCAATAAAGCCAGGCAAGCCTGCAATACTCGGAGCGTGCGGCAACACGCCTGTTATCGGATTGCCCGGCTATCCTGTTTCCGCAATTGTCGTTATGTCGCAATTTGTTTTGCCGCTTGTTGATATGTATTTCAAAAGGGCGGTTGATACAGGCGAATACGTACAGGCAACGCTTGGAAAAAGGATTGTTTCATCACTTAAATATGCTGAGTACGTAAGAGTAACGCTCGGCAAAATCGGCGACAGACTTATTGCAACTCCGCTGAACAAGGGAGCAGGAATAATAACGAGCTTTACAAAGGCGGACGCAATACTGTTCATCAATCAAAACTGCGAGGGTATAGAACAGGGAACACAGGTCAGGGTCAGACTTCTCAAAAGCATAAATGAAATTGAAAGCTCTCTCGTTGTAACGGGAAGCCACGACCCTCTTATAGACGAAATTGCAAATATACTGAAAATGAATGCAACGCCTGTTTTGATAAAATCGAACCACGTCGGCAGTATGGGCGCAATAACTGCGCTCAAAAGCGGACTTTCGCACCTCGGTGCAATCCATCTGCTTGATACTCAAACAGGCGAGTACAATACATCTTATTTAGAAAAATATTTTGACGGCGAGGTAACTCTCGTCAAGGGCGTAAAGCGTGTTCAGGGGATTATGGTAAAAAAAGGAAATCCGCTGAATATACGGGGAATTGAGGATTTGAAGCAGGCGAGAATCGTAAACCGACAGCGCGGATCGGGAACGAGAATACTGCTTGATTATTTGCTTAAAAAGCACTCAATTTTGCCCGGCGAAATATCGGGCTATTCAAACGAGGAATTTACTCATACTGCCGTTGCGGCTTTGATTAAAGCGGACAATGCGGACGCAGGGCTCGGTATTTATTCCGCGGCGGCAATGTACGGCTTGGATTTCATTCCCGTGTGCTGTGAGGAATACGATTTTGTTGTTGACAACAGATTTATTAATGACGAAAAGGTTAAGGCGTTTTTTGACGTGCTTAAATCCGACGAATTTAATAAGAGAATTAACGAGCTTGGCGGATACGAGGTTAGAGAATAATGGAGCTTACACATATAAATTCAAAGGGTGAGGCGGTTATGGTAAACGTTGGCGAAAAGGAAATCACCCAACGAACGGCGCAGGCGTGCGGTATTATCGAAATGAAGCAGGAAACCCTGCAAAAGCTGCTGGACGCCGACCTGAAAAAGGGCGACGGTCTTGCCGCTGCGAGAATTGCGGGAATTATGGGAGCAAAGAATACGAGCACTCTTATTCCGCTTTGCCATAATATTCCGATTGAAAGCGTTGAAATAGAATTCGAACCGATAAGCAAAACTCGGCTTAAGATTACGTCTTTTGCAAAATGCAGCTATAAAACCGGCATTGAAATGGAGGCGCTGACCGCCGTTTCGGTTGCCTGTCTTACGGTTTACGATATGTGCAAGGCAATCGACAGAGAAATGGTAATAAAGGATATTCGCCTGCTGAAAAAGACAGGCGGAAAGAGCGATTATAATTATGAAGGATAACTATTTGCGAGAGATAAATTATCTGCGAGTATCGCTCACTCAAAGGTGCACTTTGAACTGTGTTTACTGCGGAAACGACGGTTGTGAAAATGACGAGCTTACAGGCGAGCAGATAATAAAAATCGTTGCCGCTTTTTCAAAATGCGGTATCACAAAGGTTAGGCTGACAGGCGGCGAGCCGCTTGTGAGAGAGGATATTTGCGACATTATTGCAGGTATTCGACGACTTGACGGCATCAAAAAAATTGTGCTTACAACTAACGGAGTTTTGCTGAAAAAATACGCCGGCGATTTGAAGAGCGCGGGACTTGACGCGGTTAATATCAGCCTTGATACTCTTGACGGCGAGCTGTATTCAAAAATGACGGGCGGCGGTAATATTAATGATGTGCTTGACGGCATAGAAACGGCGCAGGACGTCGGCTTAAAGCCGATTAGAATAAACGCCGTACCGATAAAGGGAGTTAATGACGACTGCATTTCTTCGTTAGTCGAGCTTGCAAGAGACAATGAAATAGACGTCAGATTTATCGAGCTTATGCCGTTTTCGTCAGTCGGCGAAAACAAAAGCCGAATTGTCACAGGCGACGAAATTCTCTCTCGGCTTGATTTTTTGAAGCCCTGCGAGCAAAAATCAAAAAGCTCTCCGGCGCGCTACTATTATGCCGACGGCTTTAAGGGAAAAATCGGATTTATCACCCCTGTGAGTAAAAAGTTCTGCGACAGCTGCAACAGAATAAGATTGCTTTCAAACGGAAGCATTAAGCCCTGTCTTGCATTTGACGATACCGTCGATTTGAGAGATTGTATTGATGATGAGCAGCGGCTTGTTGAAAAAATAAAGACCGCCGTTTTGTCAAAGCCGAAGGGTCATAATTTTGAATGTGGCTACGGCGGATTTCACGGTATGAACAAAATAGGAGGATAACAAAAATGGACGGCACCGTTTTATCAATTAATATCAGCACGGCAAAGGGAACGCCCAAAACATCAGTAAATCCCGGAGTTCTTATTGAGGATTTCGGCTTTGAGGGCGACGCTCACGCAGGAAAATGGCATAGACAGGTCAGTCTGCTTGCTATCGAAAGCATAGAAAAATCAAAGGGTATGCCGACAAACGGGCTTTGCCACGGCGTTTTTGCAGAGAATATAACAACAAAGGGCATAGTGCTTTATACTCTGCCTGTCGGAACACGCCTGCAAATAGGCGAAGCCGTTATTGAAATAACACAAATCGGCAAGGAATGTCACGAGGGCTGTGCAATCCAAAAAACCGTCGGCAAGTGCATTATGCCTAAAGAGGGCGTTTTCGCAAAAGTAATAAAAGGCGGCAACGTATATAATAACGACCCAATTCAAATCCTGTAACCCCTGTGACAAACGGTTTGTTACACATTCTCACAGGCTTTGCATAGGTTTTTACAGCATCAAAATTTTCAATTATGTAATTCATCATTTTAATTATTCAAACTACCGTAAGGACGAGCAATGCTCGTCCGCATTTTTCTTTTATCCCCTCAGTCGGCAAAGCCGCCAGCTCCCCTTAATGACATTAAAAGGGGAGCCTTTGTTGGTTGAAAAAACGCTCTGTCTTGAACATTGGCTCCCCTTGTTTTGAAAATCAAGGGGAGCTGGCTCGCCACGGCGAGACTGAGGGGATAAAAGAATTATAATCGCCCAAACCACTTCGCCGTTAGGCGACATAATTTCGCCGTTAGGCGAACATCATTAGCCTTTGTCAGTTTACACAGATTTTACATTTATAAGCAAGTGGATTTGATGTGAATTTGATATTATAAAAGTGAAATAATATCAAATAGGGAGAGGCTTATGAGTGTATTTGATTTGCTTAATTTAATCGGCGGGCTGAGCCTGTTTTTGTTCGGTATGAACATAATGGGACAGGCGCTTGAGCGCAGAGCCGGCGGTCGTCTGCGCTCTGTTTTGGGAAAGCTTACAACAGGTAAGCTGACAGGACTTTTGACAGGCTTGGGCATTACCGCCGTTATTCAAAGCTCGTCTGCGACAACAGTTATGGTAGTCGGCTTTGTAAATTCCGGATTAATGACCTTGAAGCAGGCGATAAACGTCATTATGGGTGCAAATATCGGCACAACCGTAACTGCGTGGCTTTTGAGCCTTGCAGGAATTGACAGCTCGAATGTTTTTATCAGTCTTTTGAAGCCGTCCTCGTTTACACCGGTTCTTGCACTTGTCGGAATAATATTCTATATGTTCTGCAAGGGCTCGAAGAAAAAGGACACGGGAATGATTTTGCTCGGCTTTGCAACGCTTATGTTCGGTATGGAAGCAATGTCTGGCGCAGTATCGGGGCTTCGAGATGTGCCGGAATTTCAAAACCTCTTTATTATGTTCCAAAACCCGATACTCGGCGTAATTGCAGGTACGCTTTTAACCGCCGTTATCCAGTCCAGCTCGGCTTCCGTAGGAATTTTACAGGCGCTCGCCGTAACAGGTCAGGTAACCTATGGTGCGGCAATTCCGATAATTATGGGACAGAATATCGGCACCTGTGTTACTGCGATGATTTCGTCGGTTGGCGCAAACAAAAATGCAAAGAGAGCCGCAATGGTGCATTTGTCGTTCAACATTATCGGCACAGTCGTTTGGTTGAGTGTGTATTCGGTAATCAAGGCGGCGTTCAGCCCTGCGATTATAAACGAAAGCGCGTCTCTTTTCGGCATTGCCGTTGCTCACAGCGTTTTTAATTTCCTTTGTACCGTGCTTATGCTTCCGCTTTCGAGCTTTCTTGAGAAGCTCGTTATCCGTCTTGTGCCTGATTCAAAGGTGCCTCAAAAGCAAACTAATCTCGATGAACGCTTGATGACAACGCCGCCGATTGCACTTGAGCGTTGCAGAGAGGTTTGCTGCGAAATGGCAAGGCTTTCGGTCGGAGCGCTGAAGGATTCTGTTTCTGCGTTAACTCTTTGTACCGACGAGATTGCCGAGCAGATAATAAAAAAGGAAAACAAAACCGATGAATACGAGGACGAGCTCGGCTCGTATTTAGTTAAGCTCAGCACGCTTCAAATAAGCGAAAGCGACAGCTTGCAGGCGGCGAAGCTGCTCAAGCTAATCGGTGACCTTGAAAGAATTTCCGACCACGCAGTAAACATTCTTGAAAGTGCGCAGGAAATGCAAAGCAAGAGTATAAAATTCACGTCGGGCGGCAAAAAGGAGCTCGACACTCTTTGCAATGCGGTAGAGGAAATTTGCGACCTTGCGCTTGACGCATTTATCAACGACAGCATAACCGCCGCCGCAAAAATAGAAGCGCTTGAGCAGGTTATCGACACGCTCAAGGAGGAGCTACGCACAAGGCATATTCTGCGACTTCAGCTTGGAAAATGCTCGATAGAGGCAGGCTTCGTTTGGTCTGATTTGCTTACCGATTTGGAAAGAGTTTCCGACCATTGCTCAAATATCGCAGGCTGTGTTATGGAAATGAATACAACCGATATGAATTTCCACGAGCTTTTGCGTGATTACCGTAACGACAGCAGCGACTACCGCCGCCTGTGCAGGGAATACACAAAAAAGTATGCGATAATAAAATAAATTCGGCAAAGCAGCTCCCAAAGCTACAACAAAATTCAGGGAGCTGCTTTTGCTTTTTGGACGGAAAAGATTGTTAATTTATATACAATAAAAAATTTGTATATACTATTTACAACTGCGTTAAATGGTGTTAAAATATAGAAAGCGGCAAAGGAGTCTTTCATACAAATTGTATGTTGTATGGGATTTTTTGCCGATTTTTGTTTTTAAGGGGAAAAAAGGAATGAAAAATTTAGGCTACTACAACGGAAAGTATGATGAAATCGAGAAAATGCAAATTCCGATGACCGACCGTGTTTGTTGGTTTGGAGACGGTATTTACGACGCAACGTATTCTCATAATCATAAAATATTCGATCTTGACGCTCATATTACAAGATTTTTCAACAGCGCAAAAATTCTTGATATTGAAATGCCTATCGAAAGAAGCGAGCTTGAAGCCTTACTCAAGGAGCTTGTACTCAAGGTTGACGACGGCGACCAGTTCGTTTATATGCAGGTTACGAGAGGCTCGGGACTTCGAGGTCACAATTATTCAAAGGGCGACCAGCACAAGGCTAATCTTTGGATAACTCTCACTCCGTCTCCCGTTGCAGATACATACAAGCCTATTGATGTAATAACATATGAGGACAAGAGATTTTTGTACTGCAACTGCAAAACGCTCAACCTTATTCCGTCCTGTCTTGCCGCAACCGCCGCAGACAGAGCAGGCTGTGAGGAAGCGATTTTCCACAGAGGCGATATAGTAACGGAATGTGCTCATTCCAATGTTTCGATTTTCAAGGACGGCAAGGTTATCACTCACCCGCTTGACGACAAAATTCTCCCCGGTACTGCAAGATTAAGA
Source organism: uncultured Clostridia bacterium (assembly GCA_945876745.1). GTDB lineage: Bacteria > Bacillota > Clostridia > Oscillospirales > Acutalibacteraceae > Eubacterium_R. The sequence goes on from CAMCPL010000008.1 coordinate 27,201, forward strand.
CTTTTAGCGTTTGCAAAAAAGCTGGGCTTCGGTGTTGAGGAAAGAGAATATACGCTTGATGAGCTTATGAACGCCGACGAGATTGTTGTTCATTCAACAGGCTCGTTCTGTATTCCGGTTAAGACGGTAGACGGCAAGGCAGTCGGCGGCAAGGCTCCCGAAATGCTTAAGACAATTCAGGACGCATTAGTTGCGGATTTCGAGGAGCAATGTAAGGCAGACTGACGCTTTTGTGATAAAGGGGAAAATATGAATAAAAAGGAATTAACGCTTCTTAATATAGGCGACGACTTGGATTCGCTGATGAATTTGGATCCGAGGGGTTACGGCGTTTGCCGTATTCTCTATGACGGTGCGAGAAGATTTACAGGCGAGCCGCTTTGCGTGAACGGTGCAAAGGGACTTGTCAATAATATAAAAAAGGGCGAAAAGGTATTTATTTTGACAGGCTTCGTGCTTCTTCCGTGGAATGAAGCGGAAACCGACGGTATTATTTCGTCTGCAATTTTTGCAAGATTTTTGATAAACGCCTTCGGCGCAAAGCCGGTTATGATTGTGCCCGAGCAATGCACAAAGGCAATAATTTCTATGAGCAGGGTGCTTGATTTTGAGGTAACGACGGATATCGACAATATTCCCGACGGTGCAGTTTGCATTGTTGAGTATACAAAATCAAAGGACGAGGAAGAAAATCAGGCTGACGAAATTCTTTCTCACGGACTGCCCTGCGCAATAATTTCAAACGAAGCTCCGGGCAGAAACAAGAACGGCTATTATCACAACGCCGTCGGTGTAAATACAACCGATTACGAAGCAAAGTATGACGTTTTGTTTAAGAAATGCCAAAAGCTCGGAATATACAATCTTTCTATCGGCGACCTTGGAAACGAGATAGGTATGGCGGCGATAGAGGAGCATATTCGCAAATACATTCCGTATGCCGAGGAGGGCGGCTGTAAGGCTGGCACAGGCTTCGGTATTCTGTCCGACACCGCCGCAGATAATATTATTACAGCGACCTGCTCGGATTGGGGTTGTAGTGCTCTTATGGCGGCAACCGCATTTTTGCTCGGCGACACGTCGTTGTTCCACAGTATAGAGGATCAGGCTTCGGCAATGGACGCAGCCGCAGGCGCAGGTATGCTTGATATGTACGGCAAGGCTCGTCCGTATATTGACGGAATAGGTAAAAATATCAATCTGCCTTTGATTGCCATGATGAAATCAATTATAGAATATCCGTCAACCGTTGAGGACAAAACGGCTGAATGGTTCAGCAGAACGATAGATAAAGGATTTTTTGAGTAATGGAGTATTCTTTTCTGCCATGCGGCGATTCGGCAGTTACCGTATTGTTCAAAAAGGAAATCAGCAAAGAAAATAACGCCCTTGTGACCTCGCTTGACCGACTTGTTATCGACAGGAAAATCAAGGGCGTAACGGAAACCGTGAGTGCTTTTTCGAGCCTGACGGTGTTTTACGACTGCACCGTAATTTCGTTTGATAGGCTGACGAAAAAACTTTCAAAATTAATAAAGAAAATAAGAGTTGAGAGTGAACGAAGAGTCAGAGTGTGGGATATTCCCGTTTGCTACGAGGGTGAGCTTTCGCCCGATATGGATAACGTTTGCGCTCATACGGGGCTTACGAGAGACGAGGTTATTACGCTTCACACCTCGAAGCCGTATCTAATTTATATGCTCGGTTTTTTGCCGGGCTTTGCGTATTTGGGCGGTATGGACGAAAGGCTGTTCACTCCGAGACTGAAAACACCGAGGCTTGAAATTTTTGAGGGCGCAGTAGGTATCGGCGGCGAGCAGACGGGAATATACCCTATGGCTTCGCCAGGCGGCTGGCAGTTAATCGGCAAGACGCCCGTCAAGGTTTACGACAAATCGAAAAGTGAGCCGATTTTGTACAAGGCAGGAGATTATATTCAATTTTTCAGCGTTGATTACGACGCCTTTTGCGATATTCAACGCAGGGTTGAAAGCGGCGAATACACGCCCGAATTTAGGGAGGTGACGCTGTGATTAGAATAAAAAATGCCGGTATGCTTTCTACAGTTCAGGACTTGGGCAGAGTCGGCGTTATGACAAACGGCTTTACTCACGGCGGCGTTATGGATACGTATTCAACAAGAATTGCAAACCTGCTTTGCTCAAATGACGTAAACGCTCCCGTGATTGAAATGACGATGCTCGGAATAACCGCAGAATTTTGCGACGACTGTGTTTTTGCACTGTCGGGCGGTGATTTCCAGCCAAGGCTTAACTCACAGCCGATAAAAAATAATAAGGCGTATACTGCAAAAGCAGGAGATGTTTTGGCGTTGTCCTCGGCAAAAAGCGGTATGCGTTGCTATCTTGCAGTCGGCGGCGGCTTCAAGGTTGAGAGCATTATGGGAAGTGCTTCGACAGATTTGAAGCTCGGTATCGGCGGCTTTAAGGGTAGACGACTGAAAGCAGGCGACGAGCTTGAAACAGGCGAGAGTAAAAATGAGCTGAAAAATATCGAAATACCGTGCAGAGAATACGGTAATGTTGTTGACGTTCGCTTTGTTTACGGTCCGCAGGACGATATGTTTACCGATACGGACAAGACGCTTTTTGAAAATCAGCTTTACACCGTTACGCCGAGCCTTGACAGAATGGGAATAAGGCTCAGCGCAATTGCACTCAAGGGCAAGAAAGGTATGGACATTATCAGCGAGGGTATTGCCTTTGGCTCGGTTCAAATTCCGCCGTCGGGTATGCCGATTATTCTTATGGCGGATCACCAAACGACAGGCGGCTATGCGAAAATTGCGACGGTAATAAGCGTAGATTTGCCGCTTCTTGCACAGGTAAAGCCATATGACAAAATAAGATTTCACGCCGTTTCGCTCAAAAAAGCGCAAACGCTTGTTAAAAAAGAAAAAAGAGAGCTTGAAGGGTTGTTCAAATGAATTATGCAAATATGAAGCCGCAACAGGTTAAGGATTTAATCAGAAGCGGCAAGATAGATTATCAAACGTCGGGAATGTGCAACGGCTATGCACAGGCAAATCTTTGTATTTTGCCAAAGGAATATGCATTCGATTTTTTGCTTTTCTGTATGCGAAATCCAAAGCCCTGCCCGATTTTAGAGGTCGGCGACGTCGGCTCAAAGGAAATAAAAACAATGGCGCAGTACGGCGACATTTGCACCGATTTTCCGAAATACAGAATTTGGAAAAACGGCGTGCTTGAAAAAGAGGTAACCGATATCAGCGAATACTGGCAGGACGATTTTGTGTACTTTCTTATAGGATGCTCGTTCAGCTTTGAAAGCGAGCTACTTGAGGCTGATGTACCGGTGAGACATATTGAAGAAAACAGAAATGTGCCGATGTTTAATACAAATATTGCGCTTGAGCCTGCAGGAAAATTCCACGGAAATATGGTTGTTTCAATGCGACCGATACCTGACGACTTGGTTGTAAAGGCGGTGAACGTTACCGCCGCAATGCCGAGAGTTCACGGTGCGCCTGTTCATATCGGCAACCCAAGGGCTATCGGAATTGAAGATGTAAATTGTCCCGACTACGGCGATAGCGTAACTATTAACGAGGGCGAGACCCCTGTGTTTTGGGCGTGCGGCGTTACTCCGCAAAATGCCGTTATGCAGACAAAGCCGCCGATTGCAATTACTCATTCACCGGGACATATGTTTATTACCGACGTTAAGAACGTCAGCCTTAAATATTGAAAATGGATTATGAAAGGTCGGAAAATATGACAGCGTCTGATTATTTTGCTATTTATAAAATTGATTTGAATTGTGATTTAGGCGAGGGTGCGGCTCTTGACAGCGAGATTATTCCACTTATTTCAAGTGCTAATATCGCCTGCGGCTTTCATGCAGGAAATTGCTCGCTTATGCATAAAACTGTGGAGATGTGTGCAAAAAACGGCGTTGCACTCGGCGCTCACCCCGGCTATCCCGATCGTGAGAATTTCGGCAGGACGGCTATGGATTGCACAGATGAGCAGATTTACGACTATATGATGTATCAGCTCGGCGCGCTTTCGGCGTTTGCTTCGGCGCAGGGCGTCAGTCTGCAACACGTAAAGCCCCACGGTGCTTTGTACAATACGGCAGGAAAGAACATTGAAGTCGCAAGGGCGGTTGTCAGAGCTGTTCGTGATTTCGATTCCTCGCTTATTTTGCTTGCGCTTTCGGGTTCAAAAATGATTGAAGCCGCCGAGGAATACGGCGTTAAATATGCCTGTGAGGTCTTTGCCGACAGAGCGTATGAGGCAGACGGCTCACTTCGTCAAAGAGGTCTTGAGGGCGCAATGATAACTGACGAAAATGAGGCTATCGAGCGTGTTGTACGAATGGTAAAAGAGGGCAAGGTTAAGGCTTATACAGGCGAGGATATCGTTGTCAGAGCCGACAGCGTTTGCGTTCACGGCGACGGTCAAAAGGCGCTCGATTTCGTAAAGGCGCTTAACGAGGCGTTCGTAGAAAACAAAATCAAGATTATGCCGCTTGGAAAATGATTGACTTTTATTGAGAGGAATTTATGATTTATACTAAATGGATGTCCTTCATAAAGGACGAGGTTGGGTTGACAAGTCTTGTTATACCGGGTGCGCACAATGCCGGAAGCTACGGTATGAGAGGTATTGCAGAGTGCCAGAGCGATAATCTTTTTGTTCAGTTTGAGCACGGAATAAGGCAGTTTTGTCTTAGGCTCAACACCGACAGAAAGGGAAATATCGTGCTTGCTCACGGAATAACGAAGGGCGATTTGTTTGAAAACGCCTTGAAGGACATAAAAAAAGCGCTCGATATGTATCCGAGCGAAATTATACTTTTGGACGTGAGAGAATATTATCCTCAAAAATTCGGTCCTATAACTCTGACCTATAAGGCAGACAAAAGTAAGGTTGATGAGCTTTTGGAAAAATATATTTCTCCGAGTGAAAATGCATTTTGCGATTTTGAACATATAAGCGAAGTTACGCTCGGCGATATTCGCAAAAGCGGCAAGCGTTTTATTCTCATTAACGACAACGAGGATTATAAATACAGCCGAAACTGCGAGCAGATTTTGCCTTGGGAAAAGCAGGTTAACGGCGCAAAGGCGGAAAAATTTGCAAACGAAACGCTTCGCTTTTTCGACGATTACAAAACCGACGGACTGTATTGGTTCCAAACCCAGCAGACCCCGAATTTAGGCACCGAAATCGGCGTTACCTCTCCGAGGAAGCTTGATGACGAGCTTGTGAAATACTTTGACGTTATGATTGACGGCATTGCTTCCACCCCTCGCTATCTTGAAAGAGCGAATATAATCGCAGGCGACTTTATGACACGAAGCTTTGATAAGTCACGTTCAATTTTAAGGCTTAATTTGCTTAAAGGAAATGTAAAGCCGGAGCTTGAAGAAGAATTTGAAAAAGGGTTGGTATAATTATGAAGCTGACTGTTTTGGGAAAATACGGACCTTACGGCAAAGCCGGCGACGGTTGCGCAAGCTCGTATCTCGTTGAAAACGACGGCGAATATATTGTTCTTGATATGGGAAGCGGCACTCTTGCAAGGCTTTGCGATAGAGTGGATATAAAAAAGGTTAAGCATATTTTCATTTCGCATCTTCATTTTGACCATACGAGCGACCTGCTGCCGTTTAGGTATTTGCTTGAGGAGCAGTCGCACAAGGTGAATATTTACACTCGTCTTGAGGACAGCGAATGGTATAAGATTTTGTTTAATCACCCTAATTTTAATGTTGTCAATATTGACGAAAATTCGGTTATTGATATCGGGAATATGCAGCTTCGCTTTCTTCCTATGAAGCACACCGTGCCGTGTTTTGCAATCATTATTAAGGGCGAAAAAACGATGTGCTACACGGGCGATACGCTTTATAACGACAATATTGATAAATGCTTTGAGCAAAGCGATCTCGTACTTGCCGATTGCAGTAAGCCAAGCGGTTGTACAGCTCCGCATATGACTGTTGACGACGCACGCCGTCTGGCACTCAAATATCCTAATACAAAAATAATCGCAACTCATCAAAGTGCTTCCTATGACCCTGCCGACGATTTGAAGGGCACGGGAATTATAAGCGCACAGCAGGGAGGAATTTATCAAATATGAAGCAGTATGACAGTCTCGTGATAGGTCATATCACAAAGGATTATAATATCGACCACGAAAAAAATCTTACCGAGCTTTGCGGCGGAGCGGTGCTTTTTTCGTCTGCGGCGGCTTTTGCACTCGGTCATAAAACAGGCGCAGTTACGCGCCTTGACAAAAAGGACGCCGACCGCCTTGACAGCTTTACGCTTGATAAGCAGGACGTTTACTGCTCGTTTTGTAACGGCTCAACCACTATGAAAAACGAGTATTTCACCGCCGATAAGGAAAAGAGAAACAGTACCTGCATTACCTGTGCCGAGCCGTTTTCTATGGCTGATTTACCGCAGGAGGTCGAGGCGAAAATCTATCATTTTGCAGGGCTTCTTTACGGAGAATTTCCTAACGATATGATTATTGAGTGTTCAAAAAAAGGCGAGGTTGCGCTTGACGTTCAGGCTTGCCTAAGGCACAGAAATCCCGACGACGGCTCAATGTTTTTTGAGGATTGGGTGGATAAGGAAAAAATCCTGCCCTATGTTACATATCTCAAAACCGACGCCGCCGAGGCGGAGATTATGACAGGAACAGCCGACAGAGAGAAAGCGGCAAAAATCCTTTGGAATATGGGCGTTAAAGAGGTGCTGATAACTCATAATACCGAGGTGCTCGTTTATGACGGCGAAAGGATTTACACCTGTCCCATCCGTGCAAGAAATCTGTCGGGAAGAACGGGCAGGGGCGACACAACCTTTGCTTCCTATATTAACGAAAGATTGAATTGTCCGATTGAAAAGGCTTTGCTTAAAGCGACGGCAACCGTTTCGCTCAAAATGGAAACGCCCGGACCTTTGCACGCAACGGTGCAGGATATCGACGAATATATCAACGAATTTTATTCCGATTTTGTATAAAAAATTCCCGCTTGACATTTTGAAGTGTTAGGCGGGATTGCTGTTTATTCAAGATACAAAACGATTTTTTGCTCGCTTGCCGATTTTTTTACGTCGATTACTCGCTGATTGGACGAGCCTCTGAATTTGAGCATTATCGAATGGAGCGACTCAACGAAAGGACCGTCGACGAGCACATCAATGAGGGTGAGCATTTCCTTGCTTATTTCGGTTGCGGCACGGCTTTTCGGCGTTGTTGCACCAAGTATTTGCTCTATTGTAAAGCCCGTGTAGCACCATACGTTTTTTTCGGGAAAGCGTTCGTGGAACATAATGAGAAACGGCAGTAAAACCTTTTGATTTTCAGGCTCAAACGGCTCGCCGCCGAGCAGGGAAATGCCGTTTACCCATTCGTGGTCAACGCTTTCAAAAATCTGCTCCATTGTCTCCTCGGTAAAAAGATTGCCGTAGCCGAAATCCCACGTCGCTTCGTTGAAGCAATTTTTACAATGATGACGGCAACCCGAAACAAACAGCGACGTTCTCACGCCCTCGCCGTTTGCAATGTCATTCGTCTTTATCTCTGCCCAGTTCATAACATAACCTCGATTTATAAATCTATAAGGGTATTATATCATACATATTGAAAAAATACAATCTTTCAAAAATCTTTACAAAATTTGTCGAATATGGTAGAATTACTGTGAGCTACGGCTCCGGGAGCTATCATAACGGATAGGTGGTTTGCCCTTCTTTCGAGAGGGCGTATGTTTCTGCCCTCTTAGTTTTTTTACAAGGAGGGCGATAAGATGTATATGACATTTAATGAATTATTGTTATTCACAAGTGTACTTATTTCTCTTATAACTCTTTTTGTGATGATTTATAATCATAAAAAGTAAAAGAAACAACCACCCATTTTGTCCCTTGGGTGGTTGTTTCTAACAATACTCATTAGGGCAAACCGTCTATCGGTAGCTCCTTGTATTTTTATTATACACATTACCAATATGTTTGTCAATACGGTATTTAACGGGTCGTCAATGATGCCGACCCCCTACGGTTGCCTAACTGTAACGGACTTGTAGGGGAGGGTCTCACCTGTCGGTTCGGTCAGTGCTTCTGCGCTATGGCGCAGAGGTGTCCACCGGACACCCGCACCGTCCTCGACCTCCCGCAAACTACAATCAATCAAACCGCTTCTCTTCAATTTTCCCTATTCTCTTTTCACTCGCCTTTGCCGTTTTGATAGTTGATCTGTTCGGTTTTGATTACATCATATCTAATCAGCTCTGCGCTGTCCAAGTCCTCCTTGTGCATATCAACCGCCGAAATTTGATGGTTGTCGTAGGTTGTGTAGTAATAAATACCCTTTGCCGTGTTACAGCAGGAGGTATAAATAGTTATTTCGAGCTTGTCGCCGTTGACGTAATCACAGCCTCGCTGTTGGTCAACCGAGCCTAAAATGTGGAAAAATTGGTTCACGCTTTCGTTTTCACCGTCGCCCGATACGCTGTTCATTTTTACAAATGCAACACGTACAAATCTTGATTGCGACGACAAATCACCGGGTAATCCGAGCGCGCCCATTCCACGGCTGTACATATTTAAGCCCAGCTTGTCGCTGAATTTGTTTTCGGGGTCGCGCGGTGAAAGCCCGATGTAGTTGTTGAGGTTGAACATCTGCTTGTCAAACGGTGGATTGTTCGTCAGTACACCGACAGGATTGTCCCAAATTTTCAGTCCGTCTTCCATTGCTTCGACCGTTATTGCTTCGTCTTTGTCGGCGATTATCCAATGAAGCTGCGCCGCCGGAAGCCCCGACTTGAACTGCTGCTTTGTGATATTGATGCGCTCAAGTCTTTGTCTTGCCTGTGCAACGCTGTCGCATTGTGCCAAAATCCACAGTATCAGCTCAAATTGCGCAACGTTTTCCCTGCCGTCGATATCGTCGTTGTAGCACGCATTTCCGACAAAATTCAGCCCTGCCATTGCAAGACCTTTTTCATTAGCTGCGTCATAATACAACGGAAAATCGTCCATAACGCACGCCATTCCGATTATTGCATTGTGCTCCTTGAGTTCAACGCCGTTGCGAAATGTAATAGGAAATTGCCTCGGCGTAATCACAACCTCGTCTCCGTATGATATCTCGTAATCAAGCGTTCTGCCAAAATAAAAATCCTTTGTTTTGTATGTTGCCGCCGTGCACATACTTTCATCTCCCAATATACAATGTATATAATTATTATATCCCGTGGAATCTGTTTTGAATTACTTATTGATTAATATTTTTTCGATTGCGCCGTAGTAGATAAAATGGAAATCGTTTGCAGGGTACCATTTTTCGGCTATTGATGAGTCGATAAACTGCTGTGGCTCAAAGCTGCCCTTTGCGGTTTTGCGGCAAATAATAACAAGCCTTGCCTGCTCAAAGTAAGGCGCCTTTTCGTCAAACGCCGGCGTTATACCGACCATAGCCGCCTTATCAACGTCTCTTCCGCTTTTTGAACCGCAGACGGAATGTATCTGCTGCTTCATTTCACTCGGAAAAACGCAGATTGTAAAATAATCGTTTGCGTTCATAAATTCCTCTGTATATCTCTGCGGACGGATATAAACTGTTGCGGTATCTTCGCCCCAAAGCTCGCCGAAAGCGCCCCATGAAACGGTCATGGTATTGTATTTTTCACTGCTTCCTGCCGTAACGAGCGCCCAATCGTTTTTGAGTGTTAAGGCAAGATTTTCATTCAGCTCGCTGAATTTAATTTCTTCAAGCATAATTTCACCTCTGTAAATTATATCGTTATATACTTAAAGTTATACATATTTTTCTATCGAAACAATATCGCCCTTAAATTGACTTAAATTTCCGTAATTACCTCTGACGGATTTCGGAATTTTGCTTTTTTGAACGTAAAATTCGATAACGTCCTTGTTCCTTACGGCGTATTGATTTTTTGCGTCTGTGTGACGGTTTGATTTTTGGTCGCAAAGAATGACCTTGAAGCTCGTTCCGGTTGAAAGCTCAATTCTGTATTTCGTGCCGATTTTTGAGCCGTAATACGAGCCGAGCGCAACGCAGTAGCAATCGTCAACCATTCTTATGCCCGTTTCCTCGTCGGTATAACATTCACTCGAATTGAGCAGCTTATACTGCGCCGTTGACCTTGCGGTTACCGCGGTGTAGTGAGCGTATGTCTTTGTTCTTCCCGAAACCGACGGAAGTCCCATTTTTACAGGAGTTGTAACACTCTGTACTTCGTTTTCATAAGCCTTGCCCGATGCGGTTTTAACAACGGATTTGTAAAAATAAGCTTTGCCCTCGTCAACCTCACGGTCGATATATTCGCTGTCGGTAACGGTTGCAATATGCTTTAAGTTGTTTTCGTTTTCGCCCTTGTAAAGCTCAACGCTCGCGCCGCTTTCTATGTCGCTCAATTCAAATCTAACAAAATCCGCAGCCACGTCAACGATTTCAACCCCTGCAACAAGCTCGCCTGTTGTAAAGCCGATTGCTCCCAAATATCTGTTTGAGGGTGCAGTCGCAATAATAAATTTATACTGCGTGTTAGGTGTGAGATTTGTCATTTCAATGAAAGTGTTGTTTGTTACGGCGTATCTCTCCTGCTTGAGAGTGTCCTCGTTGTATCGTATTACGCTGTATGAGGCGCCGTCGCCGATATCATTCCAGCTTAATGTTGCGGTTTTTGCACCAATATTGCCGACCGATATTTCAAATTCGTCGGACTGCTCATTCGGCATTGAATGAAGCGCCGAGCTTTCCGGCGTTGATTTTGCCGAGGCGTTTGTAGTATTTCTTAATGACGTGTTGTCGGCATAAACGGTTAGACTTGAGCCAAGCGCAAAAAGCACCGCCATAACAACGCTTATAAGCCTGATTTTCGTAAGTCGAATAATAAAACCTCATTTCATTACGAATTTGTAATTCTTGTTACCATTTTGTAACTATTTTATGTTATACCAGATTTTTTGCGATTTGTCAAATTTTTCCGTCATTTTTGTGCAATTTGACGATAATAAGGTATTGATTATTGCGTCGAAAAATGCGATAATTAGTATAATTAGTGAAAAATCCGGTAAACGCCTTACAGAAAGCAGGTAGAAAAATGTCCTATTCGTTAGTAGCAAAAATTCTTTTGATACCCTTTTTAGGAACCTCACTCGGCTCCGCTTGTGTTCTTTTTATGAAGAATCGGATGAGTGATAGAATACAAAAAATACTGACAGGCTTCGCTTCGGGCGTTATGGTAGCCGCGGCAATATGGAGCTTAATTATTCCGTCAATAGAGCAGTCGGAGCATATGGGAAGCCTTGCGGCAATTCCGGCAGTAGTCGGCTTTTGCCTCGGTATGCTGTTTCTTCTTTTGCTTGATACGATAACACCGCATATGCACCTTAACAATACAAGTGAGGGTCCGAAATCAAGCCTTCAAAAAACAACGATGATGGTGCTTGCCGTTGTATTGCATAATATACCGGAGGGTATGGCGGTCGGCGTAATATGCGCAGGCTGGCTGTCGCAAAGCGCAAGCATTTCCCAAGCCGCCGCATTAACTCTCGCAATCGGTATTGCCATTCAAAACTTCCCTGAGGGAGCCATTATCTCTATGCCTCTTCGTTCAAACGGCGTATCAAAAGGCAAGGCGTTGCTTTACGGCTTGGGCTCTGGTATAGTCGAGCCTATTGCCGGACTGATTACAATTCTGCTTTCGAGCCTTGTAATTCCGATACTTCCGTATCTTCTCAGCTTCGCCGCAGGCGCAATGATTTATGTCGTAGTTGAGGAGCTGATTCCCGAAATGTCACAGGGAAAGCACTCAAACGCTGCAACAATATTCTTTATGCTCGGCTTCAGCCTGATGCTGTTTTTAGACGTTACTCTCGGATAATCATATAAACATATAAATATAAGCTCCTTAATGTCGTTTGACATAAAGGAGCTTTCTTTATTTTATACTATTATATACTATACAATTTGTGTGTCGACTACATTTATTTGGTTTGAATAAACGGTGTGCAAAATTCCGTCGGCGTCGGCGTAGGTCACATATCCTCTTGCCGCACAGCTATGCTTGGACGAAAATTCGTTTACATTAACCGTATAAATTCCGTCGTCGCTCACGGCGTCAAATCTCGATTCAACAGTCTTGTTGCTCAAAACCAAATTGTAATCGCTCGGATTAAACATACTCGGCTTTCCGAACATAAACGCAATTCCTATATCCTTTACATCACATCCCGACGGCAGACCGAGCGCCATGGTAAACGAGCCTTTTTTGTTTTCACCGTCATAGCGATAATACAGATTTGCCTTAGGCGTATTTCCGTCAGGCTCCGGAACGGTGGGCTGCTCGTAATCCGTCTTGTCGTAAATCGGATAAACATCAACATCCATACCGAACGACAAATTCATCAGCGCTGTGTTTTGGTCTATATCCCATCTGCCGTTTGTATAGCCGAGTCTGTACGGAACATCGGGCATATCAATGTTGAGCGAGGTCATACCGAGCCATTCACGCTGGTGCTTGTTTATTCTTAAGCATTCTTGTCCGCTTGAATTATAAAATGTCAGCGTTGAGGACTGCGTTTCGACAAATCTCGCTTGAAGCTTGATGTTTGAGGAAACGGTAAATGTGTATGTCGTATCCTTTGAAAATACTCTCTTCGTAGTTGTTTCATACCAGCCGTCAAATCTGTAACCGCTGTCGGGCGTTGCGGTGAGTGTAACCTCGGTGCCGTAAAGCACGCTTCCCGCTTTGTCGCTTTGGACGTTGTACGAAACGTCGACAGTACCGTTTTCGGCTTCAACCGAAAATCCGAGATAGCCTGCGAGACTGTTCATAGCGGTGAGTATTTCCGTTACAGCCGCGTCGATATCGTTTTGAGAAAGCTCGCCCTGCTGAACCTGCGAAAATCTGTCGCATACGCTCATAAGCGCCGCATAGCTTTCGGCTGAAAAATCCTTTTGATTGAGCCTGTCGGTATATTTGAGCGCCGCAGTAAGCGTGCTCATATCCGAAGCGTAGCCTGTTGCGTCCCATTCCTCGTAATATCCACAGTTGCAGTAGTGCATTGTACAGCCCTTTTGGTTAGGACCTGCTTCAACTACCTTGTCATAGAACGTGTGAGGATAGGACGAATACTGCGCATAATACTTGTTGTTTGCAAGCGAAAGACCTGTTGCGTTCGACCAGCTATCGAACAAATAGTGCTCATTCTCATTGGGTGCTTTTTCGGGGATGCCCTGACTGTACGCCGGCATATTTCCTGCGTAAGCGTAGTTTGTTTCGAGCACGGTGCCGTCGTCATTAATGAACTGATATTCAATTTTCGGTACGGTTATCATAATAACCTTTTCGTTGCCCGAATCAATCGTAACGCCGTAGCCGCTGTAATTCGCCTTGACGTAAAGCACGAGCGTATCAACATATGTCGGCTTGTTGTCGCCGGCAAGATAATTTATGCTCAATGTGTTTCCCGAAATCGAAATACCCTTGTAGTTTGAGCTCAAAGTATATGAAGTAATATTTCTGTCCCAAACAGTTCCGTATTGGTCGCACGCATAAGCCGTAAAGCTCTTTGTTATGTCCGCCTCGCCCTGCTTCGGAATAGTCATATTTTCATTGTCGGGATTATCGAAATGAACATATGTAGGCTTCGGAATTTTATTGTCGGGAACGTAGTAAATATCCGTTGAATCCGTGTTTGTGCTTTTATCAAAATTTTGAGTGAACAGATTTACCTCGTTTTTATTAGTATTCGCCGAAACGTAAAGCTCATATTTTACTGCAAGCCGATTGCCCGACGGGTAGGAATACGAGAATACAAGCCTTGTCGGGAAGCCGTCGATTACTCCCGAAAAATCCCAGTTTCCGAGATAGCGCATATACTGAAAGCCGTTTGTTTCGCCGCTGTCACTTTGGAAAAGCAATACGGATTTTTCCGTGCCGGAGCCTCGGTTCGTTTTGTAATATAACCTCAATGAAACGCCGCTGAACGATTTTACCATAGCCGAATTATGCAAATTCAGTCGGTAATAATATGTTCCCGCCGACTCGCTTGCCTGCGTTTTTGAAGCAAGGTCGTTGCATTGATAAACCTTTTTTGCCAAGCCCTCGGCGACATAGTCAAAAATTACTATGCCGTAGCATTTGTTGTTCTTCGCTTCGTAAAGATAAAATGCGTCGTTCATATTGTTTGAGCACGCAACAACGCCGCTTGTACCTGCGCCCGTTGTTGAAAGGAAGTTCAAAAACCACTTTCTGTCCGGCTTCTCCTTGTCAAGCATCGGCTTTACGGCATTGCTCCATTTTGGCGAAGTGCCCATACTATATCTGTCCTGAACCTCAAGCGAGGGATTTATTTCAACGCTTCCGCCGTCGCTTCCCTGGTCACCCCAACTCAAATTAAGACCTGCTCCGACCTGACTTATTCTGCTTGCAAGAACAATCTTTGAGCGTGCGTACTTCATTTGTGGGGTTGTCGTGCTGTAATACCACTTGTTCGGATTTTTGTATATCAAATCCCATATTGCGTTTGCGAGTGCCGACGCATTATTACCATCGTCCTCCTTAACGCTCATAATGATAGTTTCACTCGGATTACTGTCAAGAAACGCATAGCACTCGTTTAGTACCTCATAAAGAGTGAGCGCACCGTTGTTGCCGTTCCAAACGTTAATTGTGGAATGAACTACTCTGATATTGTCCTTACAGCTTGTATCATATTCCAAACGCATATCAAGATAGCGAACGCCGATATTGAGCTGGTCGGTTATTGTAAGATTTTGGCACTTTGCCCAGGTGGTTGCGATAGAATCGACTATTCTTGCACCGCTGTCGTGAGTTCCCGGAATTGATAAATCCGAAAGATACACGTCGTCCCTGACGCCACTCATCCAGTTTGCGCCTGTAAGACCTGAGCCGAGCGTTGAATTAGTTGTGTACGAAAAGCCCTGAATCGGACAAAGCATAAAGGTCAGGCACAGAATTACGGCTAACACCGCTGAAATTCTTTTTTTCAAAATATCAAACCCCTTTCCTGTAAAAATCCGTTTTCGTTTCTGTTTTATTATTATATTATATTTTTGTGTTGCAGTCAATTTTTTGAAGCGCTTACTGCCAAACTTTAACAAAAGCAAAACAACTTTTATACATATCGAAAATATACTGTCATTTCCGTTTCGCCTCTGTTCGACCATAGCCTGTACGGAATAAAGGTCATAGTGCAGGGCGTTTTTGCCGCTTGAGAATATTGGGCGTAAAGAGCGTCGTCCGCCTGCTCACGGTAGCCTCTTGCCTTGATTTCTTTCATTGGTGAATTGCAGTCGATTTCAAAATCCGTTTTTGTATCTAATTTCAAAAGCTGTAAATTGTCGCCGTTGTCAACTGCCTCAAGGCAATAAACGCTCGGTCCGTAGCAAAGCGCTAATTTATCGGTGTTTTCACGAACAAGATTCGAGCATTTAACCAATCTCGGCTTTAACTCAAAACCAAGTGTAATCACGCATTTTTCGGTTATTTCAATATGAGCATAGCCTTCTTTAATTTCTGCATTTGCGCTGATTTTACAGCTGTCGCACCACGAGGGAACACGAAGCGCAAGAGTGAACGGTCTTTGACAGTCGGCGGAAATCTCGACGTGTCCGTTTTCGGTGTACTGCGATTTAATCTCAAGATGTCCGAATTTTGTCTGAACGCTTGAGCCGATATACTGATGAACAAAAAAAGTTTCGTCGTTTTCCGTGTAGCAATATTCGCCGAGCGAGCCGATAAGCCTTGCGAGATTGGGCGGACAGCACGCACAGCCGAACCATTTTTGGCGAGTTGTTTTTATATGGCGCTTCCTACTGTCCTCTCTGCTTGCTTCGGGCAAGACCTCAAGCGGATTGACGTAAAAGAATCTGTCGCCGTCAATGTTCATACCGCTTAAAACGGTGTTGTAAAGCGCTCTTTCCACCGTGTCGGCAATCTGCGCATCTGCTTTGATTTCAAGCATTCTTCTTGCAAAAAATATCAGTCCTATCGAAGCGCAGGTTTCGCAGTACGCAAGGTCGTTGGGCAAATCGTAGTTAAACGAAAATGCCTCACCGTCTACTGTTGAGCCTATTCCGCCGGTGATATACATCTTTTTTTGAGTGATGCTTTCCCAGATATTTACGCACGCTTCATACAGCGTTTCGTCCTTCGCAAGTCGTGCCAAATCCGCCATTGCGCTGTAAAGATAAACGCCTCTTACCGCATGACCGACCGCTTCATTTTGCTCTCTTACAGGCAGATGAGCCTGATTATACTTGTAGCCTGAGCCGTCGGTTGTAACGCCTCTTTCGGTATCGAAATAAAACGGCTTCGTACCTCGTCTGTCGACAAAAAGCTGTGCGGCTTTGAGATATTTTTCGTCGTTTGTCAGCTCGTAAAGCTTAATCATTCCAAGCTCTGCAATCTCGTGACCGCCGTAGCCGGGATTACCGTTTTCGCCGAACACCTCGCATATCAAATCGGCAAATTTCATTGCCGCACAAAGCAGTCTTTTGTTCCCCGTTGCTTGATAAAAAGCAACGCCTGCCTCGGCAAGATGACCGAAGCAGTAAAGCTCGTGAAAATCCCGCAGATTGCTAAACGCCTTATCTCTGTCGTTGATTATATAAAGCGTATCGAGGTAACCGTTTTCCATTTGCGCACTGCAGATAATGTCGATTAGATCACAGCTTTTTTCGTACAGCTCGCTGTCATATTTTCTTTGCAGAGAATACGAGGCGGCTTCGAGCCATTTATATGCGTCGCTGTCCTGAAAAACCCAGCCGTGGAAAGCGTTTTCGTCACAGTTGTTCTCGTCGTAGCACCATTTGTCGGCAGGGTAAACAGGTACTTTTTCGCCGTTTTTCAGACGCTTGACTATCTCCGACGCCTTTTTGAAATTCTCAACGCAATAGCTTTTTTCGGCGTTTTCGATTCTGTCGTTGAGCGCTTCGTACTGGTACGGAATAACCTTGTCTGTAACCGTTTTTTGAACGTTCGACCAAAAGCCGTCGTCAATTACGGTGTTGTTTAATTCGATATGATGTGAAAAATTTTTCGTCTCCATAATAATCACCGAAATAATTATAAAGCATTTTCCGAAATATCGCAATATGTTTATAAATTGTTAACGAATTTGCAATTGACATTAATCATTTATGTTGATATTATATATAATGATATAGTATACAGTAACTTGGAGTGAAAATATGAGAGAATTAGATAATTTGTGCGTTAATTGCTGGGGCGAGCTTACTTCGGGAAGCGTCTGCAATGAGTGCGGCTACGATAATGATGTAGAAAATGATACTATGTATCTCCCTGCAAAAACAATACTTCAGGACAAATATATTGTCGGAACTGTCCAAAAGCACGACAGCGACGCCGTAACATATCTCGGCTATGACGGTCAGCTTGACAGACTTATCCTTATTCGTGAGCTTTATCCGAAGGGTATCGCAAACCGTCTTGAGGGTAATACCGATTTGCATATAAGACAGCGTTATCTTGACGAATTTGAGAATATCAAGAAATCGTATTATAAGCTGTGGACTACTCTTGAAAAGCTTCATTCGCTGTCGGCTGTAACGCCTGTTTACGATGTATTCGAGGCTAATGCAACGGTTTATGCAATTATTGAGGATATGGATTGCATTTCGCTTCGTGACTATCTTATCAGAAATGAGGCCGGCTATATTGCGTGGGAAAATGCAAGAATTATGCTTATGCCGGTGCTCACCACTCTTGAGTCGCTTCATTCAAACGGCATTGTTCACGGTGGCGTTTCGCCCGACAATTTAATGCTTTGCCGTGACGGTAAGGTTAGGCTTGCGCCGTTTTCGATTACGCAGTCCTATGACTCGTCGAGCGTTCTTGAATTTTGCGAAAACGAGGGCTATACAGCCCTTGAGCAGTATGATAATAATCACAAAATCTGCGCCGCAACCGATATTTACAGCTTTTCTGCCTGCATATACAGGGCACTTGTCGGCACAAATCCGCCGTCAGCCGTATCTCGTGAGGCAAACGATAAGCTGATGATACCCAATGCAATCGCCGAGAATATTCCTATTCATGTAATTAAAGCGCTTGTCGGCGGCTTGCAGGTTTATCCCGAAAAGAGAATTAAAACTATTGACGCACTGCGTGAAATGCTTGACGCGGCTCCTGCCGTTCAGGCAAAAACAATTCCGCAAAAGGATATTTACCAAGAGGGTGCAACAGGAGGATATCCGGACTACAACAAGCCTACTAAGGCTGAAAAAAAGCGCAAAATTATTGCAACCATTCTTGCAGTTGCCGTTATTATTACAATAATTGCTATTGGCGTTGTGCTTAAAACATCGGGAATTTTGAATAAACCCGTACAGGAGGAAGAGCAGTCGCAGGTTCTTGTAACTTACGAGGTGCCGAATTTTGTCAACAACGGTTATACCCAAAGTGATATCGAAAATAACGGCGCATGGAATGAGCAGTTTAATTTTGTATTCCAGGGCGAATACTCCGCCGATACGGAGCAGGGAATTATTTTCAAGCAGAGCATTGAGCCCGGAACAAAGGTAACGCAGGGCTCGGATATAGTTTTAACCGTATCAAAGGGCGTTCAGACCGAAAAGGTTCCAAACGTCGGCGCACTTACTATTGAAGAAGCAAAAAAGCAGCTTGAAGAGCTCGGTTTTAAGGTTACAACCGTCGAGGTTTACAACGACGGCACTCATACAAAGGGTACCGTGAAGTCAACCACCGGCATAGCTCCGGCACCGGGTTCGGTTGTCGCAGTAGGCGAGGAGGTAATCCTGCAGGTTTACGGCGAGGTCGAAACAACCACCGAGCCCACAACCGAATAAAAATCACATCGCAGGCTCGTCAATTGACGGGTCTGCTTTTTGGTATGGCGAAATCGGTCTTTCTGCCCGCTTCAGGCACAGTATCCGATGTCTTAAACATTTTTTTAATTTTTTCAAAAAAATCCCTTGACATTTCTCCCTTTGTCTGCTATTATGTATAAGCAATTGAAAAAGACATTCCTCCTTAGCTCAGTCGGTAGAGCACTCGGCTGTTAACCGAGTTGTCGTTGGTTCAAGTCCAACAGGGGGAGCCATGAAAAAGCACTTCTTCGGAAGTGCTTTTTTCAATGAAATTCGCCTACGGCGAGTGAAATATCCTGCGGATATGAAGTAGCTGACGCTATGAAATATTTGCTTCGCAAATGTGATAGGCGAATTTTACTTCTCATTTTGTCGCTAGACAAAATATTTCATAATCGTCAGATTATTTCATATTGCGTAGCAATATTTCATTATATATGTTGTAATGTTATCGGTGATGGAGATGAAAGAGAACAAGCTTGTTGATTTATCAATGGATTTTGCGGTAAACATAATGAGAATCTGCGACAAAATCAAAGGACATTATTCAACGGTAAATCAGTTGGAACGCTCGGGTACAAGTATCGGAGCTAATATTCGTGAAGCAAACTACGCTCACAGCAAGAATGATTTTATTGCAAAACTTCAGATATCACTGAAAGAATGCTATGAAACAGAGTATTGGATTGAGCTTTTCGTTAAAGCGCAACTGCTGGATCGAGATGAAGCAAAGGTATTATATAACGAATGCGGAACAATTAGAAGATTGCTTGTTGCCTCTATTAACACTGCTAAGGAGAATATGAAATGAATTGCAATAAGTAGCTTTTTCGTTACAAAAACATAAATCCCCAAAGACTTCACATTGTCT
Source organism: uncultured Clostridia bacterium (assembly GCA_945876745.1). Taxonomy (GTDB): domain Bacteria; phylum Bacillota; class Clostridia; order Oscillospirales; family Acutalibacteraceae; genus Eubacterium_R. The sequence continues at coordinate 46,987 of CAMCPL010000008.1, forward strand.
TTGGGGGCTTTTTAATACTCATATTTCCCGTGAGGGGTGGAATTGAATTTATCAATAACAACCTGATATCTATTATATGCATTCTTAATGCTTTCGTCCCAGCTGATGTAGATATCGTTTTGCGCCTTTTTGCCTACGCGGCAAAGCAGGTCTTTATTGTCGATGACATTGTCAATTACCCTTGCAACGCTGCGTGATGTTTCAAGGCAGAGGAAGCCTGTTTGAGCGTCTTTTATTCCCTCGCCTGCGCACGAGCCTGCAACAACGAGTGCAGGAGTTGCGCTTGCCGCCGCCTCACGAACAACAAGACCGTTTGTATCAAACGTGCTCGGGAACACAAGCAAATCGGCGGTACCGTAGTAAATTTGAAGCTCGCTTCTGTCGTCGAGATTGCCTGTGAAAATCACCTTGTCATCAAGTGCGAGCTTGCGTGTGAATTTTTTTATGGCGTTTTCGTCGGGTCCCATACCAATCATAATCATACGAAAATCTCTGCCGTCGGTTTTGAGAATTTTGCACGCTTCAAGAATGATATCAATATTTTTGTACCACATCATTCTGCCGACAAAAAGCAGAATCGGAATACCGTTTGGGATATTGTGCTTGCGCCTTATCATCGCCTTCATAGCGTCGTCGCACTCTGTTTTCGGCAGGTCGCAGCCGTTTGGCATAACGACAAAATCGCCCTCGTAGCCGACCTTGCGAAGACTGTCCGAGGTACCCTTGCTCGTCACCCAAACCTCGTCGGCGGCCTTGATGTTATTGAGCAGCATACCGTATGCTCTGTGACGAAGTGCAAGCGACTTTACTCTGCTGTCGAAGTCGTATTCGTATTTTGTGTGGTATGTCAGAATATGAGGAATACGCTTAATGCGGTTGATTCTTCTGAAAAAATAGCTTGTCGCAATAGGACAATGAGAATGAAGAACGTCGAAATTCCTGTTAATAATATCATCGGCGAACTGCCTTTTGAACGGCCAGCCGACAGGATAACCCTCGCCGAAGGTAAACAGGCTTTTGTATCTGTAAATTTCATAAGGAAATTTGTAGTCATAGCTATTCGGAATTTCGGGTACAACGATAGTAGCCGTGCCGAGCTTTTCGTTAATAATATCGGCATAGCATTTTGCAACCGTGCTTATTCCGTCGACAGTCGGCGGAAACGCTTCGGTTCCTATGGCAATTTTCAGACCGTTTTCCATAGAAAATCTCCTTGAATATCTGTGCATTTGATTATACCATAAGCCGAGTTAAAAGTAAATTAAATTATTCTAACAATTATTTATAATATTTATGTGCAGTATTACTTGATAATTGGTAAAAATTAATATATAATAAACTTTGATTAGGCAATAAAGTATGATTAGGCAATAAAGTATGATTAGGCAATAAAGAGGTGCAATTATGTCGGATTATTATGTAACCTTGGATAGAATTATAGAAAACCACGAGCTTGAGATTGTATTTACGCCGAAAAACGTAAAGGAAATCAAAATTACAACAAGTGAGGTCAACCGACCGGGTATTGTGCTGACGGGCTATACGGACTATTTTGACCCGCTTAGAATACAGATTTTAGGCTGGACGGAGTTCGGATTTTTGCTCAATATGTCCGACGGTGAAAGGCAAATGGCGCTCAGCTACTGGCTTGAACAGCACCCTGCCGCCGCCGTTGTTACAAGAGGACTTGATATTCCCGATTACTTTGTCGACGCCTGCGAGGAATATAATGTGCCGCTTCTTAAAACGAAGCAGGAAACCTCGGCGTTTTTGGCATCATTAATTGCGTTTCTTAACCGTGAGCTTGCTCCGAGAATAACGAGACACGGCGTTTTTGTCGAGGTTTACGGTGAGGGTATACTCATTGTCGGCGAAAGCGGTGCCGGCAAGAGCGAAACGGCTATTGAGCTTATTAAAAGAGGTCACCGACTGATTGCCGACGATGCTGTTGAAATACGAAAGGTCAGCGACAATACGCTTGAGGGCTCGTCACCGAGTAATATCCGTCACTTTATCGAGGTAAGAGGTATCGGAATTATCAACGCAAGGCGAATTTTCGGTATGGGTGCGGTTAAGCCAAAGGAAAAGATTGATATGGTTATTCAGTTCGAGGCTTGGGACGCAACGAAGGCATACGACAGGCTCGGAATTGATAACGAGTATGTAAGAATACTTGATGTTAAGGTGCCGATTATCTGTGTGCCGATTACGCCGGGTCGTAATTTAGCTGTTATTGTTGAGACTGCCGCTATGAACAACCGTCAAAAGAAGATGGGCTACAACGGTGCAAAGGAGCTTATGCACAGTCTTGGAATGGACGATATGGAGCTTACCGAAAAAGAGCTCGAAATTTGGAATAATTCGTAAATAATTTAAGGGGGATTTATATATGTTGAGAATCGGAATTGATTTGGGAGGAACAAACATTGTTGCCGGAGTAGTAAACGATAAGTACGAAATCATCGCAAAGGCAAAAACGCCGACTGCAATGCCTCGTACACCGGAGGAAATATTTGACGATATTGCAATGGTTTGCAAGCAGGCTATGGCTGAAGCAGGCATTACTATTGCCGATATTTATTCGGTTGGCTTGGGTACTCCGGGTACTGCAAATGCCGAGGGCGTAATTGAGTATGCGAATAATCTCGGCTTCGACCACGTTCCTGCAAAGGATATGCTTACTGAAAGACTCGGCTGCGATAAGGTTTATATAGAAAACGACGCAAACTGTGCGGCACTCGGCGAGGCTTATGCAGGCTGCGGCAACGGCGCAAAGGATTTTGTTGCCGTTACTCTCGGAACAGGCGTTGGTTCGGGTATTATCGTTGACGGTAAGATTGTTTCCGGTTCAAACAGAGCCGGCGGTGAGTGCGGCCACTCTGTAATCGTTGTTGACGGCGAGCCTTGTACCTGCGGTCGTAAGGGCTGTTGGGAGGCTTATGCTTCTGCTACTGCACTTATTAATCAGACAAAGGCGGCTATGGTTGAATATCCTGATTCTATTATGCACGAGCTTGCGAAGGAAGAGGGCAAGGTATCGGGCAGAACCGCATTTGACGCAATGCGCAGAGGCGATATTGCCGGTATCAAGGTTGTTGATACATATATCAAGTACGTTGCGTGCGGACTTATTAACCTTGTTAATATCTTTCAGCCGGAGGTTATTTGTATCGGCGGCGGTATTTGTAACGAGGGTGAAACGCTTCTTCGTCCGCTTCGCAGATATATCGAGAGTGAGCGTTACAGCGTTTATTCAAAAATTCAGTCGAAGATTGTCAGAGCCGAGCTCGGAAATGACGCAGGCTTAATCGGCGCGGCAATTTTAGAGGGCTGATACTAATTGAAAACAGGTGAAATTTTGACTCAAATAATCGAATTTTTTAAGGACAGTAAAATTTCATATAGCGAAAATGAGCCAATGAGCGCTCATACTACGTTCAAAATCGGCGGTCCGGCAAGGCTTATGGCTTTTCCTAAAAACGAATACGAGATTGCGCTGATAATAAAAAAATGCAATGAGCTTTCAAAGAGATATATCGTCGTCGGCAACGGCTCAAATCTGCTTGTTGATGACGGCGGAATTGACGCAGTTGTAATTGCGCTCGGTAAGGATTTTGCCGAGGTTAAGCTTGTTGACGATACAACGATTTATGCCGAGGCTGGCGCACAGCTTATGAAGGTGTGCAGAGTTGCGCTTGAGAATGAGCTCGGCGGTCTGGAATTTGCCTACGGTATTCCCGGCTCGTGCGGAGGCGGAGCGTTTATGAACGCAGGTGCTTACGGCGGCGAGCTGAAGGACGTTGTTTTCAGGTGCGACCATATCGACGAAAACGGCGAAAAGGGCTTTTTGCTCGGCGAGGATATGGAGCTTTCGTACCGTCACAGCGCATATTACGACAACGACTGCGTTATTACGGGCGTGTATTTCAAGCTGAAAAAATCAGACAAACAGGAAATCAAGGCGAAAATGGACGATTTTATGCTTCGCAGAAAAACGAAGCAGCCGCTTGAATATCCGTCGGCAGGCTCAACCTTTAAGCGACCGCAGGGGTATTTTGCAGGTGCGCTTATCGAGGAGTGCGGCTTAAAGGGCTGTTCGGTGGGCGGCGCGCAGGTCAGCACGAAGCACTCAGGCTTTGTGATTAACACAGGCTCGGCTACGTGTAACGACGTTTTGAGCCTTTGCAAAAAGGTTGCAGATACGGTAAAAGCTCAAAAGGGCGTTGACTTGGAAATGGAAATAAGAGTAACTAAATAAGATAACAAACAAGGAGGACAGTAATGAAGGATATAATTTTGCTCACAGGTGTGTCGGGCGCAGGAAAATCAACGGCAATGGGCTTTATGGAGGATATCGGATATTATTGCATAGATAATATGCCGGCGGAGCTTATAAGCACATTTATTTCATTAATCGAAAATTCGGATAGATACAGCAAGATTGCAATAGTTGCGGACGTTCGTTCAAGCGGCGTTTATACGGCGTTCAGCGACGCTGTTGCAGGCTTGGTTGACAGCTATGATTATAATGTTAAGACGATTTTCCTTGATATCAAAAATCATGTTGCGCTTAAAAGATATAAGCTCACAAGAAGAAAGCACCCGTTTGCCGACAAATTCAACGGCTCAATAGAACAGGCGCTTGAATACGAGAGAGAGGTTTTGAGCAGAGTTCGTCAAAACGCGGATTATGTTATCGATACCTCCGACCTCAATTCAAATCAGCTTCGTAACCGTCTTACTCAAATTCTTTTGGGCGACGAGAAGACTATTATGAATATTCACGTTATGTCCTTCGGCTTTAAGCACGGAATACCGAATGACGCCGATTTCGTGCTCGACGTAAGATGTCTTCCGAATCCTTATTGGATTGAATCTATGAGAAGCAAAACAGGACTTGACAAGGAGGTTTACGATTATGTATTCAGCTTCGACGAGTCTGTGGAGCTTTTGGAAAAACTAAAGGGACTTCTTGATTATCTCAATCCGTTGTACATAAAAGAGGGCAAAAGTCAGATAGTTATTGCAATAGGCTGTACCGGCGGCAATCACAGAAGCGTTGCGTTTGCCGAGGCGCTCAAGGATTATTTTTCAAAGAAGTGGGACAATGTTACGGTTAACCACAGAGATATAGACAGAAAATAGGTAAGTAATAATGTCGTTTTCATCAAGGGTTAAAAACGAATTGGTAAAAATCGAACAGGAAAACAATTGCTGTAAAAAGAGTCTTCTTTACGGAATGGCTCTTTTTTCAAAGAGCTTTAGCTTTAGGGAGATTGTTTTCCAATCGAAAAGCATCGAAACGGCGGAGCTTTTTAAGGCTCTGCTTTTTGAGCTATGCTCGGTGCAGTCGAAAATAACAGTTTCACCTGCCGGAAAAATCTATACCGTCAGCGTAAAAAAAGAAGCGAATGTATCGAAGATAATGGCGTATTTCGGCCATACAAAAAGCGAAACAAGCCTAAAAATAAATTTCTCCGTTTTTGAATGTGAGGAATGTCAAAGGGTTTTTGTCAGGGGCGCGTTTTTGGCGTGCGGCGCAGTTTCATCTCCCGAAAAGGATTATCATTTGGAGTTCAGCGTGGCGTTTATGAATTTGTCGAAAAGCCTTATTACCGCCTTGCAGGAGCTTGAGCTGCAACCGAAGCTGACGAACAGAAAGGGCTATAATATCATATACTTTAAGGACAGCGAGGCTATTGAAGACTGTCTTTACATTATGGGCGCAAGCAAATGTATGTTCGATATGATGAACATAAAAATTGTTAAGGAAATACGAAACAGCGCAAACAGAAAGGCGAACTGCGAAACGGCAAATATTGAAAAAACGGTTGCCGCCGCTTCTCCGCAGATTGCCGCAATAATGAAAATTCAGGACAAAAAGGGACTTGACGCATTATCCGAGCCGCTTCGCCAAATGGCAGAAATAAGGCTCGAAAACCCCGATAGCTCACTCGGTGAGCTTGCCGAAATGTTTGACCCGCCGATTAGCAGAAGCGGTGTAAATCACAGATTGTCACGACTTGTAAAAATAGCCGAGGAGTTGTAATCAATGTTTACTCATCTTCATTTGCACACACAGTTCAGCTTGCTTGACGGCGCTTGCCGTTTGAGCGAGCTTGTTTCGCGTGCAAAGGAGCTTGGTATGACCTCCCTTGCAATAACCGACCACGGCAATATGTACGGCGCAGTCGATTTTTACAGGGAATGTAAGAAGCAGGGCATAAAGCCGATTATCGGCTGTGAGGTTTATGTTGCACCGAGGAGCAGATATGATAGGGATAAAACGCTTGACGGAAAATATAATCATCTTATTTTGCTTGTGAAAAATGAGGTTGGCTACAAAAACCTCATTAAGCTTGTGTCGAAGTCGTACACCGAGGGCTTTTATTTCAAGCCGAGAATTGACAGAGATTTGCTCGAACAGTACAGCGAGGGGCTGATATGTCTTTCGGCTTGTATTGCAGGCGAAATTCCGCAGCTTATTTTGCAAAGGGATTATGACGGCGCAAAGCGTCAGGCATTGTGGTATAACAGTATTTTCGGCGACGGCAATTTCTATTTGGAAATTCAAAATCACGGCATTGAGCAGGAAAAGACTGTGCTTGACGGTCTTGTAAGGCTGTCACAGGAGACAGGCATACCGCTTGTTGCAACAAACGACGTTCACTACGTCAACAAAGCCGACGCCGATATTCAGCAGGTGCTTATTTGTATTGCGACTAACCATATTTTAGGCGAGGATACGGGGCTTGAATTTCATTCGGACAATTTTTATCTTAAAGACGAAAATGAGATGAGCGCTCTTTTTTCGCAGTATCACGGGGCTATCGAAAATACGCAGGTTATCGCCGAGCAATGCAATTTCGATTTTGAGTTCGGCAACACGAAGCTGCCGTATTTTGCAACGCCCGATAATATGAATCATTTTGAATATTTCAGAAAAAAGTGCTATGAGGGAATGAAGGAAAGATACGGCGAAAATATCCCTCAAAGCTATATTGACAGGCTTGAATATGAGCTTGAGACTGTTGATAAAATGGGCTATACCGACTACTATCTAATTGTTCAGGATTTCGTTGCTTTTGCAAAAAGCAGGGATATTCCCGTAGGCCCCGGCAGAGGCTCGGGCGCAGGCTCGCTTGCGGCGTACTGTATCGGAATAACCGACCTTGACCCGATGAAATACGACTTGATTTTTGAGCGCTTTCTCAATCCGGAAAGAGTGTCGATGCCCGACTTTGATATTGACTTCTGCTACGAAAGACGTCAGGAGGTTATTGATTATGTTACCGAAAAATACGGTGCCGACCACGTTGCGCAGATTGTGACCTTCGGCACCTTGCAGGCGAGGGCGGCTATTCGTGACGTCGGCAGAGTTATGGGCTTGCCGTATAACAGAGTTGACGCAGTTGCGAAGATGATACCGAACAGCCTGCACATAACTATTGACGAGGCTATCGAAAGAAGTAAGGAGCTTAAAGCGGCTCTTGAGCAAAGCGAGGATATAAGACGGCTTATTGACACGGCACGCAGGGTTGAGGGTATGCCGAGAAATACCTCGACACATGCGGCGGGCGTTGTTATCACTCACGATGAGGTTTCGTCCTATGTTCCTCTTGCAACGAATGACGGTCTTGTCGTAACGCAGTACATTATGACAACTCTTGAAGAGCTCGGACTGCTCAAAATGGACTTTTTAGGTCTGAGAACACTTACGGTTATCGACTCGGCGGCAAAGGCGTCGGGCGTTGATATAAACAGTATTCCGATAGATGACCAAAGAGTTTACAGGCTTTTTGCACAGGGCAAAACAGAGGGCATTTTCCAATTTGAGTCGTCGGGAATGAAGCAAATGCTGATGAATTTGAAGCCGACGGCGTTGGAGGATTTGATTGCCGCAACCTCGCTTTACCGTCCGGGTCCTGCTAACCAAATTGACACCTTTGTTCATAATTCAAATAATCCGCAGGATATAAAATACGATACTCCTTTGCTTGAGCCGATACTGAAAAACACCTACGGCTGTATGGTTTATCAGGAGCAGGTTATGCAGATTTTCCGCACTCTTGCAGGATATAGCTACGGCAGAGCAGACGTTGTGCGCCGTGCAATGAGCAAGAAAAAGCACGACGTTATGGAGCGCGAAAGAACAACCTTTATCGACGGCTGTGTAAAAAATAATATTTCGAGCGAGCTTGCAAACGGTATTTTCGACAAAATGACCGACTTTGCCTCCTACGCCTTTAATAAATCCCACGCCGCCTGCTATGCCTTGGTGGCTTACAGGTGCGCTTATCTGAAAACATATTACCCTGCACAGTTTATGGCTGCGCTTTTGACCTCGGTTTTGGATAATTCAAACAAGGTTGCACGCTATATTGCGGAGTGCAAAAGGCTCGGTATTCGCCTTGCACCTCCCGATATTAATAGCTCAATGAAGGGCTTTACGGCGGCGAATGACAGAGTTATTAACTACGGTCTTTTAAGTATAAAAAACCTCGGAAACGATTTTATCGAGGCGATTATTAAGGAAAGAGAAAGCCGTGAATTTAAGGATTTGAACGACTTTTGCACGAGAATGCAGGGCTGCAAATTCAATCGCAGGGCGGTTGAAAGTCTTATCCGTTGCGGCGCACTTGACACCCTCGGCGCAAACAGAAAGCAAATGCTTCAGTCACTTCCTACTCTGCTTGGTGCTATCGAGCAAAAATATAAGAGCACAATGTACGGTCAGGTCGGACTTTTTGACCTCGGCGACAGCTTTGAGGAAAAGTTCGAAATGCCTGACGTTGAGGAATTTTCAGCCTCCGAGCTTTTGCAGATGGAAAAGGAAATCACGGGACTTTACCTTTCGGGACACCCGATGGATAAATACGACGCATTTATTGAAAAATCGCGTTGCCGCAGAACATACGAGGTTTTGGAGGCAGGAGCTACGGGAAGCGAGCTGAAGGACGGCGACAGAGTAACCCTTTGCGGAATTATTACTCATATAACCGTTAAGCAAACGAGAGCAAGTAAGGCGAATATGGCATTTGTAACACTTGAGGATTTGTACGGCACGGTGGAGGTAATATTGTTTCCGAATGTCTTTTTGAAATACGCTTCATTGATAACTCAAAATAATGTTATTGCGGTCAGCGGTAATTTGAGCGTTGAGGAGGAAAAGGACGCAAAAATCCTTGTCAACACCGTGATTAAGCCGACCGTTGTCAGCTCCGCTTCAAAGCAGGAGAATACGCCGAAAAAGAAAAAGCGTATAGGTCTGTTTTTGAAATTCAGCGGCAGAGACGATGAAAAAATCAATTCGGCTATGCAGCTTCTTGCCGAGAACAGAGGCGATTTTCCGCTGTATTTTTACTACGAGGACGAAAAGAAATACGACCTTCGCAACAGTGCAGAGTTCGTTTCGCCCGACGGCAATCTCATTTTTGCGCTCAAAAAGCTGCTTGGCGATGCGAATGTCGCACTTATAAGGCAGTAAGTACTTGACAATATAGGCAATATTAAGTAAAATAGATATGTTTATTATTTATATTGTAAGTACAAAATTTTGAAATATTGTTGATTTTATACTGAATGGAGGAAAAAATATGAAAACGATTGCAGTATTAACAAGCGGAGGAGACGCTCCGGGTATGAATGCCGCTGTTCGTGCGGTAGTAAGAACTGCTTGTGAAAACGGAATTAAGGTATACGGCGTTATCAGAGGCTATAACGGACTTATCAACGGCGATTTTATTGAAATGGATTTGCGTTCTGTTTCCGATATCATCAACCGCGGCGGTACAATTCTTTATTCCGCAAGAAGCGTTGAGTTTGCTACCGAGGAGGGTATGCGCAAGGCCATTCGCACCTGTCAGGAAAAGGGTATTGAGGGTGTTGTTGTTATCGGCGGCGACGGTTCATTCAGAGGCGCTCGCGATTTGAGCGAAAGAGGTATTCCGTGCGTAGGTATTCCGGGTACTATTGATAACGATATCGCTTGCTGTGACTACACTATCGGCTACGATACCTGCCTTAACACTATTATGGAAATGGTTGACAGACTTCGTGATACTGCCGAGTCGCATGACAGATGCTCGGTTATCGAGGTTATGGGCAGAAGAGCAGGCTATCTTGCGCTTAATGCAGGTATTGCCTGCGGTGCAACCGCTATTCTTATTCCCGAAATTCCGTTTGATATCGAAAAGCACGTTATCGAAAGAATGAGAAAGACCCAAAAAACAGACAAGAAGCACTTTATCATTATCGTTGCAGAGGGCTGTGACGTTGATTGTGCCGAGCTTGCAAAGCTTATTCAGGAGAAGACGGGCGTTGAATCGAGATCGACTGTTTTGGGTCATGTTCAGCGTGGCGGTTATCCGACTGTTAAGGATAGAGTTATGGCAACACGTATGGGCAACTATGCCGTTAAGCTTCTTATGAACAATATCGGCAACCGTGTTGTTGCGGCTCAAAAGGAGGATGTTGTTGACTTTGATATTTTTGAGGCGCTTAATATGAAAAAGAGCATTGATATGGAGCTTTACAACATCGCTCACGAGGTTTCAATCTAACCTAAAATACAAAAAATACGGTTTAAGGCAGACAGTCTGAAATATGGCTGTCTGTTTTTTGGATAGAATGATGAAGAAAAGAAAGAATATAAAAAGAAAAAACACAAGGCGAAAATCGGGCAATACAAGGCTAAAAAGAAAAGCAAGAATTATAAAAAGGAGCAAATGCATTTTAGCCGTTTTGTGCGCTGTGTTGCTTGTTGTAACGACGGCTTTTGCAATAGCGCAGGGCAATAAGCCGAGACGCTCGCCGAATGTACTGCTGAATATGGACAAGGACGTTGTTTGCGGCGTCGACCTGTCGCATTTCAACGGCGAGGTTGATTTTGAAGCGCTTAAAAGCGAGGTTGATTTTGTCATTCTTCGGGTAGGATATACAGGTTATTCAAACGGAAAAATCAACGCCGACGATAATTTTAAGGAATATGCCAAGGCGGCGAATGACGTCGGCTTGCCTGTCGGAGTGTATTATTATTCGCAGGCAACGAATAAGTCCGAAGCAAAAGCCGAGGCTAAATTCGTACTTCGTCATATAAAGAAATACGACGTTTCCCTGCCCGTGTTTTTTGATTTTGAATTTGCCGAAAAGGACGGCGAAAGAGTGGGTAGACTTCATGAGGCAGGCTTAAATGCCACGGAAAATACCGAAATAGTAAACGAATTTTGTAAAATTATCGCCGACGACGGCTACGATTACGGCGTTTATGCGTCATCCTCGGTGCTTTCAAATGAGCTTAATACAAACGAGCTTGACAAAAACGCTTATATTTGGGTTGCCGATTACAACAAAAAGGTGACATATTCGGGCAAATATAACCTTTGGCAGTATTCAAATACAGGCAGATTTGACGCAGTTTCAAACGGTGAACGAGACGTCGATTTGAATTATTGGTACATAAAATAGAAATCCGTCGGGTTGGTGCATAAAACAACTATTGTTGTGCCGATAACCGCGTTGAAAAACTGAATAATATTGATAAAAATGCTGTCGGTTTATGTCGGCGGCATTTTTTTCTTTTATTACGCAGCAAAGTGTGCTATAATTGGTTTATAATATATAATTTTAGATTTACCTTTGGTAACGGTGGGATATATGAAAAGATTTTTTTGCTTTATTGCGTCGCTCATTTTGGCGCTGTCGCAATGCGTTTATGCTTACGCCGGAAGCGAAAGCACGCTTGATATAACGCTTTCTTCTGCAACTGACGTGTCCGATACTCTTTACGGAATTTCGTTGGAGGGAAGCGGTCTCGGTCTTGAAGCGGGGCTCGGTGCGCAAATGCTTAATAACGGCTCGTTCGAGTATGCCGACAATAACGAATACGCCTGGGAATTTGACGGACTTGACAGAACGCTTTCCAATCAAAAGCCGATGAACAAAAGCAATACTGTCTATGAGGTTTTGAGCGTTAAGGGAAACGGCTTTTTGCGCAATTTGGGCTTTGTTCAGCCGTTTGACGACAAGGGGAATTATTCCTCGTCGGCTGTTTCACCCTCTATATATTTTGAGCAGGGCGTTACGTATGAATTTTCGTGTTGGATGATGAATGTTGATTTTGACGGAAATATCAGCGTTTATCTTGATTCAAAGCAGAATAAGCACGAGGCTCAGGCTATTGATATCGACCTTATTAAGAGTGACAAATGGACGTATGTCAGCGCAAAGCTGACTGCCGCAGAAAGTGCGACCGGTGCGTTTGTTATAAAATTCGGCGGCAAGGGAAGCATTTGTATTGACAGCGCCTGCCTTGTTGCGCTTGACAGCTACGGATACGGCAAGGAGGAATGGAAGTATTCCTCACTTAATAAAAATGTTTTTCAGGCAATAAAGGAGCTTGCTCCGTCGTTTGTCGTTATCCCCGATGTTACGAGGCTGAAAAGCGAAAACAGCGAGTATTATTGCTGGAAAAATACTCTCGGTGCGCTTGAACAAAGACGGCAAAGCACAAATGATGACAACGATTACGAAAACGGCGTTTGCTCAAACTATTCGGCGTATTTAGGCTATCACGAGTATTTTCAGCTTTGCAGTGAGCTTGAAGCAATGCCGGTTGTTCAAATCAACGCAGGAATTGCAAATCAGCAAAGTAGCGAGTATGAGGCTTATTTGCAGGCGATTAACAAAACATATATGACCGACGAGCAGTTTGAAGCGTATCTCATACAGCAGTACGGCTATAAAAAAAGCGAGGTCGCCGAAAGAATAGAATATATTAATTCTCTCGGAGTAAATACAAAGGCTGATTTTGACGCTTACGTCAGCAGTATTTCGCTTTCACCCGATACCGACGAATTTGCAAATTTTGCACAGGATATTCTCGATTTAATCGAATATGCAAACGGCGACAGCGAGCAAACCTATTGGGGCAGCTTGAGAAAGCAAAACGGAAACGAAAAGCCGTTTGAATTAAAGTATATTCAAATCGGTGCGAATAATTACGGCGAAGCGTACTGGCGAAATTTTGAAGCGCTCAAAAAGATAATTAACGAAAAATATCCCGATATTATTATTCTTGCCTCAGGCGGTGAAAACGGCGACGGCGAGGCTTTTGATACGGCGGTGAACAAAATCAATTCCGCTTTTTCCGATTGTATGCTTTCCGAAAAGCTAACAGGCACGAAGCAAAAAACGCTTCATTCCTCACGTACACGCTTTGACAGCTATTCACGAAGCAATGCAGGCGTGATAGCAGGCTTTTCGAGCTCTGCGTTTGAAAAAGGAAGCGACAGCGTTCAAAACAATGCTTTTAATGCGGCTGATTGCGCTTCGTATATGCTCGGCGCAGAGAAAAACGGCGATGCGGTAAAAATGATTTACTATACCGACCTGCTTTCAAAATTCAACACTTCTCAAAAAAGTCGGTCGCTTATTTGGTTTGATAACGAAAAGGTTACTCTCACTCCCGAATATTTTGCTCAAATGCTTTTTGCAAATAATGTTGCCTTGCAGAATACAAACGCAGGTCTTTTTACGGATAACGACGAAGTTTCGAGCTGCGTTTCCTTTGACGAGAGTACACAGAGCGTATATGTAAAGCTCGTGAACACCGGCGGCAAAAAAGAAAAAATACGTGTTAATTTAAGCGGTACTGACGGTATTAACGCAGTATCGGCTCAAAGTATTTTTTCGCAGTACAAAACGGCGAAAAATACCTCCGATAAACAAAATGTATCACCTACCCAAGAGGATATTGAATTTGAGGGGAGCTCCTTTGTTTACGAAATTCAGCCGTACAGTGCAAGCGTAATACGAATTGCCTACGGCAATAACGAGGGTATGAGCTTTTACACCTTGAATGGTGATACCGATTCTCAAACGAAAGGCTATGTTTCTATGTCAGTAAAAATGTTTATTCTTATGGTTGTGTTGATATTTGTCGCAACAACCGTGATAACCTATCTTGTTTATTCAAAAACAGTTTTGAAGGGTAAAAAATTCAAGTTTAATTTCAAAAAATCGGGAAGAAAAAAGGGCAGAAAAAACGATGAGCAGTAAACGAAAAATAACCTTTATTTCTTCGGTGACAACTCCCGAACGTGCTTACGAAAATATACCCGAACTAAAGGATTTTGACGTAAAGTTTTTCCAAATGCACGAAAGCAGTAAAAGGGTAATTTCCGAGGCGCCCGATACGGAATTTATTATTGCAGACGCTATGGGCAGGGTTGACGGCGAGCTTATCAGCTCACTCAAATCCCTGAAGCTCATTCAGTCCGAGGGCGTCGGCTATCAGGGAATCGACCTTGAGTGCGCAAGACGGTGCGGCGTTACGGTTTGCAACAACAAAGGAATTAACGATACGGCAGTTGCCGAATGTACCGTGTTTTTGATTTTGGCGTGTCTGAAAAATTATGAAAACGGCGTTAGAGCAATGTATGATGGAAAGCAGATTGAAGCAAAAAAAGCGGCGTTCGGCGTTACGAGAGAGCTTTGCGAGTGTACCGTCGGACTTGTCGGCTTCGGTGATATTGCAAAATGCACGGCAAGGCTTCTCAACGCTTTCGGTGCAAGAGTTATTTATACAAACCGCACGAGAAAAGCCGAGCTTGAAAAGGAATACAATGTTGAATACGCCGACCTTGATACGCTGATAGAAAGCTCGGATTTTGTGTCGCTTCATCTTGCCTCTTGCGAGGAAACGAGAAACACAGTCAACGCTTCTTTTCTTTCAAAAATGAAAAAAAGCGCATATCTTATAAACACCGCAAGGGGAGATTTAGTCGATAACGAGGCATTGTATAACGCACTCAAAAACGGCGAAATCGCAGGTGCAGGGCTTGATGTAATCTCACCCGAGCCGGTACAGGCAGACAATATTTTGCTTTCGCCGGACATAAAGGACAAGCTTGCGTTAACCCCTCATATCGCAGGAATTACAAGCCTTACCGTAAAAAAGCTGTACAGACAATGCTTTGAAAATATAATCAGGGTTATAAACAACGAACAGCCGATAAATATCGTGCTTTGAGGTAGAAATATGAGTGAAAAAAATAAAGCCGACGAAATAAGATATGTCGGCGTTAAGGAGAATTTAGCCTACGGCTTTGCGAATGCAGGTCAGGTTTTCGGCTATAACCTGTTTGCAGGCTCGTACCTTTCGATGTTTTTTGTAAAGGTGTTCGGTATTCCGTCACAGGCGGTTGCCACTATGATACTTGTTTTAGGTATATGGGACACGATAAACGACCCGATTATGGGCTCAATTATCGACAAAACGAGAACTCGCTACGGAAAGCTTCGACCGTATCTCATTTTGGTTCCGCTTCCACTTTCGATAATAACCGTTGTTTTTTGGTCGGGACCGCTTCTTATGCAGAATGTTGCCGACGTAACGCTTAAAACAATATTTATGTATATTTCCTACTTTGTTTGGGAATTTTTCTATACGATAGGCGACGTTCCGTTTTGGGGAATGAGCACGGCAATTTCGCCGTCGCCGTCCGACAGAACGAGAGCAATTTCGTCTGCACGCTTTATTTCCGGACTTATCGGCGGACTTTCGGGTACAATTCTTCCCGTGCTTATCGACTTGAGCCAGAATAATGTAATCGGCTGGAACCTAAAGCAGGTATTTGCGTTTATGGGGCTTCTTGCAGGAATTTTTGTAATCGGACTTTTCTCGCTTGCAGGAATTTTTACAAGAGAGCGTGTCGTTCAGTCTGTTCAGGAAAACAGCATTTTCGACGGCTTTAAGTATTTGTTCAAAAATAAGCCGTTGATGATGATAGTGCTCAGTAATGTTCTCGGAACATTATCTTCGGTTGCGGGTGTTTTCGGAAATTACTATTATAACGAGGTTTTGAATATGATGTCGCTCAGCCTCGTTGTCGGACTTTTCGGAACACTCAGCGGTTACGCCGCTTATGCATTTTTGCCAAAGATTAAGAAAAAGCTTGATAATCGTCAGATAATTTTTATGATTTCGATTATAAGAGCCGTTGTCGGAACGCTGACCTTCCTGGCAGGATATAAATACTACGATGTTTGGTATGTCGCAATTCCGATTTTAGCAATTCAAAATATCTTTTTCGGCTTTTTTGGTACGGTGAATATGATTGTGCCGACTGAAATGATAGGCGACACGGTTGATTATATGGAATGGAAAACCGGAGTAAGAAACGAGGGTATCAGCTTTTCGGTGCTGACCTTTGTCGGAAAGCTTACCTCGTCTGTTTCAACCTCCGTTGCAACGGCACTTTTGCCGCTTATCGGATACAGCGTTGTGAATAATACGCTTGCCGACGGAACTGTTGAAACGATAGCCACTTGTACCTCTGCCGGAGGTCATCCTACGCAGTTTTGGCTTTGGACATTCTTCACCGTTGTGCCGAATGTCTTGGGATTAATCAGTCTTTTGCCATTCTTCTTCTATGATTTAAGAGGCGAAAAGCTGAAAAAAATCAGAAGTGATATGAAAGTGCGCAGAGCCGAGCTTTCAAAGCAGGTTTCGGGAGGTGAGTCGGTTGAAGAGTAAGGAAAAGTTTTGTTGCCCTAAATGTAAAAAGTACATAAATCCCTTGTATATGAAGCCGAATTGTCCTCATTGCAACGTGAATTTGCTGTATTATCAAATGGATTCTCGCCTTGAGCAGGACGCTCAAAGGGCTGAAAAAGAAGTCAATGCGGTAAACAGATTTTTGAATATGCTCAAGGAGTCGAGCATAGCCTCGCCGCTTCATATTATAAGGCTTGTTGTGTTCTTTTTGCCGCTTGCATCAATGTGCCTGCCGATGTTTTGGGCAGGGCATAAGAACGTTTCGCTTATAACGCTCATAATGAGCATCGTCAACTACGGTCTTGATTTCAACGCTATGCTCGGAGATTTGTCGTATTTCTTCGCAGTGCTCAGTATTGTGTGCGTGGTAGTATTTTCGCTTGTTGTCATTATCGGCTCGCTGTTTTCCGCAGGTAAAAACGGCTATAAGCGAAACGTTGCGTTCAGTGTTGTGAATACTGTTATTTTAGGCGTTTTGGGCATACTCGTTTGTGCAAACGGCGGTATGGCAATGTGGGGCTTTTATTTGACATTATTCCTTTACGGTCTTGATTTTGTTTTGCATTTCCTGTGCGAAAAGGATAGCAAGGGCAAAATTTCAACAGTTGTCTGCGTTTTACTCTGCGTTGCTATTGCAGTTGCTTCTATGGCTATGCCGAAGCCTGTAAAAACCATTACCGATTATGCAGGTGACGACAGCGACGTAAGAGTTGTTTCGTTCAATGTTGCCTCGGCGTTCGGCACAAAGCTTGAGGACACCGACAGTATGCAAAGGTGTAAGCGCTTTGGCGATGAAATGAGAATGTCGATGCCCGACTTAATCGGTACACAGGAGATAAACAGTCTGTGGGTAGCCGAGCTTAAAAAAACGCTCCCCGAATACCAGATTTATGCCGTTGCACGAGGCGGCGACAGCAGTGAAGAAAAAAGCGAAATGAATGCGGTTATGTGGAACACGCTTGAATACACGATTGTTGACGAAGGAACATTTTGGCTTTCGCAAACGCCGGACGTTGAGAGCAAGTATACTTATATCGACGAAAATGGCGAAGAAAAAAGCGCAGGCTGCAATCGCATTTGCTCATACGTTGTTCTTGATGAAATAAAAACCGACAGGCGCTTGCTGTTTATGAATACTCATCTTGATAATTCAAGCGAGCAAGCCCGCATTTTCGGCGTCGGCGTTATTTTGGAAAAAATGAGCGAGCTAAGGTCGAACTACGGAAACATTCCCGTGATTTTGACAGGCGATTTCAACGAGGTTGAACAGGACGAGGCGGTCAAAACGGTGTCGAGTCTGCTGAATAACACGACCGACCCATCGAAGAAAAAAGCTACCTATCAGTCGTGGGGCTACCGTATAAATTCCGACGAGCCGATTGATTACATTTTTACCACCGGAAACGGCAAAAATTATACTGTTATAGATAATCTTTCAAACGGCTACATATCCGACCATTTCGGAATAATGACGGATATCAAGCTGTGATAAAAATCGTGAGGAAGTGAGAATATGTTATTTCATTTATTAGAGGACATTATTTCAACAAATCAATATATCGCAATAGCTTCGTTTATTGCGTTTGCGCTTTGCTTTGTTTTGCTTAAGCTGAAGCTTCCGTTTTTGCCAAAGGACAAGGGCAGAGAATTTGCCGTAAACGGCGAGGCTTCAAAGGGAAAAATCCGAGGTGTGGGGCTTATTATGGTTTGCGCATTTATTGTGTGCGGCGTTTTTCTGCTCCCGCTTAACAGAGAATTTATTTGCTACTACATTCTTCTGTTTTTGGAAATGCTCAGCGGTTATCTTGACGACGCCTCGGACAAGCCTTGGGCTGACTACAAAAAGGGGCTTATTGACTTTATAATCTGCCTTGCTTTGTCGATAGTATTTGTACGCAATAATTCGACAACGATTTTCTTCTTTAGCTTCGAGCTTTATATTCACCCCGTTGTTTTCGTTATTCTTTCAACAATTCTGCTTTGGGTCGGCATTAATGTTACGAACTGCTCGGACGGCGTTGACGGTCTTTGTGCAAGCCTGAGTACAATTACGCTTTTGAGTATTACGACGATTTTCTATTCACAAATCGGCGAGCAGTATACAACCTTTAGCTATATTATGGTCGGCGTTTTGGTGGCTTATCTTTGCTTCAACACAAGTCCGAGTGCACAGCTTATGGGCGACGCAGGCTCAAGAGCAATCGGCGTGCTGATTGTGATTATGGTACTGAAATCCGGTCATCCGTTTAGCTATCTTCTTGTGTCAGCCGTACTTTTAGTCGACGGTATCGCAGGTCTTATTAAGATTTTCCTCAAGAGATTTTTCAAAATCGAGGTATTAAAGCATACTCGCACTCCGATACACGACGAGATGCGTAAAAATCACGCTTGGTCGGATACACAGGTTGTAGTTCGCTTTTCGATTATTCAGCTTCTTTTGTCGGCAGTTCAATACATTATCATAAAATGATTTTCTAATAGCAAACCCCTCGCACGAAATTATCGCGCGAGGGGCTTGTTCATTTGTCCCAACTCAAATTATGTAATTTTCCTTTTTGTACAAGCTCAGGATAGTTCCATTGCCGAAGCACCTCATAGGTTCCGATTGCGACAGCGTTCGACAAATTGAGGCTTCTGATTATTCCTCTCATCGGCATTCTTACACAGTAGTCGTGGTTGTCCTTGAGCAGTTCTTCGGGCAAGCCCTTTGTCTCCTTGCCGAAAACGAGGTAGCAGTTGTTCGGATATTCAACATCCGAATGAGCCTGCTCTGCTTTTGTCGAAAAATAGTAGAAGGTTCCTCCTGCATTTTTTTCAAAAAATTCCTCGGTGCTGTCGTAAAATGTAATATCGAGTTTGTCCCAGTAATCAAGTCCGGCTCTTTTCACCTGCTTGTCCGTGATATGAAAGCCCATAGGACCTACAAGATGAAGTCTTGCGCCTGTTGCGGCGCAGGTGCGTGCAATATTTCCCGTGTTTTGCGGAATTTCGGGTTCAATTAAAACTATGTTAAGCGAGTGTTCCATTGATATAAACCTCTGTGATTTCCAAATTTTCGTCCGTTATAACAAGGTCGGCGTTTTTACCGACGGCTATCGAGCCGATATTATTTTCCTCGTGTATTACTCTTGCAGGATTTATTGTGCAGGATTTCAATGCCGTTTTGAAATCAATGCCGAAGTCAAGCAGATTTTTGAATTCGTCAAAAACATTTGTGATTGAAGCGGCGATTGTTCCGTCTTCAAGCCTTGCAACCTTGTAGCCGTCCTTGACATAAGTTGTTTGACCGCCGAGCTCGTATTCGCCGTTTCCCATACCTGCGCCTCTCATTGAGTCGCTGATAACTACTGCTCTGTCCTCGCCTAAAAGCCTAAACGAATTTCGTAAAACGGCAGGACAAATATGCTCACCGTCGCAGATAAGCTCGCAGGTGACGTTGTTGTCAAACGCTGTTCCGACAACGCCTGCCTGTCTGTGAGTCATAGGCGTCATAGCGTTGAAAAGGTGAGTAATGTGGTTTGCTCCGTTGTCTATTGCTCTTTGACATTCGAGTGCATTTGCGCTTGTGTGACCGATAGAAACAGTCGTTTTTGCACTTGCATTTTTGATAAAAGCCTCGCTGTCAAAAGCTTCGGGCGCAATGGTGATTAGCTTCATAAGACCGCCGCTTGAAGTAAACAATTTGTCGAAAGTCTCATTTGTCCCTGTGACAACATAATCTCCGTTTTGCGCGCCCTTTTTGCTCATTGCAATAAACGGACCCTCAAAATTTATTCCGACAACTCTTGCACCGCTTTTTTGCTTTGACGAAAAATCGGCAATACTACTTGATATTTCACAAAGTCTTTCAATAGGAAGCGTCATTGTCGTAGGGCAAAACGAGGTAACGCCGTGTTTTGCAAGATAATCGGCGATATTTTGGAGCGCTTCGGAATTACCGTCGCACGAGTCCGCACCTGCACCGCCGTGAATATGAATGTCAACAAAGCCGGGAAATACGATTTTACCACGCATATCAACGCCGTCACCGTCGATAAACCCGATTTCGCTGATTTTACCGTTTTCAATTTTTATGTCCCCGAATTCTTTTTCAAACTGTTCGTTGAAAAAGGTGCAGTTTTTCAGTATCATTATTCGTACTCCTTGATTATTCTGTATGATAGCTCCTGTAATTGCTCAAAGCGCTCGTATTTTCCTATTTCCGCACGGAGCCTTGCGCCACCCTTCATACCCTTTGTGTAGTATGCCGCGTGATGCCGCGCCTCTCTCATAGCCGTGTATTCGCCCTTGTATTCAATCGTTTTTTGAATATGCTTTAGCATTGTGTACATCTTTTGAGTTATGCTCACTTCAGGCATAACCTTACATTCTTCAAGATAAGCGTTGATATTGGAAAAAATCCAAGGATTTCCGAGTGCACCTCTGCCTATCATAATAGCGTCTGCGCCTGTTTTTTCGAGCATAATTGCGGCTGACTGCTCGTCAACAATGTCGCCGTTTGCAATAACCGGTATGCCGACGCTCTTTTTTACCTGTGCGATAATGTCGTAATCGACCTTACCGGCGTACATCTGCTGTCTCGTTCTGCCGTGAACGGCAACTGCGCTTGCACCTGCCTTTTCGGCAAGACAAGCCATTTCAACGGCGTTAATACTGTCGTCGTCCCAGCCCTTGCGTATTTTAACCGTTATCGGAATATCAACCGCGCCCACAACCGCTTTTACGATTTCGTATGCAAGCTGAGGCTTTTTCATAAGGCTTGCACCGCCGCCGTTCATAGCGATTTTCGGTGCAGGGCAACCCATATTTATGTCGATAATATCCGGCTTAAAATCAAGGCATTTTATTGCCGCTGCCGTCATAATTTCGGGATTGTCGCCGAAAAGCTGTGCACCCGACGGTCTGTTTTCGCCAAGCTCCAAAAGCTGCGCACTTTTTCTGTCACCCATTGTAAGCCCCTTTGACGATACCATTTCGCTTACCGTATATCCGGCGCCGTGCCGGGCGCAAAGCTCACGAAACGCCCTGTCGGCAATCCCCGCCATCGGCGCTAAAAATGTAATATGTTCAAATTCAACATTTCCTATTTTCATAACTAAACCTCTTTAAATTAATATATCACAACCCGCGCCCGAAATCAACCGAGGCGCAACGAAAATTTTTGTTGAATTTGCGCTGATTTTATAGTATGTTTGTTCGGTTTTTGAAAAAAGAAAAATAATCTTTAATCAGTTGTTGACATCTTTGTAAGATTGTGTTACTATTTTGTTACCTTAATTAATAACAAAATATTGAAAAATATGTCGGAATTAATTTGAAAACGCTATATATTGTATGCGGTTTTCATAAGCACCATATATTTTGATAATCGAAAAATTACATTTTGGATAAAATAGGCGACTGTTTATTTCCTTTAGCGGTGTAATTTGATATAATTATTTATGTGTGAGCATACACATATTTTTTATTTTGCTTTTAATACTATTAATATAAATTAATTATGCCTCAAGGATTGGAGGGAATCTGGTGGATAATTTTGTAATTAACGGCGGACACGAGCTGTTCGGCGAAGTTAATATCAGCGGTGCAAAGAATGCCGCTGTCGCTATTATCCCTGCCGCTATTCTTGCAGATGATTTGGTAAGAATAGAGAATATTCCGCAAATAAGTGATGTTCAGCTGATTATAGAGATTTTGGACAGAATGGGAGCTCAAATCAAGCTGATAAATAAGAATACTATCGAAATTGACACCTCAAATATTAGCTATCAAAGTGTACCGTATGAGCTTACCTCGCATTTCAGAGCAAGCTATTATTTAATCGGTGCAATGCTCGGAAGATTTAATCAGGCCGAGGTTGCAATGCCGGGCGGCTGTAATTTCGGAGTGAGACCTATCGACCAGCATATCAAGGGCTTTGAAATGCTCGGTGCCGATATTGATATTATCGACGGAATGGTTAGCGCAAATGCGGATAAGTTAATGGGCACGTCGATTTATATGGACGTTGTTTCCGTCGGCGCAACAATAAATATTATGCTCGCCGCAGTTAAGGCAAGAGGACTTACAATTATCGAAAATGCCGCAAAGGAGCCGCATATTGTTGACCTTGCAAACTTCCTTAACTCAATGGGAGCAGACGTAAGAGGCGCAGGAACGGACGTTATCAAAATCCGCGGCGTAGAAAAAATGCACGGCTGTACCTATTCCATTATCCCCGACCAGATCGAAGCGGGAACATATATGGTTGCTGCGGCGGCTTGCGGCGGTGATGTTCTTATAAAGAATGTTATACCAAAGCACCTTGAATCCATCAGTGCAAAATTGGAGGAAGCAGGCGCAGAGGTTATTGAATACGACGACGCAGTTCGTGTTACACGCTTTAAGAATCTTACAAAGTGTAATGTAAAAACAATGCCCCACCCGGGCTTTCCTACTGATATGCAGCCTCAAATGGCGGTGCTTTTGTCGATAGCACAGGGAACAAGTATTCTTTCCGAAAGCGTTTGGGATAACCGTTTTCAGTATGTCGGACAGCTTCTTCGTATGGGCGCCGATATTCAGGTTGACGGCAAGGTTGCGGTTATTGTCGGCAAGGAAAAGCTCACAGGCGTTACCGTTAAGGCGACCGACCTTCGTGCAGGTGCGGCAATGATTATTGCAGGTCTTGTCGCAGACGGTACAACGGTTGTTGAGGATATTGCTTATGTTGACCGAGGTTATGAGGATGTTGTTGAAAAATTCGCTTCTCTCGGTGCGGATATAAAGCGTGCTGTTGTTAAGGAGGAAAAGTCTGTACAGGGTGCAGGTTAATAATATAATATGAGCCCTCGTTCATAGGCGAGGGCTTTATTTTCGGAGAATATATGTCAAAGGTATGTCAGCTCTTTTCGGGGAGCAAGGGAAATTCAATATACATATCCTGCTCAAAGGGTAAATTCCTTGTTGACGCAGGAGTAAGCGCAAAGCGACTTGAAAATGCGCTTAAAAATATCAATGTTCAGCCCTGTGATTTAGACGCTGTTTTTATCACTCACGAGCATAGCGACCATATTTCGGGCGTAAGGGTTTTTGCTTCGAGATATAACCTGCCCGTCTATGCTCATCCCGATGTAATCAGCGTTATGAGAGGTATCGGAGCGTTCAAAAATAAGGATGACGGAATTTGTCTTTGCGATAGGACGGAGCTTAACGGCGTTGAAATTGTGCCGTTTTGCAACAGTCACGATAGCGTTGCGTGCTACGGCTATCGCTTTAATTTGAGCGACGGCAGGTCGGTTGGAGTGTGCACCGATACGGGCTATGTAACAGACGATGCTAAAAACAGTCTGCTCGGATGCGATTTGGTTTTTTTGGAGTCAAACCACGAGGTTACAATGCTTCAAAACGGAATATATCCTTATCCGCTTAAAAAACGAATTTTGTCTGGCGAAGGACATTTGTCGAATTATGCCTGCGGTGAATTTGCAAAGGAGCTTGTCAAAAACGGCACAACAAGGATTATATTATCGCATTTGAGTCAAGAGAATAACACTCCCGACATCGCACGCCAAACTACTCTTTGTGCGCTCAACGAAGCGGGCTTCGAGGAAAATGTTGATTTCAAGCTCGCCGTATCACCCGAAGAAAATTACGAAAGACCGATTGTTCTATGATGAAGATTACAGTTATTGCCGTCGGCAAGCTCAAGGAAAAATATCTGCGTGACGGCTGTGATGAATATTTGAAGCGGCTCGGCGCTTTTTCAAAGGTGAATATTGTCGAAATCGGCGAGGAGCGTTGCTCGGACAATCCGTCTGACGCAGAGATTGAGGCGGTTAAGGACAAAGAGGGCAAGCGCATTATTTCCAAAATTCCGAAGGGCTCGTTCGTTGTACCGATGTGTATCGAGGGCGAGCAGATGAGCAGCGAGGCGTTCAGTAAAAAAATCGAGAGTATTTCACTTAAAGGTTACGGAGAAATCACCTTTATTATCGGCGGCTCGTTCGGATTGTCCGATGAGGTTAAGTCGTTCGGCGGTTTGAAGCTCTCGTTTGGTAAGCTGACTTTACCTCACCAGCTTATGCGTGTTATATTGCTTGAACAAATCTATCGTGCGTTTTCAATATTGAATAACAGCAAGTATCATAAATAAATAGCTTCACCTTGGTAAAAATATTACCGAGGTGTTTTTTATGCAAAAAAAGGCAAAAACATATTTTTTTGAGCAACCTCCGGTTATTAAGGCAAGTGCCGGAGTAGTCGGCAAAAAAGAGGGTGAGGGTCCGCTTCGTGATGATTTTGACCAAATTTTCGAGGATACGACTATGGGGCAGGACAGCTTTGAGCTTGCCGAGTCGGCTATGCTTCACGATGCGATTATCCGTGCACTTTCAAAGGCGAATACAAGCCCGTCGGATGTGGATTTTATTCTGTGCGGCGATTTGCTTGACCAATGCGTAGGCTCGTGCTTTGCTCTCAAGGATTTGGAAATTCCGTTTGTCGGTATGTACGGCGCCTGCTCGACTATGGCGCTCACGCTTTGTAATGCTTCAATGCTTGTCGAGGCGGGTGCAAAGCGTTGCGTTGCGGCGGCTTCGAGCCATTTTGCGTCAAGCGAAAGACAGTTCAGATTTCCGCTTGAATACGGCGGACAACGCCCGCCCACAGCACAATGGACAGTAACGGGAGCAGGTGCGGCAGTTGTTGAAAATGCACAAATTTCGACGGATAATTCGGCAAATCTGCCCAAAATCAAGGCAGTTCATATCGGTACAATAACCGACCTCGGCATCAAGGACGCCAATAATATGGGTGCCGCCATGGCACCTGTTAATGCTACAATTAGACTATAAGATATATCAGACTTCGAGAAATGGCGATAACCACGCCGAGATTATTTTGCTGCTTATATCTTATTCAAAGCGATATGCTTTTCTACACATAAATATTTAATGGAGGTTTATAAAAATTAAACGACTGCAAGAGAAAACAATAAGTTTCTTGCAGTCGTTTGGTTTTTGTTAGGTCAGATCCGAGAGGTCGGGAATATCTATAATGGGAAGCTTGATATCGTCATTACTTAAAAACATCAGCATATAAATCGGATAATAGACATAATTACCGTTAATCTCGACATTATAATTTGTAAAAACGAATGCTTCATCTATTGAATAATTTGAAATTTCCAATACATTACTTAGTGCAGAATGGCGTTTATAATCCTTTCCGCTTTTTATTTCAATGGGCAGCACCTTGCCGTTATATTCTATAACAAAATCCAATTCACCAAACCGCTTGCTGTTATAATAATATAATGACATACCGTGAGCTTTTAATTCCTGTGCCGCAACATTTTCATATATAGCTCCGAAATTTATTGCAGGATTGTTTGATAAAAGCTGAATTTTTGTTGCTTTACCGTATAAAGTTGTTAGCATACCTATATCGGATAAGAAAAACTTAAACAAACTGCTGTTTTCATTTAATTTAAGAGGAACGGTAGGTTCAGCGACATTATAGACAGGCAGAGCAACACCGGCACTTGACAACCATAAGAAGTCCTCGGAGCTTTTTTCATATCGAAGCCCTTTTTTCATATCTGAGAAAACAAATCTTTTGTTTGATTTATTAAGCTCTGCCGGAATTAAATCATAAATCTGAGTTAGATATATTCGTTTTTCCTCTGTCTCGTATTTCGTAAAGTCTTTTTTATACTGTGTAATGATATCCAAATGCTGCGAAATTACATCTTCAAGATTTCTGGTTTCGGCAAATTTTTGAACTGCCGCAGGCATACCGCCGACATTCAGATATGTGTTGAATATTTGCATCATACGATTATGAACGGAATCATTTACGGGAGTTCTTTCAATAAATGATTTGTGCAATGATTTTTTAAGTTCATCTGTGAAATTATATATTTGCAGAAATTCCTCAAAATCCATAGGATACATAGTAAGTGTTTTCAAATATCCCACAGGAGCGGAAGCTATATTCTTTAACTCAACTCCGAGTAAAGAACCGCTGAAAATATATCTAAACGAGCCTTCGTCAACCCAAAACTTAACCTTTGTAGTAATTTCCTTGAACTCTTGAATTTCATCAATAAAAATAAAAGTTTTACCCTTAATGAACGGCTTATCGGTGAATAAGGACAGGTTGGTTATCATATCATCGACCGACTCACTGCTTGCCAGTAACTTAATAAGTTCTGGCGATTTGATAAGATTGAATTCGATATACTCACAACCTGATTCTTCAAAAACCTTACGAATTACAGATGTTTTGCCTACCTGACGTGCACCATCAATTAGTAATGCTTTTGTATCTTTTTGTATCCATTTTATAATTGAGGATTCGATTTTTCTGTTTAACATAAGCTACACCTCCGCTATTATATTAATAGTATATCTCATATTTTACATTTACGCAACCGTTTTTGAAGCAAAAATGACATTTTTCCAACCAAAAAACACAGAAATTTGACATTTTTCCAACTTTTATGTCTTTTGTTCTGGAAAATTAATTATATTAACACACGAAAACTTGTTGTCAACATTTGTTGAGAATAAGTTTTGAGCACATATATTTTCAGTTAAAATAAAGGTCAAAAACTCAACAGTATTCGAATAATACAAATTTTTTGAGTTTTTGACAGTTTTTCTTTTTTATGCAAAGGTAATGCTTTCGGCGTTTTTCGGTTTTATTTAATTACACAAACGAGGGGCATTCGTGTTTCAAAAGGTGAAACACGAATAAATAAATATGGTGATTCGAGGTATAGCCTTAAAGTGATTTTTGTGTTATAATGACGATGTATGGGAGGGGAGTATTTATGCAAAAAATCATCGACAAAATTAACGCTTTTTGCAAAAAGCTTCAGTTCCTGTCCGGTGCACAGCTGAAGCTGATTGCGATAATTTCAATGCTTATCGACCATGTAAACAAGGCGCTGATTTATCCTAATTTGACTTCAAATTACGGCTCGCTTACAACCGTGAGTAATATCTTTGACAAAATCGGCAGGATTGCTTTTCCACTGTTTTGTTTCCTGCTTGTAGAGGGCTTTTTCAAAACGAGAAACCGCAAAAAATACTTGCTCAACCTCTTGATTTTCGGCGTTATTTCCGAGGTTCCGTTTGATATGTTCACAACGGCGAGCTTCTTTAATATGAATTGGAATAACGTTATGTTCTCGCTGGCGCTTGTGCTTGTTACGATTTGGATTATCGACACGCTCAAAGTAAAAATGGAGAAGTATACAAAGGCGCTTTGGTATCTTGTATCGTTTTTAATCGTTGGTGTGATGTGCGCCGTTTCGATGTTCCTTGCTCTCGATTACGAGCACCATGCAATACTAATCGGTTATTTCTTTTATTTGTTTTACGGCAGCACGGCAGTTGCTCTTCCTTTCTGCTACGCTTCAATGTATACCGAGCCGTGGCCGCTTATGGGCTTCGGTCTTACGCTTACATATAACGGTAAGCGGGGTAAGCAAAGCAAATTGCTCTCCTATTGGTTTTATCCCGTTCATCTGCTTATTCTAGGCGCCCTGCGGCTTTATCTCGGAATATAAAAACATATTTTTCTTTATTTGTTACATAATTAAAATTTAATTCGCCATATTTACTGGTATTACTGATTGTCATATTTTTTACATTAGAATAATCATCAGTATTTAGAGCAACAGCACTACCGGATAGCACATAAACCTTTAGGACTGTCCCACTACTAAGTGAAACAGTCCTTTATTTTCGATTATATGAGAATGTCTTTCAGCTTTCGCTTCGGAACATAGTGAATATCGTTTTCGTCACGGTAATATTTTGTGCTTTCTCCGTTGTCTATTTCCTTTATTACTATTTCTTCGGCAGGCTTTCCGAGTGCAATAATCAGCATAGGCGTGAGATTTTCGGCAAGGTTCAGCGTTTCTTTAACCTCGTCGGGTGTGAAATTACCTATCATACAACCGCCCAAGCCGTCTTCAACTGCGGCAAGCGTTATCGTTTGAGCCACAATTCCGATGTCCTTTTGGTATCGTGCGAGATTCGGTGAAATATCCGTGTCTTGACAGATTATGATAAACGCCGTTGCGTGCATATTCGGGTGAGGTAGCACCATATCCGGAAGCGCTCTTGCCCAGTGCGTCAGCGGTCGTACGGCTTCAACCTCGTATTTTTCAAATACGATTTTATATTTCAACGGCTGTGCATTGACGCTCGATGCAGTATATCGTGTCAAATCTACATAGCCTTCTAACTGTTCTCTTGTAAAGCTGTAATTTTCGTCAAATCCACGGTAGCTTCTGTTTTTAATAACTAAGTCCTTTAGCATATCAAATCCCTCCTGCTTTCCTCTCATTCTACCACATTTTCACACCAAAATCACAATTTTTCTAAAAAAAATAAAAAAACTCCAAAAAACCCTTGACCTGCTCAAAAAATATGTTATAATAGCATAGCAAAAGCGAATATAGAGGTATAGTGTAACGGTAACACTCCGGACTCTGACTCCGTCATTTAAGGTTCGAATCCTTATACCTCTGCCAATGAAGAGAAATCCGAACTTCACCATTATAGGTGATACATTCGGGTTTCTTTTTCATTTGCCGATTAGAAAATAGTTTTGGCAGGTAGCGTGGTGCTGCCTGCCATTTTTGTTAGTCTTTATTTTTCTGTTCTTCAAAGTGTTTTTGTATTGACGGATATATCAATTCTGCCATTGCATCTACTATATCATTCGGTACATTTTTTGTGAGAAAATCCGAATTGTCGATTGGTATATTTTCAAATTCAAGTATTTTCTTTGTTGCCATGTGGCAACATTCTTTCGTTAATTATTTGTTTTCCGTTTCACCCTTTCTTTAGTTTAGTATTTTATTCCTTATTTTAATTGTAGTTTTCATAGTGTTTGTCCTTTCGGTTTTTAATTGTTATGCCTTTTGGCAACCATACAATACCGCAAAGGATATTCTAAGTCAACTACAATATTTTTAAAGACAAAAGGGTGCGGGTTTCCCGCTAATAAAGTGTTCGGCGGAACGCCGAACGCTCTGCTTGCCTCAGCAAAAGCTGAGTGAAGGCAGGTGCAAAACTGGAATACTCAATTTATCCCTAAATCATTGAGAATTTTTGCTTTTTGTTTCAAATTGGAGCAGAGTTAGAACAGTACTCTCAAAAATGGAATACTATAAAAAATCCCCGAACGGCACTGCCGGTCGGTGTTTACCTGAGTATCCCGCTTCATTGCGGGATACTCTTTTATCCTGCATCTTTTTCCACATTGCAAATAATTGCTAACTTGGGTAGTTTTTCTTCATTATTGTGTTCTCATTGTCTTCTCAAAAGATGCTCACAAATTGCCTACAATCGAGATTTATTATCGATTCGATTACTTATCCCCAAAAGAGAAAAGTTTTCAAAAAAAGCCCTTTTCTATTGTTATTATATAATTTATCATACCAGGGGTAGCCCAAATTTTGAACTACCCATAGAGTCATTTTTCAGAGAAAGGTATTTATATTGTTTGTGTGTAGTCTAATGCTCCCACAGGGTACATTAAATGTACCCTATCTATAATTAATTGTACTTGGATATTGTCGAATTTTGTGTTATTATATTTGTGTAACTAAATTTTAAAAGAATCATTATGTAGGAGAGTAAAAATGTTATTCAATATTTTAAACAGTGTTATTAATATTCAGCAATATATTGCAATTGCAACTGTTGTAGCTTTTGTAATTTGCTTTATATTATTGAAATTAAAACTATCGTTTTTGCCAAAGGATAAGGGTAGAGCTTTTGCAGTTAATGGAGAGGTTTCTAAAGGGAAAATCAGAGGTGTAGGTTTAATAATGGTTGGTGCCTTTGTGCTTTGCTCTGTTTTTCTATTGCCAATTACAAAAGAATTTGCATTTTACAACATACTGTTATTCCTTGAAATGCTAAGTGGTTATCTTGATGACGCTTCGGACAAGCCTTGGTCAGATTACAAAAAAGGATTTATTGACTTAGTAATCTGTGTGCTGATTTCTGTAGTCTTTGTTTATAACAATTCAACTACAATAATGATATTTAATTATGAAATCTTTGTTCATCCAATACTGTTTGTAATCCTATCAACCGTATTGTTGTGGATTGGTATTAATGTTACTAATTGTTCTGACGGAGTTGATGGTTTATGCGGTACTTTAAGCATAGTTTCATTACTTGGCATTACCCTAATATTCTTCAATCAAATCGGAGAACAATATGCAACTTATAGCTTTATTATGATAGGTGTTTTAATTGCATATCTATGCTTCAACACCAGTCCAAGCTCACAGTTAATGGGTGATGCAGGCTCAAGACCACTTGGTTTATTAATTGTCATAATGATACTAAAATCATCACACCCATTCAGTTACATTTTACTATCAGCTGTGTTGTTGGTTGACGGTATCGCAGGATTAATTAAAATCTTTTTAAAGAGATTTTTGAAAATAGAAGTTTTGAAAAATGTTCGTACGCCTATTCATGATGAAATGAGAAAAAATCATGGTTGGTCTGATACACAAGTTGTTGTAAGATTTACAATAATTCAAATAGTTTTAGTCGCAGTTCAATTTATTATTACTAATGTTAAATAACGATAAGTTGATAAACGAGGAGATATTAGAGGATTGATATATGGAAAATATTAAATGGTTGTTTTTCGATTTGGGCTCAACACTAGTAGATGAAAGCAATTGTATCAAATGGCGATGTGAAACCATAGTTGAAAACAATAATATTAATAAACAAGTATTTTTGGATAAAGTAATCGAACTAGCAAAAACGAATTCTTTTCCTGTTAAGGCTGCAGCTACATATTACGGAGTAGAATTACCAAGATGGCCAAAGGAGTTAGAAAAATTATACCCTAATGTTGACAAAGTGTTAGAGAAACTGGCAGAGAAATACAAACTAGGAATTATTGCAAATCAATCTGCTGGAACTCAAAAGAGAATTGATAATTGGGGTATTGGAAAGTATTTTGATGTTGTTATTGCTTCAACTGAAGCTGGTTGCGCAAAACCAGATATTAAGATTTTCAATATGGCACTTGATCAAGCTAAATGTGAGCCTAATGAAGCTGTTATGATTGGAGACAGAATAGATAATGATATTTCACCAGCGAAACATATTGGTATGAAAACGATTTGGGTTCGCCAAGGTTTTGCGCAATATCAAAGTGTTAAAAATGAAAGCGAGCAGCCAAATTATAAAATTGATAGTGTTAGCGAAATAATTAATATTTTATAAAAATAGCTGTAATAATTAATTATATTTTGAAAGGAAATAATAATAATGAATTTTGATGAATTTAAATCAAAGCTTGAATTAATTTTTAATGATAGAGTAAAAGAGTCCTTAAATTTAGTTTTTGACGAAAACTATCTTTCTTTCGATTTTGATGATGTAAAATATACTTACACAAGAGAAGAATATGATTCATTGTATGATGTTTCAAAGATTTATCTGTATAAAGACGTTTCTATATATACACCATATGAATATGAGATAATGGTTACCGAGTCAAATCATCCATTTTACGATAGGGCCACAGAAATGGAACCAATAATTGACAATTAAAACAAAATCAAATATTCGATAGTAAAACCGAGTCCTTTCCTTATTTTAAAGTTTTTAGAAAATAATGATTTGAAAGATTACGTCTTTAGATTTCCTATTATTTCATCACATGATTTTAGTTTAGAGGAAGGGAAGAATATTTTTTCATTGTTATCAATAGCATTTAGAAAATTTATATGTATAAAAATTGAATCAGAAAACACATTACTAATTGACCATTTTGAAATTTTCAGCGATTCTATTTTGTTTAGTTTTGCATACAATACAAATCGTGTATTTCGAAAAATCAGTAATATAGATGAAATGTTTACAAAAAGAGGTAACTTTAAACCATTATCAAGAAAATGTGGATTAAACGAATTAATGGCACCAAGATTATATTTTAATAAAGATTTAACAGAACAATATTATATGGCGTTGTCATCAAATGATGTTTATGTAAAATATTTGTGTTATTATCATATTTTTAAGTTTTTCTTTGAAGAAGTATATCAAGAGGAATTATTCAATTCTGTAAAACAAATAATACTAAATCCTAGTTTTTCTTTGAAAAAGAATAAAGATATTGCAAAAATTGTTGATACAGTTAACAAGAAGAATAAGCAAAACAAGCAAGGTTTCCAAGGAAATGAACTTGAAGCACTTGAATTAACTTTAGAAAAATATATTGACTATTCGGATTTGATATCTAGTATTGATCATGATTATATCCAGCACTACAAGAATTTTCCCGTGCCATTTTCTTCGGGAGATGCAATTGATTTAACTGATATTTCTAACACTAAATTGTCAAAAAAATTAGCCGGAAGAATATATAAAACTCGAAACTCATTAGTTCACAGTAAATCAAATGAGTTTAAGTTAAAAGAAAAAGGCATTTATCGACCTTTTGCAGACAAGAATGATCTTGAAAAAGAAATACCTATAATGAAATATATAGCTGAAGTTCTGATTATTAAGACTGCAAAAGAACTTTAATGAATGGAATGCATTTGCAAATCCAATAATTAAGCCTAAAACAAAGTTTGATTAATGTATTTTTGACTTGACACTTGTGTTGTTTAGAGTTATAACACACAACACAGGAGGTAAAATTGAATATGAACGGTGTAATTTATGCACGATACTCGAGTGATAATCAGCGTGAGGAGTCTATTGAAGGTCAGCTGCGTGAGTGTAACGATTTTGCAAAACGCAATGATATTACAATCATTGATTCATATATTGACCGAGCGTTCTCCGCTACTACCGACAAGCGTCCTGCGTTTCAGAAAATGATTAAGGATTCTGCAAAGAATATGTTTGATGTTATCATTGTTTGGAAGCTGGATAGGTTTGCCCGTAACCGTTATGACTCTGCTCATTACAAGGCACAGCTTCGCAAGAACGGTGTTAAAGTCATATCCGCAAACGAAAACATCAGTGAAGGCTCCGAAGGTATCATTCTTGAATCCGTACTTGAGGGTATGGCTGAATATTATTCGGCTGATCTTTCGGAAAAGGTCATTCGTGGGTTAACCGAGAATGCTATGAAATGCAAGTTTAACGGCGGTCCGATTACATTCGGCTATTACATTGATAATGAAAGGCATTTTCAAATTGACGAAGAAACAGCGGCATATGTTCGTATGATTTTCAAGAATTATGACTCCGGTATGACGATGAAAGAAATTGCAGAAGACTTGAACAACAGGGGTGCAACCAATTCTCGTGGCGGAAGATTTACTATCAACATTATTTCAAAAATTCTTTCTAACAGGAGATATATCGGCGAGTACATTTTCAGAGATATTGTAACGCCCGGCGGTATTCCTGCTATTATTGATACGGCTTTGTTTGACCGAGTACAACACAAGTTGGAGCAGAACAAACACGCCGCTGCAAAGTATAAAGCAGATGACGAATACATACTTACAACCAAGCTGTATTGCGGAAAATGTAAATCGTTTATGGTAGGCGAAAGCGGTGTTAATCATCAGGGAACAAAATATCGTTACTACAAATGCATTGATGCAAAGCGAGGTCGTGGTTGTGACAAGAAGGCAGTCAAGAAGGATGATATTGAAAATGCAGTTTTGAATGTAGTCATCGCAACGCTCAGCAATGATGATTATGTAGAATCTCTTATTGACTCTTTAATGAAAATGCAGGAGTCGGAAAACACCACACTGAAGCTATTGCAACAGGAATTATCAAAGGTTGAAAAGAAAATCAAGAATATGATTAATGCGATTGAGCAAGGTATTATAACGGACTCGACCAAAACATGCTTACAAGAGCTTGAGGGAAAGAAAAAAGATATTGAAATAGAAATCGCAAGGGAGCAAATTGCAAAACCGAAATACACTCGTGAGCAATACAAAGAATTTTTTGAAAGGTCAAAGGTAGCAGATTTGACTGACCACAATCAGCGTAAAGCGCTGATAAATTATTTTATTAACGCAGTTGTTCTGTATGACGATGACGCAATATTTTACTTAAACTACAAGGAGAATGCTTTGAAGCTCTCCTTGTCTAAAATTAAAAAATGTTCGGATTCACTTTTGAATTCTCTGCCAAGACAAAAAGGCTGAAATCACAAAGATTTCAGCCTTTTTTCTTATACATTTTATACCATTGATTTTTTACCTTTTTTGTTCCGGAAGTCCGACTTCCTCGAAATAGTTTGAAAAATTGAGATAAAGGTATGCGCAATAGAATTCCTTATTTATCTGTTGATTGATTCTTAGTAATTTTCCGCACGCACTTCGAAGAATGCCTGAGGATGCTTGC
>CAMCPL010000009.1 GCA_945876745.1 uncultured Clostridia bacterium
TGGATTCCAACATCGAACGCTGGTACTCAATGAAAGAAATTTGCGAATACCTCGGTGTCAGCCGCGACACCGTACTCGCTTGGATAGAAAAAAGAAATATGCCCGCCGCAAAAATTGGTCGCCTTTGGAAATTCAAGGTCAGCGAAGTAGACGCTTGGATGAAATCCGGTATTGCGGCGGATAAGTAAGAGCACGCATTATGAACGAAGAACGCTTAAACGCTTTTGAAAAAATGCTTTCCGACATTCTTGCGCAGTATGACTCGGTTACAGAGAAATTGGCGGTGCTCAAGGCTGAAGGCAAAGAGAAAACTGTTACCTATCGTCAGCTTTTTATAAATAAACTGCAATATCAAACAATATTGTCGTACTACCGTACATACAAACTTTTGGATAATGATAAGGAATAACGGAGGTGCGAAATGGCACTTGAAAATAGATTAGGGCTGACAAGCTCTGCCGACCTTGCCCGTGAAGAAGAACGAATCAGCAAGAAAAAGGCTGCTGAACTTTTTGAAAAGGGTGTTTTAGATGATCTTCCTGTCGGCAAGTTTTCTACATTGCAAGCAATCCATAAATACCTCTTTGAGGACATTTACGACTTTGCAGGCGAACTCAGAACAGTCAATATTGCAAAGGGCAATTTCCGTTTTGCGCCTTTAATGTACTTGCAAGCGGCGCTTGAGAACATCGATAAAATGCCGCAGTCAAACTTTGACGAGATCGTAGAAAAGTATGTTGAAATGAATATTGCCCACCCGTTCCGAGAGGGTAACGGTCGCAGCACCCGCATTTGGCTCGACCATATCTTAAAAAACGAAATCGGCAAGGTTGTCGATTGGAGCAAGGTGGATAAGGAAGATTATCTGCTCGCAATGGAGCGTAGCCCAATTAAAGATATAGAAATAAAACACCTTTTAAAAGCGGCACTAACCGATGAAGTTGACAGTCGTGATGTCTATATGAAAGGCATCGACCACAGCTACTACTACGAAGGATATACAACCTTTAAGACGGAAGAACTGTAAATAGTTTAAATGTAGTTACAATATCTTTATTTGATTCGGAGGATATAATCACTTGAAAACAGATACTCTTGAGAAAATTGCGCTTCAATTATTGAATCAAAATAGCATGAAGGCTGTAGAAATTCTCAACAATGAATATCCTTTTACCTTTTTAGATCGTTCAAAGAGAACATATACAGAAACACAAAAAATAAAGCAATATATTAAAGATGGCTTTATAGATAGGTATAGCGGAGAGCGTTTGGTTAATCCCGGGTTGTTAAAAGTGATTTCTTTTTATCTTCCGAATGATTTTCCGTACCATCCCCATTGGAAAATGGATAAATGTCATAATGCATATTGGGAACTCATTCCTACATTAGACCATATTTATCCTATCGCATTAGGCGGTGCTGATAGTGAAGAAAACTATGCAACTACATCAATGCTGCATAATTCAATAAAAAACAACTGGACTTTAGAGCAATTACAATGGTCTCTTTATCCTCCGGGAGATATCAAAGTTTGGGATGGATTGACACACTTATTTATTTCTTTAGTTGATGCTGACAAGCAGTTGTTAAATGATTCTTATATTAAAAAATGGTACATCCTTTCCACAAAAGAAGAGTTGCTTTCAAAGCCCAAGAATGCATTTGTAGAAAAATAAATACAACTGCAAAAATTATAAGTTACTAAAACGAAATGAGGTACAAATATGCCCGACAAGAATTGGCAATTTGAACTTGAAGAATATATAAAGCAGGGCGAGCCTGAAAGAGCCGAAAAAAGTGAAGCGTGGCAAACTGCTATCGGCTTGCAGGCGGTTGACGGGCTGAAAACCTCCGAATATTTGCTGGATACTGCAAAGGATCACATCGAGGGCAAAATTACCATTGATGAGGCTCAGAAGCGTATTTACAGCTATTATGAGCAGAGATCCACCCGCACCGAAACCGAAAACGAAACAAAGGAAGCGGACATCGTTTCTGCAAGAATAACCAAGATTTTAGGCGAAAAGGCGTTTCAGTTTTCTCCTGCCGAGTGGATTACCATTCACCGCAGATTGTTTGAGGGCGTATTTGACCACGCCGGACAAATCCGAAAGTACAACATTTCCAAAAAGGAATGGATACTGAATGGCGAAACGGTTATCTACGCAGATTTTAACAGTATAAAAGATACTTTGGATTATGATTTTGCCACCGAAAAGCAGTTTTCCTATTAGGGACTGTCCGTTGAAGCATCGGTGAAGCACCTTGCAAAATTTGCATCGGATATTTGGCAGATTCATCCCTTTGGCGAGGGTAACACAAGAGCCACCGCCGTGTTTATGATTAAGTATATGAAAACCTTTGGGTTCCGTATCAATAACGATGCGTTCCGTGAAAACTCTTGGTACTTCCGCAGCGCACTGGTTCGAGAAAACTATAACGATTTGCAAAAAGGTATTCATTCCACCACAAAGTATTTGGAATTGTTTTTCTCAAACCTTCTGCTCGGCACATACTACGAATTAAAGAATTGCTATATGCACGTTGATTTTGTGGATGAGAACACTTCCCAAAGTATCAATCCAAAAGTTTCAAAGTATCAATTTGATACTTTAGACTGTACTTTAGAAGAGCTTGCGGTTTTAGAATTGGTTGCAAAGAATCCGACGATGAAACAGCAAGATCTCGTTGAAGCAACAGGAAAATCTATTGCAACGATTAAGTGAATTATGAAATCACTGCAAGATAAAAACTATATCCGCCGTGAAAGCGGCAAACGCTACGGCAAATGGGAAGTTTTGGTTTAACATATAAGAATAGAGGGATTGATTATGAATTTAAAGACTTTATCTTCAGAAGGTAAAATCGCATATTTGATTAAACCTATTTTGAAAGTATTGCAAGAAGCAGGCGGTCAATTAGAGCGTTCTGAAATCAAAGAACGCATTGCTGATATGGATGACCAAATTGCTGAATATTCTGTGCTTGAAAAGAAATCAAAACAAACCGGTAACACATATAAAGAGTTTAATTTCAAGTTTAATTTTGCGATTAAAGATTTATATTTTAATGACTTGTTGACATACACAGATTCATCTCCTGTTACTTTAACAGAAAAAGGATTATATCTAGATGTTGATAAGCTTGATGTTCAAAAAGAAATTATTGAGCCATCAAAGAAGCATTGGGAAGAACTGAGCAAAAACAACAAGAAAAATAAAGTTGTTGATATCAGTGATAACGAAGAAGAAACACAAGCCGAAGAAAAAATAAAGGATGATTTCAAGGAAGCACTGCTTGCCGCCATTGCCAAAATGTCTCCCAAAAAGTTCGAAGCTTTTTCAAGAGCATTATTAAACCGAATGGGCGTTGAGTTCACTGAAAAAGGTGTTCAAATCAGCAATGACGGTGGTATTGATGGTTACGGATATCACATCGACGCTAATGATTTCAGAACCACAAGAGTAGTTATTCAGTGCAAACGATACAACGTCGCTCCCGTGTCCGAGCCGGAAATCAACCAATTCTTAGGTGCTATGAATAAGTATCAAGCCGACTACGGCGTGTTTATCACAAACGGTAGATTTACTAATGCTGCAAGAGTTTCCGCAAGAGAAGGCTCACCCATTACACTGATTGACGGCAACGAATTAGTAAGACTGGTTATAAGATATGAACTGTACATAACACCGGTTAAAACATACGTGTTGGACGAGTTTTATAATACTGAAGAATAACAGTATTCATTAATATCGCCAAACACCTATATGGAGAATAAACATGACAAATAAACAGTTGAAAAACTTAAAAGATACATTGTGGACGACTGCCGATCAGCTGCGTGCCAATTCCGGCTTGAAGTCCACCGAATATGCCGAGCCTATTCTCGGCCTGATTTTCTTGCGATTTGCAGATGTAAAATATAGCAAGTTTGAACCTGCAATCAAGGCGGAGTTTGATTCTATCAAGGGAACCCGTATAGAGCGCCCGATTCACGAAATTGCGATTGAAAAATGTGGATTTTATCTGCCTGAAGAAGCCAGATATGATTGGCTGCTGAATCTGCCCGAAAGCGAAGACCTTGCCAAAAAGATTAAGGAAGCCATGGAAGCGGTGGAGAAATATACTGCCGAATTGGAAGATACCCTTCCGAAAGATATTTATTATAGCGTTAACAGCGAAGATGATCCGCTCGTATTGGCTAAGCTCTTAAAGAACTTTAAGGATATTCCTGCTGATGTGGAGCTTGACATCTTCGGTGAGATTTATGAATACTTCCTGTCCGAATTTGCACTGGCTGAAGGCCAGGGCGGCGGTGAATTCTTCACCCCTGCATCCGTTGTCCGTTATATGGTTGAAGTTCTTGCACCTACTGAGGGTAAGATTCTTGACCCTGCCTGTGGCAGCGGTGGTATGTTCGTTCAGACCGCTCATTATATCGAAAAGCACAAGGCACAGGGTAAACAGATGAACTTGCGTGCTTATGGCGTGGAAAAGACCGGTGCGACTGTTCGACTGGCGAAGATGAACCTTGTCCTGAACAATGTTCGTGGCACCATTACCCACGCAAACTCCTATTACCGTGATCCATACGACAGCTTCGGTAATTTCGACTATGTTATGGCAAATCCCCCTTTTAATGTAGATGGCGTAGAACTGGATC
This sequence comes from uncultured Clostridia bacterium, assembly GCA_945876745.1. GTDB lineage: Bacteria > Bacillota > Clostridia > Oscillospirales > Acutalibacteraceae > Eubacterium_R. Next base: position 4,664 of record CAMCPL010000009.1, read on the forward strand.
AGGTAAAAGAGCAGCCCCGCTTCAACACATACGGTGTACCTCAGAACAAAACCAAGAATAAGAAGAAAGATGCCAAGGAAACCGTTCCTAACGGCAACTATCTTTGGATCAATCAGTTTGCAACTGCGCTGAATGATACCGGTCGTGCTGCTCTGGTTATGGCAAACTCTGCGTCTGATGCCGGCAACAGCGAAAAGGACATCCGTGTAAAACTGATTGAAAGCGGCATTATCAGCCAGATGGTCACGCTGCCATCTAATATGTTTACTTCGGTAACGCTGCCTGCTACCTTGTGGTTCTTCGACAAGGCGAAGGTAAAGAAAGATGAAATCCTGTTTATCGATGCCAGAAATATCTTTACCCAGATTGACCGTGCTCATCGTAAATTTTCCGATGAGCAGATTCGAAACCTCGGTATCATCACCAGACTGTACGAAGGTAAAACGGAGGACTTTGAAGCTCTGTTGGCTGATTACCGCACGAAATTAGATGAGGCTCCGGAAGTCTCTGATGATGAAGATATTATGCCTAAGAGCTACTGGCAGTCCAATATTGACTGGCTGACAGAACGATTCCCAGAAGGAAAATACAGAGATATTGTCGGTCTGTGTAAGGTAGCAACAATCGGCAAGATTTATGATGACAAAGGAAAGCTCATCGGCTACGAAGATGACAGCATTGGCGATCAGGACTTTTCTTTGAATCCGGGCCGCTATGTCGGTGTTGTGATCGAGGATGACGGCTTAACCCAGGATGAGTTCAAGCAGAGAATGATGGCGTATTACACGGCTCTTTCCAAGCTGAACGAAGAAGCACATGGCTTGGAGAATAAAGTTATGGATAATATTCAGAAGTTGATGGGGTAGCAATATGGAATTTACATACTGTAAACTTATAGATGTACTGAGTGATATACATAGTGGTGGCACCCCCTCTACCGAAGAATCGTCGTATTGGGGTGGGAATATTAAATGGCTTTCCTCTGGCGAAACAAGTCAAAGGTTTATTAGTGACACAGTTGACAAAATAACAGAAGAAGGCGTTAAAAATTCATCCACTAAACTGGCTAAAAAGAATAATATCGTTATGGCATGTGCGGGGCAGGGTAAGACGAGAGGTCAAACATCATACTTGCTTGATGATATGTATATTAACCAGTCTGTAATTGCCTTAGCAACTAAAACTTCTGTATTACCATTATATTTGTTTTATGACTTGTCATCTCGATATGAAGAATTGCGTGGTGGGTCGGATGCGAGTAGCACAAGAGGCAGTATAACAACTACAGCATTAAAAAATATGCCTTTCAAATACCCTGACTTATCAATACAGCAGTACATTGTGGACATCCTTTTTGGATATGACTCTTTGATTGAAGCGAATAACCGTAGAATTGAGTTGTTGGAACAGACAGCACAGGAACTGTACAAGGAATGGTTTGTCCGCTTTCGCTTCCCTGGGCATGAAAATACCAAGTTCGAAAATGGTCTGCCAGAGGGATGGAAATGCTGTAGACTGGGAAAAATTATGTCATTTGGTGCAGGAAAAACTCGTCCCGAATCTGGCGAAACATATCCTGTTTATGGCGGTAATGGAATTTTAGATTATTGTAATTACTACAATAATGAAAATGCAATTGTTATTGGGCGTGTGGGTGCATATTGCGGAACGGTTTATTACGAACCTGACAAATGTTGGATATCTGATAATGCGTTGTTTGCAGAAAGCAAGAATAATGCACATTTTTATAATTATTACTTGCTTAAAAATATGAATCTCAATACTCGCCAAATAGGAACTGGACAACCACTGATAACGCAGAGTTTATTGAATAAAATCAAAATCTTACTTGCTCCAGACTGGCTTATTTTGAAGTACGATAGAATAGCATTTGACTTGCTAAAGAAACAGAATACATTAAGAAAGCAGAATATAAATCTTGCGGAGCAGCGTGATATGTTGTTACCTCGCCTGATGAGCGGTAAACTGGAGGTGTAAAAGTGATCAAAAAAGTAGAATTAACAAGATTTAAGAAATATAAATCTCAGAAATTTATGCTAAGACCAAATGGCTTAACACTCCTTGTTGGTGGAAACAACTCTGGTAAATCAACCTTGATTCATGCACTTTCTGTTTGGGAATTTTGTAAAATGATTCTGCTCCATGAAAAAGGTCGTGAAATATTCAATCAAGATGAGTGGAAAAAAGGTGAAGGATTTGGAATGAGTTCTGAAGAATTTTTGCCTATTGCAGTACCTTCACTTAACCATTTATGGACAAATCTCAAAACTCAACTTTCTCCAGCTGAAAAAGAAGCTTGGCCCGATGCATATCCTGGGTATATAATGAGAATAAAATGCACTTGGGATTATAAAGATCAAATTGATAGAATGCTTGAAATAGGTCTTTCAGTGGTTAATGATCGTTTGTTCATTCGTGTTACTGATTCTAACTTGTGCAGTCAAGACCATTTACTTACTGTTGTATATCTCCCGACATTTGCAGGTGTTTTGCCCAAAGAGAATAAAGCAACTATTGCAGAGAGGCGTGCGTTTTTGGGACGTGGTATGGCGGGTTCCGTAATTCGCAATATGATATACGATCTCTATTTGGAAGATAAAAAAATGCGTGACACATTGTTAGCAGGCAAAAAACGATTAAGTAATTCCGATAAACAAACCTTAAATGAAACGAGCCCATTACAAAAACTGCAAAACAACTTACGCTCGACATTTTCCTCACAGCTGGAAATTGAACCCTTTAGTGAAGATTTTCATACTGTGCTGAGAGTCTATGAAAGAAAACTGATCCAAGACGATGGAGAATTGACTGTATTACCTAAGAGCAAATATACGCCTCGTGATATTATCACACAAGGAAGTGGATATTTACAATGGCTCAGTATTTTTAGCATTCTGTATAGTTCAAATATTGATATTCTGTTGTTGGATGAGCCCGACGCTCATTTACATGCAAGCCTACAGAGTGAGTTGCTAAATCAACTGAGACAAGCAGTTGAGAATGATCAAGAGAAACAGATTTTGGTTTCAACACACTCTGTTGAAATGATAAAGCAAGCTCCGCTGGAAATTATCTTTTCCATGGATACTCGAAAATATCTATCCGAAGAAACATTACGTGTCGCAACTCTTGCAGGCATTGGTAGTGAATATTTCCCGAAAATAGACTTATTAAAGAGATACAAGCGACTGATTTTCGTTGAAAACGAAAGCGATAAGAAAATTTTGTCCATTCTTGGTAATATATGTGGTATTACTTTGCCTGATGAAATTGTATATTGGGCAAATACTGACGATCATGCAACAAGAAGGCGAATTTTCGATAATTTGAAGGCTATCATCCCAAATCTTAAGTGTGTAAGTTTAAGAGATCGTGATATGGATAATCCCGATGTGGTAGGTGATGGACTAAAATACAAAGCCATAACACTACCGGCGGACAGTCCTATTCTACTTTTGCAATGGCGACGTAAAAATATTGAGTCCTACCTACTATGCCCCAGGGCTATTGCCGAAGCTGCCGAAAAGTCTGTTGAAGAAGTTAAGCAACATATTCAACAAAAATTTGCGTTAGCAATAGATGATGATGGATATGCAGAAGCCACTCCACCTGAGGCGATAATTACTTGCGATGGTAAAAAAGTTTTTACCAAGGAAACTAATGGCTTAGAAGTCGCATTTGGATGTAACAAATATGATGTGGCTAAAAAGATGACTTCCGCAGAAGTTCCGGAGGACATTAAAGTGTTTTTAACCCAAGTAAAAACATTATTCAGTGTTTAGGATGTTTGTCGTATGTCACATCCATAAAGAAAAAGATGATATACGTGAAAGATAGGTGATTCTATGCCGAAAATCATAACAGAAGATATGATCGAGCAAGCAGCTATCAAGGCTTTGCATGAGAGGCATAACTATATTGTTCTGAACTGTATGACAGAAGAACCGGACACACTTCCTGACGAAACCGGACGCAAGGATAAGAAGCAGGTTGTTCTGCCGGATGTGATGTTTGAGAGCCTTTGCAGAATCAATCCGGATATTCCGACGGAAACGGTGCGCGTTGCGGTGGACGAGTTGTGTCGTACTCCGGTTTCTGGAGACTTAATGCTGACCAATTACCAAAACTATCAGAAGATCCGCAACGGCATCACTGTGGAATACAACAAGAACGGCAAGAAGACCTCCAACACACTACGTCTGCTGGCCTATAACGATGCTTTGAGCAATACATTTACAATTGCTTCTCAGATGTGGATCAAGGGCGAAACACATTGGCGCAGACCTGATTTGATTATTTTCATCAATGGATTCCCGATGGTTTTCATTGAACTAAAAAACAGCAATATTCCGGTAAAGAACGCCTATGATATCAACCTGAAGAACTATTTGAAAGACATTCCATATCTGTTCAACTACAACCAGATTTGTGTTCTGTCTAATGGTATGGAAACTCGCCTGGGCAGCTTTGCCGCAGGTTATGAGTTATTCTTTGAATGGCTGAAGGTGGAGAACGAAAAAGAAAACCCAGACAGAAAAGCCATCCGAGAAAATTGCACCAGCTTGGAGTATTTTATTGCCGGTCTTTGTGAACCGAGGAATCTGTTGGATTACATAGAGAACTTCATTCTTTACGACCGCCGCAGGACAAAGATTATTGCAAAGAACCATCAGTTCTTTGGTGTAAACAACGCCTATGATGCTTTCCTGCGCCGTGAGGAATTGAAAGGTAAACTGGGTGTGTTCTGGCATACACAGGGGAGCGGTAAGAGTTATTCCATGGTAATGCTCGCTCGTAAGATCAAGCATAAATGTCCTGGCAATTTTACATTCCTTATCGTTACTGACCGTGAAGATCTGGATACGCAGATTTATAAAAACTTCCTGCGTACAGAGTTTATTACCGATAAAGATAAGGTGCAGCCTGCGAACAGCAAGCAGTTGCGTGAGGAATTAAAAGCCAACAAGTCAATCCTGTTTACGCTGATTCATAAGTTTAGATATGATAAGGGAAAGAAATATCCTGTTCTGTCTGAACGTGATGACATCATCGTTATCGTTGATGAAGCTCACCGCACACAGTACAAGGATTTGGCAGAGAATATGCGCACTGGTTTACCGAATGCACAGTTCATGGCATTTACAGGTACACCGTTACTTGGCGCAAAACGACTGACCAATGCGTGGTTCGGTGATTATGTCAGCGAATACAATTTTGCAGAATCCATCAAAGATAATGCTACCGTACCTCTGTACTATGTGAAGCGTGTACCGGAGGTAGAGTTTCAGAACGATTTCCTTGATTCTGATTTTGCAGAAATTCTTGAGGAAGAAAATCTAACCGATGCAGAGCAGCGTCGATTGGAAAATCACTATGCAAAGGAACTGGAAGTCATCAAGCGTGATGACCGTCTGGATGCCATTGCTCAGCATATTGTTTACCATTTCCCTCGTCGTGGTTTCCGAGGAAAGGGCATGGTTATTTCCGTAGACAAGTTTACTGCCGTGAAGATGTACGATAAAGTAAGCTACTACTGGAAAGAAGAAATTAAAAAGTTAAATGCGCAGATAAGCCAAACCAATGATGCGGCTGAAAAGCTCCGTCTGAAAGATATGGTGGACTATATGCGCAAAGTGGAAATGGCTGTTGTCATCAGCGAAGATGCCGATGAAGAAGCTAAATTTGCAGCGGAAGGATTGTCGATAAAACCGCATCGTGAACGCATGAATAGGGTTGATGAAAATGGTTTTGATATTGAGGATAACTTCAAAGACCCAAACAATCCGTTGCAGTTGGTTTTCGTCTGTGCTATGTGGCTGACGGGATTTGATGCGCCGTCTGTTTCCACCTTGTATTTGGACAAGCCTATGAAGGGTCATACTCTGATGCAGACTATTGCCCGTGCAAACCGTGTCTATAACGGCAAGGAATGTGGTCTGATTATCGACTATTTGGATGTGTTCAAATATTTGAAACGAGCATTGGCGGATTATGCGTCTGATGATGGCGGCTTAATGCCGGTGAAAGATGTGGAAAAGCTGCTGGGACAGTTGCACGAAGCAATTGATCTTACTAAAGCGTTCTGTCTGAGTCATAATGTGGATCTCAGCAAAGTGGTTGAAGATGGAGATACCTTCAAGAATCTATCGTTCTTCGAGGATTACGCCAATATCATTGTGGGCAACGATGATGTGAAGAATGAGTTTTCTGTGATGGCTAATACCGTTGATGGTCTGTATGAGTCGCTTAGACCTGATATTTTCAAAATGGATTTTGAGCCAGCTTACAAAGATGCAATTCTATATCTGAAAGGTGTCATTGACGGAAAAATTCGCCCCGAAAAGATTGAAGCTGCGCAGGCCAGAATCAATGAACTGTTGGATCAGAGTGTTATCACCGCTGCAGATGCAAGAAAATACACCATCACAGAAGCAGGTAAAGAGCTTGACTTATCCAAACTGGATATTGATGAACTCAGATCTCAATTCAAAAAGCTGAAGAATAAAAATCTTGAAATTGCGAATTTGCGTAAGCATATTGAGGAGAAGCTTCAAAAGATGCTTCGTCGCAATACAACCCGCACAAAGTTTGCCGAGCGTTTCAGAAACATCATTGATGAGTACAATGCCGGTGGCTCTCAAAATGATGATTTTTATGAGAAACTTCTGAAGTTAATGGAAGAACTCCAGGCGGAGGAAGAACGTCATATTAAGGAAGAATTGTCGGAAGCTGAATTGGAACTGTTTGACCTTCTTAGAAAAGAACATCTTACCGCTGATGAAGAAAAGCGTGTAAAACTGGCAGCGAAAGAACTGTATAATACGCTTACCGAAAAGCGAAATGAATTGTTTATTGTTGGATGGCAAAACGATCCTCAGCCGAAGGAACGAGTAAGGGGTGAGATTGTCTGTATCTTGAATAAGTTCTTGCCGGAAAGCTACGACAGGGAAATTTTCTTGAAAAAGAGTACACCTGTATTTGATTATATCGTTGACCAAGCGATGACTGGGTACAATTGGGTTGCATAAAACCCATTAAGCAACAGGCACAGGAGTCAACCTCTCGTGCCTGTTATTATTTTATGTATTGATTATTAGTTTATCGATGCCGTCGGTGTACTTGTCTTGAAGTATCAGTTTATTATGATAATTGAGCAGACATTTGATGAAGGTGGTTTTCGGCGTTGATTAAGAACAGATGGTATTTTTGTCTTTTCAAACGAATACCACCTCGGCATTTACAATTTCTGATGAACGGTTTCGAATATTGTTCATCTTCCGCACCCACGCCGTTTGGTCGATGGATTTGAGCTGTTCCGTGACGCCTTCTTTTTCGGCGTATTCTTTTACCAGCCGATAAAAGAGGGCTTGTGCCTGTTCTTCGGTATCGGCGAGGTGGGAATGGAGTTTGCCAGAAGTGAGCAAATTGTAGTACAGAACTTTGTGGTGTTGCTTCAAGTATCGCAGTCGGTGCTGTCCCCACACGCCGATAGGGCGTTCTTCTTCGGCGGGTAAAGTAAGATTCGGCAAATAGTAATCACCTTGCATTGTGTATGTGCCTCCATACTCTTCAAACAATGATTTCATATTGTAACTCCTCCTTCATTAACCGTCACCAAAAATATCGGTGTAAAAACACTCAAACTTGATTGGTGAAGGGTTATTGATATCTAATAAGCAATCTCTCTTGCTTTTGAATACTTGCTCTACAGCAAAGAGTTTTGAGCATAGCCAGCCGTTTTCGATGAAAAGTATATTCGGGTGTCCCATAAAGGAATCAGGTTTGTAATAATTCTGACTATCGATGCCAATCTGCAAGTCTTTCATCTTAGTTTTGACACATCTCATATATTGTTTTCCGTCATAGTAGTATACAATTGCAGCTTCAGTTTTTTCGGTCTTAATAGTGTAATCAAATTCGTAAGTGTTAATAAAAGTATGTTCTGCGGCAAGGCAATAATAAGTCGTCTCCGACAATACAACGCCTTGTTTAGTGATTACAAACTCACCGTTTTGGATTACATCGTCAATATCTTCTTTTGTACCGATATATTCCTTTGTAGCACCTGATATTATTGGAGGAACAGAATAGTCCGGCAAACTGACGATGTATAATTCCTGTTTCAATATCATCACTCCTTTAACAAATCTTCAAACGGTGCTTTTGTTTCTACAAAGGCTTCATAGGCGAAGTTGGCGCCGAGACGGAAGCCCATAATGAAACTGTCGAGATTGGATTCTCCGTTCACAACACCCCAAGCGTTCACATAATCGAGAAACCATTTCTTCGACTTGTCGGTCAGAGCGTTGGTCAGTAAATCTTCGTTATTCATCAGGACTTCCATTTGCTTTTGCACCGCTTTATTTTTTTTGTACTGCGTGCCTGCGGATCAATATTTCCGTAATAAAATTCTTCTATAAACCGTGACATAAATAATGCACCTGCCTTTCGATTACAGTTTAGCAAAATCGAAAGACAGGTGCGAGTATGCGAATTTTCAAATCGCACATTATTTCTTCTGTTTCATCTTCCTTTGAAAATCGTTCAGCGTTTGGATATGCCACAGGCTTTTGCGGGTTATGGAACGAAAGGTCAGCGAACAGAAAAAGTCGATTAGAAAGATTTTCGGTATGTAAAAGAGTTGTCCTTTGCGGAACGATTTAAGTTGCCCACGGTTGCACCAATTATTTACGGTGGTTTTGGCGTAGCCGGTCAAAGCGACAACATCCTGCACGGTAACGACATCCTTATACTTGCCGAGCAGTTTGGCGTAATAGTTGTGCATTTGCCTAAGTACATCCTCGGGCAGTTCTTTGGAGAGTTTCGCTACATAGTGACCGCCGTACCATCCTCTCGGTGCGGAATAGAGCTCGGGATAAACGGCTCGCTCCTCAAGATACGCCTTGACATCCTCTTTTTTGATTTTATAGCACCGGGTTTTCTTGCCTGTCCACTCGCATGGCACCTTGCCGCTTTTGAGCAAATGCAACGCCGTGGATTTGCTGATATGGCAAAGGCGATAAAATTGATCCTTGTTCATCACATTGGGCACGCTGTCCCAGTCAATCGGTAGATTTTTCATCTGATACTCCTCAAAAATAGATTTCGTCGATTTGAAGTTCTTTCTGCGGTGTATTGAATTTTGTATTGCCTTCTCTCCCTATTTCTCTCCTGTCTTCCCTGATTTCTCTCCAAAATCGGCAAAAATGACGATTTGAACCCACTTTGAAAAAATGCAGTCGTAGCAAGGCTTTAAGGGCAAAAAAGCCTTATTTTATGCGGCTTTCGGCGCAGACGAGACGACCTGAAACTGGCACAAAACGACCAGTTTTTGACACGCTGACTAAAAGACTCGAAATCTTCTTCGCCAAACGGAAGCCAGTCTTCCAGAAATCCTTTAACCGTGCGGTTTTCGGGCATCTGCCTATCACCGCATCACACAGAGTTCTAACGGGAATTCTAATACAACTGAATATTTGCGTTAATCTCGGGAAACCGAGTTAACATATACGGAGACGTATCGAAGTGGTCATAACGGACATGACTCGAAATCATGATGCCCCTTGAGGGACGTGGGTTCGAATCCCACCGTCTCCGCCAAAGCCCCAAAGGCGTAAGTCTTTGGGGCTTACTTATTACTGCTTCACTTTTCACTCTTCACTAAAAGGTAAAATTTTTTCAGAAGGAAGCTTGCGGTATGAAATACAGAAACATAACAACGGCAAAGTTCATCTCACGCCGGAATCGCTTTGTGGCACAGGTTGAAATAAACGGCAGAACCGAAACCGTCCATGTAAAAAACACCGGCCGCTGTAAAGAGCTACTATTACCCAATAGCGATGTGATACTTGATAAATCGGACAACCAGAACCGTAAAACGCAATATGACTTGATTGCGGTGTACAAAACAAATCTCGGTTGGGTAAATATTGACAGTCAGGCACCTAATCAAGTTGTAAAGGAATGGCTTGAGAATAGTCCTGCTCCGTTTCAGGGTATGGAACTGATTAGGCCGGAATACACCTTCGGAAAATCCCGTGTTGATTTTTATCTGGAGTGTACCGGAAGGAAAATCTTAATGGAGGTCAAAGGCTGTACACTTGAAATTGACGGTATCGGCTATTTCCCTGATGCACCGACAGAGCGTGGCGTAAAGCACTTACGGGAGCTTAAGTCTGCGGCAGAGAACGGTTATGAGTGCTATATCGCTTTTGTCATCGCTATGCCTGATGTGAGACAGGTGCTTCCGAATATGATTGCTCATCCGGAATTCGGTAGAGCCTTAGCAGAAGCAACAGCGGCAGGCGTAAAAGTGTTGTATATGATATGTAATGTGAAACCGGACAGCTTATCCGTCACGGAATGTATAGAAGCATAGAAAGTGATGATTATTGTTATAAAACCCCCTGAAAATTTTCAATTTCAAGGAGTTTTATATTTTTAATATGGAAATACAAAAAATGTTGACTCTCACGTTACGTAATAGTATATACTCAGAATCAAGGGAGGAGATTTAATGAAACTGCACATAAGAGAATTTGCAAAGCTTGCGGGAGTGATCGTGCGCACGCTGCACTTTTGCGACGAAATTGGACTGCTGAAACCGTCCTCTGTTGACGAACAGAACGGATACCGTTATTATGACGAGTATTCACTGACGCGAATGCAGAAAAATTTTTTTACCGTGAGCTTGATTTTCCTCTGAAAGAAATCCGGATAATTTTATCCTCCCCCCGACTATGACAAGCAAAATGCGCTAAAGGAGCAGAAGCAACTGCTTATCGCAAAAGAAGATGATTGAAGAATATTCGATTTTGTGATACAATAACAATAAATAACGTGTGAGGTTTTCGCTGAAAGAAGATTTTTATGAGGATAACAAGAATTGAAATTGAAAAATACAAATCAATAAAGAAACCAATCGAAATTAACTTCTATGACGATTTGCCGACCGTGTTGATTGGCAAAAACGGAAGCGGGAAAACCAATATTTTAGAGGCGCTTAATGCAATAACTGAAGCAAATAGCAATTATTTCGGGTTGAACAAAGAAATACCACTTAGCTACAAAGTGCTCATTTGTCTTTCCAAAGATGATATTACTCGACTTTTCCCCAGCAAAAATATTGATGAGAACAAATGCCGATTTATCGCATGCTCCGGGGAGAACTGCAAAATTGACAGAATTGAATCGGAATATTTAGTCCCGCTTTTAAATTCTGAAATTTGCGAAATTCATGACCTTGCGGGCGAGTTAAAGAAAGCTCTCGATGCATACATAAAACAACTCAACAAGATTGCGTATAACGAAAGTACCGATGTTCCCGTCCGTGGTTTTCAGATCACAGATTTTCGCAATTCAACGACCAATTTTGATATATTGAAATTTCAAGTTGGATTTGTTACTGAACAGGCTGAAAAACTGGCAGATTCACTGATGCATAACTTTGAAAGCAAAGAAAACTCCTTCAGATTTGGTTATATATATGATTATTTCAGTTTAAACGACACGAAAAAATTGTCTTTTCAACTCCGCTATTCAGAACCGGATTTAGCTCCGTTTGAAGCAAGGTTTATCACCGTAAACAAAACGGCGATAAAGCGTGAAATCACAAGAATCAATAAGGCAACAAAAGCGTCCTGCGACAGAATCACATCATTGCTCAATGAAATTGATGAACGCAGCAAGCGTCTGAAAGAAGCATTAACCGGCGAACAACCGATATCAGACGATAACGGCTCATTTTATAAGTTCATTCGTGAGGTACAAAGGTGTGTCGGCAGCAAATGCTCATTTTTGCGAAACGAAAGCAGCGATGTCATATTCAGAAGCAATGAGAGAGAGCAGGAATACTATCGCGATAACAAATCATTTATGGTTTTGCAGACCTATCTCAACAAGGTTTACAATGGAACTGATAAAGAAGACTTGCTGAAACAAATCCAAACCGAAAATAATTTTTCGCTGACCGATGCAGCTCTGCGCGAATTTGAAGAATATCTTAATTCCGACAAACCCGAATTTGAAGCAGGTATGTATGAACATATTTCAGTTGAACGCTCCGAAGGAAAAATTCCGACAATAGTTTTGCATGAAAAATCCGGCGAAACGGTTGCCCTGAATTCCACAAGCGCCGGCAGACGGTGGTATTTCACCTACTATTTTATGAAAAATACGCTTCATCCCGGAGATCTGTTTATTATTGACGAGCCTGCTGCTATGCTACATCCCATTGCTCAAAAAGAAGTAATGCGGGAACTGCTTGAACTTGAAAATAAAGAGATTAAAGTCATTTATTCCACTCATAGCCCCTATCTTGTCCCAAGCGATTGGAAAAGTGTACACTTTGTCACCATGGAAGATAACGGAACAGCAGTAACACAAGAAAACCATAATGACCTTTTGAAACAAGTTACCGGTGGCGATATTTTTAATCTACAAAAGCTTTTAGAAAAATACAAAAAATGCGGTTCCTACACAGCAGCTAATAATTGCTATAAAGCTTTGATGAAAAAATATGGCTCTATGGAGGATGCATCCTACAAGGTGCCTTTTACCTATAGCACTCTTGAATCATGGAAAAAGAAGAAGCGGGGTACTTCATTTGAAAATGTAATATCAATAGCAGGGGCGATTGGCATCTCGCCGGAAAAACTGCTTTAATTTGCGGGGGGGGTACAACTGTACCCTCTGATTTTTTTATTTTTTGAATTATAATATGGGTACATCTTAGAAAAGGAGGTACTCAAAATGTCAAAGTATAAAACCATATATGTATGGAACCGTGTTTTCGGAGAAAAGCAGGAGGTGTACGATTACGCTGGAAGGCTAATGAAAAAATTAGCCTGCGGAAATCCGAATAGTTCTTATCACCCGACACTCGATCACATCAGACCGCTTTCAAACGGCGGGTGCGATGTCCTCGAAAATATCATAATTTGCCATCGTGATACCAACAAGGAAAAAGCAGATCACTTTCCGCACTGGAAGGCAAACGGCGCATCTTTCCACGCCCGCAGGGTAAAAGGTTCCCGTGTGGCATACAAAATTATCGAAGATTAAGGAGGAACATCCATGAGCAAAAATTTCTTTGATTACGACGACGGCGACTATGCACATTCCATTTCCGACAATATGGCAATTGATTCAGACGGCAACATGATGATGAGAATGGGCGACAACATGGCTATGGACATGGACACCGGCGATCTTCACTTTATTTCATCTTGGCCTGACGATGAAGACGACGACGATTAAAAGGAGCGATTGTATATGGCTTTAATACATTGCCCGAATTGCGGAAAACTTATTAGCGACATGGCAACACTATGCCCAAACTGTAACAGCCAAAACGGTGATCCATCTGCAAACGACGCAGTAACCTGTTCTGAATGCGGAAATAAGTACAGCAAAGAACAAAATTTCTGTCCGGCTTGCGGTTGTCCCAATAACTCAAATCTCCCAAAAAAGAAGAAGCATAAAGGTATTGCCATTGCAGCAATTATTCTAACTATCGTTTTAGCAATCGGATTGTTCGGTGCATTTGTGAGCAATAAAAGCAGAGCAACGGTTTATTATGACAATTTAGAAACCGTCACCTACAAAATGCTTGACGGTGCAGCAAAAGCAGAAACCGCAGGAAATCTTATCAAGAGTGTATGGTACAATGCAATTTATGAGGAAAGGGATTCAGAAACAGATAAATACACTTTAAAAAACGGCAAATTCGTTGATGATTTTAATGACGCCCTAAGTAATTTGTTTTCCGACGAAGAGTATCAGAAAAACATCTTAGCAATCCAAAATAACCAAGATGAAGTAATATCTCTGATGAAGCAACTCAATAATCCTCCCAGAGAATACGAGGAAGCATATTCGGTTTTGAAAACATATTATGATAACTATTTGTCAATGACTAAGATGGTTATTAATCCAGCAGGGAGTTTGCAATCATTTTCAGACGAATTTAATAGTGCAGACACTGAGACCGTAAACTCTTACGAAAAAATGAAACTGTATCTAAACTAACAAATCGAGTAGGAGGCTACCCATTAGTTGAGTAGCCGACCTCTCACACCACCGTGCGTACCGTTCGGTACACGGCGGTTCAATCATATTGAGTGCATAGACTTGTACGCTTCGGATATGTCATAATATCCCCTGCGTGCAAGTCTTTCATTTGTTATGGTATGCTGTAATATACCGCTTCCTGCAATAGCCCAATAGCCTTTCCGAGTGTTTCCGTTTCGGCAAGCCTGCAATTCGGGCATACCAAATTTCTTTAGGTTTTCCACCCTTGTTTTTGGCTTCTTCCATTGCTTCCAGATATACATTCGTATTCTTCTTCGCAACCACTCGTTCCATTGCTTCATAAGTGTTTCCATTTCCGCTATTCCGTAATAACCAAGCCATCCTCGCATAAATACCCTTATATTGTTTAACACGGTATCAAGCTTTCTGCCTTGACTACGGGAAGTTAGTTTTCGCAGTTTATCCTTGGCTTTCTTCTTCGACTTTGCGTGAACTCGGATATATGCACCCTTTCTGTTCCTTCCCATCGCAAAGCCGAGAAACCGAAATTTCGGATTGAATACACACTTACCGCTCGGCTCTTTTCCGTGTTTACCTTGAGCTTTAATTTCTTCTCAAGATATGCCGTACTTGTTCCGAGCAATCTTTCCGCCGCACGCATACTCTTTGCTAAAAGAAGTATATCGTCTGCATATCGGATTACCTTTACTCCTCTGCCCTCAAACTCTTTATCGAATTTATCGAGATAGATGTTGGCAAGTAACGGTGACAGATTTCCGCCCTGCGGTGAACCCTCTTTCGTTTTCATTACTATGCCGTTTTCCATTACTCCGCTTTTAAGATACTTCTTGATTAAATCAATCAGTCTCTTATCCTTGATGTCCTCACGGAGCATATTCATAAGCAGTTCGTGGTTCAGCGTATCGAAATATTTGGATAAATCAAGGCATACTGCATATTTGTACCCCTCGTCCGCATATTCCTTTACTTTGAGTATTGCGTCCTTTGCGCTTTTGTGCGGTCTGTAGCCGTAGCTTCCGTCCGAAAACTTCGGCTCATAGATTGGTATTAGCACCTGTGCTATTGCTTGTTGGATAACGCGGTCTATGACTGTCGGTATTCCGAGCTTTCTCGCTTCCCCGTTGTCCTTGGGAATCTCTACTCTCCTGACAGGCGACGGCTTGTATTTGCCGTTCCTTATACTTTCGAGCAGTTCATTCCTATGTTCTTTCAACCACGGGAGGGCTTCATCTACGGTCATACAGTCAACTCCGCTTGCTCCCTTATTGGCTTTTACCCGCTTGTAGGCTTTATTCAGATTGTCTCTGCTCAGAACCTTTTCAAGCAAGTCTGCACCGTCCTTTCGGTCAACCTCTCGACCTTCGGTACTGCACGCTTCTGCATACTCTTCGTGTTTCACACTATCCCTTTGCAGGAAGCCGCCGTTTTCGGCGTATTCTGTTTTCATCATACCGACCTCCTTTAGTTTCTTACTAGGAACTTATGATTGTTCGGTCCTTCCCGAAAAAAAATTTTTTTCCCCCTCGGTACTATGACCTCTGCTGACTTCTTACAGTTCGTTGTTACTACGGAAAAAATTTTTTTCCGCCTGCAAGACCTCCTCGGGTAAGCGTAATCACCTTCACCTCATATATCTGCTGCATTTACACCTTGAAATTCGGGCAGTATTGGACTTCGTTTTGAATAGGAAACTCGTCCGTTTCAAGTATGCCTTATATGCAGTTTCTGTTCGTCAGACCGAGGCTTTGCCCGCAGAGACACTTTTAAGTCTCCGCATCCGACTTCTTTCAGACTCCGTCTCACGGCGGACGCCCTTGTCTTCGGCTAACAGTTCCTACTGCCAAGTCTGTAGCGGACTTTCACCGCCAAGTTATTACACGTGCCGAGCACACTATTTAAAAAGGGACAGAAGCAATCACGCACTGTCCCTTTGAAACTTTATTCTTAATCAAGGTTTTTCGTCCCTTCTCTGTTTTCTCTTACATCTGCGCTGTTCGTTTTCACGCTCTCTGCGTTGTATGTATTTAAATTCTCGGATGAGTTCTTTATATCTCTCGGTGCTAGGGTTGGATAGTTTTTGCGGTGACGCCATATAGTATATAAATTCTTCTTTCACGCAGTATTGGGTGTTGCCCATTTTTATACCGTGCAGGGTTTCTTCTCTTATCAGTTCATGTATGCGCTGTGGGCTATGTCCGACCAGTTCCGCCGCCGTCTGCGTGGGCAGAGCTTCGGGTAGCTCTGCCCACAGCATCTCCAACCATAGCCTGAAGGCTTCGCAGTTTTCTTCGGTGGCTTCAAGTAACGGGCGCGGATGCCATTCGGTTCGGTTTGAGAACAGACCGTTCAGTTCGGATAGGAAACCTACCTCTGTATCCATACGGATTTTGAACATTTCCGCATCCTCTATCAGCACTCGGTACTTATGGGTTGCGTGTCCGGTATTTTCATGCGGGATATAATTATGATCCATCAGATATTTCATCTTCCGTGTGGAGATGTGCAGGTATTGTCTAAGCTTACATCCGCTCATATATTTTTCTTCAGCCATATATTAAATCATCCTTTCGGTTGGCAAAAATGCACCTTTATCCGAGGTGTATCATTCCTTTGCTTTATTAAAGATATTGCTGATAACATCAGCGCTTTCCTGTTTTTTGGACTTATCAAGGTGGGCATAGATATTTGCCGTTGTTGAGAGGTCGGAGTGACCGAGGAAGGTCGATACATTCAGCAGAGGCACATCCCGATTGATAAGGATACTTGCGAAGGTGTGTCGTAGGTCGTGGAAGCGAATCTTTCGCAGGCCGTAGCGCTCGATAAGGTCAGCAAATCGCCCCGTAACTCTGTTCGGTCTTAGCAGTTCGCCGAGCTGATCAACGCAGATATAATCATCGAATTTGCGATTATAACTGCCTTTGAACATTCGGCGGTATAGGTCTTGCTTTTCCCGTTCCTCGCAGAGCATTTCGTAGACGGGGTCCGGCAGAGGAAGGGTTCGGCGGCTTGATTTATTTTTCATTTCCTCTACAGGCTCTACGATAACCTTGCCGTTTTCCTTGTACTCGATAACCTTGGTGTCGAGCAGGATGGTGCGTTTTTCCCAATCAACCCTTGACCATCTTGCACCCAAGGCTTCGCTTCGGCGTAGCCCCAAGCCACCCGCTAACATTACCGCAGGGTAGATAACATCCCCGCGCAGGAGTCCGAGCATTGTTATCAGCTCGTCCTCGGAATAATTTTCACCGGTGAACTTGTTTTTCTTCGGGCGGTCGATTCGGTCGAAGGGGTTGGCATCTATCAGCTCGTACTTGAGCGCTCTTTTGAAGGCGCTGTGCAGGACGGTATGATAGTGAATGACGGTGTTGGCAACGACACCCGACTCGAACATCCAATCATAAAAATTCTCAATGTCCTTTGACGTTATATTGCCGACCGTCAGATCACTGTGGGCAGTAAAATACCGCCGAATTCTACCGTAGATCATTCCATGGTAGCTTTCAGCGGTACTCTTTTGGATATTCTTTTCGATCTTTTTATAGTGGGCGCACATATAATCGAAGATTGGAATATCCGAGGCAGGCTTTGCATTTCGGGCAATCTGCTCGGCGTAATCATTTTCAAAGGCTTTGACTACCTCTCGGTAGGCTTTGTTCACCTTTGATTTATTTGAGCCTTCGGGAAGACCGAGAGCTCGCCATACGGGTTTTGTCTTACCGTTTTCCTTTACTTGTATCACGGCATAGAGGCGACCCTTTTTAGCCTGTACGCTGGCGGCAAGTGTGGTTTTGGCATCCATTTGTTATCACTCCTTTTTTATTTTTGCCAACACGAACAATATCACAACTCGTTTGGCAAGTCCAGACATTATCGGAAGTTTTCTCAAGAAAGTAGACCCTTGGGTTCGAACTTGGTCTGTCCTTTTGCTGTAAATAATCGATCAGCTGCGATTTGGCAATGCGATTTTCTCTGCCGACCTTAACCGCCGGCAGAGTTTTTTCTTTGATAAGCTTGTAGACGGTTTTTATACTGACTCTCAGTATCTCCGCAACTTCAGCGGCGGTCAGTGACGCCGGATAACAGTGCAATTCTTTTTCGCGCTCCTTTTTAGTCATAGGCTAACTCCTTTCTCCTACATCTTCATTGTAGGTGTTTCAGTTTCTTCTATAGTTTTGTCCTCAGTATTATCAGCCTCACTTATGGCGGCGATAGCGCCGACGGCGAGACCGATAATCGCACCGAGGTTTGAAGCATTTTCCTGTGCTTCGATTCGTTTTCGGCGTTCCTCCGGATCTTCGGATGTGCTTCAATTATACTACCAGCTTCCAGAATACCACGCAGACCAACACCGACAGTGCTACCGCCGACACCGCTGTGGCAATCATTATTTTCATAATCTTCTGCTGCAGATTCTCGATCGTACTGTCCAGAGCCTTGGTACTCCACGAAAGGGTTTCGGAGCAATCCGAAATAAACCGTTCTTGATTCTTCCCAGCCTGTTCTACCATCGTCTGCATCTGAGCCACTGTATCCGCATTGGTATTCACCACCTCCTGAAACGTTCTCTCCATATATTCCGACTCTATATTCTGTATCTCTGTGCAGTGGTCGGTCAGCTCTTCCCGTGTCGCCAATCTGTCTATCAGCTGATACAGCTTCGGCTGAAACTCCGTCGCATCCTCCAGCAGTTGGCTCTCCCGCTTGCGCTGTTCTATCGGGATCGCATACACCTGCGGCTGATACGGAATCTGTGCCAGTTCGGATACCGTCCGTGCATTTTTCTGCCTCAGCATATCCACCGCCGTGTTCTGCTGTGAGCCGTTTCCTGATTGTGAACTCATACTCTAATACTCCTTTCAGATATTTGTCATCGTGCAGTCGTATGTCCCTGCACTTCATTCCGTTTGGGCAAGTGAAAGTGATATATTTTCTTTCATCTGTCCACGTAACTTGATAGCTGAGCCGTTTCATTTCTCTTATAAAATCCGCTCGGCTACCGCTTCGGTTCATAACAAAGTCAATGTCGGCAATCAATTTAAATTTCCAACTCTCGCCTTTGGAGGCGGCGCGGTACTCTCGGCTTGAAATATTTGCACCATCTTTTCTATACGGTTTTAAAACACTAAGCCCGTGTTCGTTACAGATGCTGTCGCTGAGTGTTCGTAACCGATTCAGCGTTCCGGGGTTCTGCCTGAGCTTATTGCCGTTTTCATAATGCACAGAGTTTATAACAAAGTGATTATGAAGGTACTCGGCATCAGTGTGGGTAGTCACTAAAACTTCATGTCCTGGCCACGCTTTTTCTGCGAACTCCAAACCGATTTTGTGAACCTGCTCGGCAGAAACATTTTCCTTCGGTGAAAAGGATTGAACGTAATGATAAAAAGTAATACCGCCCTTCTTTTTATGCGCGTTCTTTGTCACCATAAATTCTGTGAAAGAATTCTCGCCGTTGCAATTTACGCCGCCCACAAGTCTGCGACCGCTGTCCTCGTCTGCAACCTTTTTCTGTTGCAAACAATAATCTATCACCGCCTTCATTGCGCTGATACTTTGATTGGATTCGGGAATAAAATTTACGGTTGCCATTATCCCTTCCTCGCAATCTCTAACAGTTGTTCGTAGATTTTCTTCTGTTCGTCTACCACATCTTGAAAATCATACGACTGAAACACACCCGAATTTATCTTCGTTGCAATCTGATTCAGGTTGTTGCCGATGCGCTTGAGTTCGATCAGCAACGGTTTTACATCCTCTGCAACTTGGATGGGTATTTCGAGCGAAAGCGAAACAATATAGTCGGTAAGGCTTCGCTTAGCGCGTTTTGCATTTCGCTCGATGCGTTCCCTTTCGGCACTGGTAAGGCGAATGGTCAGCGTGTTATCACGCCGTCTTTTTTCACTCATTTTTATCATTCCTTTCGTAATAATAGTGGGTTCGGGCTACCGCCCGAAATTTCAGCGGTCAGGCGGACAGCCGGACGCTCTGCTTGCCCCAGACTAAAGTCTGGGAAATGAAAAACCGAAGTTCTCACAATCGCCCCAAATTTGCATTTTAATCTTCAGTGGGGTGTTTATGCATTTCTCTTGCCAAACGCCCCACAAATCGCCTACAAATCGCTCACAGGGACGAAAGGAACGCTTGGGACGAATGTTTTGGGAGGCCCCTTTTTATTCGTCATGAACGACACTATCGTCACTGGCAGAGGAAGAATAATTTACTTCCAAGAGCCTGACTCCGTTACTACGGTGACTGCGAAAACTCAAACCGAAATCAATGAGACTGTACTCCCAAAGGTTCATCAATCGCTTGAGTCCTCTCGGCGATATTGACTGCTCGGTATGCGTGTTATACATTTCACAGAATTCGGTGTTACTGCCGCTGTAAGATTTTTTTGTTTTCATAAAATCAATCAGCAGTTCCATCTCTTTCGGCAAAAGCATTTCACGGTTCTCCATACTGTCACGAAGCATTTTCCAAACGAAATCCTTTTTGGAAAACTGCAGTTCGAGCTGACGGTCTTCCACGTCACGACCTGTGCAGTAGAGTGTGGCACTGTCAGCATTGCGCTTGCTCTTGTCAAGAACAAAAGCAGTATCGACTGCGCCTACGATACCTGTGGTGCCGGTCAGCTTATTGAACGGATCGCTGTCGCCCTGCTTACGAAGGTGATGCACAAGCAGAAGACAAATATTTAGTTCGTCTGCCAACTGTTTCAGCAACCGAATTTCATCGTAGTCGTTTGCGTAAGAGGTATCGATACTGTTGTTGCGCACAATCTGAAAAGTATCAACCGCAACGAAAACGGTATCGGGATGCTCTTTCACAAATTCACGAATCTGTTCGCACAGCCCATCTGATAAAGTTCCGGCAGAGGTAGCAAAAAACGCATTGGGAGGAACCTCGTCCGTGATACACAGAAGGCGATTCTGAACACGGCGCAGGGTATCTTCAAGACAAAGATACAAGGTTGTTCCCTTTGTCGTTTTTAAATCCCACATCGGTTCACCCTTTGCAATGCGGATGCACAGATCCAGCACCCACCACGATTTGCCTATCTTGGAAGCGCCGCCGAGGATACACATACCTTGCGGCAACAAGGTTTCTACACAAAACTTTGTCGGGGGCAGTTTCATGTCCATCAAGGTTTCGCCGTCAATGACAGCAAGTTTTGCGTTTTTATCAGCCATAGGAATTTCTCCTTTCACAAAAAAGTAAGAGCGAAAACATCAGCCGCGGAACCAGTGCTTTCGCTCTCCTAATTATCTAATGGCTGAAAAATCGAAAATTACATAAAATATTGTGAGCGTTAAAAATCGTTTCTAAAAAAATTGTGATTTTTAATGACAACGAAATATTTTTGTGATATAATTATCGTAGAGTATGGTTTATGGTACAGACCGTTTTGTAAAATTATAGTGCGGGGGAAGCGCATGAGGGCAATCGAAACAAAACCGATCGGCGATGCGAATTTTTATAAATTCTCTATCGACTTCGTTGACGATAAATTTATCATAGGCGGACAATCTTTGCCGCTCGGAATTATCACGCACGATATATTAAACATTCCCGTAGACAAACAGCCTGCTATCGGCGACGTGGGCAATGAATTAATTACCTTATATAGCCGTCTGAATTCAGAAAACTACAGCGATGAGCTTTTTATAAGCATCAGAGAAACGATTGAAAAAACAATAAAGGTTATTAAAAAAATTAAACCGTTTTCTTACTTTAACATCAACGGCGAATACGATTACATTAATTTTCTTCTCAGTGATGCTAAAATTAAGGAGTGGAATCACAGTTTTTCTTCTATGCCGATTCCTAACATTAATTTTGTACCCGAAGGCACGGAAATGTATGACCAAGCTATTATTCTCACAGAGTTTATAAAATCCTATATGTACCTTTGTACTGACACCGTCAATTTTTATAACATTGCGAAGACCTATTTTGTAAATCTCACCGAAAACGGTTTTCGCGACAAAGTGCTTCTCGCCGGGTATACAAAAGAGTTCTTTTCCCACGAGGGAATTTTACAGTGGCTCGAAGATATGAATGTGACCGATTTCACACACAACTTTACGCTTGAGCCGGGCGTTTGGATGGCACCCGTTATAATAAAAAATAAAGATGGCTTAGCTATGCTCGGTCGCCGAATCCATTTCGACCGTATGCTGAACTTTTATGTTACCGATATGTTTGAGGGGCTTGCTGTTGGACACTACTCTTGGCAATGCGGGATCTGTAATAAATTTTTCTTTATGGAGACGGCGCGTAAACAACTGTATTGCAGCACAGTCAATCCGGAGTACGGTGTTCCTTGCGCTTACGTCGCTAAAAACAAATTAAATATGCCAAAGCAAAAGAAATCAGACGGGCGCGGTTATGTCACTTGGAAACACAGAAAAGACTCTATCCGCCGTGAAAAATATCTCACGAATAATAACAAACCAAATGCAAAATACGATATGGAGACCTGCCTTAAAGCAAGCGAGCTTATCAACCGTTATTTTGAGCAGGCACAAATTGATTTCGATTACGCTGAGAATGGGTACGAACAGGATATGGCTTTAGATCATATCTTTGCCGAGGCGAAACGATTGCTCGGCAAAAAATAATAATATCCTTATTCTTTGAAAGGAGGTGCGAGGATGAACGCAGAATATATAAAAGTTGCAAACAAACTGCTTTGCGGTATTACGGACAAGCGGTTGCGTGAGCCTGAAATATGGAACGATATTTTATCTTCCGTTCGGTCGGGAAAACTTAAGCTTTGGGAAATCAACGATGAGATTTTGCATATAAAATATTTCTGCAAAGAAAAAATCGAACTCGCATCTACCTTTACCGAGACCGATAAAAGCGGTGTGCAGTTCGATGACCTGAACGAGTATTTTATTAAGGCGCTTGAGAGCCGTGATAAAGGATATTTTGAAGCATTTATCAAAACTTACGAGCCTGTGCTTCACAACCGTGCCGAGCATTTTGTCAGCCGTTATAACTTAACCGAGGACGATTCCGAGGATATCAAACAAATCTTTTTAGAGACACTGTGGTTTGCTTTTCTTGATTATGATACCTTCGATCCTATTCCACTTTTGCAGTATATAAAAAAGGCAGCACACCATAAACAACTTGATTATATCCGCACAACCAAAAATGCCTGTACCGTGCCAACGCAAAACGGATATAATGATTTGCGAAAGGTTATGAGCATTTATAATAACAATCCTGAGCTTTCTACCAATGAGCGTATTGCTCTCATCGTAAAAGAAACAGGGTTTACTGAGGAGAAGGTCACCGAGCTTATTGTCATCGGCAAGGCTACCGAGTATCCCATCGGCATCGTACCGGCAGAAGATGATGAGGAAGAACTTGACGGTGCTATCTCGAACGAGCTTATTGAAGATCCGTCTATATCTCTGTTTCAAGAGGCTTGGCGGAATATTTGCCGTGAGTATTTTCGTGAGGTCGCCGATAAAATTTCACCTAAGGATAAGCAAATATTATCACTGTCGCTCGGTGTTTGTTTCGATTGCTTCGGTATTTTCAAACCGAGCACCTATGCGGAGATTGCTATGAAGCAAGGTGCTTCGGGTGAGAAGAGCATTGAGAAAAAACGCAAGACAGCAATCGAAAAGTTTGCAAAGCAACTTTGTGAATTGGGCTTCTGCGACGGTGTTTCCCTAAAGCAAACGGATATGGTTATTGTTAAAGAAAACGGTGAGAAAAAGGTGCAGTCGGTGACCTACGCCTATACTCCCTACGGAGAAGGCGAAGCCGGAGAGATCATTCATACCACCATTGGTAAACACCGCTTTCAGGTCATTCGCCTTGCCGAGTTTGATGTGACCGGTGTTTACGCTGAACAAGTTACAAAAATTATCGGTTATATGAACGGTAATTTTATTAAAGAAAAGTTTTATGCTATTCCCTTGGAGGAACTATCCAAAGTGAATAAGCATAACGCTAAACCCAAGCTGCCGTTTTATAAAAAGCCCCGTACAACCGAACAGAAATAGTTTTATCGACCCGTAGGCCGTTTCAGATGAAACAAACGCCTACAAAGGCAAAACAATAAATTACCCACCAGATGTTGTGGCAAGGTTCAGTGCCTGACCGCCGCATCCAGTGGGCATTTTTATATTTCTTCCACCGTTCCTAAGCCTTCCATTACTTCGACCATTATGCGTGTTGCGAGGATGAATCCCGAGCTGAACGCTTCACGCTCGGTGATGCAGGACAGTTCGCTTGTGCAGTCCTTGAATTTTTCAAAAGTTTCTTTTTGCTTCTCTGACAGACCAGCATTGAGTTCTTCCTCGTTTTTGCATATCATCTTAACAAGCTTATCCACTCTCGTTCCTCTCTTGATATACCTTTCGTGTGGACTTATGTTGCCGTAGTATAAATCTTCAAGTGTTGTCATAAAAATTGCCTCCTTTGCAGTACAAACACATACCACAAAGGAGGCGACAAGTCCAGCTTTTTATTCGCTCTGACCTTTTTGAATTTCTACATCCAATTCACTATTAAATTTCAAGAAGGTTTTATTTTTTATGCTTTCAAAAAAAGCATGATAATTTTTAGGCGTCAACATAGTAAATTTATAAACATTTTCGCCAAGATACTTATTAATCAACTTAACATGCTCAATAGCTGCATTGTGCTTACCTATATTCTCCGCATGTGGCGATTGTATTTCTTCATCGCCTTTTATTTCAACAATTATTATATTATCATTGATTTTTAGAATAAAATCCGGATTAAATTTGTCATACCTTATTGCTTCTCCATGCCTAGGATTTTTCTTCCATGAGTAATCTATGGAATAAAAATTTTTGGATGGAGACTTTATCCAAGCAGTAATCATATCAGAATTATCTATTAATCCATCAATAAATTTCTTTTCTGGATCATGATTCGAAAAACATAACGAGGTTATGGTTTTAAATTTATTTTTATTTGACACCTTTTTCTGTTTATATCCATTACTCGTGTCTATGATTTCATCAAAAAACTCTGTTTCTTCGTCTGACAAATATCCTTTTGTATCATCAGTCCAAAATAATGTATTACTGTTTTTTAATAAGCTGGCACTTGTTGATTCACTGCCCATATCTCTCGTAGATACAACAAAGTATTTGTCCGGATTTGTACTATAAGTTACATAGGTTGAGCCTTGGCGCCAAGCAGTAGACATAGCAGAAATAAATTTGTTAGACAATGAATCTGTTATTACAGTATTGCCACTTTCTTCTAACGAGTGCTTAATTATTTCCTCTAATTTTTCAATCGAATACTTCTCTTGATATTGTTCTGCCAACCCCAAACCTTCGTCGTCCGGAACATCTCTAAATCTATCCCACATTTTTAAAGCCATATCTTCAATGCTAATAGTCTTATGTTTTAGTTTTGTGTTCCATGTTTTGCTTTCATTTTTTAGATTAGAAAGCTCTATTTCAACTGTTTCTTCCGGTGATACGGTTGGTAATGTTATATAACCTTTATCAAACAAATTATAAAGACCAACCTTTTCCTTCTTTTTAGGGGAAGCTATAGGATCTTTTTTATATTCACAATTGCAAATTTCAAAATGAAATTCCGAATTAGGTTCAATTTTCGTTGAAATACGGCGTTCTATTTCCAATATTTCATCAACAAGTTTTTTAACTGCAAGTGACCATTTTTCATGATTGAAAACTATTACCTCAGGCTTGCCAAACATCATATTCCAGTTTGATGGTATACGAAGTCCTCTACCCAAAACTTGAGCAATTAACAACTTTGAATTAAACGCTCTTTCTTCATCAGGAATTATTTGAAATACGCGCTTAACATCCCAACCCTCTGTAAGCATAGAAACAGAAAAAATCCATTCAACTTTAGATGTGCTTGAATCTACATCTTTCAATCTTGCCCTGTCACCAGCTACATTCGGTTTGGAATGAACAACTAAAACTCTTTCGTTAACTTCATCATCAGATAATTTAAAGTTATCCTTAAGGTAGTTTTTAAATCTTCTCGCAAGTGCGTCACACGAGGAGGTTTTTTCGGTTACAACAATAGAAATAGGCAAGATGTTTTTAGAACTTAATTTTTCCTTAATTTCATTATGTGAATTGATAATAACTTGCCATTGGTCTTCTTTTTTAGTTGGCATATTTTCTTTTATAATATATGAAACATTTTTAACCCAACCATCATCTATTGCTTGCTTTAAAGAATATCGATAGATTACATCCACAAAATAATCATTATCTTTATAGTAACAAGTACCCGATACTCCGATATTATATTTAGGTTTAATAGTTTCTATAAAGTTTTTCCATTGATTTTGCTCTGTGTAATAAATATGATGCGATTCGTCACTCAAAACGAGTGTTTTCTCACCCTTTCCGATTAAACTATCCGTTATTGAACTGCGAGAATTTTTATAAATAGCATCTCTATTTTCTACACAGATACATCCTTTGACAACACTTTCATCGCTGGCAATAATTCTAGGAGGAGGTGTGGATAAGCAACTATTTAATTTGCTATCAGCAGCGAAAGTTTCAAATTTGTTTTTTAACTCACGCTCTATAGTGATACTTGGTACAAGAACAAGAACTTGATCAACAAATCCTGCACTTAACATTATTGTGGCGAGTCCATATAATACCCAACTTTTTCCTGTGCCTGTTGCTAAATCCAAGTTTGCAGTATAAGTATTTTTAAAAAATAACTTATTAATGAAATTTTTCTCTGTTGAATATTTGTCTTTAAGATGATAATTATTAGAATAATTTTCTTTTGCTAAATCTTCAATATTCCTATATTGATTACCGCACATAAATCGTAATGCTGCATAAATAGCTTCTTCTTGATATTTTCGGCCATCTGTTAAAGTTAAAACAAATTTATCGTATTTACTTTCATCCCACTTACTTAAATCAACATTATTCCCAACATTTAATACTAAATCTTGTTCTTTGATTTTAATTTTATTTTGTTCCATCAATTACAACCCTCTTTTCATTACCTGCGTTATCAATAAAAATAAACATGGCTTTTTTATTTATGGTTTTAATCTTAATAGATTTTTTCAACTGACTTTCTTTTGTTTTTGTGTTCTTTACATATAAATCCTTGTTATAAAGAATATCGTCAATATCAAATATTTCACCATTATAATTATAGTCGATCAAAACCATTGCAAGTTCTGTTTTTTGTTCGCCCTTTATTCTACTGTTGCTCCTAAATTTTTTGATTTGTAAAGTGTTCTTTACTATTTTAAAATCCACTTGTGGTGGCTGAATAAAATCAAAACCAACAGAGTCAACAATTTCATTTACAGAATCGATATCACGAGGCTGTTTAGGTGGAGTGAAATTTTCAGTAAATTTGGCGAGCATAGAATATGGAACACGCAAAATATGATATATTCTATCTTTAATTTCTACCTCATCTTCGGCAAATGTAAACTGTCCTTGTGGCGCTATTATGAAAATCTCATTACCAACATTACCGCCAAGAATTACATCTATTTCACTAATTGTTTCATATGAAATCTTCATATTGTCTTTTTTTAATTCTTGAGGTGAATATACTTTAACTAAACAATTATCTTTCTCTCCATCAAACTCCAATCCCCGAATTGTATTTTTTACCACTTGACAATTCCATAATTGAAGTGCAAACAATTTCCAGTTTTCATTATCAAATTTGTTTAATTTTTCAGCATCGTATAAACCGCCAGAATACAACATAAACGGACGAATATTATTTATTTGTAACAAGCGCTTTTGGATTGTATAAATAGAATATTTACCAACATCTACAGCTATCCAACGACGTCCTAGTTTTTCGGCTACAGCAGGCGTTGTACCGCTACCAGCAAAAAAGTCTAAAACCAAATCGCCTATATTCGTAGTTGAATTAATAACTCTATACAATAATTTTTCTGGCTTTTGAGTCGGGTAATTTACTATTTCAGGTGAATTTACAATTGTTTGAAAACTTGCGATATCTTGCCAAACATCTGAAACAGGAACACCTTTTGCTGTATCCAAATATAACCGTTTTTCTTTAGTAATACTTTTATATCGGCGACCATCTTCATCAACCGAAGAAAATCTTTTTAATTGTTTTTCTGAGTACGGTAAAAACTCCTTATTAAATATTCTATTATTAGATTTAGAATAATATAATATTGTATCATGGCCTCGTACAAAATTCTCAGCTAAACTTTTAAATCCAGAAACGCCACTTAATTGCCAAATAATTTCTCTTTGAAAATTATTTTTTCCAAACACTTCATCCATAATTACTTTTATATAATGAACCATTTTGTTGTCTAAATGAACAAAAATACTTCCATCATCTGTCAATAATTCTCTAGCTAGTATTAATCGCTTGCGTATAAATTCTATAAATGCAGCACCTGATAATTTATCAGCATAGGCCACTTGTTCTTCGCCATTCACCTTAAATTCCTGTCTAGTAGCAAACGGAGGATCTATATATATTAATCTAACACCATCTGTTCCATCTGTATTCTTAAGTTTCCCGTCCTTTTTCATTTGAATTAGGGTTTTTAAAATTTGCAGATTTTCTCCGAAAATCAACTTGTTAATCCATTCGTTAGAATTAACTGTTGCATTTGGAGGAAAAATTCTATCTTCTTGCAACGGGACGGGAATAGTTTGTGACAAAATTTGTTCTCGGCTTTCTTTTCCCCAATATGTCAATTCATACTCACGTTTTTCAG
The DNA here is from genome assembly GCA_945876745.1 of uncultured Clostridia bacterium. GTDB lineage: Bacteria > Bacillota > Clostridia > Oscillospirales > Acutalibacteraceae > Eubacterium_R. The sequence goes on from CAMCPL010000009.1 coordinate 33,489, forward strand.
GTGGAAAAAGAATATGAGAAATTTCATTCGGTATTTCTTGATTATTTTCAATATATTCTCTTGCCATCTCAAGTGCCTGCAACTGCACTGCTTTAGCGTTTTGATTTGTAACACTCATATTTTTTGTTCCTCCAATTAATATCTCTGTATTCCCGTAAAAATCTGTGCTTCACTTTGGCAATTAAGCATAAATTTACTCTAATTATACAAAATTCTGTGTCCGATTTAAAGGACTTTACGAATTTTTTCAATTTTCTTTTGTATTCAAGACAAAATTAATTTTCCTTGTTATTTGCATTCTCAAATGCTAAGTTTACATTAAAATATATTAAAATATTTTCTGATGTCACCCCAATCGGGACGATGAGGTTATCTCTGTCGAAGGCAGAAAGGCGCTCGCTCATGCAGAGCACAGAGGATGAGCCGAGCACCGAGGGCGATTTACCCATAACACTTTCATTTTAGAACTGCAAATTCTTATTGCCCCAATCAGCGTTAAAAAACATAATGTAGTAGATTGGTATATAAGTTATTTTGCCGTTTTGTGTGACATTTCTTTCGTTAGATACAACGAATGCTTTTTTGATATGATAATCTTCGTTTTGAACAAATGTGTTTAATGCGCTATGCACGGTATAGTCCTTACCGGACTTTACTTCAATCGGTACAGCAGAAAGACTATCATAGTCATCAATAAGATAATCAACTTCACCCTTGCTGCGATTGTCATAATAAAATAGCTTATGACCGTGAGCGATTAATTCGCTCGCAACAGCTGTTTCATAAACAGATCCCAGATTGATACTTCTCTCATCATTCAGCACAGCTCGGATGTTATTTCCGTAAAGAATGCCCGTAAGAATACCGACATCATTCAGATAAAGTTTAAGCAGATTCTTTCCGGTAGATTCGATCAGGGGGAATGTCGGATTAGAAATCGCCTGAACATTCAGTGCGATACCTGCGCTTATAAGATAATCGAATTCATCGGCATAATTATTGAACGTCTTACCCCTCTTGTTCTCAATGCTTTGTACAACAATTCTTTTTTTCTTATTCTCCATATTAGAGGGGATAAGGTCATAAATTCTACGAATCTTCAATTTCATTTCATCATCATATTTTGAAGCATCTGCAGCATAGTAATCGTGAATTTCATCTTGTATATCGCGGACTGCTTGAATGTTTTTTGTTTCAAGATAGGCGTTAACCGCATCGGGCAATCCGCCTACAAGCAAGAATTTGCGGAATAAATCCAGCATTTTATTGTGCATGGACTCATCTAATGCTTCAAATCGTTCAAACTTTTTGCGCATTGAGGAAATCGCAAGTTCGTTCATTCCGTTAGCATAAAGAAATTCCTCAAAATCCAGCGGGAACATTCTAACCTTTCGAATACTGCCCATTGGGATTGATGTGGTTTGCGATAGCGTAACACCTAAAAGCGATCCGCTTGCAATATAAGTGAACTTATTATCCTGCGACAAAAATTTGAGCAGAGTGAGTAAATGAGGATAGACTTGAATTTCATCAATAAAAATCAGAGTGTTTTCTTTATTCTTCATTTTATTTCCTGCAAGCATACTGACTTGCAGATAAAAATCTTCTACGGTTTTAGTATTTTCAAAAAGTCGGTCGCCCAAAGAATCGGCAATCATATTGATTTCTATATAGTTTTCAAAAAGTTTTTTACCTACATGGTTAATGATATAGGTTTTGCCAATCTGACGGGCGCCGTCGATTAAAAGAATCTTTTTAGAATCAGATTTTAAATGCTCTTCAATGAGAGATTCTATCTTACGATATAGCATAAAAATTCCTCCGTCAAAACTTTTCAAATGTATTATAGCACAATAATATTGACATTTCAATATAAAACCGCAATATTATTTATGACATTTCAAAGTTAGAAGATGAAAATTTCAGCTAAAATGAGTAAATCTTATATTTTAGCCGGGGCTTTGTGTTATCAGTGTGTAAAACAAATTATCACTTTCAAGAAGAATTAACCAACACGATTTTGGGTGTTGTCCGGCTCAACCGGTGTTTTTCTTGCACTGCCAAACAGGTGATTTTGGAGTCAAAATAGGCGTAGTTCTATAAAAAAATCTAATAGACTTTTCCAAAAATCCATTAGAACTCGGCGAAATCGGAGAAGACTTTTAGACCCTGATTTTCACTGCTTTTTTGGATATAAAAACCGAAAGAACCCTTAAAACATCGGTGCTTTCGGGGTTCTCTTTATCTCCTTTATCTTCCGTTAAATTCCGCTAAGTTCGTTTTTTGACACTTGACTCGAAATCAGTTAGGGAGCAATCCCCCGCGAGTTCGAATCTCGCCGTCTCCGCCAAAAAAGCCTACAAACGAAATCGTTTGCAGGCTTTTTCTTATATTATTTTTCCGAATTTTGCTTTACATAAGGCGATTTGCCGGATTCGGGTAATGAGTTACGGCGAGCATTGAGGTCGCTTTCGACAAGCGCTCTTTTTTCCTTTGTGTAATCAACAAACAAAAGCGGAATTATGAACAGTACGCTCGCTATTGCAGGGGTCAGAACAACAAGCGGCCATATCCAGCTGTCAAAGGCGGCGGTTTGAGTTCCGATATAAACCTCGGCGTTATCTATTGCTCTATATCCCAAAAGATGCAACGCAAGGGTTGCCAGTCCGGAGGTTATTCCGCTTGAAATTTTAGTAAACGAGGTTTGCATAGAAAAGGTAATACCCTCGGTTCTCTTGCCTGTTTTCCACTCCATATAGTCGATACTGTCGCAGAAAATTGAGGTCTGTGCGATTGACGACGCACCTGACGGAATACTGCCTATACCAATAATGATCATAGACAGCCAAAGCTTTTTGCCCTCAAAGCCTACGAAAAATGCTACAGTTCTTGCAACAATGTTGAATATTTGAATGAAAATAAGCACATTTCGGTAGCCGCCGAGCCATCTTTTCATTTGGTCGGCAAAAAGCATACCGATAAAGCTCGGAAGTCCCGTAACAATAAAATAGATAGTAGTAAGACCAAGTGCGCCAATAAGACCGTTGCCCAAAAAATCACCGGGTATTTCGTACTTAAAGAAATATGTAACAAGTGAAATGCCGAATCCCAGTGAGCCGAACAGATTAGAGAGCGTAACAAGCAAAAGCATTTTATTCTTAAACAAAAGCAAAAAGCTTTCACGCAGAGTTTCCTGCTGTTCCTCTTTCACAACGGTAATTCTTTCTTTTACGTAGCTGCAACGATAGCTGAGCATTGCGCCGCCCAAGCCGAAAATAACGGCAAAAACGAGAGTTACGAGTGCCATACTCATACCGAAGGAATTTGCAATCATTTCAAGCGCCATAGGAATAACGGTACTGAATGCGCCGTAAACAATGCTTCCGATAGTTCTTGACCATTGAACAAATCTGTCTCTTTCTGACGAATTGGGAGAAACGGTTGCGGTAATTCCCCACACGCTGACATCCTGAACGGTATATGCCAAATCCCAGCAAATATACATAATGATGAAATACGACACTCTCAGCCAAAGTAAATTATCATCGGTACTGAACACGAGGAAAAGAAAGACTGTGAACACGCCGACAGGAAGCGGAGTATATTTCAAAAACGGTCGCAGCTTTTCGCCGTTTGCAAATGTATGACGGTCGATAAACGAGCCGACAATCGGGTCATTTATTCCGTCCCACACCTTCATAACAATAAGCAAAACCGAAACAGTGAGTGCAGGAAACAGAGCAATATCCGTCATAAAATACGTAAAAAACGAGCCGCCTATGAGCGAATAAACAAGATTTTGACCCGCAAGACCCGAAAGAAAGTTTACTAATTCCTTTTTCTCAACATATTTCTTTTGAGAATTATCAATCAAATTTTCAGCCATAACAGCACCACCTTTTAGTAAATTATATCATATTATCAGGAAATATCAAATACTTTTTTGGTGAAAAACAACAATTAGCCATTATAAAAAAACACTCTCTGTGCCGTTGAGCGCAGAGAGCGTTTAGAAATATCAACCTTTTAGAGAAATATTCTTTTCCTTAAGGGCGTTTATTATTTTATCGGTAACCTCCTGAACTTCCTCACGGGTGAGAGTTTTTTCAGGATGCGCAAAGGTCAGACGGGTGGTTATTGATTTTGTTCCGTCTGCTTCGTCATCATAGATATCGGTTACCTCAATTTTCTTTATGAGCGAACTGTTCACAAGTTTGACTGCCTCGGCAATAGGAGCAAACCTTTGAGATACGAACGAAAGGTCAATTTCCATTTCGGGGAACTTCGACGGTTCCTCATAAGAGATCGAAGCGTTCTCTATTTTCGCAAACTTTCCAACATCAATTTGAGCAAAAACGATAGCAGCCTTTTTGTCTATCTTCTTCGATACGGCAGGATGAGCAATACCGATTTCACCGATTTCAACACCGTCGCAGAAAATTTTGTTAAGATTTCTCGGATGCTGGTAATCCTTTGTTGCCTGCTTCGCTTCAAAAGTCAAAGGCTTATGCTTAATATCGTCGGACATTGTTGCAAGAATATCACGCAAATGATAATAAAGAGAAGCAACGTTTTGAGTCTTGCTGAACAATGTTACGGCAAGCATCTTGTTTTCTACGCAAAGATTGTTTTCATCAACTGCGCTTACAACTCTGCCAATCTCGAAAATACCGAAGTTCGGTGAGAACGAGGTATTACTCTTTATTTGACATAGCTGGGTCGGAATAATCGAATCACGTATAGTTTCGATATTCGGATTCGTTGCACCCTCAAGTTTAATTACGCCGCTCGGCTCAAGTCCGATTGCTTTAAGCTCGTCGTAATAGCTCCAAACGTAGGAATGAAGCTCGTGAAGTGAAAAGCTCTTGACAAGCAAGTCCTTAATTCTGTCCTCAACCGTCTTTTCAATATCGGGCTTTACAGGATAAAGCGGAGCGTTTGCGGTATTAATCTCAAAATTATCATAGCCGTAAATACGTGTGATTTCTTCGATAATATCAGCCTTAATGGTAACGTCCTTCGTTGCTCTCCAAGATGGAACAACAACGCTGAAATCATCGTTACTTTCGCTTGCTTCAAAGCCGAGAGAAGCAAGGGTTTTAAGAATTGTTTCATTAGGAATGTTAATACCCGTATACTTATCAACAAAAGCCTTATCAAATTCGAGCTCAATCTTAGGATAGTGATAAGCGTAGTCGTCGGTAAGTGATGAAACGACCTTAACCTCGCTGTCGGAGTCCTGAAGCAATTTTACAAATCTTGCGATTGCAACGGTTGTCATTTCAGGGTCAAGGCTCTTTTCGTATCTCATAGAAGCATCTGTTCTGTGGGAAAGGCGAACGGTTGATTTACGGATTGAAGCGGCGTCAAAGGTAGCAGATTCAAGAGTAAGAGTTGTAGTATCGTCAACGATTTCGCTGTCAAGACCGCCCATAATACCTGCGATGGCAACAGGAGTATTATCCGAGCAAATCATAAGTGTGTTTTCGTCGATATTACGCTCGACACCGTCAAGAGTTTGGAATGTAAACGGCTCATCAAAGCGCTTAATTCTAATCTTTTCTACCTTACGGCTATCGAACGCATGCATAGGCTGTCCCATTTCAAGCATAAGATAGTTAGTTAGATCGGCAAGGAAATTGATTGCTCTCATACCGCAGTAATAAAGGCGAATACGCATATTAACAGGCGACACGCTTCTGTTTACATTTTCAATCTGCATACAGGAATATCTCTGACATAGAGGATCTTCGATTTTCATATCAACCTTTGGCAGATTGTCGTATTTTGCAGTATCAATGACATCAAGCGGCTTCAATTCTCTGCCTGCAAGGGCTGCAAATTCACGGGCAATTCCGTAATGTCCCCATAAATCAGGGCGGTTTGTAAGCGACTTATTATCAACCTCAAAAATAATATCGTCGATAGCGTAAACATCTTTAAGGTCGGTACCGTTTGGAATATCGTCGGTAATCTCCATAATACCGCTGTTATCGTCGGAAATACCGATTTCCTTTTCACTGCAGCACATACCGCAGGAGGTATAGCCAGCAAGTTTACGGGGTGCAATCTCAATTTCTCCGAGCTTTGCGCCGACCTTTGCGAACGCCGTTTTCATACCGACTCTTACATTCGGTGCGCCGCAAACAACGTCTGTCAGCTCGCTCTCGCCTGCGTCAACCTTCAAAAGGTGGAGCTTCTTTGAATCGGGATGAGGCTCAACAGATTTAATTTCGGCAACAACAACGCCCGATAAATCTTCACCCTTGAAAAATATTTCATTCTCAACCTCGGCGGTTGAAAGAGAAAACTGATTAATCAATTTCAGCTTATCAAGTCCGGACAAATCAACGAAGTCCGAAATCCAATTCATAGATAAAAACATAATGTCACTCCCCTTTCTTATTCATCATCGGTGAACTGGCTCATAGCCTTTAGGCTGCCGCCATTCAAATCACGAATATCCTTAATACCGTATTTCATCATAACAAGTCTTGTAAGACCCAAGCCAAAGGCAAAGCCTGTGTATTCTTCGGGGTCAACACCGCCCATACGAAGCACCTCAGGGTGAATCATACCGCAGGGGCAAAGCTCAAGCCAACCGCTGTGCTTACAGCTCGGACAGCCCTCGCCGCCGCAAATAAGACAGCTTATATCAAGCTCGAAGCCCGGTTCAACGAACGGGAAGAATCCCGGACGAAGTCTAACCTTAATATCCTTTTCAAATACCTGTGAAAGCATTGTCTTCATAAAGTAAATAAGGTTTGAAATAGAAATATCCTTGCCGACCATCATACCCTCCATTTGGAAGAAAGTATTTTCGTGACAGGCGTCGGTTGCTTCATTTCTGAAGCATCTACCGGGGAAAATTGCTTTAATAGGTGTGCCGTTTTCAATCAGCGCGTCCTTGTATTTACGCAAAATTGCGTTTTGAGCCGCCGAGGTTTGCGACTTCAAAAGCTGACCGTTCGTGAGATAATAGGTATCCTGCATATCACGTGCAGGGTGGTCCTTCGGTACATTAACAGCCTCGAAGCACTCATAGTCGGTTACAACCTCCGGATAGTCCTCAACAGTAAAGCCCATTGACTTGAATATCTGCTCACATCTGCGCTGAACAAGAGTTACAGGGTGATACGAACCTTGGCTGAGCTTTGCGGGAACAGACAGGTCAAGCTCAGGCATAAGCTCAATTTCCTTTTGAATTTCCTTTTGCTTCATTTCCGAGGTTTTCTCGGTTATTCTTTGAGCAACGGCTGATTTAAGCTCATTCACTCTCTGACCGAATTCCTTCTTTTCCTCTGCCGTAAGGCTTTTCATCATTTTCATAAGGTCGGTTACGCTTCCCTTTTTTCCGAGATACGCAACACGAATTTCCTCAAGCTGTGCAAGGTCGGCAATTGAGCCGAGCTCCTGCTCGAACTTATCCTTAAGCTCTTTAATCTTTTGTTCCATAATTCCCTCCGTAAAAAAATAAAAACGCCTCAAATAATTGAGACGAAAAATTCCGCGGTACCACTCAAATTGCACATAAAAAAGTGTGCCTCTCTGCCCTTTAACGCAGGGTTACGCTCTGCTTAGTTTCTCGCAGAGAGCTCGCAGGCTGAAATTCAACATACGCAGAATGTGTATTTTCACCGACCATACACTCTCTTCAATTCCAATCGCACGTCTACTTACACCTGTTCATTGCCGATACATTTACAATAAATTATACCCTTTTGCTTCAAACAAGTCAAGTTTTTTCCGCCATTTATGTAAAAAATAAAAAAAGTATTGAAATTAATATAAAATATGTTTATAATATAACTTGATTTGACATACATTTATTATGTATATGACCGAATTATATGGAGGTGTGTTAATTGAAGGACAAGACTATGACATTCAGGATAGCCAACGAAAACGAGGATATCATGAGAGATACATTGACTGCCGTATATGACGCTTTGAAGGAAAAGGGCTACAACCCAATTAACCAAATTGTCGGTTATATTCTTTCGGAGGACCCCACATATATTACCACCCACAACAACGCAAGAAGCCTGATTAGAAAAATCGACCGTGATGAGCTGCTTGCTGAAATGGTAAGGTCATACTTGGGATAACCGATAATTCCTAAAAGTCAAAATAAGAATTGAAAAGGAGGGTTACCTTTGGCAGAAGAAAAATTTCTCGAATACAAAGGAAGACCTTTGGTTAGGGCAGGAAAGCAAATCTACTACGGCAGCTTAAACGACCCGTATGTAGTTTATCTCACGATAAAAAACAGCAATGAATTAAAGGATATTACTCTTGCGCAAGAGGTTACAATTCAGCTGCTGTCAACCGACGACACTCTGCCGCCGAAGGACAGAATTATCAAAAAGAGCGAAAAAAACGGTCTGTTCGTTGCACTCGATTTAGGAGCTACTTGGCTTGAACGCCAGCTCAAAAAAGAAGCATAAATCAATTTAGGGGCTGTATTTTTCACAGCCCCTTTAATATTGTTTATTCAAATGCAATACGGGATTATAGATTAGAAAAATAGTTCGGAGGCAAATTTATGAGCCAAAAATCAAAAGCAGAAAAGAAAGTGTCGGGATTAAAGGTGTTTTTGATTATTGTTTTAATTTTAGCGATAATAATTGGTTTAGGAATAGGCGTAATATGCTATATGGTGCGTCCTGTAGATGACCAAAGCGACAAGGCTGTTCCTGTCGGAGGTATGCTTACGTCACAAACCGTCGAATACAAGCACACCTCGGCACATGGTCTTGAAAACAATCTTATTTTGAAGATAATGCAGATTGTGTGGAAAAGCTGTGACGCTTCCGATACTGCGCTTCACGCAGAGCAAACTCCGCCTGAGAATATTATTTCTCACAAGGATATTGAATACCTTGAAGACGGTAATCCGTACCACAGGCTTGACGTTTTTTATCCGGAGGGTGAAATTCCTGCGGAAGGCTTGCCTGTTGTAATCGACATACACGGCGGCGGCTGGATGTACGCTACAAAGGATTTGAACGAATACTACTGCAAGGAAATTGCAAGCAAGGGATATATCGTTTTCAGCATCAGCTACCGTTTAGTTCCCGATGTTACGGTAAACGAACAAATTCAGGACTGTGCAAGCGCACTTGCTTGGATAAGCGAGAATATGAGTAATTACCCGGCAAACGCAAATACCGTTATGCTCACGGGCGACAGCGCAGGCGGTCAGCTTTCGGCTTACTGCACGGTACTCAATCAAAGCCCTGAGCTTCGTGAAATTTTCGGCACCTGCGAAACAAATCTAAACATAAAATGCCTTGCGCTCACCTCGCCTGTTGCTTATATGAATCACGGCGGATTGTTCAGCGTATACACAAGAATGCTTTGGGGCAAGGATTACAAGCAAAAGCCTACATATGAATTTATGGACATAAGCGACATTATCATTTATGCCGACGATATGCCGCCGACATACTTCATTACAAGCTCCGGCGACACTCTTGCACACGACCAAACGGTAACGGCATACAATCTTTTCCTTGAAAGAGGAATAGAAAGTGAGCTTGTGGATTTCGACGAATATGAAGGTAAGAAGCTCCCTCACGTTTTCAGCGTGCTTGACCCATTCTCCGAGCCGTCACAGCAAGCTATTGACGGTGCGCTCGACTTTTATCAAAGAGCTTTGCTTCGTTAAAGGGTTTTTATGTTTCATTATTTCTATGCACAGAATTTAACGGCTTTTGCGATAATACTGCTGGGTGCGTCATTCTGTTTAACGATATTCCACACCGTGCTTCGCTCACACAAAGCCGAAAGAATTTTCATCAGTCTATGCACCGCCTCATACATTGCTTTGATAATTTACGCAACGCTCTTTTCCCGGGAAAAATCGGAAACCGCGCACGGTTATTCACTCATTCCGTTCATTACCTACTACAAGGCTGAAACGGAAAATGTAGAATTTTACAGAGAGGCGTTTATGAACGTTGCGCTGTTTTTTCCGCTTGGCTGCTTTGCATACTGCTTTGATATCAAGGGCAGAAAAAAACGGACTGTGCCGATAATTTCAGCGCTCATATTTAGCAGTATTATTGAGATATTACAGTATGCTTTCAATCTCGGCTATGCAGAGGTTGACGACGTTATTCACAATACGGCAGGAGTAATAATCGGCATTTTGGCATGCACTCTGACGGAAAAAATACTGAAAGAAGCAAAATATATTTTATACGATAACAAATAAAAGTCACTCAAAAGGGGTGACTTTTATTATTATAGACAGACTATTTCAAAATCGGGGATTGGGTTAGTTGAGCAGACGGACAAGGGATAGTCACCGATGAATTTTGTTAAGGCGTAAAGGGTTTGATTATTAACCGTGACGGATTTGCCATCAATCAGCGGCATAACGTCAAAGCTCTTTGCATTCAGGGAAAGTCCCGTACCTAAATGCTTCATAACAGCTTCCTTGAGAGTCCAAAGCTGTGTAAAATTTTTAAGAGGCTCAACGGACACATACTCCAATTCATTTTGAGTGAACACACGCTCTTTAACACGCAGGCTTTCCTGTCTGGGTGCTTCGACATCAACACCCACCTCATCATTATCAACGGCGAGTGCCACCCATTTTCCGCTGTGAGAGATATTAAATCGCATATCGGTTTTTCTGCTAAACGGCTTGTCGTTTTTTTCGTATTCGATATCGCAATCCTCCAAGCCGAGGACTTTCCAAAGCAGAACGCCTGCGGCATAAGAACGAAGCACATCGTCATTATGACGATAGCGTTTAGCGTCTTCATATCTTTTCGGAAAATGCTTTATACATTCCTCAAAGCCAAATTTCCTGCTTATATCAATCAAATACACCTTTATCATAAAAAGCATCCTTACGTTAAGTCTAAAATCATTATAATATCGCAAAAAAAATTTGTCAATCGGCAATCTGTATACGAAAACAGTATTGAATTTGTGCATTTTTTAATGTACAATAATATGGTAGAATAGCAAAAAAACAACAACAGGAATACAAAAAATGAAAAGAATAGTAACAATTCAGGACATATCCTGCGTCGGGAAATGCTCGCTTACCGTTGCACTGCCGATAATCAGCGCAATGGGAATTGAAGCAAGCATTATACCGACCGCAGTTTTATCGGCTCATACAATATTTGAGGGGCACACATTTAAGGATTTAACGAACGAAATTACTCCCATTTCCGAGCATTGGAAAAAGGAAGGCTTCGATTTTGACGCAATATATACAGGGTATTTAGGAAGCAAAAAACAAATTGACATAGTTTCTAAATTTTTTGACGACTTCAAAACCGACGGTAATTTTATTTTTGTCGATCCCGCTATGGCGGACGGCGGCGTTTTATATCCGCACTTTGATGACAGATTCGTAGAAAAAATGAAGAGGCTTTGTTCGAGAGCCGATGTAATTTCACCAAACCTGACAGAAGCGGCATTGCTTACAGGTCGTGAATATAAGAAAGAATACGACCGTAATTATGTAGAAAGCATTGTGTACTCTCTTGTTGAAAACGGTTCAAAAAACGTTATCCTTACAGGAATTGCACTCGACGAAAAATACGGAATCGTTTCGTACGACGGCAAAGAGTTCGACTACTTTACTCACGAAAAGGTAGACAGAGTTTTCTACGGCACAGGCGACATTTTTTCTTCCGTTTGCGTGGGCGCGCTAACGCAGGGAAAGCCGCTAAAACAGGCAGTAAAGACTGCCGGCGACTTCACATTGGCAAGCATAAAGGCAAGCGTAAGAAATCCCGACACAAGATATTACGGCGTTGATTTTGAGTCGGTATTGCATACTCTATATGAAAAATAAAACAAGCCTCCGAAGCGGCGAAAACCGTTTCAGAGGCGTTTTTTATTATAAAAATCAGTCGAGGTCGATATCCTTCGGCACCTTACCGTGATGAACGGCGTTGCCGATGTTTACGGGCGAAAAGTAAACCTTTGCACGCTTTGAGAAAGAATTAATTTTACTCTTGTTCATTTCGATATCGCAAAGCGAGTAAACTACAATACTTTCGGCAATTTCCTTTGCGTTCATACCGTCGTTCAGGGTCATTGTAATAACCTTTTCCTCACCGGGAAGCAAATCAAAGAAGTTGTCGGAGAACGGAAGATGAGTTTTACTGCACTCCGCTTTAACAAGTCTTGCATACTTATCTGTTTTTATTTTCAGTTCAAGAGTGTTGCCTTTAACGCAAATAACTGTTTTCAGCTTTGCCTTCGGCAGCTTCAAATTCTTTTCCTTATCTAAAAGCAGGGTTTTTCTGCTGACAATTTTTCCGTCCTCTCTCAATGTTGCAACAAGTCCCGAATGTTGCTTATCGCAGCGTGAAAGCCAATCCGACGGAATATCAACAACGAGACTGTCCTCAACTGCAATATCAACGGTTTTACTCAAAACAACTCCGTCATTAAAATCAAACAAAGCATACTCAAGCGTTGCAGTCTTATTCTCAATTCTGTCGTTAAGAACATACAGCCTTACGCCGTCCTTATCGTCCTCAAACGATACTGTAAACGGCTCGTTAAAATGCCTTGCGCCGTATTGAAGCGCCTTATAATTTCCGTAGTAGTCAATACTTGACCACGAGCAAACGCCCCAGCAATCGTTAAACTGCCAATACATCGAGCCGTTGCATCTTCCCTTATTTCTGCGCCAATGCTCCGTTGCATCAGCAATACATTCAAGCTGAGTTACCTGCGACAGATAAACATAATCTCTGAAATGCTTCGGAAGATTAAATCTACCGGCGATATAGTAAACCATTTTGTCGTTGCCGTTCATACATTTTTGGTGAGACAGGAAAACCTTGCTGTTAAGGTCGTAATCCTCAGGCTTTGCAAAAATGCGAATGGAATTCATATCGGGCAGAGATTCAAAGCCGAACTCACTGCAAAATCTCGTCATACGACGGCGATAATAGTTCATTGGCTTCAAGCCGTGCCACACACCCCACAAATGAGTGTCGCCTACATTATCGGCATAAACGCCGACGTTATGAGACTTTCCGATAGGAGAGCCCGGTGTGTAAGGAGTAAGAGAGTCTATTTTGCGAATTTCACTCTCCAGAATTTCATAAAAGAATTTTTCTGTCCACGAGATATATTTCGGCATATTAATCCACGCCATATGCATATCCTCAATCTCGTTGTTGCCGCACCACAAAGCAAGAGACGGATGAGAGCAAATACGGCGAACATTATATGCAACCTCGGTTTTTACGTTATCGAGATAATCATCAAGGAAGAAAGGATATGCCTGACAAGCAAACATAAAGTCCTGCCATACGAGAATACCGCGCCTGTCACACTCGTTATAAATGCTGTCGCTTGCATAGTATCCGCCGCCCCAAACACGAAGCACATTCATATTTGAAAACTGAAAAGCGTCCAAAAGATAACCAAGCTTTTCATCGTCAAATCTTGTAATCAAGCTATCGGCAGGGATATAGTTTGCACCCTTTGCAAAGATTGCAACACCGTTAATTTTGAATTGGAAGTTTCTGCCGTATTCGTCCTTTTCACGGTTGAGCTCAATGTGACGAATACCGACTTTTTTTGAAGCCTCGTCAACAACCTCGCCGTTGAACAAAAGCCTTGCGGTAACGGTATAAAGCGGTTGCTCGCTCCTGTCGGACAAATCATAGGTCCACCAAAGCTCGGGGTCATTAACGCAAAATACGGCGTTATTGCCCTGCCTTTCAATAAGCTCGCCGTTCGGTGCATAAAGCGAAATCTCGCACTCAACACCGTCTATACCGGTAGGGCTTACGCTTGCCTTAACTATTCCCTTTTCAAAATCGTAGTCGGCGCTTGCTGTAAAATCAACAATCCTCGCACACTTTACGAATTTGAGATAAATGTCGTCGGTTATACCCGAAAGCGGCAAAACCGGTCCCCAGTCCCAACCGAAATGACATTGGGGCTTACGGATATGTACAATACCGTTTTGACCGTTTGAATTTACGGGAGTTGAGCAATCCTTGTACTTCGCCTTAACATAATTTACAGGGGAGTGAAAATAAATACTTATCTCATTTTTACCCTCAAGCGCAAGCGGCTTTATATTGAATACCTGCTCAACAAAACAGTTATTGCAGGAAAAGGCGGGCTTTGAATTAATTTTTACATCGCAGATTGTATCAAGCTGCTTTGCAACAAGCAAGATTTCATCGGCTTCAAGCTCGTCAGCCGTCAGCTCAAAAAAGCTACGGTATTCAAAATCGGTTTTTCCTACCCACTCAACCTCGTTTTCGTTAAGTCCGATAAACGGGTCGGGTATGTCGCCGTTGTCCATAAGGTCAAGAAAATTACAGCCGGGGACAGTCGCATTTTTCCACTCACTTTGTCCGACAGGTCTAAATTCCCAATTTTCACATAAAGACTTTATCATAACAATTTCCCTTTCGGCAAAAATCAATACTACAAACATTATATAAAGATATCAGTATATTGTCAAATTAATTATTAAACCGTAAAAATTTACTTACTTTTTATGAATAAGCTATTGTATAATTTACCTAACAAGTGTAAACTTTAATTAAACGAAAGCAGCGCATTGTTACGGAGAGAAAAAAGTGGAGAATGTAAACGTTTACGATTTTGACAACACTATATACGACGGTGAAACGCTTGTTGATTTCATATTGTACTACATAAAGACCGACAGAAAAATTTGGAAATACGTACCGAAGCTGATAATTATTGCGATAAAGGACGCACTTCATCTTTTTACGGTCGAACAGGCGATTGAAGCATACGCTTCGTTTTTGGAGGGTTACTACGTCAATCTCGGCGACACAACGCAGAATGTAATAAAATTCTGGGACAAAAACGAAAAGAAAATAAAGCCGTGGTATGCAAAGGTACAAAAGGAAAGCGACATAATAGTTTCGGGCTCAACCGATTTCATACTTGATGAGATAATGAAGAGAATGGGTATAAAGCATTATATCGGCTCAAGCATTGACAAGAAAACAGGCAAATTCATACGCCTTTGCTTTCTTGAAAACAAGGTTAAGGCATTTTATGAAATATATCCCGACAAGCATATACAAAACTTCTATACGGATTCAATGAACGATAAGGCAATGATGGATATTGCAGACAACGTTTATTTGGTAAAGAAAAACAAAATAACGAAAATAAAATAAAAGGCGGTAATGGCTATGGCAAACAAAATTTCAGGCTTTCTAAACAGCAAAATCGTCAAAACAGACATCGGCGAGGAAAGCAGTGAACAGGCTGTAAACGAATAATATGAAAATAACATTTATTGCAGACACACATTACTATTCAAAATCTCTCGGAGTAAGCGGCAGGGCTTACGAGCTTCGTTTAGGCTCCGACCAAAAATGTCTCGGAGAAACGCAGGAAATAATTGACAGCGCATTTGAAAAAATTGCGCAATCAGACGCAGACGCAGTCGTTATTTTAGGCGACCTTTCAAACGACGGCGAAAGAGTATCTCACGAGGAATTCAGACAAAAGCTCTATGCTCTTCAGGAAAGCAAGGACGTTTATATTATTACCGCAACGCATGACTGGTGCTGCGACGAAAACCCTCGCCGCTTTGTCGGTGACGAGGTGTTCGGCGATGTTGAGGTTATGAAAAGCGACGAGCTTTACGATTTTTACAAGGATTTCGGTCCGAGGCGTGCTATTGACAGCTTCGTTACAAAAATAGGAACACTTTGCTACACAGTCGAGCTATGCAAGGGCGTAAGGTTGCTTTTACTTAACGACGACAAAAACGAAAACGACCACGCCGGCTATACAGAGGACTGTTGGCAATGGATTGAAAAGCAAATTGAAAACGCAAGAAACGACAACTGTCTGCTTATAGGAGCACAGCATCACCTGTTATTCCCTCACTTTTCCGCGTTAATTGAGGGCGGCTCAACCTGTGTTGAGAACAGAGAATATGTCGCTTCAAGATTTGCCGACGCAGGGCTGAAATATATGTTCGTCGGTCACAGTCATATTCAGTCAACGACAAAATTCACTTCTCCGAACGGGAACGAAATCACACAGGTAAACGTTGCTTCGCTTGTCGGATATCCTGCGCCGATTGTTAATGTTGAAGTCAACGGCGACAACACGCTGACATATAACGTTGAGCATCTTGAACACTTCTATATCGGCTCAAAAAGAATTGACGCACAGCGGTATCTTGCAAAGCACGCGAGCGACATTATTTTCAGAATTTTGGAATGTAAAAGCAAAAAAGACTTTGAACAAAGACTGACTGCACTCGGATTAGACGGCAAAAGGCTGTCGCATACTTGGTTTTTAGCAAGGCACCTCTTAAGCAAGCTCAATACCTGCTTTGTTTGGGACGTATACAAAATACTCAAACGGCTTGGTCTCGCAAAAAACATTTCCAAAAGCGACGCACTTGAATACAGATACAAGCCGTTAAAGGAGCTTATCGGCGAAATTTGGCTGTCCGTGCTTGACGGTGCACTTGTACCGCACGAGCGTGAAAGCTCGTATTACAGAGTTGTGTACGGCGCATTGTCTGTTTTGCCGACGGTATTCAAAAATAATGACGATATGAAGGAGCTTCTAAACGCCGTTGACATAATACTCACAGGCGGCGAAATTAACAATCAGCACGCAACAATATAAATTGCCGTTTCATTATCGCAAAAAAACAACTCCCGAAATTCGAGAGTTGTTTTTATTTTTAAGTATTGTTTTTTAGGCTTTCAACGAGGCTTTCGATATCCTTTTTCATCGTTTGAAGGATATCAATATTTTTTTCAAGCTCACGGTTGGATTCGTTAAGCTGCGATTCCAAATTTGAGTTGATTATCGTCAATCGCTGACACTCGTATTCAGCCTCACTAAGCGCCGCCTTTAAGCGTGCGTTTTCTTTTTTAAGCTGTTCAATTTCTCTTTTTTGCATAGAAAATCAATCTGCTTTTATAAAGCTATTTTGAAAGTAGGTTTAAGCGTCGATATCGGTATCAATTTCAAAGTAGCGTGAGCCGAACCAGCTTTTCTTAATTGTAACCTTTTCCTCAAGCTCGGAAATGGTATCGGTTGAGTCCTCTGACGCAAGTGCCTGCTGTGCAGTATACTGCCATACGGAGTAGTCGCCTGTGCCGACAAAGTACATAATATGATAGCCGTATTTTGTCTTTACAATAGCAGTATCGCCTGCCTGACGGCTTGAATCGAAGCACCATGCATTAAAGGTTGCAACCATTTGGTTAGGTACAACGTTTTCATAAATACCGCCGTCGCTGCCGTTTGAATCCTCTGTGTATTCCTTAGCAAGAGCTGCAAATGAGTCCTCTGTCTTGTCGCCGTTTTCGTACTCGTCAAGAATTTCCTTTGCCTTTGTGTAAGCCTCAGCCCATTCCTCTTCGGTACATTCGGTCGCATCGCTTGCCGATGAATGGTCGTGTCCGTGCTCGTCTGTTTCTTCCTCTGTCTCCTGTGCAACAGGCTTAATGAGAATATGACGAACGGAAACAGTCTTTTGCTCGGAGAGATAAACAGGCTTTACGAGATAAACAACCGAGGTTGACTCCTGAATTACGTCTCCTGCCTTACGGTCGGTTGAGAACAACCAATCAAGGCTTGTATGCTTTGTGTTGTCGTCGGTATCGGGTGTACAAACTGCATATGAAAGCTTCTTCATTGTGCCGTATGTAATACCGTTATACGTTGTTTCAACAGGGTTTTTGTTTGCTTCGATATCCCAATCGGTTGAAGAATACTTCGAAGCAAGCTCGGCGAAATTCGAGCCGTCTGCCTTAAGAGCGTTTTTGAAAGCGATTGCGTCGTCCTCGTTATCACACTCAAAGAGCTTTATATCAACTGACTGAAGGTCTGCAAGATTTTCGTCTCTGTATGCTTCTAAATCTGCATCGTCATATTCTTTTTTGTTAAGCTCCTCTTGATATTCCTCTGAGTAATTCTGCGAAATATAGGAAACCTTTGCCTCGTGGCGGAAAACCTCCTCAGTTACGCCCTTACCCATAGCTGCCTGAAGATAGCCGGATACGGTATAGCCGTAGTTGCTTGCAGAGGTCTCGTAGCTTTCAAGTGCTTCATCAAGCTCGGACTGCTGATCCTCGGTAATATCCGGCTCCTTGCCGTCATTTGCCTTTACAGCCATATAATAATATGTATAGGTGTCCTTGATTTGTTCCATAACCTGGTCTTGAATATACTCAAGCCATGTTTGAGTGTTGCCGTCCTCGTCGGTTCTCTTTTGTTGAGAAAGCTTCTTATCAAAGTCGACATTCATATTTGCTTCTTCAAGGTCAATATCGTACTGCTTATACTGGCTTACGGTTGACTGAAGATTATTGTAGTACATTGCAAAGTAGTAGTTATAGGTGCTTACCTTAACGGTATGCTTATCACCGTCGGCGTCCTTAATTGTATATGCGGTAAACACACTCTGCGGCCAGCCGAGAGTTGAGCACAAGCCCTTGCGTACTGCGCCCGTTGCAACATAGGTAAAGAGCAATGCAACAATCAAAACAACTGCCACAACAGCCTTGATAATCTTCTTCGTTTTTTCGGCAAGCGGGAGAACAAGCTCATCCTCAGTGATTACAATAGCGTCTCTTTCTTTAATGAGAGCGTCTCTCTTTGCACGGATTTTGTCCTTCTTCTTTTGATCGGGCTCATTAAGAATGTCGGCCTTAAGAGCTTCAATCTGCTCATTCAAAGCGTCCTTTCTGTCATATGCCTTATCGTACTTTGCTTCAAGCTTGGCAAACTTTTTGTCAGCCCTTGCCTGTGCTTTTTCTTCTTTAGTAAGCTTTGGTTCTTTATCCTTTGACATCGTTTAACTTCCTTTTGTGAATTTTCGATAATATTTTATACTAAAAGACAGAATTTTACAAGTGTTTTTTAGTTATTTGTATAAATCTTACTCTGTTGCGGCAGCACCGTCGGTCGAAGTCGGCTTTGCAACCTTAACCTTTTTCATTGCGCTTTTGTGAATTTTAATCTCTGCGGAGTCTACAAATTCGCCCTCCATTTCTTTGCGAAGCGCAGTCTTGCAATCATAAAGATACTTTGAAGTATTCTCTACAAAGAACATAATATGGTAGCCGTAATCGGATTTTACGATACCCACGTCGCCAAACTGTCTTGAAGAATCAAGCGCCCATTCCTCAAAGCTCGGAACCATTTGACCGAGAGATACGCCCTCATAAAGACCGCCGTAGAGACCGGAGCTTCCGTTAGAGGTTGACTCGGTATCGTCCGAATATTTTTCTGCAAGAAGTGCAAAATCCTTTTCGGTTTTATCGGTTTCGTTGTACTCGTCCAAAATTTCGTTTGCTTCTTTTTCGGCGGCAGCCCATTGCTCGTCGGTGTATTCGGTTTCACCGTTTGCGGCTTGGGCGTCCTGCGAATCCTCATCATCGGTTTTCGGAGTTACAAGGATATGACGAACGGAGTAAACCTGACTATCGTCTGCAACAGGCTCGCTCGTTTTAAGCAAAATATAAACAAGACTGTTATCTGCGTCATCAAAAGCGTTACACGAACCGACCGCCGTATCATCTGCAAACAGCCAGTCGATAGCTTCCTGAATAAATCCGGATTCACCTGCCGAAATAGAAGCCTCGATATTTGCGGCAAGCATTTCGGCACATTCGTCGGTTGTTGAAGCGTAGCCCTGTGCAACATAATCGTCGATAAGCTCTTTACAAACGGTGGGTATAAGTTTCTTCATATCGTCAACCGATTTGATATCGGAAAGATACGACTTTGCGTTTTCAAGCGCCGCGTCTGCGCCGCCCTCTTCATACGGAACCTGAAGATAAGCAAACGAAACGTTTTCGTATTGCGTTTTATGTTCCTCGAAATATGCCTGCTCCTGTTCGGTTGTTACGGTGTATTCAATCTGCTTTTGCTGATAATAATTCTCGGCAATATAGCATTGCTCAAGCATTTTTTCAAGAGTAGCGTAGCCGCAATAGTCACCGTAAATCTCGGAAATATAATCATTAACCGACTTATCATTATCCGAAGCCGTTTTTTTAAGACCCTCAAGACTTGTAGTGATATTATCCTTTTGAGCTTGAGTCAGCTCAACACCGTTTGCAACGGCTTCCTCGTAATAAGCGGTGATGTACTGAATTTGGTCTACGGTATCATTTTCAAACTTCTGCGCCCAGGATATTTCGTTTCCGTCCTCATCAGTAGTCATCTGCGTATCATACGACTTCGTTGTATCAATATCATAGTAGCCGTAGCCTGCATAGGTAAGATAATTTTGAGTAATACAGGTATAGTAGTAATTGTACATACCCACCGAAACGGGAGTTTCGCCGACAGTCATCGCAACGTTGCCGGGATTCATTTTCTCATCGCTGTTCGGCGCTGTGTAATAAAATGCGCCGAGCGTAATGCTTGCACCCAAAAACAGCACAACTACAACTGCAAGTAAAGCAAACAAAATCGAATCGTGCTTTTTAGGTCCTGCGCTCTTTTTTTCCTCTGCAACAACGGCGGGCTTTTTTTGAGGGCGAGGTGCAGTTTCATACTTGCTTGAAGCAGGTATTTGAATTTCAAATTCGCCGTTTTGAATAATATTTTCATTCAAGGTCGGCGCCTCGGCATCAAACTTCCAGCCATCGTTATTTTCGAGCTTTTCGGTATTGTCAATCGACTTTTCGTTTTCGTTGTTTGTTTCAAATTCTTTCTCGTCCACGATATCACTCCTAATTATAAAAATATATACTCTTAAAGTATACACTATAAAAAACAACTTTGCAACAGTTTTATTTTATCCATAATGTAAATATAGTATTAATAAGCGGTAAACCACGGTACAAGCGTAATCGGTATTCGGAAAATCTTACATTTTATAAATATAAAATAAATTTGTTGCAATACCGATTTCGTTGTGATATTATCAAACTGTGGTATTGCGATACGACATTATTCGACAATATAGGATGTGAATTAATGCTTAAACAGGATATAAACAGCGACAAACGACTGTTCGCAGTGCTTTTAGGTATAATAGGCGTTTCGTTTATTTTACCGGAATATATTGCTCCGCTGTTTGTCTTTGTGTTTTATATTTTCTTTCTTGTCCATTTTAAGAAGACCGGCAGAAACGCAAAAATAGGCTCGCTCGGAAAATCATTTATGGCGTTTACCGGATATATGGTAATCTCCGGAATTTGGAGCAACACTCATATTCTGTCGTCGCTTATAGGACTGCTGTGGATGGGCTGTTTTCTTGCGTTTATCGAGGTTGCAAATACGGTGAACAAAAAGGAAAAGCTAAAGAATGCGATAACTGCGCTCAACATTGCGTCCGGAATAATCGGCGCGATTGCGGTTTTGGAATTTGTTACATACAACCTATCGGTTCATACCGACTGGTGGAGCTTTAGGGTTGCAAATCCCCTGTTTTACGAATTTAACGACAAAATTTTTAGCCTGTTTCCGTTTGAAATAGTGAACTACCCATACGAATCAAGAGCATCGGCAACCTTTGATAATCCGCTTATTTTGGCTACATTTTTAGTTATTACTACGCCGTTTTGCGCTTTTTCGTCAATCTTTTTCAAGCACTCTCATAACAGAAAAATAAGCCGCCTTTGTCTTATTTTTTCGCTTGGCGGACTGCTTTGCACAGAGTCGAGGGGTGCATATATTGCCATTGCGCTTTCGATTTTCACCCTGCTTGTAAGCAACAAAAAGATTTTCAAAAATCTGCTTCCGTTTATTTTCGTATTGGCAATCGGCATACCGCTTACGATTGCACTGAGATATAAAAATGCTCCGGGCGGAAACGAATTTTTAGCTTCAAACAACAACAGAATTGCAATTTGGAAGGTTTGCGCGGATTTGTTCTGTGAAAACCCGATTATCGGATTAGGCGCAGGTACGGAAAACATACATCAGGAAATCATAAATCAACTCGGAATTAACAGAACGCATGCCCATAATCTGTTTTTAGAGATTGCAACCGAGGGCGGAATAATCGGCGTCATTCTCGCAGGAATAACTATTTATTTCACAATAAGAAATATAGTCAAATTATTTTATCTTAAAAACAACGCGTACAGACCTTACGCCGTTTTGTACACCTCTTCATTTGTAGGCTTTTTGGTAATGTCGCTTTATGAGTTTACTCTCCAGTCGCCCAAGGAGCTGATGATATTCTTCATACTTCTCGGCTTTATCGAAGCGACTTACAGAATGGCAAAGGGTACAATCCAGCTTGCACCCGACGAAAGCGGAAGCTTTGAGGAATTCAGCGCACAGGATTATATAAACGACAAAGAGGAAATAACAACAAAATAAAAAAACATAATGAAAAGAGAGGCTGAAAAAACGCCTCTCTTTTATTATGCACAATATCAAATAAATGTACAATTATGCCTGTGCAGGAGCGCCAACAGGGCAAACACCTTCGCAAGCGCCGCACTCGATGCAAGCATCAGCGTCGATTTCGTACTTTGAGTCACCCTCAGCGATTGCGCCAACAGGACATTCTGCTGCACAAGCACCGCAAGAGATGCACTCGTCGGAAATTGCATAAGCCATTAAACGTTACCTCCTATCAGAATTATAGTTTTGCATTAACTATTACCCTTAATATAACACCCAAAATAATAAATTGCAAGTGTTTTTAATTATTATTTCTTTACAATTCTTACCTCTGATCTGTTTACGGTTACGGGAGAGGCTCCTTCGGGCGCGGAATCAAGCTGAACCTTGAGCTTTCCTGTAAGCACGGCGGCGTCAACAACAACGCCCCTACCCTCTCTGCAATCGACAACGGCGCCGACTCTCGGAGTAATCTTATTCAGGTATTCATAAGAGTTTTGCTCGTATTTCAAGCAACACATAAGTCTTCCGCAACAGCCGCTGATTTTTGTCGGAGCGAGAGAAAGACCCTGATCCTTAACCATTTTTATTGATACGCTGTGAAAATCATTAAGAAAAGTTGAACAGCAAAACGGTCTGCCGCAAACGCCGAGTCCGCCTATCATTTTTGCCTCGTCACGAACGCCGATTTGGCGAAGCTCAATTCTCGTATGGAAGGTTGCAACCAAATCCTTTACCAAATCCCTGAAATCAACTCTTCCGTCGGAGGTAAAGTAGAATATTATTTTCGAGCCGTCAAAGGTATATTCAACCTCTGTAAGACTCATATCGAGCTTATGCTCTTCAATCTTTTTCAGGCAAATCGAATATGCGTCCTTTTCGGCTTGCTTATTCTTTTCTATGCGTTGCATATCATTTGCATTTGCAATTCTGATAATCGGCTTTAGCGGGCTTACTATTTCGTCATCCTCAACACTTTGGATTCCCGAAGCGGCGATTCCGTTTTCAACTCCCCTTGCAGTTTCAACAATAACGGTATCTCCCTTATGTACATCTAAATCTTCCGGATCAAAGAAATAGGTTTTTCCCGTATCCTTAAAGCGAACTCCAACTACCTTTGTCATATCTTTCTCCATTCACGAGCATAATGCTCAAATTATCTTCCTATTGCACGGCGAAAATCGTAGCACAGCTTCGTTATCAAAACGGCGTTATTTGCGTTTGAAACGGTAAGAGTGTACAGATTTTCACTTGCATATATCAAATTCATAATTTTCTTTTTACTGAATTTTGTACTGAAATCCTTGGCAATCTCACTATTTCCCGAAAGCACATCACAGCCTTCGCAAAAAACAAGTGCATCACGAAAAATCGTTTTCAGCAAAACGAGAGCTGCCGCAAGCATTTCCCTGTCCTTTTCAAAAACAGAGCACGCACAAAGCAGACTGTACTCATTATTATCGGTCAACGCGCGACAAATATCGCAGGCGATATTGTTTATCCTCGCGAGCCTACTGTCCGACAGGCTTTCAAGCGCTTTGCCGATATTTCCGCCCCACACGGTACAGGCACGAAGTGCATCATCATAATCAATATCGGGATTATGAGAGCAAATATAATCTGCGCCGATATTTGCGCTTACGCCCTCAACCGAAATTACGGTGCTCCTTGAAAGGACGGTTTCGAGAAGTGCGGATTTATTATCCACCGTCAAAAAGAACACGGCATATTCCGGCGGCTCCTCCAAAACCTTTAACAAGGCGTTTTGAGCACTTTCATTCATACATTGGCAATTGCCCAAAATGTAAATTTTATAATCGGCTTCATTCGGGCTTACATAAACATTATCCTTTACATCACGCACAACGTCAACATGAAAGCTCCTTGCGCCACCTGTTGCCGAATACTCGTAAATATCGGGATGAATATTTTTAAGCACCTTTGAGCATTGAGGGCATTGACGGCAAGGCTTATCATCACCTCTGCAAAAGAGATTGAGCGCAATTTCTCTTGCAAGAGTGCGCTTGCCCATTCCCTGCTCGCCCTCGATAACAAAGGCGTGAGGAAGTCTGCCCGACGCTTGCAAAAACGAAAGCTGCTGTTTTATTTTTTCATTACCAACAAAATCAGTAAATTTCATACCAAACCTTACTAAATTACCTGCGCCAAAGCAACTATTACGGGCATTGTGGCAATCGAGAAAATACTCGTTTGACCTACAAGCTCGGAGCTCAGCGCAGTATCGTTTTTATATTTTGCGGCATACATAGCCGTATTAGTTGCAACAGGCGCACTTGCCGAAATTGTAAGTGCGATAAGCATATTTCCGCTTACTCCGATAAGCTTAAACACGAAAAGCATAATGACCGGAATGAGAATCAGCCGCAAAAACGACACAAAATAAACTTCCTTTTTAACAAAGAAATTTTTGAAATTACAGTTTGCAAGGAACGTTCCGAAAACTATCATTGCCATCGGTGAGTTGCACGCTCCGACTCTCGCCATTGTATCAAGAAGAAAATCGGGCAGCTTAACCTGAAGCAAAAACAGCGGAATACCGATAAGCACGCTGACGGAGCCCGGATTCAAAAACAGGCTTTTCAAATTTATCTTTGCTTTACCGGCGGAAATTTGGCTTATTCCGTAGGTGAATGCCAAAACGTTAAACACGGCGACATAGCACGAGGAATAAAATACACCCTCTTCACCGACAACGCTTTGTGCAAGCGGCAAAGCGAGAAACGCCGCATTTGAAAACACAATAGCGTAGTGATATACGCCGCGTTCTGCCTTTGAACGCTTTTTGAAACAAAGCGAAGCAACGGCTATTGCAAACAAATGAGTAAGCGCCGCAAGCAAAACGGAAACAATAAGTCCCCTGATATGCTCCTTTGTTCTTTCCATAGAAAGAAACGAATTGATTATTGCAAACGGCAGTATTAAATTAAATATCAAATCAACAAGCTTCGTTGCGTCGGCACGGACAAAAATCTTCGATTTATCCGCGAAGAAGCCTACAAAGGCGATTAAATACAGAATAACCACCTGAACGGCAACAGTTTGAAGATTACCTAAAAATTCTCCTAACAAATTTAAGACCTCTTATTGTTTAGAGTTTTTCCTACTGCGTCAACGCTTAAAGCAAGCAAAAACAAACCGCACATCATCATTGCCGCAGACGGTACGAGCCTATCGGCGAAAGCAGCTTTTTCACACAGGCAACAGACGAAATTAAACACGCCAAACGCTCCGTAAAGCATAAAGCAAACAACGCTTTTTCGGTCAATACCGTCTGTCTTTTCGGATTGAAGTGCAAAGCGATACAGTCCGATAATAGACAAAAATACCGTTATGTAATATACAAGGCTTTCAAAATCGGTTTTCTGCTCAAAGCCGACGAGCAGGAAAAAACCGCCTAGCATACTCCACAAAAGCGGAAATACATTGAGAATCGAAAGCCGCTTAAACTCGTAGCGAGAGCGTTTTCCAAACGAAAGCGCAAGCATAATCATACAAACGCAGGCTCCGAGTGCAAACAATCCTCTCAATGTATACAGGCACGAGCCTAATATCAAATTAAACTGCGCTTGTTCAATATGCCGATAAAGGCTGACAGCACAATAAATAAAATCCAAAAACAAGCATATTGACGAAGCAAGAGCAAGCGTTTTTGCATAGGCTTTATTTTTCAAGACGGTTCTCCGTTTCGCACATATTATCTGTCGGACATCGGGACATATTCTCTCGATTTTGTCACACTCTTATACGCAGGGCGCATAATCTTCGACGAGGTTATGATTTCCTCAACTCTGTGAGCGCACCAGCCGGCAATACGAGCCGAAGCAAAAAGAGGTGTATACAAATCCTCCGGTATACCGAGTATCTTATAAACGAGTCCGCTGTAAAGGTCAACATTGGCGCACATTACCTTTTCTACACCCTTAACCTCGGCAAACACCTCGGGAGTAAGTCTTTCGATAGCATCGAGAGTTAAAAATTCCTTTTCAAAGCCGTGCTCAAACGCAAGCTTCTTTGCTGAATTTTTAAGAATTACGGCTCTCGGGTCGGAAATAGTATAAACTGCGTGACCCATACCGTAAACAAGACCCGAGCCGTCGCCTGCCTCGTGGCGCATAATTCTTGCAAGCATATCACGAATCTGTGCATCGTCGGTTGAATCCTGTGTATTTTCCATAATATAATCCATTTGGTGAGCACATTTTATGTTTGCGCCGCCGTGTCTCGGACCTTTGAGCGAGCCTAAGCCTGCCGAAATAGCCGAATAAGTATCCGTACCGCTTGAGGTAAGAACACGGGTTGCAAAGGTGGAGTTATTACCGCCGCCGTGGTCTGCGTGAAGCATAAGGCAGATATCAAGAAGTCTTGCCTCTTCCTCGGTATATTTTTTGTCGGCACGAAGCTGGCGCAAAATAGACTCAGCAACAGAAAGAGATTTATCAACAGGGTGAAGATACATCGACTTGTTGTAATATGCTCTGCGCTTAACCTGATAAGCGGAGTTCATAATAGTCGGAAGCTGTGCTATAAGCTGAAGCGACTGACGAAGCACATTCGGGATTGAAATATCATCCGGATTATCATCAAAGGAATAGAGCGTCATTACGCATCTTGCCATTTTATTCATAATATCCTTTGATGGGTGCTTCATAATCATATCCTCGACAAATTCGTCGGGAAGCTTTCTGCATTCGCCGAAAATATGGCGGATATTCTCAAGCTGTGCCGCAGTCGGAAGAGTTCCGAAAATCAAAAGATATGCAACCTCTTCAAAGCCGAAGCGTTCCTCTTTAACGCAATTTGAAATGATATCCTTTATGTTATATCCGCGATACGACAGCTTACCTTCCTTAGGTGTTCTTTCACCGTCCAAAATATAATAACCCTCAACGGAGCAAATTCTCGTAAGCCCCGCCATAACGCCTGTACCGTCGTCGTTTCTCAAGCCTCTTTTAACATGATATTTGTCAAAATCTTTAGGATTGATATGGTTATTCTTTTCTAATTCGCCGCATAAATTAGAAAGGTCATTAGGTGAAATCGGTAAAATAAAGTTTTCTGACATTACTGTTCTCCTTTCCGTAGTTTGACATATCGGGCATAATAAACAATACCCGATTTTAATTTAATATTATACTAAATTATATAATTAATGTCAAGGAGAGTAAATAAATATGAAAAAAGCTTTGATACTTTTTGTAATAATTTTTTTGATGACAATGCTTGTTCCTTTGATTTCTATGACAAAAAGCAGTTCGTCAAGCGAGCTTGTAACGCTTTTTAACGGCGAAGGCTGTATTACTACCGTTGTTTTTTATCCCTGTCTGTAACTCTCGTCGGTCATTCTAATATTTGACTTAACATTTATTTGATATTCAACCGAGGGCAGACTTTCACGGTGGCTTTTCGCTTTTTCTTTGTAGGTGCCGCCGTCGCTTTTTGCGAGCATTTTTCCGAGCATAAAGGGATCGCTTTTATTAGAAAAACACTTATTTACTGCGCTTTTGCACATCTGCTCGACTTTTTTGTTAACAAGGGCTTCAATTCTTTTTGCATCCTTTGTGTCAATTTTTGAATCGGTCGCTTTTTGAGCATCGTTAAGAGTGAGCTTCATTGACAAATCAGTTTGCATAACAACACGGTCATTGTCATAATACGCTTTATTCTTTGCCTTTGACGAAGTTATTTCTATTCCGACATTACCGAATTTTTCGTCATAAACCGTAATGTTTGCACCGTCTGTAGAATTTTGAATCAACAAAAAGCCGAAGGTCTGTTCATCATTAAGCGTTGCGGCATAGTCATTTGATGAAAACACGGCTATTCCGGCGCAGTCGGCATTGTCATCCGACACTGAAAACAGCGGAAGATACAAATCGGCGCCCTCAGATTCAACAAGATTTATGACGTCGTTTACACTGACTCCCACGCTTTTACCGATTTGCTCGCCTGTTCTTATTTTTTCAAAAAGACTTTGCGCGGGAACTCTTGCATTATTTTCCTTTGACTTAATCATATCCTCTCCCTTTTGCTCGCAAACGGCAACGAGAACGTCGGGTCTACTGTTAACGCCCTCTAAAATAAATTCGATATCGTCTATTCCGTTTTTAACATAATCAAGTCCGAACACGATCACCTTATTTTGACCGAAGAACAGCGGCTTTGAAATACTTGAAGAGGTTGCTGAAACACACTCGTTGATATTATTACCGACACCGTTTTCAACCGAGGTTATATTGCTTTCAAGCTTGTCGGTCGTACCGGTGCCCTTCGACAAGTCGAGATACTGAACGCAAAGCGAGGTTTTTTTGTTTTCATAATCAACGGACAGGCCTTGAACGATGGACATATCGGAAAGGCGAACGTTGTATTTACACCCGCCGAAAGACGAAGAAATCAGCAGTATCAAGGCTATGCAAACGGCAATTTTAGATTTTTTCATTTTCATTTTCTCCTTTTGAAAATATGAGCCAAAGGGTTGGCACGACAACTCCTAAAAGTGCGAATAGCGCAACAATAACAGCCTTTGAATAGTCGGCGAAATATCCTTGCGCAGCGTAGTAAATTAAGGCGGTAAGCAGAAAAGCAACTGCCGAAGAAATTATCGAGCGTTTTTTTCTGCTCGGCTTTTTGAAACATTCACAACAGCAATATATTAGCACGGAGCATTTGAGAAGAACGCCGAGCACCCAAAACGCCGTATGCAAAATATCCATTCGCGAGGTGTTGAAAAACGAAGCAAGCTGAAACAAGGTAAATATCGGAAACGACCTGAAATCCGCACCGGCTCCGAGCACTCCGCAACAAAAAGCAAGAAGCAAAAGCACGCTCAAAAATGCAAGCGAAACGCCTAAATAATAAGGCTTTGACGGATTTTTGTTCACCTTATCACCGAGCGTTAAAAGCAATGCAGGCTCTATTGTGTTTGAGGTAAAAACCGCTGTGTTCATAATCATATTTTCTCTTGAATTGTTCCAAACGGGATAAAAATTCAAAATGTTGAATTTATCAAAATTGAGCACTGTTGCGACAAGTATTACAACCAAAAGGATAACGCCGCAAAACGATGCAAATCTACCGAGACTTTCTATGCCGAGATATGCGCAGTAGCACGCCGCCGCCAGAATAAGAAAAGAGAAAACAAGAATCGAAATTCTCGGATTCATACGAGAAGAAGCAAAATACGAAAAACGTCCCACGTTTACCGCTGTGAACAGGAGAAAATAAAGCGAATATACAGGCGACAGTATTTTGCTTTTAAGCGGCGATTTTCCTTTTTTCAGGCATATCACGGCAGGAAGCGAGAAAAGCAAAGCCGCCGCATAAGATACTGCAAAGCTAATCAAAATATCAGCAGACAGATTCCCCACCGAGATTGCACGAACATTGGTAAACGAAACAACCGCACGGGACACGAATATCAAAAAGAAGAACTGTCCCTGCGATATTACACCGTTTTTAGCCTCGGTCATTTTTATTCGCTCCTTTCAGGGAATGAAGTCTTATACGGCGCTTTGCAAGCTTTGTCCACGAAGTACGCACAAGCGTATCCTTTAGCGAAGAAGCGGTAAGCGGAGAAAACGGCGAGCTATATGCAACACCGTAGGCGTTGAGCGAGCAGATATTGCAAAAAAGCATACCGCCGAAAAGCATAATTCCGTAAATGCCTGTCGTACCGCCGATAATAATGAAAAGTATTCGCAGTACCGCAAGGCTTTCGTAAAGCGGATAAACAACGTACGACGAAACAGCAGTCACGGCAACAATTATCAGCATAGGAGCTCCTATTACACCTGCCGAAACTGCGGCGT
The DNA here is from genome assembly GCA_945876745.1 of uncultured Clostridia bacterium. Taxonomy (GTDB): domain Bacteria; phylum Bacillota; class Clostridia; order Oscillospirales; family Acutalibacteraceae; genus Eubacterium_R. The sequence continues at coordinate 63,659 of CAMCPL010000009.1, forward strand.
CTCCTATTACGATTGCGCCGATTATAGACACGGCGTGACCCACGCTTTCCGGAAGCCGCAGTCCGCCCTCACGCATTATTTCGTAAAGCAGGTGTACAAGTATTGCCTCCGTCATAAGACTGAACGGGGTTGTTGCCTCATTGGTTGCAATAAGGTAAAGCAGGTTTGTCGGTATCAGCTCTTGATGAAAAGTATCAACCGCAACAAAAACGCCCGGCAAAAAAAGTGAAGTCAAAAATGCAAAATAGCGTAGCACTCGCATAAATGAAGCAAAAAACGGCGGATTATCGTAATCGTCGCTTGCGCTGAAATTATCCGAAAACAGATACGGAGTGTATATTACAAAGGGCGTTCCCTCAATCATAACGGCAACTCTGCCCTCTAAAAGCTTTGAGGCAAGGACATCGGGGCGTTCTGTATTTCCGACGGTTGTAAAAAACGATTTTCGCCTTGTACCGATAAAAGCCAAAGCCTCGCCGTAATCCAAAACCGTATTAAAATTCGCTTCATTGAGCCGTTTTTCAATTTCATTAACGGCACTCATATCGGCACGGTCGTCAAGATAGCATATCGCAACGGGTGTTTGAGCCGCCTTGCCGAGCTTGAGCTGCTTTTGCTTTAAGTGAGGAGTTTTGAGACGCTTTCGCAAAAGCGCCTTATTATCGTTTATGCTTTCAACAAAGCATTCCTTTGCACCCTTAACATTTGCCTCTGTTTTAGGCTCGGAGGTATCACGCCTTGTCCAGCCCTGAATACCGAAGGCAAGCGCTCGTGAACAGCCCTCAACAACGAGCACGGCAAAGCCCGACATCAAAAAATAATATGCGTCGTCAAAGGTTGCGGCTTCGTTTTGCTCTGCACATTGAACGAGGCGTTTTTTTATTATTTCAAGAGGCTCAAGCTCACCGCATAGGCTCATATCGGTTTTCAATAAAGGCTCGGCAATCATCTGACCGAGCTGGAGCGAGTCAACAAGTCCGTCCATTACGCTAACAAACGCTCTTTTATCGCCTATTTCAATTTCTTTGAGCAAAAAATCGGAGCAATCACGAAAATCATCCTTGAATTTCAATTTGTTGATTTCGTAATCGTTTGACATATATATCATAGTATCACCGATTTTATTATCAGAAAAAAGCTGAATAATATACAACGACGTGAGCAAAATATTTTAGGTGAGTAAAATGGCGATAACATTAGTGCGTGCAATAATCATATACATTTTTATTACCGTTTCCGTCAGAGTTATGGGAAAACGGCAGGTCGGCGAATTAAATCCGCAGGAGCTTGTCATTACAATACTCATAAGCGCAGTCGCAACAGTACCGCTTGAGGACAACGGTATGCCGCTTGCAAATTCTCTCATACCGATAGGAATATTTATAAGCCTTGAGATAATCAATTCCGCCCTTTCAATGAAGTCTATTAAGTTTAGAAATATAATTCAGGGCAAGCCGATTTTTGTTATACGAAACGGTGAAATTCAGCAAAAGGAGCTTACAAGATTAAGGTACACGGTGGACGATTTGGTGGATTGTGTAAGGCAGGCGGGAGTTTTCGACATTTCGCAGGTTGAAAATGCAATAGTCGAAACGAACGGTGTAATATCTGTGCAGAAAAAATCGGAATTTTCGCCTATTACGCCGAGTGCCGCAGGATTAAAAACGGACAAAGCAGATGTTCCGATAACTGTCGTTTTGGACGGAAAGGCGGTAGAGGGATATTATTCAAACATTACGGTAAACGAAGACGAAATACGGCTAAACGCAGTTATTAACGGCGAGCAAATCGAAAACATTATGCTTATGAACATCTCGCAAAACGGAAATGTTTATATAGTCAAAAAGGAGAATGACGAATGAAGCGTATTTGGATTGCAATACTTCTTATCTCTCTTGCAATCGGGCTTTGCGTATACGAGCAATACGAGGTCAAGGAATTTTGCGACACAATGGAAAGCCTTGCGCAAAGCGAGGATTTAAGCGGAATAAAGGATTATTGGAGAAAGCACAACGACAAAATCTACATTTTTTCCTCCCACGATATGCTTGACGAAATCGCACAATGCGTCGAAATGCTTCCCGATGAAAAAAACAGTGATACAAAAAACGCCCTGAACGAGCTCAGAGCGTTTGTTAAATCATATTACGAAAATCAGAAATTATCGCCGTCTAATATTTTTTGATTACTTCCATTCCTGAATAACGGACGGATTTGCGAAAATTTCGTCAAGCTTCTTGAAGAACGGAACGATATCGCCGTAGTCAAGCGCCTTATGGTCCATACAAATCGAAAGCGGCATAACCGTTCCAACCTTAACCTCACCGTTTTCTACGATAGGCTTTTGCTGTGCGGAATTGATTGCAATAGCAACAACCTGCGGCGGAATAATCTCAAGAAGAGTGCAAGCGCCTCTGTACTCACGATAAACAGAGCCGAGGTTTGAAATAGTAATAGTTCCCTGCTCGATATCGTGCTTCGTAAGTCTTTCGGTAGTCGGGATAGAATAATATTCCTTCTTTGCCTTTCCGGAAAGAGTTTTTACCTTATGCTTACCTGTCTTTGAGCCGTAAAGACGGCGAATTGCCTGCAAAATCTTACCTTTTTTAAGACCCTGCATAGTATTGTCAAGAGATACCTCAAACATAACCTCGTTCATATCGGTATTCTTTGCCCTGCGAATACTGTCGTTGATTGTTTCGGTCATTTCGGTAAGAGTCTTTGAGCCCATATCGTGCATATTGATTGTCATCATTTCACCGTTTGGAAGCATCATCGGCATCGAAACGTCAACATGGTCAAATTCGTGAAGACAACCGCGAACGAGCTTACGGTTAAATTCAAGATGTGCGTTCATCTTCGGCGCTTCTTTAAGTCCCTCGCAGATGACCTTAATCATAACGGTGTTGATTGTGATTTTTTTAGACTTATCTGTACAGCCCTCGTTGAGCTTTTTACATTCTTTAAGAAATTCGGTTACCTCAGGCTCGTAAACAAGACCTGCGTGCGGTATTTGCTCCCAGCTTTCGGCCGTCATATTGGAAACAATTTTTCTTGCGATTCCGAAATGGGTTGATTTTGTGAGTGACATATTTTTCTCCTTAGTTTATTTATGGTTTATTACCTACTGCTTAACTGTGTTTATTTTAACACAAAATTTAACTTCGTGCAAGAATTGTCATAAATATTTTTCATTTATTTTACAATAGGTCAAAACGGTAAAAAAATCAGCGTGCAAAAGCCATATGTAAAGCTTTGGCACGCCGACAAAGTTAATTCTTTGATTTAATTTTTTCAATTTTACTTTCAATGGACGCAGTTATTCTTTCTCTCTCGTTTTGGATTTTTTCAATAACCAAGTCCTTTAAGGTTTTGATTTCCTCGTCTGTGAACGGTTCCTCGCCGAAGCGCTTTTTGTATTCAAGCATTAGTTGAAGTCTGAAAGCGGGATGAGCTATACGGATAAGCGCCTTTGTTCTCTCCTTTAAGGTTTTGCCCTTAAGCTGGGCAATTCCATATTCCGTTACAACATAGTTTACATCGTTTCTCGGAGTGGTAACGGCGCTTCCTTCGGTAATAATCGGAACGATACGGGAAACAGTGCCGCCTCGTGCGGTTGACGGCATTGCGATAATCGAACGACCGCCCTTTGACATAGTTGCACCTCTTACGAAGTCAACCTGACCGCCTACTGCGGAAAACTGCGAGAGACCGATAGTATCCGATACGACCTGACCTAAAAGGTCAACCTGTAAACAAGAGTTGATGGATACCATATTATCATTCTTTGCAATTTCGATAGGATTGTTTACATAATCAATAGGGTGAAGCTCAACGGACGGATTATTATTTATGTAGTCACACAGAATTTTTGAGCCGAAAGCCGCACCCAAAACAGTTCTGCCCTTATTCGTCTGCTTTTTCTTGTTATTAATTACACCGCTTTCAAGAAGAGGAACAACTCCGTCGCCTACAAGCTCACTGTGAAGTCCCAAATCCTTTTTGTCGGTAAGCTGAAGACAAACGGCATTTGGAATACTGCCTATACCGAGCTGAAGACAGTCACCGTCGTTGATAAGCTGTGCGCAATACTTGCCTATTTCCATATCAACTGCGCTTACCTCACCGCTCAAAACCTCGGGAAGCGGCTCGTCGTGTTCAACAAAGCAGGTAAAATCACGCACGTGCTTGATTGCATTACCAAAGGTTCTCGGCATATATTTGTTGACCTGCGCAATAACAACCTCACAATGGTCGGTTGTTCCCTTTGCATAGTCAACGTTTGTTCCGAACGAAACATAGCCATGCTCATCGGGCGGGGATACCATAACAACGGACACTCTCGGACAAATATAATTTTCGATAATATCCGGAATTTCATAAAAATGAGAGGTTGTAAACTCGCTGTTGCCGCTGTTGATTGCGGCTCTCGTCGACTTTGAAGCAAAAAGGGTGTTCAGCTTAATATGTCCCTTTAATTCATCTGCGCTCCACGGCGACTCAACAAGAGTGAGCATATTAATAATTTCAACATTTTTGTATTCCTTATAATGCGACTCAAGCGCTCTTTCGATATGAAGCGGCTCGCCGCAGCCGAAGCCCACTACGATTTTGTCATTGTCGTGAATAAGCTTTATCGCCTCGTCGGCTGTTGTAAGCTTTGATTGATAAATTTCCTGCCAGGTCATACTTTACTCCTTAAAATAATCTGCATTATTATAATACATTAATTAGAAAATTCAGTCAACAAATAGTTGAATTTGTATCGAAAAATTGTTATCATTGTATACATAAGCAAAAAAATTATGTGCAAATTTACTAATCAATAATAAAATTTGAAAAGGAGGAATAAACCGTGACCGAAAAGGAGCTGCGCAAAAAAGCAATGGCATTGCCGCTTAATCCCGGCGTTTATATTATGAAAAACAAAGATAAAAAAATAATATACATCGGCAAGGCGAAGGCTCTGAAAAACCGTGTTTCCTCCTACTTCGGCTCCCACTCTAACCACTCGCTAAAGGTTATAAGAATGGTTGAAAACGTAGACGACTTCGACTACATTTTGTGCGACACGGAATTTGAAGCGTTGGTGCTTGAATGCTCGCTGATAAAGCAACATATGCCGAAATACAACATTCTTCTCAAGGACGACAAGGGATATAATTATATCAAAATCACAAAGGAGGAATTTCCGAAAATCCGCGAGGCGAAGCAGATGCTTGACGACGGCGCAGAATATATCGGACCTTTTGTTTCGAATTTTTCGGTTAAAAGCGCAGTTGAGGAAACGCTGAAAATTTTTAAGCTTCCGCGCTGTAACAAGCAATTTCCGAGAGATTACAACAAGTCAAGACCGTGCCTAAACGGCTTTATGGGAATATGCTGTGCGCCGTGTAACGGCAGAATTTCCAAGGAGGAATACAGAGCGTCAATCGACGACGCAGTCGCATTTCTAAAAGGCGGCGCGGCAAAGTCGGTTGAAGAAATGAAAAGGCGTATGCTCGAATATTCCGAAAATCTCGAATTTGAAAAAGCGGCAAAAATGCGTGACAGAATAAAATCAATATCAAACCTCGACGAAAAGCAAAAGGTTGTTTCGATAAACGTTGCATTTGAGGACGTTTTTGCGTTTGTGCAAAGCAACAAAAAATCGTGCTTTGAGGTTTTGAGATTCAAGCACGGAAGACTTGCCGACAGCGAGAATTGGATAATCGACACGCCCGACAACGCCTGCGACGCAAGATTTGAGCTTATTGAGAGATACTATTCAATGAGAAGCGACATACCGCCGAGAGTTGTAGTTGACGGTGAAATAACCGACGAGGAATTATTAAGGCAGTTTTTGGAAAAGCTGCGTGAGAAGAAGGTTGAAATAATACATCCGCAAAAGGGCGAGCACTCGGCAATACTGAATATGTGCATAAAAAATGCAAACGAGCATTTGGCACAGTATCAGGGCAGGCTCGGAAAGGAAATGGCGGCGCTTGATGAGCTTGCGCAGCTTTTGGGCTTACCGAAGCCGCCGGAAATTATTGAAAGCTATGATATATCGCACACCTTCGGCGCTGACAATGTTGCAGGTATGGTTGTCTTCAAAAACGGCAGACCGATGAAAAATGCGTACAAAAAATTTGCCATCAAGGGCTTCGACGGTCAAAACGACGTCGGCTCGATGAGCGAGGTTTTGAGCCGCAGATTTAAGCACTATTACGAGGACGACGAAGACAGCACGTTCAAAATCAAGCCCGATTTAATACTCCTTGACGGTGGTCAGCCGCAGGTCAACGCCGTGTTGCCGATAATCAGGCAAATGAATTTGGACATTCCCGTTTTCGGCATGGTAAAGGACACGAAGCACCGCACGAGAGCAATAGCCTACGACGGCGGTGAAATCGAAATAAATTCGCACAGAAGCGCATTTACTCTTGTTTCGACAATTCAAGAGGAGGTTCACCGCTTTGCGATAACATATCACAGAACGAAGCACAAAAAGAGTTCGTTTTCGTCGTCCCTTTTGAAAATACACGGTATCGGAGAAGCAAAGGCAAAGGCTCTTATGAAGCACTTTAAGACTATATCGGCAATCAAAAACGCAAGCGTCGACGAGCTTTGCGCAGTCAGCGGAATTTCAAAAAGAGACGCAGAAAATATTAACAAATATTACAGCGAGATGTAAAAAAACCATAATAAAACTTGACGAGAACAAGGGTTATCTGTATAATAGAAGTGTATGTAAATATGAATTTATTAAGGGAATGACCTTATGAAAGTAATAACAGGCTCCCTTAGGGGACGACGGCTCGACACTCTCGACGGTGAGGAAGTCACACGACCGACTGCTCAAAGCACAAAGGAAGCGTTGTTCAGCGCAATCCAATTTGAGATTGAGGACAGAAAGGTGCTTGACCTATTCGCAGGCTCGGGACAGCTCGGAATTGAAGCAATATCACGAGGCGCAAGGCATTGTACCTTTGTTGAAAGCAACAAACGGGCTTACGCTATTGTTGAGCAAAATATTAAAAAGTGTAAAATCGAGGATAAATGCACACTTGTTTTTTCGCAGGCGTCCTCGTTTCTTATGAACAAAAACAATTTTGACATTGCATTCGCAGACCCGCCCTATCACAAGGGATTAATCGAGGAATGTCTGCCGAAGCTCGTCGGTATGATGAACGACGACGGAGTGATAATCTGCGAAAGTGCAAGGGACGAGGAGCTTCCCGAAAGCGTTGACGGCTGGAGCATTGACAGAGTGCGAAGCTACGGAAAAACAAAGCTCTCGTATTACAGAAAGGGTTGATTATGAAAACGGCAATTTGTCCGGGTAGCTTTGACCCTGTAACCTTGGGGCATCTCGATATTATCGAGCGTGCCGCCGAATTGTTCGACGAGGTAATTGTTTTGGTTATGAGCAACCGAAGCAAGTCGGGCTCGCTTTTCACGGTTGAAGAGAGAATTGAGTTCATCAACCGAACAATTAAAGGAAAGAACATCAAGGTTGACACCTACGACGGACTTTTAGTTGATTACGCAAAGCAAAAAAATGCTGTTGCAATAGTAAAAGGACTCAGGGCTATGTCTGATTTTGAATACGAATTTCAGCAGGCGCTCACAAACAAGTCACTCTATCCCAAGGTTGAAACGGTTTTCCTCACAACCGAGGGTAAGAATATGTTTTTATCATCAAGCATGGTAAAGGAAGTTTGCACATTAGGCGGTGATATTTCCACCTTTGTGCCGCAGGAAATTATAAACGATATTTACGAAAGATGTAAAGGAGACAATTAAAATGGCAAACACTAATACAGATATTTTGTTAGAAGACCTTGAGGACGTACTTGACGACGCTACTTCTATCCCCTTGTCAAAAAAATATGCAGTAGACATTGACAAGATTAAGACAATTATCGAAGACATCAGGCTCAACACTCCGCAGGAAATCAAGCAGGCTAAGGCTATCGTAAATTCACGAAATACAATTCTTGAGGAAGCAAAGAACGAGGCTGCAGAGATTATCAAAAAGGCTCAAGAGGACGCAAGAGAGCTTGTTGCAAGAGATGAAATAACAAAGACAGCACAGGCTCAAGCGGCTGAAATTATTTCAAAGGCTAACGAGCAGGGCAAGCAAATGGTAACAGAATCTCAAAATCAAGCAAGCGAGATTTTGAGCAATGCAACGGCACAGGCTAACGAAATGGTTACCTCGGCTCAAAATAAGTCAAGAGAAATCCTTGCAGCCGTAAATAACTACGCTGACGATACTCTGCTTTCGATTGACGACGCTTTGTACAAGGCGCTCACAGATGTTCGCAGAATCCGTCAGGGCATCTCAAACGTTCAGAAAAAAGACCAATAATAATTGCAAAAAAGAGAGTCGGGCGACTCTCTTTTTTTAGTGATGTTTTGCGATAAATCTCAAAGTGAAGTAATGTTAAACATTGTGAAGTACGGCTGTGCCGAGTGAAGTTTGCCTTACGGCAAGCTGCAGTATGATTGATTAAAGTTTGCATACGAGCAATGCTCGTCTCTACGCATAATATTACAATACAGGTATAACGGACATGTCCAATCGGATGCGTCCGTTTTTTAATTGACTATTTTATTATTCTACTGTATTGAATTGCTGTGTTTTCCGTGTTTTTTCTTAACATACATTACAAGCGTTACAACAGAAAAGATACAGAATAAAGCAAATAATACTACAAGTGCACTTTCATTTGCTCCGGTGTAAGGGCTTTTTGTTGATGATTTTCCAGATGTGTTATCATTATCAGTATTTTGTGAAATAGATTCGGAATCGGTAGTATCGGTATCAATAACGAAATTATAATGATATGTTGCTTGAGAAAACACTCCCATTATTTCTTCATTCCCTTCAAACGCTTGGAACGATATATTATTCCACTGTTCTTCAGTACCTGTATAATAAATATCTGTCAAATTATTACAACCAAGAAATGCATTGAATTCTATATAGGTAACGCTTTTGGGAATAACAATACTCTCTAAATTACTACACATATGAAAACCGGAATTGGTAATTTTTGTCACACCATCTGGAATTACTACGCTTTTCAGATTTTTACAAGCACTAAAAGAATTTTTTCCTAATCTTGTTACACTGTTTGGTATTGTATAAGTTAAATCGGTTTTAGCTGCAGGAAATTCTATCAATGTTGTTTTGTTTTTGTCAAACAAAATACCTTCATCAGATGTATAATATTGATTACTAGCATCTACTATAAATTTTTCAATACTAATACACCAATTAAATGCCCTATCGTCAATACTCGTTACACTATCCGGTATTGTTACACTTGTTAAATTTGAACAATTGTAAAATGCGTACTCTGCAATTGTAGTTACGGTATATCCATCAATTTTTTCCGGAATATCTACATTTTCTTCAGAGCCTAAATATTCTGTAATTTGTGCTGTGCCGTCATCAAGCACGGTATATTCATAATCACCGCTTGTTAAGGCAAATACAGACAAATTTGTTCCAACTGTTATGCTAAACATCATTAAAACAGATAAAAATAGACTTATAAACTTTTTTGTTTTTTTCATAAATATTACTCCTTTACATTATCTAATGTTTACATTATATGATATAATAATCTATATGTCAAGATGGAAAAATAAAGTATTATCTAACCAAAACATTAGATAATAGGCGGTGACGGCATTGATTAAATTAAGGGCTTTGGAATTACTCAAAGAGAACGGCAAGTCTAAATATTAGTTATATATGCAGCTTGGAATGAGTTATCAAAATTTCAACAAAATGGTAAACAACGAAACGAAGTCAATCAAATACGACAACATCGAAACAATGTGCAGATTGTTCAATTGTACACCAAATGATTTATTCAATATAAGTGATGATTTAGAGGAATAATAGCATACTCAGTTCGTCCTTTTATCCCCTCAGTCACTGCGTGACAGCTATCTCACCTGCCGGCTCGGTCGGTGCTTCTGCATAAATGCAGAGGTGTCCACCGGACACCCGCACCCTTGATGACAAGCCAAGGGGAGCCTATTTTTTTAAGACGGAGCCTGTTTTAACGATAAAAGGCTCCACTTATTGTAAGGGGAGCCGGTGCATTAGCGACTGAGGGGATAAAAACAAAAAAGCTCTTGCGATTGCAGGAGCTTTTGGTTATTTTGAGTATGTGATTTATTTAAGAATTAGTCGTTAAAGCCGCTGTTAACGAGAGCTACAAGACCTTCTACTGCTTCCTCCTCGTCAGAGCCGTCAGCGATGATTCTGATATCTGTGCCGCCCATGATACCAAGAGACAAAACGCCTAAAAGAGACTTTGCATTTACTCTTCTTTCTTCCTTTTCTACCCAAATTGAAGACTTGAACTCATTTGCCTTTTGGATAAAGAAGGTTGCAGGACGAGCGTGCAATCCAACCTGATTTTCTACTGTTACATCTTTTACGAACATAATAACTACCTCTCAAATATTCTGTATGATCATTATATTATTTTCATCTGTCTATGATATTATATCACTATTTGTCAAAAGGTCAACGATATTTCAAAAACTTCGTTTATCTTTTTAATTACTACCAAATTTTACAAAGGTGATTTGTGCATAATTAACAAAAAAATATAATGATTTTTTATGATTTCAATTCTTCAATATACTTCAAATCGTCTTTTGTAAGCTCGGCATTTTCGAGCATATCGGGGCGACGCTCATAGGTTCGCTTTATTGACTGTTTTCTGCGCCATTTGTCAACATTTTGATGATGTCCCGAAAGCAAAACCTCGGGCACCTCCCTGCCGTTCCACACAGCAGGATGAGTATACTGCGGATATTCAAGCAAGGAATTATAATGGCTTTCCTCTTCAAAGCACTCGTCATTTGACAGCACTCCGTCCAACATTCTTGAAATGCTGTCGGCAAGAATGAGCGCCGGAAGCTCGCCGCCTGTAAGAACATAATCGCCTATTGAGATTTCCTCAGGCTGAAGCTCGTCGATTACTCTTTCATCAACACCCTCGTAATGACCGCAGAGAATGACGATATTATCTAATTTTGAAAGCTCCTTAACACGCTGTTGAGTAAGAGTTTTACCCTGCGGCGTCATATAGACAAGGTGCGGCCTTTTTCCGATTTGCTCGCATATTGAATTATAGCAACGATAAATCGGTTCGGCAAGCATAACCATTCCGTTGCCGCCGCCGTAGGGCTTATCGTCTACGTGGCGGTGCTTATCAATCGAAAAATCACGAATATCAACAGTATTGATTTCTACCTTTCCCGCCTGTCTTGCCCTGCCGATAATGCTTTCATTCAGCACGCTGTCGCACATATCGGTGAAGAGCGTCATTATATCAATCCTCATCAAAAAGTCCTTTCATCGGTTTTATTCTTACGACCTGATATTCTGTGTTGATTTCTTTAATCACGTCGGGGATTGCGGGGATTAAGGTATGCTTACCCCAGCTTTCAACATCGTAGATATCACTTGCGCCGTAATTGAGCACATCAACTATTTTTCCGTACTCTTCCTCGGTATCGACGTCTACAACATAGCAGCCGATAATATCGACGAGATAATGCTTTCCGTCTGCAATATGAGCATCATCACGATTACAATAAATTACTTTATTTTTCAGTTCTTCAGCCTGTTCGACGGTTGTTATTTCGGCAAATTTCAAAATAGCAATATTCTTCTGTTGACGGGCTGACACGAGAGTTAGAGGGCTATTGCCTTTATCGTCGAGATAGACGGTTTTGAGCTGTTTAATATAATCAATACCGTCGCACCACATAGCAAGTTTAACCTCGCCTTTAATGCCGTGGGTATTATTTACTTTTCCTATTTCCAAATACTGTTTCATAGCATCAAGTCCTTTTATTAGTACAATTTAGAATACCACAAAATTCGCACAATCTCAATAGTGAAAAAGAAAAAAGACAGCCGAAATTCGACTGTCCTTTGAATTAATCAATTTCGATTGATATTTTTGCATCGTTTCGGGTAGCGGCGGCACGCATAACAACACGAATTGCCTTTGCTATTCTGCCCTGCTTTCCGATTACTCTGCCCATATCGCCCTCATCAACGTGAAGATGATATACGGTTACGCCTTCTTCGTTCGGCTCATCAATATCAACAGAAACCTTATCGGGATTATCAACTAAACCCTTAGTTATGGATACCAACAATTCCTCCAAAGAAAACACCTCCTAATATATCTTTGCTTTTGTTACAAAGATTTACAGAATGCCTTCTTTTTTAAGGATTGACTTTACGGTATCGGTTGGCTGTGCGCCGTTTGCTATCCACTTCTTTGCTTTTTCAGCGTCAATCTTGATTTCAGCCGGATCAACCATTGTGTTGTAGGTTCCGATTTCCTCAATGAAACGACCGTCACGAGGGTATCTTGAATCTGCTACTACTACACGATAGAAAGGAGCCTTCTTTGCGCCCATTCTGCGAAGTCTGATTTTTACTGCCATTTTTGTTACCTCCAAAATATATTGTAAAAAATATTTATCAACCAATTTATAAGCTAAATTAAATTGGATTAATACGAATTAAAAACCAAAGGGATTTTGGGAGCCGTTTTGTCCCATCATTTTTTCTGCCATTTGAGGATTCTGCTGCATTAAGCGGCGCATCTTTTTGCTGACCTTCGGTCCTTTTTTGCCGCCTATTTGCTTAACCATTTTTTGCATTTGCTTAAACTGGGAAAGCAGCTTGTTTACATCCTCGACGCTTCTGCCGCAACCCTGAGCAATACGGCGCTTGCGTGACATATTTATTATTTCGGGCTTTTCTCGTTCCTGCTTTGTCATAGAATAGATAATAGCACGGAATCTGTCAAAAGCCTTTTCGTCTATAGCCTCGTCCTTAATCTGCTTGCCTATTCCGGGAATCATCTTAATTGTATCCTTAAGCGAGCCCATACGTTCAATCTGTTCAAACTGGTCAAGCAAATCATTAAGGTCGAATTTATTTTTTGCAAGTTTCTTTTCAAGCTCGGCTGCTTTCTTTTCGTCAAGTGCCATTTCAGCCTTTTCGATAAACGAAAGCACGTCGCCCATACCGAGAATACGGGAAGCCATACGCGCAGGGTGGAAGGTTTCGAGGTTATCTAACTTCTCGCCCGTGCCGACGAATTTTATCGGCTTACCTGTTACAGCTCTTACCGACAACGCCGCACCGCCTCGTGTGTCACCGTCAAGTTTTGTAAGAATTACGCCGTCGATACCGAGCGTTTCGTTAAAGCTCTTTGCAACATTAACGGCGTCCTGACCTGTCATGGCGTCAATAACGAGGAGGATTTCGTGAGGATGAACGGTTGAACGAATATCGGAAAGCTCCTGCATAAGCGCTTCGTCAATATGCAGACGACCTGCGGTATCTATAATCACATAGTCATAGCCGTGATCCTGCGCCGTTTTAAGCGCCTGCTGAGCAATGTCAACGGGATTTGCAGTTCCCATTTCAAACACGGGAACGTCAACCTGCGAGCCGACAACCTGAAGCTGCTTTATTGCCGCAGGACGGTAAACGTCGCAGGCAACAAGAAGCGGTCTATGACCCTCTTTTTTTAGTTTTAATGCAAGCTTACCCGAATGAGTTGTTTTACCGCTACCCTGCAAGCCGCACATCATAATTACGGTCGGCGGGTGCTTTGCAATAGTCAATCTCGCTTCGGTCGAGCCCATAAGCTCGGTAAGCTCCTCGTTTACTATTTTTATTACCATCTGGCTCGGCGTAAGGGATTCCATTACGTCAGCACCGATAGCTCTTTGAGTAACCTTATTTGTAAATTCCTTTGATACCTTGTAGTTTACATCGGCTTCGAGAAGTGCAAGACGTACCTCTCGCATAGCCTCCTTTACGTCGGCTTCGGTAAGCTTGCCCTTGGCACGGAGCTTCTTAAAGGAATTTTCAAGGCGTTGGCTGAGTCCTTCAAAAGCCAAGTAATCACATCCTGTTTAGGTATTCGCAAAGCGCTTTAATCTTTGCTGCATTATCGTTTATATCCTTTGATACGGCATTTTCGTGTGTAAAGTCGTATATCCTGTCGGCACACTCGCTGATATCGTCAAGCCCTTTTTTCAGCTCTGTATAGCGCTTTGCAAAGCCGAGCTTTTGCTCCATATCAATAAGAATATTTTCTGCTCTTTTGATTGCGTCACGCACACCCTGACGGGTAATGCCCTCGTTTTCTGCAATTTCGGAGAGAGAAAGGTCATCATTATAATAATAATCCAATACGCCGCGCTGCTTTTCGGTAAGACATTCACCGTAAAAATCAAGCAGGTAGGATATCTCCAAATTCTTCGCCAAATTCTCTCCTCCTCTGTAAAGTATTTTGCCTTTGTAAAGCCAATCATCTTTACACCGTGGTATATTATATAGTAAGCAAAAGAAAATGTCAAGAAATAAATCAAAAATATGAATAATTTTATTGCATTTAACACTTTAATGTGCTAAAATACAGCAAGGTGATTATATGAACGATTTATGGAAGAAGAATTTAAGAGATATTGAGCCTTATGTGCCGGGTGAGCAAAGCAAGGACAGGGATATTGTTAAAATTAACGCAAATGAAAACCCTTATCCGCCGTCACCCAAGGCAGTTGAAGCGTTGAAGAATTTTGATACAGACAGGCTGAGATTTTATCCGCAGGCTAATGCAACGGCTTTGAAGCAGGCTATTGCAGAATACTACAAGGTTAAAACGGAAAATGTTTTTGTCGGAAACGGAAGCGACGATGTTCTTGCGCTCGCCTTTCAAGCGTTTTTCAACGGCGACAAGCCGATTGCGTACCCCGACATTACATACAGCTTTTATCCCGTATGGTGCAGGCTTTTAGGCATTGAATACGTTAATTATCCGCTTGATGAGAATTTCAGAATTAACGTTGATGATTACAAGGAGGAAAACGGCGGCGTTGTTATTCCGAATCCCAACGCACCGACATCTATCGGCGAGGGCAGAGAATTTGTTGAAAAGCTGATGGAGTATAATCGGGACAGCGTTGTAATTATCGACGAAGCGTACTGTGATTTCGGTGGTGTAAGCTCTGTGCCGTTTATCGAAAAATACGAAAATCTACTTGTTACGGGCACATTTTCAAAATCAAGAAGCCTTGCCGGAATGAGAATAGGCTTCGCTATCGGCTCAAAAACGCTTATCGACACGCTTGAAGCGGTGAAAAACAGCTACAATTCATATACCGTGGACGCACTTTCGATTGCAATGGGTATTGAAGCGATGAAGGATGTTGAATACTTCAACAAAACGATTTCAAAAATCATTGCAACAAGAACGAGAGTTACCGAGGAATTGAGGCTGCTCGGGTTTGAGGTGCTCGACAGCCAAACGAATTTCATTATGGCTACTCACGAGGGCTATAATATGAAGGAAATGTTTGAGTATCTCAAGGATAACAAGATTTTCATTAGATATTTCAACCAACCGAGAATAAACAAATATGTTCGTATAACAATAGGCACGGACGAGGAAATGGACAAATTCCTACAAGGTGTTAAGGATTTTATAAATAGATAAAAACAAAAGAAAAACTATAAAAAGTTTATTTTGCGGGTCGTCGAGGACGGTGCGGGTGTCCGGTGGACACCTCTGCACTTATGCCCAAGCACCGACCGAACCGACAGGTGAGACCCTTCCCTACGAAGTGTTAAATAAACTGATAAACTTTTTCTTTTATCCCCTCAGTCGGCAAAGCCGACAGCTCCCCTTGATGACAAATCAAGGGGAGCCTTTTTTGTTAAAATAATATTTTATCCGTCGTACGACACCTGCATATGACCGTATTCATCAAATGTAACAGTTGAAAGGTGCAAAAGGTTGCAAAAAAGAGGCTGAAATTTTCAGCCCCCCGCAATTAAAATAATTAATGAAATTCTATCAATGCAAATAAAAAGCGCAACAATAATATACAAACAGTAATAATATGTATTGAGTTACGCTAAAAATGTCATAAGAATCAAGATTATAACAAGGATTGCGGCGATACCGACAAATGCCTTGACTACTCTCGTTAAGGCGTCAAAAGCGTTAGTCGGGCAAAGCTGCATAATTGCGTACTTAACAGGATTATCAACCCTATTTCCGACAATATCCCTATATCTCATATCATACGTTTCGATATGACCGTCTGCAAACAGGTCGATAACTCTTGTTCCTCTGTCCTTACCCGGACCGTAAACATTAAAGCCTGCGCCCTGAGTATAGCCTACGTCAACGCCGTTAATCTCGCCGTTAAAGGAATTATTATGGTCGTGACCGAAATAAATACCCTTAACCTCGCCCTTTTCGCACATTGCCGAAAATTCACCGCTGTTGACCTGCGGGTCGGCAGGTGATTCCTTCATAAAGGCTTCCTTATTTACTCTGTCCTTTTTGAGCACGAAATACTCGCCCTCGTGAGTTCTGAAGCCTCGAACGGCTCCACGCTTTGTAAATTTCACCCTTTTCATAAGGTCAAAAACCTCACAAACAGGAATATGCTGAATAACGACGCTCGGAACAAGCGAGCCTGTTTTTTGCTCATATTCATCACGCTTATTGCGATACCATTCAATCTGGTTTTCGTGGACATTATCGTAGCCGACCTTCAAATTACTGTGGCTGTCGATAGTATAAAGCAAAAACTTTACATCGTCGCCGTCTTTAATTTCGAAGCAATGGTTACCTACGCCGTCAATGCCCTCGTCGCTTTCACCGATAAAGCCTTCAATTTCCTTATAAATTTCAAACTGCTCCTCATTTGAAAGTCCGACCTGTCTGTCGTGGTTTCCGAAGCAGATTGCAAACGGTATTTTCCTGTCTACAACGGGTTGAGTAAGCTCCTTCAAAACTCGGCGCACCTCGTTTTTGTCACCCTTGAAGCTACGCTTGCCCCAGATTTGGTCGCCGCTGTACACAACCATATCGGGCTCGGCTCTGTCAAGAGAAGCCTCAATAAGCTTCATAGTGTCGGAGCTGACATTTCTGCCCTCCTGTGTATCGGCTATCATAAGTATTCTGAATTTTCCGTTCTTGAATTTAAGTTCCATATCATCACCGTTGATATAATACCACAAAACGCCTAACAAAGCAACACAAACAACACCACTAAAAAAGGCTCTTTGTCAAGAGTTGGGGTTGACCAAAAACAATAAAGATGCTGAT
>CAMCPL010000010.1 GCA_945876745.1 uncultured Clostridia bacterium
TAGTTATTATTTGATACAAAAAATATAAATCAATCATAGAACCGTCCCCTGATTGACCCAAGAAAGGATAACTAATATGAAGACAATCTTTTTATCTAAACAAGGTTATTTGTTTAGAATAATAAGCTCTTTACTTCAAATACTAATTTTTTCTCCAATATCATTGATATTGTCATATGTTGTATCATCCATTGTTTTGGAATTTTTCAATACAGATACATTAATTGTTTTCAAAACAGTATTTATAGTGATAAATTTATTATGGCTTTTAAGAAATAGTTTTATTAAATTATCAGATAATAAGGTATTTTTGTATGATTTTATAGGAAAAAGAAAAATCATTGAACTTGACGAAATTAATTCTTTAAAAATAATCGATTATAAAGATTTAAGAAAGATTGTGTTTAGCCACTCAGGAAACAATCCACTTATTTCAAATGCTTCTGCATTTTTATTACCAATAGGTAAGTTTATTATGTTTAAGAATAAATTTGGTCGTGATGTTGTTATTGGTGTTTGGAATTATAAAAAATTATATAAGAATCTTCTAATATACAATAACAGCGATTTAGTTTCTTCGGAAATTGGACAATCAAATTATTGTCAAAACAATAAAAATAATTTTTTGGATAAAAAATATAATTTTATTGTTAAAATGCCTATAAAAAATCATATTATAACCTATTTTAAGCATTTTCCTGAAACTGTTGTAAGACCTTTAATTTTTCTATTATTTATATTTTTTTCATTCAATAGAATAGGGGTTAAAATAAATCCGTTTATATTATTGGGATTGTATTTTATTAATAGTTTAATAACATATTTTCTTATCGTTAGAATAGTTGTTGATACTAAAAATGATACACTAAGACTTAAATTATTTAATGATAACAATATGAATATTGTTAAAATTGATAATTTAAGTAATCTTGAATATGTCAATTCTGCAAATGAATTAGTTGCTGATGAAAAAGATTTTCAATCTATGATTTGTACGCCGTATTATAAAAAAAGTTCTGACAATTTGATTGCATTTGAAAATTCAAAGAATATATATGTTGTATTATCAGTAAATAAGCCAGATGAATTGTACAATTTATTAAAAAAGTACAAGGTCCAATATTAGGAGGAACCAATCAAGGGACGGTTCTATGATTGAATAGAGTGAACAGGGAACCGTCCCCTGTGCAGTATAGAAAAAGTTTTTGGAAAAGATAAAAAATGAAATATTATAAACTAATAGCGAACGCTTATTCATGTAAAAATCCATTAGTACTAAAAATAAATTCTGAAGAAAATTATTTTGATGAAAAGAACATTTA
The DNA here is from genome assembly GCA_945876745.1 of uncultured Clostridia bacterium. GTDB lineage: Bacteria > Bacillota > Clostridia > Oscillospirales > Acutalibacteraceae > Eubacterium_R. The sequence continues at coordinate 1,323 of CAMCPL010000010.1, forward strand.
CAAAGATATTGATTTAAAGTGCAATTTGATTAAAGCCTATTCATATTCAGAAAAAAATGACACTATCATTGAGGATTTTATTGTAAGCAATATTGGATTACCTATTGTTACTGAAAGAGCAAAAGAAGTAATAGAGAAATTATCAATTGGTAATACAGAGTTTATACCTATAAAAGTTACTAATATGAACAATATAAGCACAAAATTATATGCGGTACATATAAGAAATCATATAAGTGATGATGCTATAAACTTAGATATATGCAAATGCATTGGTAATTCAATTGCTGTTTATGGTTTTTTTGAAGAAAAAATTAATGGAAATGATTTATTCAGATTACAAAAAAATAATTTTGCAATATTTGTTTCACAAAAATTTGTTCAAGCAGCAAAAAAGAATAAATTAACAGGATTTTCATTTACTGATGTTCGAACTGTCTGAATTAATGTATATTTGTTAAAAATACACTTCACAATTTTAATATATGTAAGAAAAGATGTTTCAAATAACACAGGGGACGGTTCCTTGTGCACGTAGACGGGACTATCTATAGGAATTGTAAGAAAATATTGAACACAGGGAACCGTCCCCTGTGCATTCGCCCCTTAACCCCTAATTAGTATGTAACAAGAGACAAGAGTATTGAATACACCCACGGCAATAATACCGCTTCGTATTCATATACTACCACCGGTACAGGTGAAAATGAAAAGATTAATGGAACACAGGGAACCGTCCCCTGTGCACGTGCATATAATTGGTATCTTGGTATGTAATGGAGATGAAATAAATGAAAAAAGAATTTGATTATAATGTAAGTCCGTTAGCTATTGCCATAGTAGCAACAATTCTCACGCTCTTAGATGCGATATTTTCAGATTTTGGAAGGGCACGTTTGATCTATCGTGGATTTGGAAGAGGTGAATTATGCGGAACGGCTTTCATAATTGGATTTTTAGTTGTAACGATTTTTTATAAAGGATATCGTCAGTACGTTTGGACTAAAAAAGGACTGATTACACTTTTTGTCGCATTAGCAATAAATCTTGCCATAGCAATTTACTGCATAATAAATCATTATAATCTTTATGGCTATTTCGGAATTATATAACAAAAAAGATTAGAGGACTAATCAATGAATGGTATCTTGTGTTGATGAAAAAAGGCATAACACACCCTCTCCCTTTTAACGGATAAACGCTATAATTTACTAATACAACGGCAAGGGAAATCCTTGCCGTTGTGTGGTTTATGAAATAAGGCTTTTATTGTTTTCCCAACCCCAAGCAAAGCCGTTAAAGCCTTCGTTCCAGCTTTCAAGGGATTGTACCTTTACTGTGCCTGAGAGGTTGTGTATTACCTGTCCGTTACCGATATAGATGCCGACCCCTACAAAAATCTTTCTTATTTGTGGGCTTTGCGAGCCTTTGAATCTCTCCACCGCAAGGAGTTCCCCTGTCTTTGACAAGAGAGGATTGTTTATTATAGTGTGTTGTTGCAATAAATAGTAAAATTTCTCTTGACAAATGCATATTATAATATATAATAACCAATCAGGGGACGGTTCTCTGATTGACGAAACAAGGGGTGGTTAACTCCGCCCCTTAACCCCTAATTAGTATGTAACAAGAGACAAGAGTATTGAATACACCCACGGCAATAATACCGCTTCGTATTCATATACTACCACCGGTACAGGTGAAAATGAAAAGATTAATGCCGACTCCGTAAAGTATAACAATACCGCTGTTCTTTCATCATCATATACCTATGATGATAAAGGCAATGTGCTTATAAAGTCGTACGGTGATAAGAACCAATCAGGGGACGGTTCTATGATTGACAAATGCTGAGACTTAGGTTATACTATTATTGGTGATAGAAATGCCTAGACATGCAAGAAAAAAGAGTAACAGCGGAATATATCATATAATTCTGCGTGGTGTAAACAGACAGCAAATCTTTGAAGACAATGAAGATTATTATAAATTTTTGCAAGTCGTAGAAGAAAGCAAGGCAATAAGTGGATTTGAACTTTTTGCTTATTGCCTTATGAGTAATCATATTCACTTATTGCTTAAAGAAATCTAAGAACCAATAGAACAGATAATGAAAAGAATAACAACACGATTTGTTTATTGGTACAATATAAAATATCAGCGCAGCGGACATTTATTTCAGGATAGATACAAAAGCGAACCTGTGGAAGATGATGCATACTTTTTAACTGTGATAAGATACAACCAATCAGGGGACGGTTCTCTGATTGACAAATGCTGAGACTTAGGTTATACTATCATTGGTGATAGAAATGCCTAGACAAGCAAGAAAAAAGAGTAACAGCGGGATATATCATATAATTCTGCGTGGTGTAAACAGACAGCAAATCTTTGAAGACAATGAAGATTATTATAAATTTTTGCAAGTCGTAGAAGAAAGCAAGGCAATAAGTGGATTTGAACTTTTTGCTTATTGCCTTATGAGTAATCATATTCACTTATTGCTTAAAGAAATCTAAGAACCAATAGAACAGATAATGAAAAGAATAACAACACGATTTGTTTATTGGTACAATATAAAATATCAGCGCAGCGGACATTTATTTCAGGATAGATACAAAAGCGAACCTGTGGAAGATGATGCATACTTTTTAACTGTGATAAGATATATTCATCAAAATCCGGTAAATGCAGAGATATGCAAAAACCCAAAAAACTACTCTTTTAGCAGTTATAACGAATATTTCAAAACAACGACATTTGTTGATTGCAATTATGTTTTCGCAATAATAAAAAAAGACGATTTTATCAAACTTCACAAACAAAAAGTATCGGAACAATGTTTGGAAATTGAGGATAAATCGAAAGTTAGGGTAACTGACGAGCAAGCACAGAAAATAATTGAAAAATATTCAAAATGTAAAAATGCAACTGAATTTCAGGCATTGGACATAAAGTTAAGAAATAAATGCTTAAAAAAGTTTAAGGAAAGCGGTCTATCTATACGGCAAATTAGTAGGTTGACAGGGGTTAGTTATTATTTGATACAAAAAATATAAATCAATCATAGAACCGTCCCCTGATTGACCTTGCGATTATATCGCAAAGTGAAATACGCCGTTGGCGTGTTGAGGTTTGTTTGATTATATATTGCGGGAGGTCGAGGACGGTGCAGGTGAGATTATCCCCTACAAGTCCGTTACAGTAAGGCAACCGTAGGGGTCGGCGGTCTCGCCTGCCGGCTCGGTCGGTGCTTCTGCATAAAAATGCAGAGGTGTCCACCGGACACCCGCACCCCTGACGACCCGTTAGGATATCGTATCGGCGGACGATTGATAATCGTCCCTACGGTAGTTTGAACATTTACAGTGTCGTTTCATTTGTGCGACATCTCGTAGCGACGAGCATTGCTCGTCATAAAAATAAGTAACACAGGGGACGGTCCCCTGTGCAGTCTGAAAGAGAGGATTTATATGAACCCAAAGAATAAAATAATCGCTAAAAATGTGTTTCAAATATTCAAAACACAGCCTAAAGTTTTTAAATACGGAAATGACGATAATACAAAAACTGTGGACATTGTAATTTGCGACAACAGTCCGTATGATGGTGTTAGTTCATATTCTACAATAGGATTGTATAATACAAATATAGGATTGAGTAGCAATGATAAACCGATAAGAACTGAGATTTTAGGAGCTTGTGATATGCAAATAGAAGAGTTTGAAAACATTATTTCAACGGTTGCATTTGAAATAATGGATAGACAATGCGCATATCCGGGTTTTGTTATTGATAATATTGTATCGATGTATATCGGTAATAGTGATATGAAACATTTGTTATTGACATATCCGTTTTTATGGGATAATACCAACTCGATGAATTTTGATGATTTTACTCTTGCTTTCTTAATGTTAATACCTATTTCCGAAAGAGAAAAGGAGTATTGTAATGAAAACGGATTAGATGCATTAGAAACTATTTTTGAAGAATATCAAATTGATGTGTTTGACATTTATAGAAAAAGCGTTTTATAATTATTGCTTTTGAAATGCACAGGGGACGGTGCCTTGTGTTCAGTGATATACGGCTGCGCCGTGTGAAATCGCAAGCGGTGAAATTTTGCGATTACATCGCAAAGTGAAATACGCCGTTGGCGTGTTGAGGTTTGTTTGATTATATATTGCGGGAGGTCGAGGACGGTGCAGGTGAGATTATCCCCTACAAAAATCTCTCTTATCTGCGGGCTTTGCGAGCCTTTGAATCTCTCCACTGCAAGCGGCTCCCTCTCTTTGACAATAGAGGATTGTTTATTATAGTGCGTTGTTGCAATAAATAGTAAAATTTCTCTTGACAAATGCATATTATAATATATAATAAATATAATCGAATATAAACAAAGTGAGGTGAGCCCAAAGGGTTCGCTTCTTTTTATTACAGGTGGTGAAATTTTGGCTAAGCTAAATACAGTAGAAAGAGTGGAGCAAATTGTAAAGCCCATTGCTATTGAGCTGGGATATGATTTGTGGGACGTCCGCTTTGCAAAGGAGGGCGCAGATTGGTATTTGCGTATCTTTATTGACAAGGACGGTGGCGTGGATATTAACGACTGCGTTGATTTTACGCATGCAATAACAAAGCCGCTTGACGATGAGGACCCGATAAGTCAAAGCTATATGCTTGAGGTCAGCTCGCCGGGAGTTGAAAGAGAGCTTATTAAGGACGAACATTTTGAAAAATATATCGGTTGTCCTGTTATGATGAGAACAATCAGAGCTATTGACGGAGTAAGAGATTTTGCAGGAACGCTTACCGAGTACGAGAACAAGGAAATAACAGTTGAGCTTCAGGACGGCAGCACCGTTACGGTGAACAAAAAGGACACGTCCTACGTTAAGCTTGACGATTTTGATATAAACGATTTTAACAAAGAAATTTAATTTGAGAGGATGATAGGAAAAATGAATAAGGAATTTTTTGAAGCAGTAAAAATGCTTACAGCAGAAAAGGGCATTCCCGAAGAGTATTTGTACGACAAAATTGCAACCGCTATTATCGTTGCCGCAAAGCACGATTATAACGGCAAGGATATCGTTCATTGTGACATTGACCCTGAAAAAATGAATATTAAGGTATATGTTACCAAAAATGTAGTTGAGGAGATTGAAGATCCCGATACCGACCTTACTTTAGAGCAGGCACAGCTTATCCGCAAGAGTGCAAAGGTCGGTAAGACAATCAATATTCCGCTTAAAACAAAGGACTTCGGCAGAATCGTTGCTCAAACTGCAAAGCACGTTATTCGTCAGGGTATTCGTGAAGCAGAAAGAGGAAAGATGCTTGAAGAGTTCCAGAGTAAAAATCAGGAGCTTATTACTGCAAAGGTTAATAAGGTTGACCCCGTAACAGGAAACGTAATCCTTGAAATCGGAAAGAGCGAGGCAGTTTTGCCAAAGGCAGAGCAGGTTCCGGGCGAAGTATTTGTTGAGGGTCAAATGACAAAAATCTTTGTTGTTGACGTAAAAGACGCAGGCAAGGGTCCAAAGGTTATGATCAGCCGTACACACCCCGGTCTTGTAAGAAGACTGTTTGAAACAGAGGTGCCTGAAATATTCGACGGCACTATCGAGATTATGAGCGTTTCCCGTGAGGCAGGCTCGCGTACAAAGATTGCGGTTATGTCGAAGGACGAAAACGTTGATCCGGTAGGCTCGTGCATAGGTCCGAGAGGACAGAGAGTATCGAATATTGTTGAGGCTCTCGGCGGTGAGAAAATCGATATTGTTAAGTACAGCACAAATCCTGAGGAATTTGTTTCCGCCGCGCTTGCACCGAGTGATGTAATTTCGGTTGAAATTCTTGACGAGGGTGCAAAGTCATGCAGAGCTACAGTTCCGGATGACCAGCTTTCGCTTGCAATCGGCAACAAGGGACAGAATGTTCGTCTTGCCGCAAAGCTGACATCTTGGAAAATCGACATCAGACCGGAATCGGGCTTCTACGGTGTTGACGAGTAAAATATACGGCAGGTGATATATATGAAAACAAAAAAGGTGCCTATGAGAATGTGTACAGGCTGCGGAGAAATGTTCGATAAGCGTACACTTGTCAGAGTAGTAAAAAGTCCCGACGGCGACGTCAGTCTTGACTTAACCGGAAAAAAATCGGGCAGAGGCGCTTATGTTTGTAAAAATTCCGATTGCCTGAAAAAAGCAAGAAAAAAACGTGCCTTCGAGCGTGCCTTCGGTATGCAAATTGAGGACAGCGTTTACGATAAAATGGAAGAAGAAATAGCAAATGCCTAAAAAATATATTTCTATGCTGGGTATGGCAAGAAGGGCAGGCAGACTTTCAATGGGACACGACACAGCGCTCGGCTCATTGAGAGAGCATAAGGCACAGCTTATCATATTTGCCCGTGACATATCCCCAAGGCTGATAGAAGAATTTACCGTTGCGAGAGATAAATATTACAATGAACTTGAGATGCTTCAGATCGACGAAAGCATAGACGAGCTTCACAGAGCCCTCGGCTATAAGGCAGGGGTTATCTCCGTTAACGACAGTAATTTTTCTGTCAGACTTATTGAACTGATTAAACAGGAGGAAAACGAGTATGGTAGTAAAGATTAAGATTTCCGACATCGCAAAGGATTTCGGAAAGCAGAGTAAAGAAATCATCGAAATATTGGACACATACTGCGACGGTCCTGCAAGAAAAGCCGCTACAGCACTTACGGAGCAGGAGCTTAACGTTTTGTTCGACAAGCTCACACAGGCTCACAGCGTAAAGGATTTCAATTCATATTTTGCTCAAAAGAAGGTGCAGCAGACCGAGAAAAAGCCTGCAAAGACCGCAGAGCAAAAGCCAAAGAAAACGGCAAAAGGCGATGCAAAGGCAGACGACGCAAAGAGCAAGAAGCATCAAAGTCAGGCGGCAATTTTGCAAATGGCAGAGCAGGCTGCAAAGAGAGCCGAGGAAAAGGCAAAGAAGCGTGCCGAGCAGGCTCCGCAGGCAAGAACAAAGGGCGAAAAGCGTCACGTTGATACAAGAGTAAATATCGTTGATTTGGAGAAATATAACCAAAAGTACGAGGATATTTCTCCTGCAAACAGCGTAGGCGATTACCAGAAAAAGCAAAAGCTCAATCAAAAGTCAAAGCAGTACAGAAAGAAGAAGCCACAGGGTATGCACTCTCGCTCAAAGAAAGAGACAGAGCAGCAGCGTCTTGCTCGTATTGCAGAACAAAGAAAGAATCAAAAAATTAAAATCACAGTCGGCGACGAAATTACAGTCGGCGAGCTTGCATCTCTTTTGCGTTTGGCGGCAAACGAGGTTATTAAGGAGCTTATGAAGCTCGGTATGATGGTAACGGTTAACGAGGTTATCGACTTTGATACCGCCGAAATCGTTGCAACAGAGCTTGGCGCAAAGGTTGAAAAAGAGGTTGTTGTTACAATCGAGGAGCAGATTATCGAGGCAGAGGACGAGAACGATGAAAACGCAGTAACACGTCCGCCTGTTGTCTGCGTAATGGGTCACGTTGACCACGGTAAGACCTCAATCCTTGACGCAATACGTAACACCTCTGTTACATCGACAGAGGCAGGCGGTATTACTCAGGCTATCGGCGCATATCAGGTTGTAACTCCCGACAAGCAGACTATAACATTCCTTGATACACCGGGTCACGCCGCATTTACCGCAATGCGTGCAAGAGGTGCAATGAGCACGGATATCGCAGTTTTGGTTGTTGCCGCTGACGACGGTATTATGCCGCAGACTATCGAGGCTATCAATCACGCAAAGGCTGCGGGCGTTGAAATTATTGTTGCAATAAACAAAATGGATAAAGAGGGTGCAAACCCCGACAGAATTATGCAGCAGCTCACCGAGCACGAGCTTGTTCCCGAAGAATGGGGCGGTGATGTTATATGCGTGCCTGTTTCCGCAAAGACTAAAATGGGTATCGACAAGCTGCTTGAAACAATAAATCTTGTTGCCGAAATGTGCGAGCTTAAGGCTAATCCCGACAGATCGGCAAAGGGTGTTGTTATTGAGGCAAAGCTTGACAAGGGCAGAGGTCCTATTGCAACTCTTCTTGTTCAAAACGGAACTCTTAATGCAGGCGACGTTATCGTTGCAGGCACTGCGGTCGGTAAGGTTAGAGCAATGACCGACTGTCAGGGCAGAAAGATAAACAATGCAGGTCCGTCTGTTCCTGTCGAAATTATGGGTCTTGACCAAGTGCCGATGAGCGGTGATTTGTTCAACGCCGTATCGGACGAAAAACTTGCACGTCAGCTCGTTGAACAGCGTAAGGCAGAGGCAAAAGAGGAGGAATTTAAGGCTTACCAAAAGGTTACTCTTGACACTCTGTTTGATACTCTTCAGGACGGCGAAATGAAGGAGCTTAACATTATCGTAAAGGCGGATGTTCAAGGCTCGGTTGAAGCAGTTAAGCAGTCGCTTATCAAGATTGAAAACGACGAGGTTAGAGTTAAGATTATTCACGGCGGCGTAGGTACCGTAAACGAGAGCGACGTTATGCTCGCAAACGCTTCTAATGCGATTATCGTAGCCTTTGCGGTAGGCGTTGACCCTGTCGCACAGGAAAGCGCAAATCGTGACGGTATCGAAATTAAGACTTATCGTATTATTTATGACGCTATTGAGGATATCGAAAACGCAATGCGCGGAATGAGAGCGCCGAAGTACCGTGATGTTGAAACAGGAAGCGCCGAGGTCAGAGAGGTTTACAAAATTTCTTCTGCCGGAACTATCGCAGGCTGTGTTGTTACATCCGGTAACATCAAGAGAAACGGTAGAGTTCGCGTTATCAGAAACGGCAAGCAGATTGCCGATGTCGAGCTTGCAAACCTCAAGAGATTTAAGGACGAGGTTAAGGAGGTATCGTCGGGTTATGAGTGCGGTATCAGCCTTAACGGCTTTGACGATATCCAGACAGGCGATATTTTCGAGGCTTATATCGTTGAGGAATACAGAGACTAATCCAAAATATCGGAGAATAAAATATGGCAGGCTATAAAATTGACAGAATCAGCGAGGATATAAAAAGAGAGCTTATTTCTATTATGAGGGACGTTAAGGACCCAAGAGTAAGCGGAAAACTTTTAAGCGTAGTTAAAGTAGATGTCAGCAATGATTTGAGCTATGCTAAGGTTTATGTAAGCTCCTTGCAGGGAGTTGAAAGTGCGCTCGAGGCGGTTAAGGGCTTGAAGTCGGCAGCCGGATTTATCAGGGGCAGACTTGGCTCAGCCTTGCATTTGAGAAAAACTCCGGAGCTGAAATTTGTCGCTGATGATTCTATCGAAAAGGGTATGGAGCTTTTTGATAAGCTAAAGGGTATAGAAACAGGAAATGAAGATTAATATACAAGAATGTGCAAATTTGCTCAAATCGTGGGATAATATCTTAATTCTTTGTCACGCTCATCCGGACGGAGATACTCTCGGAAGCGGCTTTGCTCTGCTTCGTGCACTGCTCAAAATGGGCAAGACGGCAAGGGTAATATGTGACGACGAAATACCGCACAAGTATTCGTATTTGTTTGATGATATCGAAATGCAGGAATTCAGCGAGGATTATGTTATTGCGGTTGATGTTGCAACGGTAAATCTTCTCGGCTCGTTGCAGGAAAGGTACGGCGACAGGGTTAATCTTTGTATTGACCACCACGCAACTAATACAAATTATGCCGAAAATCTTTTGCTAAATGAAGACGCGGCGGCAAATTGCGAAATCGTATACGAGGTTATCAATGCCCTCGGAGTTGAAATTGACAGCAAAACGGCGGCGTGTCTTTATACGGGACTTACGACCGATACAGGCTGCTTTAGGTATTCGTCCACTACATCGAATACCTACCGCTGTGCCGCCGAGCTGATTGATTTAGGCGCTGACAACGGTCGTATTAATCGTCTTATGTTTGAAACGAAGACGAAGAAGTTTGCGGCTCTTGAAAGGCTTGCAACTCAAAGTATGCAGTTTTTCCTAAACGAGCGTGTGTGCGTTATTACAATCACAAACGAGATGTACGAGCAAACAGGAACCGACGAGCAGGATACAGAGGCTTTGCCGCCTCTTACACGTCAAATTGAGGGCGTAGAAATCGGTCTTACAATTCGTGAGAAAAAGGACAAAACCTGCAAGTGCTCAATCAGAACGTTTGAAAGTGTAAACGCCGCAGATTTAGCGAGTGCCTTCGGTGGCGGCGGACATAAGCAGGCGGCGGCTTGCCGATTTGACTGCGATGTTGAAACGGCAAAGAAAATGCTTGTGGAAAAATCCAAGGAATTATTGAAATAATGACCGGAATTATTTGTGTTAATAAAGACAGGGATATTACCTCGTTCGGCGTTGTAGCAAAGGTCAGGGGAATATGCAAAGAAAAAAAGGTCGGTCACACAGGAACGCTTGACCCTATGGCGACGGGTGTTTTGCCGATAATGCTCGGCGGTGCGACAAGATTTTTGAACTATCTTCCCGACAGCGACAAGGGCTACCGCGCTTCGTTTGTGCTCGGTAAAACAACCGACACTCTCGATATAACGGGCGAGATAACAGGTGAATTTGATGTTAGCGTCGGCGCTTGCGAGGTCAAAAAGGCGCTTGAAAATTTCAAGGGCAAAATAAGTCAGATTCCGCCGATGTTCAGCGCAAAGAGCGTTGACGGCGTGCGGCTTTACGAGCTTGCGAGAAAGGGCGAAACGGTCGAAAGACAGGCGTGCGAGGTTGAAATTAAGTCGCTTGAGCTTGTTGATTTTGATGAAAATTCAAACTTGTATACGATTGATGTTCTGTGCAGTAAGGGAACATATATTCGCTCGCTTATTGACGATATAGGCAGGCTTTTGGGCTGCGGCGCAGTTATGACTTCACTTGTCAGAACGAGGGCTATGGGCTTTTCGCTTGATGACTGCGTAAGTCTTGAACAGCTGCAAGGCATAAAGGACGGCGGCGAGGGCTTTGACGGTGTTTTGCACAGCGTTGACAGTCTTTTTGCAGATTATAAAAAGGTTTTTGTAACTCCGGCGCAGGCAACGAGGTTTTTCAACGGCGGTGCACTTGATATTGCAAGGGTGAAATGCTGTTTGGAGCCTGACGAAATATGCACGGTTTACGGCGGCGACCGAGGCTTTTTGGGCTTGGGTCAGCGAAAAAAAGATGAATTGAGAGTGCTTCGCATTTTGGCACTCAATAAATAAACGGACAGTTAGTGAATTATTATGTATAAAGACAGAATTGCGGTTGCCTTGGGCGATTTTGACGGAATGCACAGGGCGCACCAAACTGTTGTAACAGGCGCAAGCAACGTTATTGTTTACTGCGTGAACAACAGGTTTTCACTTTTACAAAAAAGTATTTTTCAGCAGCGTTATCCTAACGCCGTTTTTGCGGATTTTGATGAAATAAAGCATATGCAGGGCGAGGATTTTATCGAAAAAATCCTGATAGAGAAATTCAATGCAGGCGTTGTGCTTTGCGGCTTCAATTTTCGTTTCGGCAAAATGGCGTCGTGGAGTGCGGCTGACTTGAGAGAGTATCTCGAAAAAAAGGATATTTGGGTAAGAATACTGGAGCATCTTGATTTTGAGGGCGAGCCGATTTCTTCAACAAGAATAAGAAAGGCGCTTCAAGACGGAGATGTTGAAAACGCAAATAATATGCTCGGATATAACTTCACCTTTGAGAGCGAGGTTATAAAGGGCGACAAAAGAGGCAGAACAATAGGCTTTCCGACTATAAATCAGCATTTGCCCGACGGACTTATTGTGCCTAAATACGGCGTTTACGAAAGCAGAACCTTCGTTGACGGCAGGGAATACAAGTCGTTTACAAATATCGGTATTCGCCCGAGCTGGCAGGTAGAAAAGCCACTTTGCGAAACGCATATTTTCGACTTTGACGGAGATTTGTATTCCCGAAATATCAGAATAGAGCTTGTAAAATACAAAAGAGAAGAAAAGCTATTCAACAGTGTAGAGGAATTGAGGACTCAGCTTAATTATGATAAAAGCAGTATTGTTTGATTTTGACGAAACCTTGCAGGACAGAACGCTCGCCTTTGAGGGATATATGGACGCAATGCTGAAAAGGTATTTCCCTGATATAGACGAAAAAACTGCCGAGCAATACAAGGACGATATGGTAAAAACAGGCAACGGCGGTTATGTTGTAAGAGTTGATTGGTATCAGGCGTTGCTTGAAAAATGGGGCTGTGCCGATAGACTTTCGGCAAAGGAGCTTGCAGAGCATTACGACACAACCTTCGGCGACCATAACGTGATTTTTGAGCATACCGTTCCGCTATTGAAGGAGCTTAAAAAAAGAGGGCTTCTTGTCGGCGTAATCACCAACGGACCGTCATATCTCCAAAATCATAAAATGGACGAAAGCGGCTTAAGAGAGTATTGCGATATCGTTGTAGTAAGCGGTGACCTCGGTGTACATAAGCCGGACAAAAGGATATTTGAGCTTACGGCAGAGCGATTAGGTCTTAAATGTGAGGAATGTGTTTACGTCGGCGACCACCCGATAAATGATATACAGGGTGCGCTTTCGTCGGGTATGAGTGCAATTCGTATGAATTGGGGCTGGTTTAAGGATAAGGATTTAAGAAGCGACGTTCCTGTTATCGACGACATTATAGATGTATTAAAATATATATAATATAGGAGGACTTATGGACAGATTTGCGAAAATACATCCTGCATTTCATTTTGTGTTTTTTATCAGCGTGTTTGTATTGAGCGTTACTGTCGTTAATCCCGTTTTCTGCGCTGTGTCGCTTGTCGGCGCAGTTTTATACATCGGTATATCGAGAGGTAGGGAGGTACTCTCCTGCCTGAAATTTGTGCTGGCAATTATTGTAGTTGTCGGCATTTTTAATATGCTTTTTTCGGGCTACGGCGTAACCGAATTATTCAAAATCGCTCACAAGAGATTTACGCTTGAGGCTCTTGCTTATGGCATTAATCAGGGCGTTATGCTCGGCGCTACGGTGCTTTGGTTCGACGCTTTTTCTCATACCGTTGATAGCGAAAGGGTTGTATATTTGCTGTCCTTTGCACCTAAAACGGCGTTGATTTTTTCAATGGTTTTGGGATTTATCCCGCGCTTTAAGACAAAGGCGCGCGATATTCGCGAGGCTCGTCTCGGTCTTAACGGCGGTGCGGCTGAAATGAATATTGTTCAAAAACTGAAAAGCGGTATTCACGATTTCGGCGCACTCGTTACATACAGTATGGAAAGCAGTATCGTTACATCAAATTCGATGCGCTCAAGGGGATATAATCCGTCGGCTGTAAGGGCGAGTAGGTATAAGCTCAAGAGTCGTGATATTGTGCTGATTGCAGTTTGTTTTTTGATTTCGGCGTATGTTCTGTATTCAAAAGCAAGCCGAAAAAACCTGTTTATTTTTGAGCCTGAAATCGGTTTTTTGAGCCTTGATTATTTTGCGATAGCTTTCTTTGCATTGCTTTGCGCATTACCGTCGGTAATAGATTTAACGGAGGTGGTAAAATGGAAAATATCCGCTTTGAAAATGTGAGCTTTTCATATGCAGTAAATGATAAGACGGTGTTGAAAAATGTGTCGTTTGATGTTCGTCAGGGTGAATTTTGCCTCGTTATCGGAAAATCGGGAGCAGGCAAGAGCACTCTTTTGAAGCTCATCAAAAAGGAAATTGCACCTGCCGGAAAATTAATCGGTGAAATCGTTACCGCCGATAACGTCGGCTATGTCGCTCAAAATGTTCAGGAAAGCATAGTGACCGACAGAGTTCGCTCGGAGCTGTCCTTCGGGCTTACAAATATGGGCGTAGACGCGAATACTGTTGAGCTTTCCGTTGCGGAAGCGGCAAGCTATTTCAATTTGTCAAATAAACTTGACAATGATATTTGCTCCCTCTCCGGCGGTGAGAAGCAAATACTTAATTTGGCAAGCGTTATGATAATGAAGCCGAGTGTTCTTGTGCTTGATGAGCCGACCTGTCAGCTTGACCCTGTGTGGGCACAGCGTTTTTTGACGGTGATAAAAAGGCTTCACCGTGATTTCGGCACAACGGTAATAATCAGCGAGCATCTGCTCGAAGAGCTTTATGAGTATGTCGACAGCGTAATGCTTGTCGAAGACGGCGAGATAAAGGCAAAGCTTCCGAGCGATGAAATGACGAAATTTCTAAAAGAAACCGATAATCCTCTTTTGAAGTCGTTGCCGTTGAGGTTAAGACTGTTTGACGGTACGAAATCACTTTTTGAGTGCCGTAGTATTATTAAATCGAAGAGCCTGCCGAGCATTTGCGACGACGACAAAAGGGACGAAAAGGCAATGACGGTAAAAAATCTTTGCTTTGCCTACAAAAAGAATAATTATGTTCTGTCGGAGCTGTCACTGAATATTTATAAGGGCAAAATAAATGCGGTATTAGGTCCCAACTCCTGCGGAAAATCAACGCTCTTTAAGGTGTGCGCAGGCGTTCTCAGGGCACACCGAGGCAAGGTAAAATCAACGGGAAAAATTTCTATGCTGTGTCAAAATCCGTATGACCTTTTCACAACGGATTTGTGCGAAGACGAAGCGCAGTTCGGCGAAATAACTCGATTTTTGGAGATAGACGATATAAAAAATCAACACCCCTACGATATTTCGGGAGGTCAGGCACAACGCCTTGCACTTGCAAAGGTGCTTCAAACGGGGGCGGATATAATTCTGCTTGACGAGCCTACTAAGGCGCTTGACAGCGAGTTCAAGTTGAAACTTGCGCAAAAGCTCAAAGAATTGTGCGAGCAGGGTAAAACGGTTGTTTTCACTACCCACGATATAGATTTTGCAGGCGAATATGCAGATTATATTTCGTTTATGTCGGGCGGCGAGATTGTTACAACTCAAAAAAAGCATACCTTCTTTTCCTCGCTTTCATATTATACTACCGCCGCTTCAAGGCTTTGCCGGGGCGCAGCGCAGGGCTATGTCTGCGAGCAGGATTTGGAGGAGGTGCTATGAGGCGGTCATTTGGAATAATCGGCGTTGCTTGCTCGTTGCTTGCACTTGTTGCGGCAGTCGTGTGGCAGATTTTTTTCAGCGAGCAGGTAAATTATTACATAACGAGCGTTGCGGTGCTTGTTTTGTCAATGCTGCCGTTTTTTGTCGGCTTTGAGCTGAAAAAGATTTCGACTGGCGAAATAACGCTTGTTGCAACCTTTATTGCGCTTGCCGTTGTCTCAAGGGCGGTGTTTTACCTCATACCGCAATTTAAGCCAATCGGCGCAGTTGTGATAATTGCGGCAGTCTGTCTCGGCGCACAAAGAGGATATTTAGTCGGCTCATTTTCTGCGTTTATTTCAAATTTCATTTTCGGTCAGGGCTTTTGGACGCCGTTTCAAATGGTTGCACTCGGACTTGTTGGATTTCTATCCGGTCTGATATTCAAAAAAATAAAGCCTAAACGAGTATCTCTGTCAATCGTCGGCTTTGTTTTGTGCTTTGCCTTGTACGGCTTAATTGTCGATATGTCGACAATAATCAGCGTTTATGGAAACGATTTTGATTTTAAGGGAGCTATGTCGATTTATCTCACAGGCTTGCCGTTTAGTGCGGTTTTCGGTGCGGCGACTGCCGTATTTCTGTTTTTGTTCGGCGAGTCGTTTATTAAAAAAACGCAGAGGGTTATAAAAAAATACGGCTTAATCTGTACTCAAGATAAAAAATAACGCCGAAAAATGATATGAAAATATTGAAAATTCAAAGGCGTAGTTTTATAATAAAACCGTAAAAGCGTTACACTTTTCAAATCTGTCTATAAATAAAAACTGAATAGGGGGAAATTCAATGTTTGAAAATCTTAAAGAAGAATGCGGCGTATTTGGGATTTTTGAAAACAAGACCACATCTGTTGCACAGTCGGCGTATCTTGCGCTTTACGCTTTGCAGCACAGAGGGCAGGAAAGCTGCGGTATTGCGGTAAATGATGACGGTGTTTTTCGTCATTATCGAGGTGACGGACTTGTGCCCGACGTGTTTAACCACAGCAGACTTGAGCATTTGGGCAAGGGTAATATGGCAATAGGTCATGTAAGGTATTCTACTACCGGCGGTAAGGATGTTAACAATATTCAGCCGCTTGTAATCAGGCATATCAAGGGTAATCTTGCGCTTGCACACAACGGAAACTTAGTCAACGCTCCCGAATTGCGAAAAAAATTCGAGCTTAAAGGCGCAATATTTCACGGCACCTCCGACACAGAGGCTATTGCATATTCGATTGTTTCCAACCGTCTTGAAAGCGAGAATACCGAAAGGGCAATCGAAAAGGTTATGTACGACCTTAAGGGAGCGTATTCCTGCGTTGTTATGACGGCGACAAAGCTAATTGCCTTTCGTGACCCGAACGGCTTTCGTCCGCTTTGTATAGGAAAAACTCAGGACGGCGCCTGGGTTGTCGCTTCCGAAACCTGCGCTCTTGATACTCTCGGCGCGAGCTTTGTAAGAGACGTTTTGCCGGGTGAGATTGTTGTTGTATCAAGCAACGGCTTGGAGTCAATAAAAACGCATTGCGGCTGTAAGGGCAACATCTGCGTTTTTGAGTACATATATTTTGCAAGACCCGACAGCGTTATCGAAGGTTCGTCTGTTCAGCACGCAAGAATGAAAGCAGGCGAATTTCTTGCAAAGGAGCATCCGGTCGAAGCGGATATTGTTATCGGCGTGCCCGATTCGGGACTTGATGCTGCGCTCGGCTATGCAAATGCAAGCGGTATTCCTTACGGTATCGGATTTATTAAAAACAGATATATCGGCAGAAGCTTCATTCAGCCTACACAGGGTCAGCGAAGCGACGCCGTTCGTATTAAGCTCAACGCAGTAAAAAAGAATATCGAGGGCAAGAGAGTTATTATGATAGACGACTCTATCGTAAGAGGTACAACCTGTGCGAGAATTGTCCGTCTTTTGCGTGAAGCAGGCGCAAGGGAAGTACATATGCGTGTATCCTCTCCGCCGTTTAAGCATCCGTGCTTTTTCGGAACGGATGTTGACTCGCAGGAAAACCTTATTGCCTGTCAGTTTGATACGGTTGAGGAAATTGCAAAGGAAATCGGTGTTGACAGCTTGGGCTATCTTTCGGTTGAAGCTACTCATCATCTTGCCAGCGAATCAAGCTGCGGCTTTTGCGACGGTTGCTTTACCGGTAAGTATCCTATCGACGTTCCCAAGGAACAGCCCAAGAATAAATTTGAGTACAAAATGGGCGTCGTTTCGGAATAATACGTTGTTTATTATAGGAAATTTTATACAATGATATTATTTTTGGTATATTGTCTTGAATTTATCGAAACGAAGTGTTATAATTTAGAGTGGTTATTAGGGCAAATATGCCCTGTACTATAATTGCAAATTTTTTACGGAGGTATTTTCCAATGGCAAGAAAAAAGAAAACCATGGATGGTAACAGTGCTGCGGCTCACGTAAGCTATGCGTTTACTGAGGTTGCCGCTATCTATCCTATTACACCTTCTTCACCGATGGCAGAAGAAACAGACGCTATGGCGGCTAAGGGTGTAAAGAATTTGTTTGGACAAACTGTTAAGGTTGCAGAGCTTGAATCAGAAGCAGGTGCGGCAGGTGCAGTTCACGGCTCACTTTCGGCAGGTGCGCTCACTACTACATACACAGCTTCACAGGGCTTGCTCCTTATGATTCCGAATATGTACAAAATCGCCGGTGAGCTTATTCCGAGCGTAATTCACGTTTCGGCTCGTTGCGTATCTACTCACGCACTTAATATTTTCGGCGATCATTCCGACGTTATGGCTTGCCGTCAGACAGGCTACGCTATGCTTTGTTCGGCTAACGTTCAGGAGGTTATGGACCTCGGTGCGGTTGCTCACCTTGCAACCTTGAAGAGCCGTGTTCCTTTCCTTCATTTCTTCGACGGCTTCCGTACATCTCACGAGGTACAGAAGATTGAGGTTTGGGATTATGCAGACCTTAAGGATATGCTTGATATGCAGGACGTTGCTGATTTCAGAGCAAGAGCTTTGAATCCCGAAAGACCTGTTCTTCGTGGTTCGGCAGAAAACTCCGATATTTTCTTCCAGCACAGAGAGGCTTGTAATAAGTATTACAACGACGCTGTTGCCGCTACCGAAGCATATATGCAAAAGGTAAATGAGAAAATCGGTACAAATTATCAGCTCTTTAACTACTACGGCGCAGAGGACGCAGAGCGTGTAATCGTTGCTATGGGCTCAGTTTGCGATACTATTAAGGAAACAGTTGATTTCCTTAACGCAAGAGGCGAAAAGGTTGGTATGGTAAGCGTTCACCTTTACAGACCTTTCTCTGCTTCTCACCTTATCAATGCGCTTCCCGAAAGCGTTAAGCAGATTTCGGTTATCGACAGAACAAAGGAGCCGGGTGCACTCGGCGAGCCGCTTTATCTTGATGTTGTTGCAGCTCTCAAGGGTTCAAAGTTCGACGCTGTTCCTGTATACGGCGGTCGTTACGGTCTTGGCTCAAAGGACACTCTTCCTGCTCATATTATCGCTGTATATGCTAATATGGCAACTCCTGAGCCGAAGAAGCAGTTTGTTCTTTCAATCGAGGATGACGTTACCGGTCTTTCACTTCCTGTAACAGAAACTCCCGACACAACTCCTGCCGGCACAACCTCCTGTAAGTTCTGGGGTCTTGGTTCGGACGGTACGGTAGGCGCTAACAAGGACTCTATCAAGATTATCGGTGACCACACAGATATGTATGCACAGGGCTACTTCTTCTACGACAGTAAGAAGTCGGGCGGTATTACTGTATCTCACCTTCGTTTCGGCTCATCACCGATTACTTCAACATATCTTATCAACAAGGCTAACTTCGTTGCATGCCATAATCCGTCTTATGTAACAAAGTACGATATGGTACAGGATCTTCTTCCGGGCGGTACATTCCTTCTTAACTGCATTTGGTCGCCTGAGGAGCTTGACACACAGCTTCCTGCTTCAATGAAGAGATATATCGCAGAAAACGATATTAACCTTTACACAATCAACGGTATTAAGATTGCCGAGGAGGTTGGTCTTCCGGGTAGAGCTTCAACAATTCTTCAGTCTGCATTCTTCACAATCAGCGGTATTCTCCCTGTTGACGAAGCAATCGGCTATATGAAGGAAAAGGTTGTTGCAAAGTTCTCAAAGAAGGGCGAGGCTGTTGTTAACGCTAACTGCAACGGTATCGACAGAGGCTCAAAGGAAGTTGTTAAGATTGACGTTCCTGCATCTTGGAAGGATGCTGTTGATGAAGCAACAGAGCTTAATGTAAATACAGACAGACCTGAAATGAAGAAGTTCGTTAAGAACATTCTTGACCCTGTCGGCAGACTTCACGGTGACGATCTTCCTGTATCTGCATTTGTTGACAGTGCTGACGGTGTATATCCTCAGGGCTCTGCCGCATTCGAGAAGAGAGGTATTGCTATCTCTGTTCCTGAGTGGAATCCTGAAAAGTGCGCACAGTGTAATATGTGCTCAATGGTATGTCCTCACGCAGTAATCAGACCTATCGTTATGAACGCTGAAGAGGCTGCCGCTGCTCCTGAGGGAACAGCAATGATTAAGCATAAGAGAACTGATTATCAGTATGCTCTTATCGTATCGGCTCTTGACTGTACAGGCTGCGGCTCTTGTGCAAACGTATGTCCTACAAAGTCGCTTACAATGAAGCCGATTGCTTCACAGCTCGGTGTTCAAAAGTCATTCGACGCACTTGTTGACACTCCTGTTAAGCCTGAGGTTCTTACTCCTAATACAATCGGCGTTCAGTTCAGAAAGCCATATCTTGAGTTCTCCGGCGCTTGCGCAGGCTGCGGTGAAACACCTTATGCAAAGCTTGTAACACAGCTCTTCGGTGATAAGATGTATATTGCAAACGCAACAGGTTGTTCTTCAATCTGGGGTGGTTCTGCTCCGTCAACTCCATATACTGTTGACAAGAACGGTCACGGTCCTGCTTGGTCTAACTCCTTGTTCGAGGATAATGCAGAATTCGGTTACGGTATGTATCTTGCTCAAAAGCAAATCAGAGAAAGACTTGCAAACGATGCAGTTGTTCTCAGCGAAGCAGGTATTAAGGAAGCTGACGCTTGGCTTGCTACCTACGAAGACGCTGCAAAGAACGAAGCAGACGCTATCGCTCTTATCAATGCTATTAAAGCCGCTAACCTTGACGGCGATGCAAAGGCAGCCGCAGAGGACTTCCTTAAGGATGCAGACTATGCTGCAAAGAAATATCAGTTCATCTTCGGTGGTGACGGTTGGGCTTACGATATCGGCTTCGGCGGTCTTGACCACGTTATCGCTTCTCACGAGGATGTAAATATCGTTGTATTCGATACAGAGGTTTACTCAAATACAGGCGGACAGGCTTCAAAGGCTACTCCTACCGGCGCTGTTGCAAAGTTTGCAGCTTCAGGTAAGGTAGTTAAGAAGAAGGATTTGGCTGCTATCGCAATGTCCTACGGTTACGTATATGTTGCACAGGTTGCTATGGGCGCTAATGCAAATCAGTGCTTGAAGGCATTCCAAGAGGCTGCCGCATATAACGGTCCGTCAATCGTTATTTGCTACGCTCCTTGTATCAACCACGGTATCAAGATGCCGTTCAACCAGGCAGAGCAGAAGAAGGCAGTTGCCGCAGGCTACTGGAACTTGTTCCGCTACAATCCTGCTTTGATTGAGGTTGGTCAAAATCCGTTCAGCCTTGATTCAAAGGCTCCGTCTGCTGACTATGTTGAGTTCATCGAGGGCGAAACAAGATACTCTGCACTCAAGAGATCCTTCCCGGGCAAGGCAGAAGAATTGTTCGCAATCGCAGCTGAAAATTCAATCGAGAAGTACAACAAGCTCACAAGACTTGTTGATTACTACGCTCCGGAGAAGTAAGCGAGAAATATTAAAGCATCAAAATCCCCTGTTTTGCGCAGGGGATTTTATTTTGGCGCTATCGGTTGACTTTTTCGGCGTGTTTTTATATAATAATTAAATAAAATTAAATTTTTTGGAGGAAAAGGTATGGACGACCTGAAAAACGGATATATCAAGAAAGCATTGATTTTTCCTCTTGTAGTTGTTGCAATTTTGGTAATTGTTGCCGCATTATCCGTTCCGAGTATAATAAGAAGTCTGCCAGTATCTACCGACAGAGTTCAAGCAGTAAAAACCTATAACGCAAAGGATTATGACTATTACTTAAAGGAATTTGACTCCTTTGATGAGCTTCGTCTTAACCGTTTTGTAGGCTGGCTGAGCTCCGATGACGTTGCGCTCGGCTGTGCCGTTACATATAACAGTGAGGACGAGGACAGTGATGCTTGCTCGCTTTTGCCGGCATCAACCGAGCCGTGGAATAACGGTTGTGTTATGATTATCGGCGACAACAGCGATAATGAGTTTAGAAATCTCCATAAGGCAACTGTCGGTGATGTTGTTACCGTCGACTTTTACGCCAAGGACAGCTATTCCTATAAAATCAAGCAGATAGAAGTAAATATTACCAAGGATGAAATTGCCGATTATAAGGCTGACAACCGTTTGATTCTTTGTAAGCCGTATAAGAATTTTGAGCAGGACGGCACATACTTTTATTCAATTTATATTGCTGATTTAATCGAGGAATGAGGTGCTTTGTATGAAGAAAAAAACAAGAGATTTGTCACTCGATTTCAGAAGAATATTTTGTTATCTGCTTGCACTCATTATGGCAGGCTGCGTTGTGCTTACCGTTTCAGTCAGCATAACCTCAGGTCTTTTAAGAACGGAATCCTTTGTTCAGGCAAGATTTGAGCATTACAATAAGGAGCTTCTTGACGAGGTTAATAATGCGCTGGGCGGTGTTGCCGAAAGAACCAATCTTCCGACAAGAGCATATACAAATGCTATTCAGGAGGGTCACGTTAATACTGCGCTTCATCAGGTTGCAAATAATGTTGTAAAGGGTTTTGGCACAGACTATACCGAGTCTAAATTCCTTTACGGCTATTATCGAACGGGTATTTTGAATTACTGCAAGGAAAACGGAATACCGATTACCGAAGAAGAGCTTGTTGAAAACGCGTGCTTTGCCGTTGATACGTTTAACGACGTTGTAGGTGACGAAAGTACAAGCAATATCATTATTTTTGCCCTTGCATATACGAAATATCCGCTTATTGCCGTTATCGGGTCTATTATTGCATTTGTACTGTGTATTGTTATTCTTGAATTTATAACGTACGGCAGACATAAAAAATTCGATTATATAAGCATTGCGCTCATTACGGCGGGTGAAACGCTCGTTGTGCTTCCTCTTTTCGCGATACTGATGAAATATACCTCAACGCTGCGCTTTATGGACGTAGATGTGTATAATATGGCGCTTGCCGAGGTGCTTGACGATATAATGAAAATCTTCATTCTTGTCGGCTTTGTGATCGTAGCAATCGGAGTTGTGATTACTATGATTAATTACAGATATTATTCTCACAAGACGAGAACGCTTAAAACGGAGCACGATATTCGTGTAAAGCTAATGAACGAGCAAAAGGCAATGAACGAAAAGCTTTTTGTCGAAAAAGAAAAGAAAGCCATTGAGTCGGAAATTGAACGAAACGAACGTGAAATGAGGGAATAAAAATTAGACTGCACTTCAAATCGGGAGTGCAGTCTTTTTGTAAATATTCAATAAAATTTATAATTCGTTTTTGTCTATTATACCGATGCCGATGCCCATTCTTCCGCCGTCAAGCATAAACGCCTTTGCGCTTTTTTGAAGCGAGGTGTTTTCGGGATAATTACGCTTGAAAAGTCGGCGCTTGCCGAAAATGCGCTCAATAGCCTGAACGTCAATCGGCAGGGAGTCGACTATTTCAAACAGCGATTGAAACTGTAAAATGTTTGACGAGCTTTTCATAAAAAGATAGTTTTCTTCAAACAAAAGCCAGCTTTCCGAAAAATAAAACCTGTATTCGTAATCGGGAAAATGCTCTGCGAAAAAATCGTTTGCCTCTTTTATCGAAGCGACGCAAGCCGCATAATTTAGCTTTTCGCCCTGCGGAATATGAATGTAAATAAGATTTTCGCCATACTTAAAAGGCATTTTTGAGTAGTTGAGCGTTTTGTTTTTGCAGGGGTAAAGCTGAAACTGAAGTCTGCCGATTTTGAATAATTCGGCGTTCAAGTGATTTTTTATCCAATTATAGTTTTTCAATCCCTTGTTATCGTTGTTTTCGCACCAAATTGCGATGTCGCTCATT
This sequence comes from uncultured Clostridia bacterium, assembly GCA_945876745.1. Taxonomy (GTDB): domain Bacteria; phylum Bacillota; class Clostridia; order Oscillospirales; family Acutalibacteraceae; genus Eubacterium_R. The sequence continues at coordinate 24,632 of CAMCPL010000010.1, forward strand.
GTATCAAAAAAGATTTTTTCACTTATTCCGAGGCGCTCGTATTCCTTTTTTGTGTATTCAGCGTACTTCACGCACGCCGCAAGGCGCATAAGCTCATTTTCTTTTTTAAGACACGAAAATCCGTTTTCTTTACATTTTTCGGCAAGTGATGTGATTTTTTCTTCGTTTGATTTAATAAGCTCAAGAAGCCTTTGTTCGAGCTCTTTTTCTAATTTTAAGCGTTTAATTAATTCGTCCATAACCGTAGTTTATCATCTTAAAGCAGTATTGTCAAATAATAATTGTAAACCAAATTAAAATTATAGGTTGACAATTAGAAATAATGTGCTAAAATAGTATGGGCTTAGGAGGTAGAATATGGACGAAAAAACAGTAAAAGTAAGTAAAAAACCGAGAATTATTGATATGATTTACGTCGGTCTTTCTGCGGCGCTTATTGCGCTGGGAGCGTGGATTGCCATACCTGTCGGCGATATTCCGATTACGCTTCAAACTCTTATGATATGCCTTGTTTCGGGACTTTTCGGAATGAAACGAGGTACTCTCTCTGTGTTAATATATATTATTTTAGGCGCCGTCGGAGTGCCTGTGTTTTCAAATTTCAAGGCAGGGCTCGGCGTGCTTGCGGGACCTACGGGCGGATATATTGTCGGCTTTGTTTTTACGGCGCTTATTGTCGGTCTTGTAAGTGATAAAATGAAGGGCAGACTTTGGGCAGTTGCGATTGCAATGGTTGTCGGAATTGCCGTTTGTTATATGTTCGGTACGGCGTGGTTTTATGTTTATATGCAGTCGAAAAAGGCAGTAACGCTTTCGTATATTTTAGGGCTTTGCGTAGTTCCGTATATTGTGCCCGATGTTGTAAAAACGGCGATTGCGTGCGTTTTGGTTAGCAGACTTAAAAAATTTGTGAAATAAGTAATTGACTAAACGCTGTTGTGAAATTATAATATCCTTATGGAAAATTCAGTAGTAGAAAGCAATATCTCCGAGCGTGATTACAGGGATATTGAACGCAGTATTCAAAAGAAATTTCATCGTTCGATTTGGAGTAAGTTCGTAGCAGGAATAAACGAATATAACCTTGTTGAGCCTAATGACAAAATTGCGGTTTGTATCTCCGGCGGTAAGGACAGTATGCTTATGGCAAAGCTGTTTCAGGAGCTTAAAAGACACAATAAATTTTCGTTTGAGCTTGTGTTTTTAGTAATGGACCCCGGATATACCGAAGCGAACAGGAAAAAAATCGAGGAAAACGCAAGGCTTCTTAATGTTCCGATAACGGTTTTTGAAAGTAATATTTTCGATAGCGTTTTTCATATTGAAAAATCACCCTGCTATCTTTGCGCAAGAATGAGAAGAGGCTATCTTTACAGCAAGGCGCAGAGTCTCGGCTGTAACAAAATCGCCCTCGGTCATCATTACGACGACGTTATCGAAACGGTGCTTATGGGTATGCTGTACGGCGGTCAGGTTCAGACTATGATGCCTAAGCTACATTCTACAAATTTTGAGGGTATGGAGCTTATAAGACCGCTTTATATGGTGCGAGAGCAGGATATTAAGCATTGGCGTGATTATAATAATCTTGAGTTTTTGCAGTGTGCCTGCAAGTTTACCGAGGAAAACAAAACCGTTAAGGCAACAGGCGACAGTGCTTCAAAAAGGCTTGAAATAAAGCATCTCATTGCCGAGATGTCAAAAATTAATCCGCAGGTAGAGCAGAATATTTTTAAGTCGGTCGAAAATGTTAATCTCTCAACCGTTATTGCCTATAAGGATAAGCAGGGCGAGCGCCATCATTTTTTGGACGAGTACTGATTTGAGACGGTTATGAATTATTATGCTCCCTTTGTCATATGATTGTGTGACAGGGGGAGTTTTTATGTTGTCTGCAATTTTAGGTATGATAGGTGCAAACCTGCTGTACTTTATTCTTCACATTCAAAACGGCTCAAGTTTTCCGAAGCCGCTTAGCGCAAAGGAGGAAAGGGCGTATCTCGAAAAGGCTTCGCAGGGAGATATGAGCGCCAGAGAGACTTTGATTGAGCGTAATTTAAGGCTTGTCAGCCATATTTGTAAAAAATATTATGCAAAAACAAACGACGCCGACGATTTGATATCAATAGGTACGATAGGGCTTATTAAAGCCGTGGACAGCTTCGATTATTCAAAGGGTACACGCTTTTCTACCTACGCCTCGCGTTGCGTCGAAAATGAAATTTTGATGTATTTTCGCAGTCTTAAAAAGCAAAACGGCGAGATATTTTTGGGCGACGCAATAGACAGCGACAAGGACGGTAATCCGCTGACGGTTGAGGATATCATAAGCGACGATGAGGACATAGTCGACGAGCTTGAAAAGAAGCGAAAATGGGCGGTCATAAGCTCATTTATCAACGATATGCAGGATAAACGCGAAAAGCAAATACTCATTCTGCGCTACGGACTTAATAATAAAAAGCCGCTTACCCAAAGGGAAGTGGCTCAAAGGCTGAATATCAGCCGTTCATATGTCAGCAGAATCGAGAAAAAGGTTCTCACCGACCTTGCCGATAAATTTGAAGAGTACGAAAATAAAAAGTAACAATTAGGCAATAAAGAGAAGGTTCGGCTTATTCTTTATTGCCTACCCTGTCACGGTATAGTAAAACACGATATTTTCGCCGCCTGTGAGCTTGTAATAGCCGCTGCTTCGGTTTGCGTCAACGCCGTTTACCTTGTATTTCCAGCCGCTTTGAGAACCGCAGTCGAACTCGTCAATGTTGTTGATACCGGCAACATAAACGCCGTAGCCTGACGAACGTGAGTTGAGAATAATCGAATTATCGTCGCACGCTTTTTCTAATATGTCAAACACCGTGTCGCCCGAATTAACAGTACAGGTGTAGCTGCTGAGTATGTATCCGTCTTGAGGTACATATTTCTCGTGTCCCGGCTTCAAATCGTTCATATTACTCAAAATCGCCTTGCACTCAATGGTGAGTGTACAGGTGATTTCTTTTTTTGAAGTGGTCGACTTAGCCGTCGTTGTCGGCTTTGCAGTTGATTGTACGGTTGTTTTTTCTGCTTTGTTTTGTTTGGTAGTGACTTTTGATGAGTCGGCTGTTTCTTCTTTTGCCGTGCTTTCTTCTTTCTCGTTTGACGCTTCGGTTGTTTCTTCCTCTTCTTGAGTTAAAAATGAGGAGGTTGTAGTTTGCTCGGCAGAGCTTTCGTGGTTGCTATTGCTTTTAACCGATGTGTTATTTACACACGAGGCAAAACACAGACAAAGCACCGCCGTTAAAAGCAGTGCCGTTATTCTTTTAATATTACTTTTCAAAATCCGATAAATCCTTTTTCATAGCGTTGTAGCTGCATTCAACAGCCTCGTCGGAGATGTTGCAGCCGAGCTGATAAATCGGCACCTTGTTGAAAATTTCCGTGAGGTTGTCGAGCAGTTTGTTCATATTTTGCTCGCCTAAACGGCGGATTGTCTGACTGAAAATATTAAACAATGCCTTTGATGTTTCGGCGCTTTTTATCCAGTTATTCTCGCTTCTCTCTAAAAAGCATATTCCTGCAAGCGGTGCAATCGTCGGGGTGGAGTAGTCGTACTTTCCACTCCACGGCGTGCCGCAGGCATAAACGGTGTCACCGATAATTCGAATAGCCGGCTTGTCGTCGTTTAGCATATAAGCTCTGTCGCCGAAGCGCTTGAGCCAAAGCTGGGTGTGAGTCGATTTGCCTGTTCCGCTGTCTGCGCTGAAAGCATATGCAACGCCGTCTACAACTATACACGATGAATGAAGCAAAATTCCGTCGTACTGAATGAGCTGTGTGTAAAAATCGCTTCCGGTGAGCATATATTCCCAGTCGTTTTGAGTAAGCTCCGGATGCTCTGCCATAGCTTCAAGAACTCTTTGCCTGTCAACGTTTATGTCAATATCAAATTTTTGGTTTTCATCCTGATTTTCGGCAAGATAAGCCTGTGCCTGCGCCTGACTTCTTCCGCCGCAGTTGTTCATTCTTACCTTAAGTCCTGCTATATCGTAAAACGGCATAATTTTTTCCTTTGCTGTTATAATATATTTATATAATTATAAGACAAAAGCAGCTTGCAGTCAACCTCGACATCATATTTTTTATAAATTAAGTAATTTTGGTATTGAAATTTTTTGATATATAATGTATATTAAATAATATATAATTTTATAGACAACGGTGATTTTCTTAAACGAAAAGCAGAACGGGTAATTTTTAGCGGCAAGCAGCTGTTTATTTCGCCCAAGCAAATTAAGCACGCAACGGAGATGTGTATGGAAAAAATCACAAGCAAAAATAATAGCTTGATTAAGGACACAAAAAAGCTTTTCACCTCCTCAAGGTACAGATACGAAAAGGGTATGTTTGTATTGGAGGGCGCGAGGCTCTGCTTTGATGTCCTTAATTCTGTTTATGAAACCGAGGATTTGTTTTTTACCGAGGATATGCAGGAAAAGTACGGCGACAAAATTGAGGCGCTGTCTCGTGCATGCAAAAGCTCGTATATAATCACTCCCGAAATCAGTCAAAAGCTGTCGGAGACAAAAAGTCCGCAGGGAATTTTTGCCTGTGTGAAGATGAACTCTGAAAAGAGTGTTGCATCGGGTAATAAAATAATTGTGCTTGATAATGTTCAGGACCCGTCAAACGTCGGAGCAATAATCCGCAGTGCAGAGGCGCTCGGAATTGATACGGTAATAACCTATCGAGGCTGTGATGTCTATAACCCGAAAGCTATTCGCGCTTCAATGGGCGGCGTGCTTCGAATGAATATTTGCAACGTAAACGATTTGTGCGCCGAGCTCAAAACGCTTAAAAGCAAGGGCTTTATGATTTACTCAACAGTTCCAGACAGAAAAGCAAAACATATTACCGAGCTTGATTTTTCTACGCCGACTGCCTGCGTTATCGGAAACGAGGCAAACGGAGTGGAAGACGAGGTTAAGGCAGTCTCTGATTTGCTCATAACAATTCCGATGCTTGGCAGGGCGGAAAGCCTGAATGCTTCGGTAGCCGCTTCTATAACAATGTGGGAGATGCTTCGATGAGTGACAAAAGATATTGGATTTGGCTTCAGCTTTGTCTGGGCGCCGGTAAGAGGTTTTCTCCCATAATCGAATATTTCGGCTCGGTGGAAAACGTGTATAACAGTAATTATCTTCAGCGTAAGGCGTGTCTTCTGATTAAAGATAAGCTGCTTGACAGAATGGAAGAAACCGATATATCAAAGGCTGATGAAATAATTGAACTTTGCAAAAATAACGATTGGCAAATAATAACCTTTGAAGACGATGAGTATCCTAAAAAGCTGAAAAATATTTACGACCCGCCCGCCGTGCTTTATGTAAGCGGTGAAATGCCCGATGTCGATAATATGCTGACTCTCGGCGTTGTGGGAACACGTAAGGCTTCGCCATATGCACTCAATTGTGCGAGAGTTGTATCGAAGGGCATTGCAAGGTGCAACGGCATAATTGTCAGCGGCGGTGCACTCGGAGTAGATACCGCTTCTCACGAGGGAGCACTCTCGGCAAACGGAAAAACGATTGTTGTTTTAGGCTGCGGACTTGCGTGTAATTATCTGTCAACTAATAACGATCTTCGCCGAAAGGCGTCAATGTCAGGCGCTGTAATCAGCGAATATCCGCCCGATACTCCTGCAACGAAGTTTACATTTCCGCTGAGAAACAGAATAATAAGCGGTCTTTCGGACGGAGTTTATGTTGTTGAGGCAGGAGACAGAAGCGGTTCGCTTATTACCGCTTCTTATGCAGCCGACCAAAGCAGAGATTTGTTTGCAACGCCCGCTTCGATTTTTGACGAGGGCTTCAACGGAACAAACCGACTGATAGAAGACGGAGCAATTCCCGTTACTTCAATCAAGGCGATTGTTTCCCACTATACTCAAAGGTATAAAACGCTTGATACGACAGGGCTTGCAACAATCCGTGAGCTTTTGAGCGACGAATATGCCGATAAAACGATACCCGACGAGCTTGAAGAACAGCTTACCTTTGAAAACATCGGCGAGCACAGACAGGCAAGGTCGGAGATAGACAGAAAAGCGTCAATGCTTAAAGGAAATGAAAAAGCGGTTTTTGACGCGCTGAGCGATGACTTTACCGATACCGATACAATATGCGCAAAATCAGGCTTGAGCGTTCACATAGTTTTGATGAGCCTGACAATGCTTGAGCTTGACGGCTTGGCGGAGGCAGGAATGGGAAAACGCTATCGCAAAAAGCAATCATAACAAACGCAACACCGAAAGGAATAAAAATAATGTCAAAATTAGTAATAGTTGAGTCGCCTGCAAAGGCAAAAAATATCAAAGGCTATCTCGGCAAGGGATATGAGGTTATTGCTTCAATGGGTCATGTTCGCGACCTTCCTGCCGCAAGACTTAGCGTAGATATAGAAAACAACTTTGAGCCTAAATACGCTATCATCAAGGGCAAGGAAAATCTTGTTGATGAGCTTAAAACTAAAGCCGGTAAGGCGGATTATGTTTATCTCGCAACCGACCCTGACCGTGAGGGAGAAGCAATTTCGTGGCATCTTGCGAATATTTTGGGCTTAAAGCTCGATGATAAAAACAGAGTAACCTTTAACGAAATTACAAAGTCGGGCGTAAAAAGCGGTATGGAAAGCCCAAGAGCTATAGATATTGATTTGGTAAACGCACAGCAGGCAAGAAGAATACTCGACAGACTTATCGGCTATAAGCTGTCTCCCTTTGTAAGCCAAAAAATCAGACGCGGTCTTTCTGCCGGCAGAGTACAGAGTGTTGCACTTCGTCTTATTGTTGACAGAGAAAACGAGATACGCGCCTTTAATCCGGAGGAATACTGGACTGTTGATGCAAAGTTCACAAATCCGCCCGACAGAAAGAGCTTTAACGCTACTCTTGTTCAGGATAAGGACGGTAATAAGGTCGGAACGGATAAAAACAAAATTCCTGCAAAGGACGAAATCGACAGAATACTTGCCGATTTGGAAGATGCACAGTACGTTGTAAGCAGTGTTAAAAAGGGCACAAGAAAGAAAAATCCCGCACCTCCGTTCATTACTTCAACCTTACAGCAGGAGGCTTCGCGCAGACTGTCGTTTCAGGCTCGCCGTACAATGAAAGCGGCACAGGAGCTTTACGAGGGCGTTGATGTTAAGGGTATCGGCACCGTCGGTCTCATCACTTATATGAGAACAGACTCGCTTCGTATTTCCGACGAGGCTCGTGCGGCAGGTAACGAATTTATTAAGAATCAGTACGGTGAAAAATATCTCCCGTCAACTCCGAGATTTTATAAAACAAGAGGAAACGCACAGGACGGTCACGAGGCAATTCGTCCGTCAATGCCGAGCGTTACTCCCGAAAGCGTAAAATCCTCGCTTACAACCGACCAATACAAGATTTATAAGCTCGTTTGGGAGCGCTTCATTGCTTCGCTTATGGCTTCGTGTATTCAGGAAACAATGAAGGTTGAAATTGATGCAAACGGCTATATGTTCTCTGCGGCAGGCTACACCGTAAAGTTCGACGGCTTTACGGCGCTTTATGAGGAAAAGACTGACGACGCACAGAAAAAGGATAACGAATCCCCGCTTCCTCCCGTTGCGCAGGGTGATGTGCTGAAGCTCAAATCAATCGCAGGAAATCAGCATTTCACTCAACCTCCTGCAAGATATACCGAAGCCTCGCTTACAAAGGCGCTTGAAGAAAACGGCGTCGGTAGACCGTCAACCTATGTTACTATCACAAGCACGATATTATCAAAGGAATATGTTGTTCGTGAGGGCAAGCAGTTTGTTCCGACCGAGCTCGGCGAAGCTGTAACAAATCTTCTAAAGGAGCGTATTCCGAATATAGTTAATGTTAAGTACACCTCGAAAATGGAGGACGATTTGGACAAAATCGACTCCGGCGAGAAAAACTATATTGATATGATAAGGCTATACTACGACGACTTTATCGACCCTCTTGAAAAAGCGAAAAAGGATATGCAGGGCGTAAAGATTAAGCTCAAGGAAGAGGAAACCGAGGAAATCTGTGAAAAATGCGGCAGAAAAATGGTTGTCAAGGTTGGCAGATTCGGCAAATTCCTTGCCTGTCCCGGATTCCCCGAATGTCGAAACGCAAAGCCGCTTGTAACAAAAACGACTGCTAAATGTCCGTTGTGCGGCGGCGACGTAATTGAGAAAAAGACGAAGAGGGGAACTCCGTTTTACGGCTGCTCAAATTATCCCGAATGTAACTTTATGACTTGGGATACCCCTACCGATGAGAAGTGCCCGAAGTGCTCAAAGTCGTTGTTTAGGAAAAAGGGTAATATTTTGTATTGTCCCGATACCGAGGGCTGCGGCTATACCGCTGACCCAAAAAAGAAATAATCGGTCGGTGAATATATGAAGAAATTTACAGTAGTCGGTGCAGGGCTTGCAGGGTGCGAGGCGGCGTGGCAGATTGCCGAGTGCGGCTATGACGTTACGCTTGTTGAAATGAAGCCTCTTCAGATGTCTCCGGCGCATAAAAGCGAATATTTTGCCGAGCTTGTTTGCTCAAATTCCTTAAAGGCCTCCAGAATAGAGAGTGCCGCAGGACTTCTAAAAGAGGAAATGGCTCGCTTGGGCTCGCTCACCGTTCCTGTTGCAAGGCAGTGCGCCGTTGCCGCAGGCGGAGCGCTTGCCGTTGACAGAAACGATTTTGCCGGTACCGTAACCGATATGATAAAAAATCACCCTAACATAACAGTCGAAAACAGAGTGTATGAAAAAATTGAATGCAGTGATGACGAAATTCTCATCATTGCAACGGGACCGCTTACACAGGGTGCTTTGGCTGACGAAATACAAAGGCTTTGCGGCGACTGTCTTTCGTTCTACGATGCGGCGGCTCCGATAGTAACTGCCGACAGCGTGGATATGCAAAAGGCGTTCGGCGCTTCAAGATATGAGCGCGGCGGTGATGACGACTACATTAACTGTCCGTTTAATAAAGAGCAGTACGAAGCGTTTATTGACGAGCTTTGCAACGCCGAGGGCGCAGTTGTTCACGATTTTGACGTGTACGAGGGCTGTATGCCTATTGAGAAGCTGGCTAAAAGAGGTAAGGACGCTCCTCGCTTCGGACCTATGAAGCCTGTCGGACTTATCGACCCGAACACAGGTCACAGACCATGGGCGTGTGTTCAGCTTCGCCGAGAGAACAACAAAGGAACAATGTTCAACCTTGTAGGCTTTCAAACTAATCTTAAGTTCGGCGAGCAAAAAAGAGTCTTTTCTATGATACCCGGACTTGAAAATGCGGAATTTGTAAGATACGGCGTAATGCATCGCAATTCTTTTTTGGACTCTCCTCGGCTTCTTAATTCCGATTTCAGCCTGAAAAGTAATCCTAATATCTTTTTCGCAGGTCAGATAACCGGCGTTGAGGGGTATATGGAGTCGGCAGGCTCGGGAATACTTGCAGGAATAAACGCCGTAAGACTTGCGGAAAATGAAGAACCGCTCGTTTTGAGCGAGAATACAATGCTCGGTGCTCTGTCGCATTATATAAGCGATGAAAGCGTAAAGAACTTTCAGCCGATGGGTGCTAATTTCGGAATACTTCCTGCTATTGAGCCGAAAATAAAAGACAAAAAAGAACGCTATTCGGCATTGGCGAGGCGGTCGCTTGCCGAAATAGACAGCTTGGATTGATAATATGAAGATACTAATTGACGCAATGGGCGGCGACAATGCGCCGCTTGAGGTAATCAAGGGCGCAATGCTCGCAGTTGATGAATTTAATATTGACGAAATTGTGCTTTTGGGTGATGAGAGCGTAATAAAAAAATGCGTTGAGGATAATAAAATCGCACTTAAGAATACGACGGTTTTGCATTGCACACAGGTTATTGACAACTGTGACGAGGCTCGAAGCGTGCTTAAAGCAAAGCCCGACAGCTCAATGTCGCAAGGCTTAAAGATGCTTGCAAACGGCGAGGGCGACGCCTTTGTCAGCGCAGGCAATACAGGCGCAATAACAGTCGGTGCAACGCTGATTGTTAAGCGCATTAAGGGCGTTAAGCGACCTGCGATTGCCTCCGTTATGCCGAGCAGTAATAAGCCGTTTTTGCTTATGGACTGCGGTGCAAACGCAGAGTGCAAAAGTGAATATCTTGTACAGTTCGGACTTTTAGGCTCGCTTTATATGGAAAATATTATGGGTGTTGAAAATCCGAGAGTTGCCCTTGCAAACAACGGCGCCGAGGAAACAAAGGGAACGCCTGTTGTCAAGGAGGCGTACGAGCTTATGAAAAACGCAGGATATAATTTTATCGGAAATATTGAGGGCAGAAGAATACCTTACGGCGACGCAGACGTTGTTGTTGCCGACGGCTTTACCGGCAATTTAATTCTCAAAACATATGAGGGCGTTGCAAAGGTGCTTATGCAGGGCATAAAGGACGCATTTTATAAAAACGCTTTTTCAAAGCTTGCGTATCTCGGTGTAAAAAGCGGAATAAATGATATGAAAAAGCAGTTTGACTATAAGGAATACGGCGGTGCGGTAATGCTCGGAGTAAGCAAGCCTGTTGTTAAGGCTCACGGCTCGGCAGACGCACGTTGCTTCAAAAACGCCGTAAAGCAGGCGGTTTGGTTTTTGCAGACCGACTTTATCGACAAAATAGAAAAGGAATTATCTAATCAGTAATTATGGAGAAGCTTGAAGAAAAAATTAAATATTCCTTCAAAAACAGGGAGTTGCTTGAAGAGGCGCTTACTCACAGCAGCTACGCAAACGACCATCAGCTTAAAATCAATAACGAAAGAATGGAATTTTTAGGGGACGCTGTTTTGAGCCTTGTTTCGGCACAGTTTTTGTATGAAAAATTCCCCGAACTGCCCGAAGGTGATTTGTCAAAAATCCGTTCCTCGCTCGTTTGCACACGCTCGCTTTCGGACTTTGCAAGAGAAATTGATTTGGGCAAATATCTCAAATTAGGCAGAGGCGAGATGAAAACAGGCGGCTCCAACCGTGACTCGAATTTGGAAAATGCCTTTGAAGCGCTCATTGCCGCAGTTTATCTTGACGGCGGTATGGAGCAGGCGAAAAAACACATTTTGCATTTTTTGGACAGAGAAATTGATACATCTCATATAGGCGTTAAGGATTACAAAACGACCTTGCAGGAGATTATCCAAAAGAATAAGGACGAAACTCTTAATTATGTTATAGTACGAGAGGACGGACCTGCCCACGACAGAGTGTTTGAAGCGCAGGTATTTGTAAATTCAAATGTTGTCGGTGTAGGCGTGGGAAGAAGCAAGAAGCAGGCTGAACAGGAGGCCGCAAGGGAAGCACTTGCACTTATGGGAATTGTATAATGGATGAAAAAATAGTAAAAAAAGGAAATATCAGCATTTTTATTCCGCATTTGGGTTGTCCTCATAAATGCTCGTTTTGTAATCAGAATGTGATTACCGGAAACGAAAATCAGCCCACACCGCAGGATGTAAAAAATGCAGTTGATACTGCGCTCAGGCGCAAGGGCTATGAATATGAAATAGCATTCTTCGGCGGCTCGTTTACCGCTATTGACAGACAGTATATGATTTCTCTGCTCGAAGCGGCAGGCGAATATGTCAAAAACGGCAGCGTAAATGGTATCAGGATTTCAACACGTCCCGACGCTATTGACGAAGAGGTGCTTGAAATACTCAAAAGCTATGGGGTAACCTCAATTGAACTCGGCGCACAGAGTATGGACGATGAGGTGCTCAAAGCGAATTTGAGAGGTCATACCTCGGCGGATGTTGCAAACGCATCAAGGCTCATTAAGGAGTACGGCTTTGAGCTTGGACTTCAAATGATGACAGGCTTGTATTTGGACACGGACGAAAAGGCAATCAAAACGGCGCAGAGGATTATCGACCTTGCTCCGGCAACAGTTCGTATTTATCCTACTGCGGTGCTAAAGGGCACATATCTTGCACGTCTTTTGGAGGACAAGGTGTACAAGGCTCAAACGGTTGACGATGCGGCAAATCTCTGCACAACGCTCGTGCCGATGTTTGAAAATGCAGGAATAAAAATAATAAGACTCGGACTTCATTCTTCGCCTGAGCTTAAAAAGAATATCGTTGCTGGCGCGTTTCACGACAGCTTCGGCGAAATCGTAAAATCACGGTTTATGCTAAACAGAATTTTGAAATATCCGCCCGACGATTACGAAATATTCGTTAATTCAAAATCAGTTTCCCAGCTAAAGGGACAGCAAAAACGAAACATTTACTTCCTTATGGAAGCAGGCTATAACATAAAAGTAACGGTCAACGATAGGGTGGCTGTTGATGATATAAAAATAGTTAGACGGTAAAAAATATGCTACTTAGAACATTAGAAATGCAGGGGTTCAAATCGTTCCCCGACAAAACTGAATTAACCTTCGGCAAGGGTATAACCGCCGTAGTCGGACCTAACGGCTCGGGTAAGAGTAATATTTCCGACGCAGTAAGGTGGGTACTCGGTGAAACAAGCACGAAATCCTTGCGAGGCTCAAAAATGGAGGACGTTATTTTCGGCGGAACATCAAGCAGAAAGCCCCTCGGCTTTGCTCAGGTTGTGCTTACTCTTGACAACAGCGACGGCTCGCTTGCAAATCACGGTGAGATTGTAACGGTAACACGCCGTTATTATCGAAGCGGCGAGAGCGAGTATAAAATTGACGGAGAGACAGTTCGCAGAAAGGATATTCACGAGCTGTTTATGGACACGGGCTTAGGCGCCGACGGCTATTCAATGGTCGGTCAGGGCAAAATCGACTCCATTATTTCAGCGAAAAACGAGGACAGACGAGAGCTTTTTGAGGAGGCGGCAGGTATTTCACGCTTCCGTCACAAGCGCCGTGATGCAGAACGTAGATTAGAGCAGGCACAGGAAAACCTCGTTAGACTTTTGGATATCCTCTCCGAGCTTGAAAGCAGAGTAGGTCCGCTTAAAAAGCAGAGCGAAAAGGCGCAAAAATTCCTTGAATACAGCGACGAAAAGAAAACGCTTGAGATAGGCGTTTGGCTCAATAAAATCAATAAGTTCACAGTTGAGCTTCGAGAACAGGAGCACAAAATCGACGCTGCAAGGGCTTCTTATGAAATCTGTGAAAACGATTTAGACGAGCTTGAAAAGAATATCGAGCAGATTGCAAACGATATTACTTCGATTAATCTTGCTATTGAACAGAGCAGGCTCGGTGTTTCGGGATTTGAAGAAGAGGCACTTCGCAAGGACGGCGAAATTTCCGTACTTAATGCAACCTTGGAGCATAATAACGAAACGATTGCCAGACTTTCGGCGGATATCAGCGAGGCTGACGACACAGGCAGTAATATTGACCTTCAAATCGAGCAAAAGCAGGCGCTCGTTGAGGAAAACGAGCAATTAGCCCAACAAAAACGGCAGGAGCTTGAACAAACGGTAGGCGAGCTTAACAGAGTTCAAAGCGAGAATTTGGAGTTTTCCGACAGAACAGTTGAGCTTAATCAAATGCTTACCTCGCTTACCCTAAAGCTGTCCGACAGTAAGGTTAAGATTTCGCAGGCAAGCTCGTCAATCGAGGAAATCAATTCGAGAAAGGAAACTATCGCCTTACAGATTGAAGCGGTCGAAAAAGATATTGAATATACTACCTCTCAAAAGCAGGAGGGTGAAGAAAACTTAAGCTTTATTCAGCAGAGAATAGACGAATACGAAAATTCAATGGACGGCTATCGAATGAAGCTTAAATCCAAAACCGACAAGGCGGAGGAATTAAAGGAAAAGGTTGAGCGACTTCGCAGACAGTATGCCGAAAAGCAGGACAGAGCCAATATGCTCACCGAGCTTGAAAAGAATATGGAGGGCTTTTCGGGTGCTGTTAAGGCGGTAATGAAGCAAAGTCAGGCGAGAGCACTTTCCGGTATTCACGGAACACTCAGTCAGCTTATAACGGTTGATGACGAAAGCTTGACAGCCGTTGAAATAGCGCTCGGTGCGGCTATGCAAAATATAGTTGTATCTACCGAGAGCGACGCAAAAAAAGCCATTGCATATTTGAAGCAGAATAATATAGGCAGAGCAACATTTTTGCCTATTTCGGCAATTAAAGCCAGACATATTGAGGAACGCAATCTCGACGATAACTTCGGATTTGTCGATATTGCCTCCAATCTCGTTGAATGTGACGCACAGTACCGTGATATAGTCGATAATCTTTTAGGCAGAGTTATCGTTGTAGAGGATATCGACTGCGCAATAGGTATTTCAAAGAGATATTCAAATAAGTATAAGATTGTAACCCTTGACGGTCAGGTTATGAATCCCGGCGGCTCAATGACAGGCGGCTCAAAGGGCAAGCAGGGCGGCGTTCTTTCCCGTGCAAATACAATAGAAAAATTAAACGAAGAAGCAAAAGTAATTTATTCCGAGCTTGAGAGCGTTCAGTCCGATTTCAAAAAGGCGCTTGAAGCAGCAAGCCTTGCAGGTGCGGACGTTCAGGGCGCAGACGCCGATTTAAGAAACGCAAAAGAGGAATATATCAGAGCACAGGGCGACTTAAAGCTAATCTGCGACAAGCTTGATTCATTTAATAAGCAAAAGGAAATGCTTATTCACGAGCAGGAAAATTCTCACGGTAGAATTATGCTTTTTGAACAGGCAGTACGAAACGCCGAGCAGGAAAGCAAAAGCATTGAAAAAGAGATTGAACACACCGAGCAGGAGCTTTCTTCAATCAGCGAAAATGCGAGCGAGCTTGCTTCAAGGCGTGAGGATATAAGACAAAAGGCGGAAAAGATTAATCTTGAAATCGTTGCACTTAATAAGGATACGGAAGCGGCAAAAATAGCCGTTGAGGAGCTTGAGCTTCGCAGAGCAACTCAATCCGACAGAGTTAAGACCATTAATGACGAAATTACCGAGATTAAAGCTAAAAACGACAATCTTCTGCTTTCAATTTCTGATATTAAGGCGCAGGCAGACGAGCTTCGTCAAAAGGCAAAGAGCGTCAGCGACAGCATAAGCGGTGAAATTGAAAAACGAAACGAGCTTGAAAAGAAAACAGCCGAGCTTCGCCTTGCGGAAAAATCAAGACAGGGCGATAAGGAAAAGCTGTCGAGTGACCTCGTAAGACTTGAGGAACGCAAGAGCAATATGAAAAAGGAATACGACGAGCTCGGAGATATGCTGTTTGAACAGTATGAGCTGACGAAGCCGGAGGCAGAGATGCTCGGAATAGTAATCGAGGATATGGCTCAGGCGAAAAAGCGGCTTCACGAAATTAAGGTTGCCATTCGTTCGCTCGGCTCAATAAATGTAAGCGCAATCGAGGAATACAAGGAGGTTTTTGAAAGGTATAATTTCCTTAAAGAACAGATTGACGACATCAACGCTTCAAGGCGTGAGCTTACTAAAATCATTGACGATTTAACAGCCGAAATGAGCGAAAAATTCCTTAATCAGTTCAAGAAAATTAACGAGGAGTTTAAGCGCAGCTTTGCCGATTTCTTCGGCGGCGGCAGGGGCGAGCTTATTTTGGAGGAGCCCGATAACTGTCTTGAATCCGCTATTGAAATAAAAATTCAGCCACCCGGAAAATCAGTACAGAACATTAATCTGTTCTCAGGCGGCGAAAAGTCGCTTGCGGCAATGGCATTGCTTTTCAGCGTGCTAAAGGTTCAGCCGTCGCCGTTTTGTATATATGACGAGGTTGAAGCGGCACTTGACGACGTAAACGTTGAAAGGTTTGCAAAATATATGCGCTCAATGACCGACAAAACGCAGTTCATCTCCATTACTCACAGACGAGGTACAATGGAGGAGGCAGATGTGCTATACGGCGTAACAATGCAGGAAAAGGGCGTATCGAAGCTCCTTGAGCTTAACAGCGCACAGCTTGCGCAACAAATGGGGCTTGACGCATAAATTCAGTATTCGAGGTTAAATATGGGATTATTTGATAAATTCAGAAAAGGCTTACGTAAAACAAGAAACGAGGGTATGACCCGTCAAATGGATATGGTAATCGAATCGCACGAAAAGATTACCGACGAGCTTTTTGACGAGCTTGAGGAAGTGCTTATTATGGGCGACGTCGGATTTCCGACCGCCGAAAGAGTAATAGGCGACCTTAAAGAAAAAATTGCAAACGATAATATTACCAAGGTGTCGGACGTTCGTGAAACGATGAAGGATATTGTTGCCGGCGTTGTTTGGGGCGGTAGCTATCTTTCACTTCGTACAAAGCCGTCTATCATTCTCATAATCGGCGTAAACGGAGTGGGTAAGACGACCACTATCGGAAAACTTGCAATGAGACTTAAGTCTATGGGCAGAAGCGTTGTGCTCGGCGCGGCAGATACGTTCCGTGCGGGTGCAATTGAGCAGCTTCAGGTTTGGGCGGACAGAGCCGGCGTACCTCTTGTTAAGCACGGTGAGGGCGCAGACCCTGCCGCAGTCGTATACGATACGATTCAATCGGGCAAGGCAAAAAATGCGGACGTAATTATCATTGATACGGCAGGTCGACTTCATAATAAGAAAAATCTTATGGATGAGCTTAATAAAATCAGCCGTGTTATTGACCGTGAATTGCCCGACGCAAGTCGTGAAACGCTTCTTGTGCTTGATGCAACGACAGGACAAAATGCAGTTAATCAGGCAAAGGATTTCAAGGAAGCGGCAGGCATTACCGGCATTATTCTTACAAAACTTGACGGTACCGCACGAGGCGGCGTTGTGCTTGCTATAAATAACGAGCTTGACGTTCCCGTAAAATTTGTCGGCGTCGGCGAGCAGATTGACGATTTACAGCCGTTTGACGCAGAAGCGTTTGCTTCGGCAATGTTTGACTTGAAGCCGACTCACGAGGAGGACGATACTATCGTTGATTTTATCGGCTCCGCAACGGAGGAAAAGGAATAATGGATTTTATTTTAGCAACCAATAATATGAAAAAGCTTGCCGAAATGCAGAGAATACTCTCACCTCTGGGCATAAATGTTGTTACTGCAAAAATGCTCGGTATTACTTTGCCGGAGGTTGTCGAGGACGGCGATACCTTTGAGGCTAATGCAAAAATCAAAGCCGAAAGCGCCTGCAAGATTACGGGACTTCCTGCCATTGCAGACGACAGCGGACTTTGTGTTGATTACCTCGGCGGTTATCCGGGTATTTATTCGGCAAGATTTGCAAATATCGAAATTCACGGCGACGAATGTGTCGACAACGAAAAGAATGCCGACGATGAGGATAACAACAATCTCCTGCTTGAAAAATTGCAGGGCGTTGCCGAGAGCGACAGGACGGCATATTATGTATGCGCCATATCCTGCATATTCCCCGACGGCAAGGATATTTCCGTAAGAGGCGAGTGCCACGGAATTATAGGTTTTGAGCGTGACGGAAACGCAGGCTTCGGCTATGACCCGCTTTTCATCATAAACGGAAAATCGTTCGGCAAGTACGAGGGTGAGGAAAAGGATAAGATTTCTCACCGAGGAAAAGCGCTTCGTTCTCTTGCCGAGGAGCTTAAAAAGATTATTTGAGAGGATAGTATTATGACATCAAAGGAAAGAGCCGCTTGGCGTGCAAAGGCAAATTCGCTTGAGCCGATTATTCAAATCGGAAAAGAGGGAATAACCGATAACCTTATTACTCAAATTGACGATACTCTTGACGCTCGCGAGCTTATTAAAATCAGAGTTCATCTTGAAACCGCACCGCAGACTCCAAAGGAGCTTGCGCCGCTTCTTGCCGAGAGGCTGGACGCCGAGGTTATTCAGGTTATCGGCGGTATAATCGTTCTTTACCGTGAGGCTGACGAGCAGAGAATAGAGGAAAAAAAGAAAAAAAGAGGAAGCGGCAACGCAAAGGCGAAAGCGAAGAAAAAGGTGAAAATCAAGGGTCTTCGCCAAAGACAGCGTGAAAAGGAAGCAAAGAATCCTTACGCTGTTTACGACCGTATGAATAAGAATAAGAACAAAAAGCCGAGCAGGACAAAGTAAAGAAATATGAAAATCGGAATTTTCGGCGGGGCGTTCAACCCTGTTCATAACGGGCATATTTCACTTGCAAGGCAGTATATGAAATACCTTGAGCTTGACAAAATAATATTTATTCCCACCTGCGTGCCGCCTCATAAATCGGGCGATGATTTGGCGCCCGGCGAGGACAGAATTAATATGCTTCGGTGTGCGCTTGACTGTGAAGAATTTGTTATTTCCGATTTGGAATTTCACCGACAGGGCAAAAGCTATACCTATGACACCTTGCAGGAGCTTAAAAAAACATATAAAAACGACGAGCTGTTTTTGATTGTCGGCTCCGACCAGTATTTTTATTTCCCGAATTGGTACAGAGCGCAGGATATTTTGAGCGAAGTCACCGTTGTAACCTCGGCAAGGGAAGAAAATGAATACAACGCCTTGCTTGAGTTTAGGGATAGAACACCGTGTATGCAAAACACAGTCATATCAAATCTTGACGTTTTTGAGGCTTCGTCAACGCAAATCAGGAATATGATAAAAAACTCAAAGGATGTTTCAAATCTCGTGCCAAGCGGTGTTTACGAATATATAAAGGAGCATAAGCTCTATGTGTGATTACGAAAAGAAGTATTCAAATTATAATGAATTATTAAAGGAGCGTTTGTCGGAATACAGATATATTCACAGCGTGAATGTTGCAAGGCGTGCGTTTGAGCTTGCAAAAATTTATGATGAAAATTGCGAAAAAGCGTATCTTGCAGGTCTGCTCCACGATATAACGAAAGAAGACGATTACGAAACGCAGGAAAAATATATTGCTCTTTACGGTATGACGCTTACGTCTCTTGAAAAAAGCAGTAAATCAGTGTATCATCAAATTTCCGGTGCAGGGTATATTAAAGGTGTGCTCGGTATTGACGACGAACAGGTGTTAAGTGCCGTAAGATATCACACAACCGGTCACAGCGATATGACAACGCTTGAAATGATTGTTTTTCTTGCAGATTTAACATCGGAGGAAAGAAGTTATAACGACGTTGATACCGTGAGGAGCTTGAGCGAGAAATCCCTGCTTGACGCAATGCAGTATTCACTCAGCTTCGTTATTTCCGATTTAGCAAAAAAATACCGCCCGATTTATCCCGATACCTTGTATTGCTATAATTGGGTGATTGAAAAAAATAAAAAAGAAAGTGAAAATTTATGAGTAAAGAAAATTATCTTGAAATTGCACAAATCGCAGTTAAGGCTATCGACAGTAAGCGAGGCGAGGATATTGAGCTTATCAAGGTGTCGGACATTACGGTTTTGACCGACTACTTTGTTATTGCAAGCGCAAGCTCAAATACACAGCTTCGTGCCATTGCCGACGAGGTTGAGTATAAGCTCAGTCAGGCAGGCTTTGAGCCTCACCATATCGAGGGCGAAAAGAGTGAATGGTACTGTCTTGATTATGTAGGCTGCGTTGTTCATATTCTCCTTAAACAGCAGAGAGGCTTTTACCAAATCGAGCGTTTGTGGGAGGACGGCGAAAAGCTGAATATAGACGATTTAATTATTAAGGACTAAATTATTTTTCTTGGAGGACAAAATAATGGAATACAATTTTAAGCAGATTGAATCAAAATGGCAGAATGTTTGGTATTCTCAAAATACCTTTGCCGCAAAGCAGGATTTCACCCTGCCTAAATTCTACTGTCTTGTAGAATTTCCTTATCCGAGCGGACAGGGACTTCACGTAGGACATCCGCGTTCCTATACGGCACTTGATATCGTTGCCCGTAAAAAGAGACTTGAGGGCTACAATGTGCTTTATCCTATGGGCTGGGACGCTTTCGGACTTCCGACGGAAAACTTCGCAATAAAAAATCATATTCATCCGGCAGAGGTAACGAAGAATAACGTTGCTCACTTTAAGCAGCAGCTTCAGGCGCTCGGCTTTAGCTTCGATTGGACGAGAGAAATCAACACTACCGACCCGTCTTATTATAAGTGGACGCAGTGGATTTTTCTTCAGCTTTACAAAAAGGGACTTGCCTACAAAAAGGAAATGGCAGTAAACTGGTGTACCTCGTGTAAATGCGTTCTTGCAAACGAGGAGGTTGTAAACGGCGTTTGCGAGCGTTGTGGAAGCGAGGTTATCCGTAAAAATCAAAGTCAGTGGATGCTTAAAATAACAGAGTATGCCGACAGACTTGTTAAGGATTTGGACGATGTTAACTTTATCGACAGAGTTAAGACTCAGCAGAGAAACTGGATTGGACGTTCAACAGGCGCAGAGGTTGATTTTGAAACAACCTTGGGAGATACTTTAACCGTTTATACAACACGTCCCGATACTCTTTTCGGCGCAACATATATGGTTATTTCGCCCGAACATCCGCTTATTGAAAAATGGGCTGATAAGATTACAAATATTGACGCAGTTCGTAAGTATCAGGACGAGGCTGCTCATAAATCCGATTTTGAACGTACCGAGCTTAATAAGGACAAGACGGGCGTTATGCTTGAGGGCGTAAAGGGAATTAACCCTGTAAACGATACCGAGATTCCGATCTTCATTTCCGACTATGTTCTCGTTTCCTACGGTACAGGCGCAATTATGGCAGTTCCGGCACACGATACCCGTGACTGGGAATTTGCAAAGAAGTTTGATTTGCCGATTATCGAGGTTGTTGCAGGCTCACAGGTCGGCGTTGAGAACGAGGCGTTTACCGACTGTGCAACAGGCGTTATGACAAATTCATCTTTCCTTACAGGTCTTACCGTTGAAGAGGCAAAGAAGGAAATTACAAAGTGGCTTACCGAGCAGGGTAAGGGCAGAGAAAAGGTTAACTTCAAGCTTCGTGACTGGGTGTTCTCACGCCAGAGATATTGGGGCGAGCCTATTCCTATTGTGAAGTGTGAAAAGTGCGGCTTTGTTCCGCTTGATGAAAGCGAGCTTCCGCTTACACTTCCTAATGTTGAATCTTATGAGCCGACCGATACAGGCGAATCACCGCTTGCAAAAATGACCGATTGGGTAAACACAACCTGTCCGTGCTGCGGCGGTCCTGCAAAGAGAGAAACCGACACAATGCCTCAGTGGGCAGGCTCTTCGTGGTATTTCCTCAGATATTGCGACCCTCATAATGATAAGGAGCTTATTTCAAAGGAAGCCGCTGAATACTGGATGCCTGTTGACTGGTATAACGGCGGTATGGAGCACACAACGCTTCACCTGCTTTATTCAAGATTTTGGCATAAATTCCTTTATGACATCGGTGTTGTTCCTACCTCCGAGCCGTATCAAAAGAGAACTTCTCACGGTATGATTTTGGGCGAAAACGGCGAGAAGATGTCGAAGTCGAGAGGAAATGTCGTTAATCCCGATGAGATTGTTGATACCTATGGCGCAGACACAATGCGTCTTTACGAGATGTTCATAGGCGACTTTGAAAAGGCGGCTCCGTGGAATAGCGATTCTATCAAGGGCTGTAAGAGATTTTTGGAGAAATACTGGAATCTTCAGGAAAAGGTTAGCGACGGCGATGAGTATTCACCTGAGCACGAAGCTCTTATGCACAAGACTATCAAAAAGGTTAGCGAGGATATCGACAACCTCAAAGCAAATACAGCTATTGCCGCTATGATGACTCTTGTAAACGAACTTTCTTCAAAGGGCTGTAATAAGGCAGAGCTTAAAACTCTTACTGTTTTACTTAACCCGTTTGCTCCTCATATTACAGAGGAAATGTGGGAGGTTATGAATTTCGGCGGTATGGTAAACGAAACCGAGTGGCCGAAGTACGACGAAGAAAAAACAAAGGAAAACAGCGTAGAGATTGTTATTCAAATTTTGGGCAAGGTTCGCGCAAAGATGACTGTTGCGGTTGATATGCCCAAGGACGAGGTTATTGCACTTGCAAAGGCAGAACCGAAAATTGCCGAGCTTCTTGACGGCAAGGAAATTAAGAAGGAAATCTTTGTACCGGGTAAGCTTGTAAACTTTGTTGCAATGTAAAAAACGGAAGTGATAATTGTGGACAACAAAATATTGGAATGTTGCGAGGATAAGTGTATTCACAAAAATCTGCTTGATATTGTGAATGAAAAAATGCCCGACGAAACGGAGCTTTACGATTTGTCGGAGCTTTTCAAGGTTTTCGGAGATTCTACGAGAATACGTATACTGTTTGTGCTTTTTGAGGCGGAGGTCTGCGTTTGCGACCTTGCCGAAGCGCTGAATATGACTCAATCCGCAATATCGCATCAGCTAAAAATACTCAAGCAGAATAAGCTCGTCAAAAGCAGACGAGAGGGAAAATCGGTGTTTTACTCACTCGCAGACGACCATGTTCGTACCATTATTTCTATGGGACTTGAGCATATTGAGGAAACCGATTGATAGAAAAATAACTAAAACAGGGGGTGATAGTTTGAAAAAAATAGCTTGCTTGCTTTTGTCGGTAGGTATGTTTTTTGCTGTCACCTTTTCGTTTATGACGCCTGTTAAGGCAGAAACCACGGAGCTTGGAACACGACTTAAAACGAGTAATACCTTTTATCTCTACAAAAGCTCTGAAAAAACGCTTTACATAAACGGTTGGGGTGATACTCCGAATCTTTCAAACAGCTCGGCAAGTATTCCTTGGCTTGAATGGCCGAGCGGAACTATCCAACGAGTTGTAGTAAGCGAGGGTATAACTTCGCTGGGAAACTACCTTCTTTATAATGTTTCGGCAGGTGAGGTCATTTTGCCGTCGACGCTCAAAAGAATAGGCAAATACGCACTTTCCTGTAATAACGGAATGACGAAATGGGAGCTTCCGTTCGGTCTTGAAACAATTGACAATTATGCATTTTATGCAACCTCGGCAATGACTGAAATATCGTTGCCTAACTCTCTAAAAACAATCGGTATGAGGGCGTTTGCGTTTTGTACGGGACTAAAAAGCGTCGAAATTCCGCCGTCTGTTACAAGGATAGATTCTTATGCATTTCACCGTTGCATAAACCTTGAAAGCGTTGAATTTACTTCTCTTACGCAGAGTGTCGAAATAGGCTTGTCTGCGTTCATAGATTGCTCGCTTCTTAAAAGTGTGAGTATCCCCGAAAATGCACTTTGCTCGGCGGAATCGTTCGGATATATAAACAGTACAACCAAGGTTGAAGGCTTTTCCTTGAGAGTGTTTTATAACTCAACGGGCTACACATACGCTCTTGCAAACCAAATTCCGTATACGCTTATTGACGAAATCCAAATAAAATGCGGAGTTGAATATAAGGACGGCTTTGACGAGAGTAATTTGAACGATGCAAAAATTTATACCATAATTCCCGAACGTACACAGGAGTATGTTATTTATACCAACGGCGAATGCGATACCTACGCAGAGCTTTATTGTAACGGCGAGCTTATTGCTCAAAATGACGATATTGACGTCTCAAACAGAGGCTTTTGCATAAGTGCCGAGCTTGTCGAGGGGCAGGAATATACGCTATATGTCAGGACTGTAAAAATGGCGGCTGAATACACGCTTATGATGTATCCGAAAAGCATTACTTCGTTTGATGTTGTTTCGGGCAGTATTACTGCTTCGGCGGCGGACGGTAAGGTGCGTGACGGCGTGAGAGTTTACACCTTGAATAACGATATGCTTGACGGCTTTGTTTTTGACGTCGGCTTTGAGGACGGCAGTATATACCGTATGTACTACACGAGATATATAGCAGGTGAGTATGTCAGCTTTGTTGACGCTCAAAAGGAAAGCCCCTTTACCTGCGGCGAGAATACGGCGTATTTGATGCTCGGAGAAAATACGGCAGACTATAAATTCAAAGTCGAGCATAGCTATGAAGTCGAAACGATAGCGCCGACCGAGGACGAAGACGGCTACGATTTGTTTACCTGTATAAGCTGCGGCGATAATTATAAAGACAATTATGTTGCGACGACCGCTTTTTCCGTTACCGGACTTTGTGTAATGGACGAGGATAATTTCGGCAGACACGATTATAACGTGCCGTATAACAACGCTTATATCACCGTTGACGGCAGAACATACGATATTAACGACGACGGCACCTTTGAAATACATACCTTTGAGAACTGCTGGGCGGTAATTCATAATAATTACGGCGGCAACGTTACGCTGAAGATTGATGTTTCAAACGGAAGCTATGACTATGGAATCGTAACTCTTGAGCCTTATGATTTGAATAAGGACGGAGTTGTAAATGCAAAGGATTATGCACTTTACTATAAATATAACTACGAGCGACTCGGTGAGGATTACTGGCGCTTTGCCGAAAATTATTATCTGTTGAGATAGCCGTTAATCCAAAGTGCATATATAATGTAATTAATATTTATAATTTCGATATTTAACTTTGATATTGCTTGAAATAAGCACACTGTTAAAGTATAATATAAAAAATCAATTTGAAAGGTAAGGACAGATTTATGAAAAAGGTAGCAATTATAATGGGCTCTGACAGCGATTTGCCTGTTGTAACACCGGCTATAAAACAGCTCAGGGAGCTGAATATTGAGACTGAGGTTAGAGTTATGTCGGCTCACCGTACACCCCAGGAGGCTCACGAGTTTTCAAAGAATGCCGCAGATAACGGCTTCGGTGTAATTATTGCGGCGGCAGGTATGGCGGCTCATTTAGGCGGAGTGCTTGCGGCGTCAACCGTGCTTCCCGTAATCGGAATCCCTTGCTCTGCGAAGGTGCTTGACGGTATGGACGCAATGCTCGCAACCGTTATGATGCCTCCCGGAATCCCTGTTGCAACAGTCGGCGTAAATGCGGCAAAGAATGCGGCTTTGCTTGCGGCAGAAATTTTAGCAGTAGGCGACGATGACCTTGCAAAGAAACTCGTTCAAATGCGCGAGGATATGCATAACCAGGTTGTTGAGAAGGATAAGGCGCTTCAGGAAAAGCTCAAAGAACTGTAAATCATAAATCAATAATATATATGAACAAAGGAGAAGTTATGGAAAAGAGTTTCAGCGATAGTTATGCAGCAGCAGGCGTAGACGTTACGGCAGGATATGAGTCTGTCGAGCTTATTAAATCACACGTAAAGCGTACTAATATTCCCGGAGTTTTGGGCGGTATAGGCGGCTTCGGCGGTATGTTTGAGCTTGGACTTTCGGAATATAAAAATCCTGTTCTTGTTTCAGGAACAGACGGCGTAGGCACAAAGATTAAACTTGCGTTTCTTATGGACAAGCACGATACAATCGGTATCGACTGCGTTGCAATGTGCGTAAACGATGTTGCGTGCTCAGGCGCAAAGCCGTTGTTCTTCCTCGATTACATTGCCTGCGGCAAGAACTATCCCGAAAAGATAGAACAGATAGTAAAGGGCGTAGCAGACGGCTGCGTTATGTCGGGCTGTGCGCTTGTAGGCGGTGAAACTGCCGAGCATCCGGGTATGATGCCTAATGAGGAATACGACCTTGCAGGCTTTACCGTGGGCGTCGGCGAAAAGGATAAGCTCGTAACAGGCGAGCATCTTAAAGCAGGCGACGCAATTATCGGCGTTGCATCATCGGGCGTTCATTCAAACGGCTTTTCGCTCGTTCGTAAGGTATTTGATATAAACGAAAAGACTATCGACGTTTATTACGACGAGCTTGGCGCAAATCTCGGCGAAACGCTTCTCACTCCTACAAGAATTTATGTTAAGCCGCTTCTTGCTCTTATGGACGAGATTAGAGTAAACGCAATTTCTCATATCACGGGCGGCGGTTTTTATGAGAACGTTCCGAGAATGCTCAATGACGACACTCTCGCAGTAATCGAAAAGGATAAGTGCTTCACTCTTCCTATCTTCGACCTTATTCAGAAAACAGGAAATATTCCGGAGCACGATATGTACAATACCTTTAATATGGGTACGGGCTTGATGCTTGCAGTTGACAGCGACAAGGCTGACGAGGCAGTAAGAATACTTCAGGCAAACGGCGAGCAGGCAAAGATTATCGGCGAAATTAAATCCGGCGAAAAGGGTGTAGAAATCGTATGATGAATATTGCAGTTCTTGTGTCGGGCGGCGGCACAAATCTTCAGGCGCTCATTGACGCACAGAAAAGCGGAATAATCACAAACGGAAAAATCACCTGCGTTATTTCTTCAAATCCAAACGCTTATGCGCTCGAAAGAGCGAAGCAAAACGGTATCAAAACAGTAGTTCTTAACCGTAAGGACTATGACGACGTTCATAAGTATTCCGCAGATTTGAGAGATATATTGCTGGAGGAAAAGGCGGATTTAGTCGTTTATGCAGGATTTATGACTATCCTTGACGAGCAGGTTGTTAAGGCGTTTCCTAACAAGATGATGAACGTTCATCCTGCACTTATTCCGTCGTTTTGCGGCAAGGGGTTTTACGGACTTCACGTTCACGAAGCCGTGCTTGAAAGCGGCGTAAAGCTAACCGGCGCAACAGTTCATTTCGTAACCGAGGAATGTGACGGCGGACCGATTATTCTCCAAAAGGGCGTCGAGGTACAAAACGGCGACACTCCCGAAATTCTCCAAAAGCGAGTTATGGAGCAGGCTGAATGGAAAATTCTCCCCGAAGCAGTATCGCTTTTCTGCAACGGCAGAATAAAGGTAAACGGCAAAATAACAGAAATTATTTGAGGTACATATATTATGAATAAGGTTTCATTATTAACAGAGCTTAATACAAATTCATACCCCGGCAGAGGTATTGTTCTCGGAAAGTCTGCCGACGGCAAAAATGCTGTAATCGCTTATTTCATTATGGGCAGAAGCGTTAACAGCCGAAACAGAATTTTTGAAGAAAACGACAGAGGCGGTATTCGTACAAAGGCTTTTGATGAATCAAAGATGGAGGATCCGAGCCTTATTATTTATAATCCTGTTTTGAAGTTAGGTGAAAAAACAATCGTTACAAACGGCGACCAGACCGATACAATTTACGATTATTTGGAAGAGGGCAAGACGGTTTTTGAGGCTCTTCAAAGCAGAGAATTTGAACCTGACGAGCCGAACTATACTCCGAGAATTTCGGGTGTGCTTGAGAAAAACGGCGACTATATGCTTTCTATTTTGAAGTCGAATAACGGTAAGCCGCAATGCGTTCGTAATTATTTTGAATATCCTGCCGAAGCAGGTCTCGGACATTTTATTCATACATATAAGTGCGACGGCAATCCGATTCCGAGCTACGAGGGTGAGCCTACCTTGGTTGAAATCGGTAATGAAAGCATTGATGATTTCACAAAGTCTGTTTGGGATAATCTAAACGAGGACAACAAGGTTAGTCTTTTCACAAGATATATCAACCTTGAAACAGGCGAGGAGCAAACTCGTATAGTAAACAAGAATGAATAATATTCGGGAGGACAGAATGAGAGTTTTAGTTGTTGGCTCAGGCGGTCGTGAACACGCCCTGATAAAAAAGATTAAGGAATCGAGCAGGGTAGATTATATTGCCTGCTGTCCCGGAAACGGCGGTATTTCTTATGACGCAGAATGTTTTAATGTAGGTGCAACCGATATTGACGGAGTTGTTGCTCTTGCAAAGCAGATTAGCGCTGATTTAGTTGTTGTTGCTCCCGATGACCCGCTTGTTATGGGTATGGTTGATGCACTGGAAGAAGCAGGATTTGCAACATTCGGACCAAAAGCAAATGCCGCTATTATCGAAGGCTCAAAGGTTTTCTCAAAGGAGCTTATGCAAAAGTACAATATCCCGACGGCTGAATACAAAGTTTTTGATAACGCCGACGAGGTTATGGCATATATTAAAGAGAAGAATGAATTTCCGACAGTAATCAAGGCAGACGGTCTTGCACTCGGCAAGGGTGTTATCATTCCCGAAAGTCTTGAGGAAGCCGAGGCAGGCGTAAAGGAAATTATGGAGGATAAAATTTTCGGCGACAGCGGAAATAATGTTGTTGTTGAGGAATTTTTGACAGGTCCCGAGGTCAGCGTTTTGGCGTTTACCGACGGTAAATGCGTAAAGCCGATGGTAAGTTCAATGGATCATAAGCGTGCGCTTGACGGTGACAAGGGACTTAACACAGGCGGTATGGGTACCGTTTCTCCAAACCCGTACTACACCGACGAGGTAGCAAAGGAATGTATGGAAAAAATCTTCATTCCGACCATTGAAGCTATGAATAAAGAGGGCAGAACGTTTAAGGGTTGCTTGTATTTCGGACTTATGATAACTCCTAAGGGACCTAAAGTAATCGAGTACAACTGCCGCTTTGGTGACCCCGAAACGCAGGTTGTTTTGCCGAGACTTAAAACGGATATCGTTGACATTTTTGAAGCCATTAATAATGAAACACTCTCCGATTTGGATATTGAATGGGACGAAAGAGCGTGCACCTGCGTAATTATGGCGTCGGGCGGCTATCCGAAATCATATCCAAAGGGAATAGAAATCAAGGGCTTATCCGACGGACAGCTTGACGGCGTTACCGTTTATCACGCGGGAACAAAGCTTGACGGCGATAAGCTCGTAACAAGCGGCGGTAGAGTTTTGGGTGTAACCGCACTCGGTGATACGCTTGAAGCCGCACTTGAAAAATCCTATGCCGGTGTGAAGTCAATTTCATTTGACGGCGCTCATTTTAGAAACGATATCGGAAAGCGTGCTTTGGACGCTTTGAAATAATTGAATAAATTGTGAATTTTTGTTAGAAATACAATTTGTTATTGACAATTATACAAATAGCAATTATACTATGCTTATATTAAATAAAACATCATATCGCAGTGCGTGTTGATTCAGAATAGGAGAAATAGTTATGGCTCAGGTAAAAAAGAGTAATACAAAAAAGATTGTATGGGCTGTTATTGCTGTTATTCTTGTTGTTGCTATCGTAGTAGGCACAATACTTATGAAGTCGAGCAAGAGCAAGGTTGATGTCAGCCTTACAACAATTTCAACAGACACTATCGTTCAAACGGTAAGCTCAACAGGCGAGGTTTCCTCCGGTCTTAATAAAGACTATACCGCAGGTAGCATTGCAACTGTTAAAGAGGTTTTCGTTAAGGTTGGCGACCAGGTTAAAAAAGGCGATAAGCTCGCAACCTTTGACACATCAAATCTTGATATGCAGGTAGCAAACCTCAATACATCTTATAAGGAGGCGTTGGCTGCTTATAATACTGCTGTTGAAAACCAGAATAATGCAAAGGAACAGCTTGTGATTGTTAACTCTGCTATTGACGCTCTCAATAACGAGATTGCACAGCTTGAAGCAGAGATGGCTGCATCTGCTCAAGAAACGCCTGTTTCCGGTCAATCGTCGCAGTATGCA
Source organism: uncultured Clostridia bacterium (assembly GCA_945876745.1). GTDB lineage: Bacteria > Bacillota > Clostridia > Oscillospirales > Acutalibacteraceae > Eubacterium_R. The sequence goes on from CAMCPL010000010.1 coordinate 53,955, forward strand.
GAGGGCGGCTCAGGTATAGGCGATATTATCGGTGGTGGAAGCGGCTCAATCGGCAGTGGTACTGGCAGTTCATCAAGCCAGTTCCAGGAACAGATTGACGAGCTTATTAATACAATTAAAGAGCTTCAGGAAAGCATCGAGGGCATTAACGACCGTGTTGACGAGCTTACTGCACAGCTTGAAGCACTTGCCGCTTCGGTAAATGAAATTGACCCTAACAGCATTAAGTTGACTGCGCTTCAAATCGAGCTTGCAGGTCTTACTGCTCAAAAGGAACTTTATTCCATTATTGCACAGGGCAATACAGTAAACGCTCAAAAGCAGCTTGTAAATACAACAAAGCAGGCGCTTGATACTGTTTCTTCCGCTCAGCAATCACTTGATGCAGGCTGGACTGCCGATTTCGACGGAACAATTACTGCTTGCTCAATTACAGCAGGCGGACAGACGACTGCACTTGAAAATGGTATTACTCTTGAAAATATGGACACAAGAGTTGTAACAATTTCACTCGGTGAGTACGACGTTAAAAAGGTCAAGGTTGGTATGCAGGCAACTGTTAAGACTGCTTACGGTACATACTCCGGCGAGGTTGCAACAATTGCGCCGACTGCAACAGGCGGAAATGAGTCTTCAATTATGGATTCAGTCGGCTCAATGGCAGGCATCAGCGGTCTTTCATCCTTGACAGCACAGGGTGCCGGCGTTGAATGTACAATTCTTGTAGCAGAGCCTGATGATGATATTATCATCGGCTTTAATGCAGATGTTGAAATCCAAACAGGCACATATTCACAGGTTCCTTGCGTTCCTATTGAGTCAATAATTCTTGAAAAAGAAGGTACTTATGTATACCTTTATAACGAAGAGGATGAAACAGTAACAAAGACTGCTATCACCACAGGCGCAACCTCCGATACAGCATATGAGGTTTTGTCGGGTCTTTCGGCAGGTCAAAAGATTGTTACTACACCGCAGACTGATTACAAAGAAGAAACATTTAAGGTTAGAGTTGTACAAAAGAATTCAATAATTAAGTAAGAGGTAATTCGCGTGAATTTAACGGAAAGCTTAAAAATAGCTATAAAATGTATAAAAGCGAATTGGCTTCGTAGTGTGCTTACAATGCTTGGTATCATTATCGGTATTACCTCGGTTATTATGATTGTCGGCGCAGGTACAGGCGTAAGAGACTATATCGTCGGACTTATCGAGGATATGGGCTCAAACGCAGTTCTTGTCAGCGTTGATACAACGCAGGCCTCCGACAACGACTACATAACTCTTGAGGATGTTGAAAATATTAAAACCAAGGTTTCGGGCGTTGACCGTTGTTCGCCTATGCTTATGGGCTTCGGTCAGGCAACAATCGACAAAACCGCTACCGAAGCAACCGTTATGATGGTCGGTGTAAACTCCGATGTTCAGTTCGCTATGACAAATACCTGTGAATACGGTAGATTCTTTACCGATGAGGAATATGCGGCTAATGCTCCTATTGCAGTTATGGGTCTTGAATCCGCAAAAAATGTTTTCGGCTATGAGGATGCGACTAACGAAAGCATAACCGTTTCTTCGTCGGGTAAGTCAATGAAGATTAAGGTTTGCGGCGTTGCAAATATCGACGCAATGGCAAACTCGCTCGGAGGTGGCGGAAACATCGGTCAGATGTTCCAAAGCGGCTCTGATAAGCCGGTAATCGCTTTGTTTTTGCCGTGTACAACGCTTACTCAAATTACAGGCGCAAGCTCCAATCTTTCAAGTGTGTTTGTAATTGCCGAGGAGGGCGCAGACTATGACGCAGTCGGAAATGCGGCTGTAAACTATCTTAAGGCTGCTCACGGCAACTATTCAAAGGGTATGTATACCGCTCAAAATATGGCGACATATATTGAAATAGTCGACATTATTATGCAGGTTCTTACAGCTTTTATTGCTTGTGTCGGTGCAATTTCGTTGCTTGTAGGCGGTATCGGTGTTATGAATATTATGCTCGTTTCCGTAACCGAGCGTACAAGGGAAATCGGTATACGAAAATCTCTCGGAGCAAAAACAAGAGTTATTACAATGCAGTTCTTGACAGAATCCATTATCCTTTGCTTAATCGGTGGTATAATCGGTGTTATATTGGGAATTTCGGGAGCGTTTGCGGCGTGCTCCGTGATAGATATTCAACCGAAAATCAGCGTGTGGCTTGTGCTTCTGGCGTTACTGTTCTCGTCAGGCGTTGGATTGTTCTTCGGAATTTATCCTGCACGTAAGGCGGCACAGCTCAGCCCGATTGACGCACTTAGAAGTGAATAGTAATTACAAAATGCTACCTCTCTTTTCAGGGAGGTAGTTTTTTTGTTTTATCAAAATAAAAACGGCTCGGAAATTTCCAAGCCGTTAGGTTTATTTATGTACCGATTACTTTTCAGCGTACTTGTCTTCGCCCTTTGACCAGCTGTACATAGCTCTAATGCCTTTGCCAACTTCTTCGAGCTGATGTGAAGCCTCAAGCTCTCTTGTTGCCTTGAAGTGAGCCCAGCCGTTGTTAGCCTCTGTGATGAACTTGGAAGCAAATGTACCGTCCTGAATTTCGTTGAGAATCTTCTTCATTTCCTTCTTTGTTTCATCTGTAATCAATCTCTTGCCTGTTTCGTAATCACCGAATTCAGCAGTGTTGGAGATTGAATATCTCATCTTTGAGAAGCCGCCTGAGTAGATAAGGTCAACGATGAGCTTCATCTCGTGGATACACTCAAAGTATGCATTTCTCGGGTCGTAGCCTGCTTCTACAAGTGTCTCAAAGCCTGCCTTCATAAGAGCTGTTACACCGCCGCAAAGTACAGCCTGCTCACCGAAGAGGTCAGTCTCTGTTTCACACTTGAAGGTTGTTTCAAGGATAGCAGCTCTTGCACCGCCGATACCTGCACCGTAAGCAAGTGCTGTATCAAGGCAATGACCTGTTGCGTCCTGATATACAGCAACAAGACAAGGAGTACCTTTGCCCTCTTTGTATTCGCTTCTTACTGTGTGACCCGGAGCCTTCGGAGCAATCATAAATACGTCAACATTTGACGGGGGAACGATTTGCTTGAAGTGGATGTTGAAGCCGTGTGCGAATGCAAGCGCCTTGCCCTCTGTAAGGTTCGGAGCAATGTCGTTCTTGTAGATAGCTGCCTGCTTCTCGTCAGGTGTAAGAACCATAATTATGTCGGCAGCCTTAACTGCTTCGGCAGTTGTCATAACCTTAAGACCGAGGCTTTCAACGTGAGCCCATGATTTTGAACCCTCGTAAAGACCTACGATTACATTTACGCCGCTTTCGTGAAGATTGAGTGCGTGTGCGTGTCCCTGTGAACCAAAGCCGATGATAGCAACTGTCTTGCCGTCAAGTACGCCGAGGTTACAATCTGATTCATAAAAGATTTTAGCTTGTGCCATTTTTATTTCCTCCATAATATTTTATCAGTTGTCTAACAATATCAATTTATCAATTGCCAAACAATACCGATTTGTTATTTATTCACATTATATATTGTCTGTTGTCTAATGTCAAGCATTATTTGAAAAAATTATAATCCTTCTATTGCGTGAAGAATATGAAGCCTCATTGCAGTTCGTGCGCCGTCTGCATTTCTCGCCTTCAAAAACTCCATAATCAGCCTGTCGTCGTTTAGATTATCCTTGCTTACGTTGTCGTCCTTTTGCATAACCAAAACGCCTTTTTTGATTGCGTTGAAGATTATAGGCATAAACTGCTTAACAAAGGCGTTGTGAGTAGCGTTTGCAATGCTTTCGTGGAATTTTTGCTCCTCGTAGGTTCTGTCCTCGCCGCTTAAAATCTTTTGTTCAACAGCTTCGCCGTATTTACAAATGATTTCGATCTCCTCGTCGGTTGCTCGTTGCGCCGCATAGTATGCACAGTCGGGCTCAAACATCAAACGCATTTCAAACAAATCGTCAAGTCCCGAGCTTATTTCACCGAGGTCACCCGTTTCAATAAACGTGTTTGCGGTTACAAAAGTGCCTTTTCCTCGCTTGATTTCAAGTATACCGCCGAGGGTGAGTATTCTTATCGCTTCACGTAGGGTAGCACGGCTGATGCCAAGCTCGTTTGCGAGCTCGTTTTCGTTGGGCAGCTTGTCGCCGACCTTGAAGCGGTTTTCCGTCTCTATCATTGCTCGTATTCTTTTTGCAGTTATATCCGATAGCTTTTTAGTTTCCATAATACACCTCGCTGTTTTGATAATATTACCACATTGTCTGCTGAATGTCAATAGCTGTCAGACATCATACAATTAAAAAATATTTTCAGAAATTAACGCATATCCCTTGTAAATTGTGAACAAATGGTATATATTGTAATTAATAAAGCGGCATTATAACATTATAGGAAGTGACTTAATTGAAAAAAGCGGTAAAAATAAGATACTATATAGAGTCGCTGAGCGTGTATGATTTTAAGCAGGACGAGATAATCGGCGCACTGTATGATTTGTTAAGCTCGCTTGATGATGAAACGGTACTTGTAAAGCAAAGCAGATTTTTCAAGCTGCTGACAAACCATAAGTCGTTTCGCCATTATGTATCGAAGCTGATACTGACTGACGATAATGCATTTACAAAGGCGGCTGCGGCAGGGGAGTGCGACAGTCTCGACGGCTCGATTTTGGACGGCGTTAAGTCCGATTTATATAAGCTCGAAGAAATTGCCGGAATATCGGCGGACGATATTTGCGACGCACAGCCGAATGAGGATATTGCCGAAATACTCAAAACGATGCCGAAATGGAATCCGAACGGCAGGGCTATGCTTCCGCTTACCGACAAGTGGTGCGAGCATATTGACGACTTGAAAGCGTTTCACAAAACAAACGGCTACGGTATGTTTGCAAAGTTTGTAGCGTTTACGTGGCGAAATGAGGACTTTGTTCCGATTTCCTCGGTTGATCCGATTTCGCTCAATGATTTGAAGAATTACGAAATTCAACGTCAAAAGGTTATCGACAACACACAGGCGTTTATTCAAAATCTTCCGGCAAACAACGTTTTGCTTTATGGCGACAGAGGAACGGGAAAAAGCTCGACAGTTCACGCAATACTCAATGAATATAAAAATCAGGGCTTGCGAATGATAGAAATATCAAAGGGCGATATCAACGACCTGACTATGATTAGAGAAAAGCTTTCCGACAGTCCGATGAAGTTCATTATTTTCATTGACGATTTGAGCTTTGACAGTCACGACGATAGCTTCGGAGAGCTGAAAGCCGCACTCGAAGGCTCGCTTTCAGGCAGAAAGAGTCATATCCTGATTTATGCAACCTCGAACCGTCGCCATCTCATAAAGGAGAATTTCTCCGATAGGGAAAACGACGTTAACAGAAGCGATACTCTTCAAGAGGAGCTTAGCCTGTCCGACCGCTTCGGTCTTTCAATAACCTTTGTTAATCCCGACAAGGCGGATTATCTCGACATTGTCGAAAAGATTGCAAGGGACAGAGAACTCGAATGTGATTATCAGCGCCTTTTTGACTCTGCGGAGCAATGGGCGAGAAGACGTGCAGGACGTTCGCCGAGGTGCGCAAAGCAGTTTATCGACTATGTTGAGAGCTGCATAAAGCGTGGTATTGATTGGTAAAAATTTGATAAAGTATAATTAATTGATTGTTAAAAATTTTAACTCTTTGTTTACCGTGAATACAAATTGTGAACAAAATAGTGTTGTATTATGGTGACAAATTAAAAGAAAGGACGAAACATTATGGCAAACAAAATTCTTGTAGTAGACGATGATTTGAACATCTGCGAATTACTTAAGCTGTATCTCGAAAACGAGGGCTATGCGGTATTTACGGCAAACGACGGTCAGGAGGCGGTTGATAAGTTCAAAAACAAAACTCCCGATTTGGTACTGCTTGATATTATGCTTCCGAAAATGGACGGCTGGCAGGTGTGCCGTGAAATAAGAAAGGTATCAAGCGCGCCTATCATTATGCTTACGGCAAAGGGTGAAACCTTTGATAAGGTGCTCGGACTTGAGCTCGGCGCAGACGACTATGTTGTAAAGCCGTTTGATGCAAAAGAGGTTATGGCAAGAGTAAAGGCTGTTCTTCGCAGAACAAACGGAGAAGCAGATAATGCCGAAAAAGAAAAGAAGACAGTTATTTACGACAATCTCGAAATCAATATTACAAATTACGAAATGAAGGTAAAAGGCGTTGCGGTTGATACTCCGCCTAAAGAGCTTGAGCTCATATACCACTTTGCTTCAAATCCGAACAGAGTATTTACCCGTGACCAGCTTCTTGACGAGGTTTGGGGCTTCGACTATTACGGCGACAGCAGAACGGTTGACGTTCACGTAAAAAGACTTCGTGAAAAGCTTGAAAATGTTTCCGATAAATGGTGCTTAAAAACTGTTTGGGGCGTTGGATATAAATTTGAAACAAAGGATTAATTTATGACAGTTCCCGCAAAAAGAAGTAAAAGACAAAATCTCTTTACGAAATACTTTTTGCTTTTTATGGGCATATTGCTTACTGCGTTTGCCATACTCGGACTTGTTCTTATCGGAATAGTAAACACATATTCTCTTAAAGAAAAGACGTCTATTTTGAGCGAAAATACTCAAACACTTTCAAAAGCCGTCGCACAGGATATGATTGTAAACGATATGAACTCCGCATACAGCTTTGATAAGGTAATGATATGCGAGAATCTGAATATGGTTTCCGGCTGTATTGATGCAGACGTTTTCGTTTGCGATGCCGGCGGAAGTATAATTATGTGTAAGGAGCAAACAGGAGTTCAGGGACTGAAATCAGGCAGTATGGCTTGCAAAGCGCACCGAACTATGTTTATTGACGATAGGCTTATTCAGCGAGTATACGAGGGTGAATCTGTCGGCAAAACCACATTAAACGGCGAAATGTACTATGTTGTAGGCTCGCCGATTGTATCGAGCTACGACAATAAGGATTTGCACGAAAACGGACAGATTATAGGTTGCGTTTTTGCCGTAACTCCTGCCGGTACAACCGATATTGTTTCTCTTATCTTCAAGGTGTTCCTTATAGTTGCACTGAATTGCCTTTGCTTTGCCGGTGTGTTTATCTGGATACTGACAAAGAAGATGGTAACTCCGCTTCAGCAAATGAGCCTTGCGGCAAAGAAGTTTGCAGTCGGCGACTTTTCGTATAGAGTAAATGTAAAAACAAATGACGAGCTTTCCGATTTGGGCTATGCGTTTAATGAAATGGCTGACGCGCTTGATAAGCTCGAAAGCTCACGACGTTCATTCGTTGCGAATGTATCTCACGAGCTGAAAACGCCGATGACCTCAATTGCAGGCTTTATTGACGGCATTTTGGACGGAACTATTCCGAAGGAAAAAGAAGATTACTATTTGAAAATAGTGTCTGACGAGGTTCGACGACTTTCGCGGCTTGTTGTTGCTATGCTTAATATGAGCAAGATTGAAAGCGGCGATTTCCAAATGAAGCCGAAGCCTTACAACATATGTGACCAGATTATTCATATTCTTCTCACCTTTGAACAAAAGATTGAAAGCAAGAATATTGAAATTATCGGTCTTGAAAATATCGGAGTGCATTATGTGCTTGCCGACCCTGATATGATTTATCAAGTTGTATATAACCTGTTTGATAACGCCGTAAAGTTTACTAATAGCGGCGGATATATTGCCATTGAGGTTAGTGACGAGGGCGAAAATATCAGGATAAGCATAAAAAACAGCGGCGACGGTATTGATTCAAATGAACTTGTTCATATATTTGAACGCTTTTACAAGGTTGATAAATCACGCTCGCTTGACTCAAAGGGAGCAGGCTTGGGTCTTTATATAGTCAAGACAATGGTTGAAATGCACGGCGGCAGAATTTTTGCACGCTCCGACAGCAAAACCGAGGCGGAATTTGTTTTCACTCTGCCAAAGAAAAAATGATATTATCGGATGACGGCGAATATGATATTCACTCTTGAATATCGCCGTTACCCCGTAAAGGAGATAATTTATAATGGACGAATTTAATAACAACCAAAACGGTGTGCCTAACGGTAATTCATCAAACGGCGTGAACGGCGAGTATCATTTCGTACCGCCGAAACAACCGCAACAGAACAATAATGCGCAAAACGACAATCAACAGCAAAACGGATATTACTATCAGAGTGTGAACACGCCGAATAACGGACAATCGTTTCAGCAAAGAAACGCACAGCAAAATCCGTTTGCCTATAATCCTCAGCCGAGTGTTGTCGTAAACGGCAAGGCGATAAATGCCGATAAGCACAAGAAAAATAATAAGGCGCTTAAAATAGTTATTGCAATAATCGCTGTGTGCGCAGTTATTTCGATAGTCGGAATAGTTCTTTCGTTTATCGGCACGAATTCTTCTTCAAAAAAGGATAACGATATTTCAGCAAGTGACGATGCTTCCGCTTCAATCAGCGATTCAAACGAAGCGGCAAAAAAGGATGCCGACGGAAATTATACCGTAGCAGGCGTTGCGGCAGAAAATATGGACTCCTGCGTTCTTATCAGCGTTTATTCCACGCCGAGCTCTTATGATTATTTCTTCGGCTTCGGCTCGCAGAATAATAACGGCTCGTCCGGTAATTCAACGCTTTCGGGCGAGGGCTCCGGTGTTATTATGAGCGAGGGCAACGGCAAAACATATATTATAACCTGCGCTCACGTTATTTCGGACGGCTCCACCTTTAAGGTTACGCTCAATGACGGCACGGAATATGACGCTTCTATGGTAGGCTATGACGCTCAAACGGATATCGGTGTACTGTCGATTAACGAAACGGGCTTGAAAATTGCAACCTTCGGCGACAGCGATGATATTGATGTCGGCGAGCAATGTGTTGCAATCGGTTGTCCGGGCGGCAGTAAGTTTATGAACAGTGTTGCAACAGGTATCGTGTCTGCGCTTGACAGACCGGTATCGTCCTCGATAGGCTATGATAACGAATGTATCCAAACCGATACTGCAATAAATCCCGGTAATTCGGGCGGCGCCTTGTTCAATATGCAGGGACAGGTAATCGGCATTAATTCCTCAAAAATTGCTTCAACTGAATACGAGGGAATGGGCTTCGCAGTACCGAGTAATACGGCGGTCGAAACTGCAAACAGCCTTATCAAAAACGGCTACGTCGCAGGCAGAGCAAAGCTCGGAATAACCTACGCTCCGATTACAAACGCTTCAAATGCAAACGCAATTTTGAATGCCCTTGCCGAAAAAGGCTATAAGGATGCAAAAGGTGCGATGATTGTTAACGAGATAAGCTCCGAATCCGACCTTGCCAATAAGGACGTTAAGCAGTACGATATGATTGTTGCAATAAACGGCGAAACGCTCACCTCTATCGACATTCTTACTTCGACCCTGAGCGACTCAAAGCCGGGCGATACCGTAACGCTCACAATCGCAAGAATTGAAAATAATCAAATCAAGACCTTCGATATCGACTGCAAACTTATCGAAAGCAAAGGCTGATAAATAACAAAAACACCTTGAAGACTAAAATTTCAAGGTGTTTTCTCTTTCTAATTTAGATATATTTGATATACTATTGCGAAGATTTCTCTTGTTGCAAACGGCATATATCCGTTCCATCTTGTTTTACAAGGATATGAATATGCGTTGAACCCGCTTCGCTTTGCAAATTCCAACGCTCGATATTCGTGAAATTCATTCGTCACAACGAGAAGCTCGTCTGCTTTAATACCCTTGCTTTCAAGTAGCTTTGCGGTATTTTCAAAGTTTTCTTTTGTTGATTTTGATTTGTCTTCGATTATCAGCCTTGACGGTTCAATTTCTTTGTCAACCAAGTAGTTGAACATACATTGGGCTTCGGATATTTTTTCGTTGCTTCCCTGACCGCCGCTTAAAACGGCTTTTGAATTTGGATTGGCTGAAAGATAATCATGCGCCGTGTTCAGTCTTTGCGTAAGAAAAACTCCGGGTTGGTCGCCTCGTAAAACACAACCCAAAACGATTATATATTCTGTTTCGAGCTTAACCGTTTTTCCGTGAGATACGATATTGCCAAAGGCGTATCCGCTAACGCCTATTCCTATCGCAAGAACAACACAGATAACAGAGGTGATTATTTTTCCGATTTTGTTTTTGCAAAAGCTTTTGATAGCGTTGTTAATTTTGTTAAAGAATATTGCATACAAAAACAAAAGACCTGCAAAGCCCAGCCCCGTTATCACACCGAGATTCTTTTCACCGGTAGTAACAAGTGGTCCTATGTAGAATATAGTTACAATAACGCCAAAAATTATAATCAATGACCTTATGCAAATGTCAAATTTTTTTCTATTTTTCATAATATCACCAAATCTATTATAAAATAAGATTGTGAAACGAGTTTGAATAATATGTAAATAATGGAAGAAACGATTTTTTTGGTTTGTATTATGTTATATTTAGATTTTGAATATGCTACAATTATTATAATAAGCTGTAATCATAGAAGGCAGAAATCGGTTAAGTTTTTATAATATGTGTGGTTCAGCCCACTTTATCGACAGTCTGAATCAACGGCTTGCCGTTGTATATCATCAATGCAAAGCATTGTATATCATCAACA
>CAMCPL010000011.1 GCA_945876745.1 uncultured Clostridia bacterium
CTGGTGTAGCTCAGTTGGTAGAGCAGCTGATTTGTAATCAGCAGGTCGGGGGTTCAAGTCCGTCCACCAGCTCCATTATTTTGTGAAAACAGAATAAATTTATGTGGGAGTGTTCCCGAGTGGCCAAAGGGGGCAGACTGTAAATCTGTTGTCGACGACTTCGGTGGTTCGAATCCACCCGCTCCCACCAAGAAAAAAGCACTTGCGATAGCAAGTGCTTTTTTCAGTTCTATTCGCCTAACGGCGAGTTCTATTGCTACGCAGTGATATACGGCTTTCCGCCGAGTGATATTGCCTTGCGGCAGTTAAAGAGGCGAATAGAATATCACTGCGACGAAGTCGCAATATCACTTTTGCGAAAGCAAAAATATCACGCCGAACAAAGTGAGGTATATCACTAAAAAATAATGAAAATGCGGTTGCCTGTGAATGTGAAATTAACATCTAACGGTGTAGGGCGGTGGCTTGCTGCCGCCGTTAGATTGTCGCTGATATATGATAATTTACGGCAGATATGATATAAAAATATACCTACAATCCGTAGGGACAGGGCTTGCCCCTGTCCGTCAAAGGCTCCCTTGTAAAGGGAGCTGGGCAGGTTATAATCTGAAGTGCAACACTCCAAAAAAAGAGAGACAACACGCCAACCATAGTGTAGAATATAGTTACCACACAAAATCAAACACGAGGTGAGCGTATTGTCCTATACACATTTTACACTAGAAGAAAGAAAATATCTACAACAACTTTTGTCGGAAGGATATTCTTTTCGAAAAATTGCCGAAATTCTTGAACGCAGCCCGTCTTCTATCAGCCGTGAGGTAAAGAGAAACAAGGCAGCTTGGAAACCTCGTAATAAGCCTGATAATCCATATTGGTATAATCACTGGCGTGCTCAAAACCTCTATATCCGCCGTCGTAGAGAGTCTGTACATATGGCAGATAAAAAGAAAAAACGGGTAAAGTAAAATAATACCGAAACCTAAATTTCCCCTTAAAAAACAGGCAGTAACCATATTCGGTTACTGCCTGTTTTGCACAATAACGGTGTTAAGCTTCCGATAAACGAATATATTTGATTATCCGCCAAAAATTTGTTGAATTTTAGGCGGATTTGCGTTATTATTACATAGGTAACCGCTTGAATATCAAAACGGTAATTTTAACACGGCAAAGCTGTGAAATTGCGGCCGTATGCTTTAGGAGATTGAAATATGAAAACAGGCGTTATAGATGTCGGCGGGGGAATGAGAGGAATTTACGGGACAGGCGTTTTTGACTACTGTCTTGACAATGGCATAAATTTCGGCTACGGTATCGGAATTTCGGCAGGAAGTGCGAATTTGGCTTCGTATGTCGGCGGACAAAGGGGTCGAAACTATGTGTTCTACCGTGATTATTCGTCACGAAAGGAGTATATGGGGCTCGGCGAGTTCTTGCACCACCATTCGTTCTTAAATCTCGACTATATTTATAGTACGCTGAGCAATTCCGACGGCGAAAATCCGCTGAATTTCGACGGTATTATGAAAAATCCTATGGAGTGGTATGTCGCAGGCACCAACGCAATAACGGGAGAGGCTCGGTATTTCGACCGAAACGATATTAAGCGTGACGATTACAGTATATTAAAGGCTTCGAGCGCAATTCCCGTTGTGTGCGAGCCGCAGTATATTGATAATGTTCCGTACTTTGACGGCGCATTGGGAAATCCCGTTCCCGTCAAAAAGGCGTTTGACGACGGCTGCGATAAGCTCGTGCTTATTTTGACAAAGCCGGAGTCCCTAATTCAGACGCCCGACAATGAAAAAATACTTGCAAAAATGTTCCAAAGCAAATACCCGAAAGCAGCACGTCAGCTTGAATTGAGGGCAGAACGCTACAATGAGGGTGTGGCGTTGGCTCAGGAGTATGCAAAGGACGGCAAGGCGATTATCATTTCGCCCGACGATACCTGCGGAGTTGACACGCTTGTAAAGAACAAATCGTCATTACAAAAGTTGTATGAAAAAGGGTACGAAGACGCAGAAAAAATATCCTCGTTTTTATCTGAAAACTAAATAATTAAACATAAAAGCAACAATAATAAGTAAAGAAAATAACCAAACCGCAGTTAGGCTGAGCCAAAGCTGCGGTTTTTGTTGTATAGGAAATTGAATTATAAATTAAGCCTTCCTTGTGTAAAGGGCGGTTGAAAATGCGGTTGTCAGAAATCCGCAAAAGTTGGTAGGGCGGTGGCTTGCTGCCGCCGTTAGATTGTCGCTGATATATGATAATTTACGGCAGATATGATATAAAAATATACCTACAATCCGTAGGGACAGGGCTTGCCCCTGTCCGTAACAAACCAATAAAAACAAAACAATTATCGGCTACTATTAAATTAGAATTTATATTAAACATTCCGCTCCCTCCTCAGAGGGAGCTGTTGAGCGAAGCGAAACTGAGGGAGTAAAAAAGGTTATTTCAAATTATAAAAACTCCCTCAGTCATTTTTCTGCGAAAAAATGACAGCCCCCTCAAAGAGGGGGCGGAAACACGAATTGAATTTGATATAGAATTCGGACAGGGGCGAGCCCTGTCCCTACGGTCGCATATATTGCCCGTCAATATACTCATCCCATAACCTTTGACTTCGGTAAAAGGATACAATCGGTTTTACCTTTCGGCATTTTCGTATCGCAAAACAGCGTTGCCTCCTTGACGGTGTTTTTGCCGTATTTTTCATTTATCGAAAGCATTGCTTTTTCAATTTTCTCACGCTTGATATGCTTTTCAATGTCAAAAAACATATCGAGCTGGACGGCGCAGTCGCTCTCTAATAGGTCAAACGCCCTTACGCTGATGGCTCTGACGGGTAATTCCCTGTCATATCTCTCATCAAATAGCGAAAAGGCAAGGTCTGATATCTCTCTTGCGTTTTGCGTGAGAAAATTCGTCTTTTTCTGAAATTGAACGCTTTTCAGCTCATTGCTTTTGACGGAAATCTGCACTCCGCCCGCCGAAAGCCTGTGCTTGCGAAGCTCACGGGAAACCTCGTGCGACAAGCTCAAAATTACCCTGTAAATCTCGTCATTTTCCGTAATATCGGAGACAAGGGTTATGCCTCTGCCCACGCTCTTTATTTCGGGGGTGCTTAAAAAGTCGGAAACCTCGGAATTTTCATATCCGTTGGCGCATTTCCACAGCAGCTCGCCGTTTTTGCCCAAAAGGGAAACAAGCGTATCGACGGGCGTTTTTGCAATATCGCCTATGGTTAAAATCCCGTATCTTTTGAGCGTTTTGTATGTGCTTCTGCCGACCCACAGCATATCGCAGGCAGGCAAATTCCAAATTTTCTCCTTAAATTCGCTTCTTCTGATAACGGTTATGGCGTCGGGCTTTTTCATATCGCTTCCGAGCTTTGCAAAGGTCTTGTTGAACGAAACGCCGACCGACAGCGTGATGCCAAGCTCCTTTTTAACACGTTCTTTTATTTTATATGCAATCTCCCTGTCCGAGCCGAAAAGCTTTTCGCTCGCCGTAACATCAAGCCAACACTCGTCCATACCGAACGGCTCTATCATATCGGTAAAATCGTAATAAATCCGCCTTGCCGCCTTGCCATACTTTACATATTCGTCAAAATGAGGCTCTAAAACTATCAAATCACGGCACTTGTTTTTAGCCTGCCAAATGACATCGCCCGTTTTAACGCCGTATTTTTTCGCCGCTTCGCTTTTGGCAAGCACAATTCCGTGTCTGTCCTCCGCCTTACCGCAGACCGCAACGGGCTTGCCTTTCAATTCGGGGTTGAGAGCAGTCTCCACAGAGGCGTAAAAGTTATTCAAATCACAATGTAAAATCGAGCGTTCCGTAAAACTGCCCCCCTTTATTTAATCGGTAAGCATATTTTAACAGAACATTTGTTCGATGTCAATACATAAAATATGGCAATGCACAAAAAATGTACATTGCCGTTTGTTTTAGGAATTGAAATCCATTTTAACGTCGCTTCTCTTTTCGTCGTCCGCTTGGAAAAATTCCTCAGCTTTTCAAGTCGGTCAAGGCTTTCCGCAATCCTTTTGGCGTCCAAAAAATCACCCCATCGCAAAAAAACAGGCAACAAAGCATTGCCCTGTTGCCTTAATTATACTATGAGATTTTTCTTAATACAACAATTATTTCGTTGTACCGTCGGAGTTGAACAAGGGGAGGGGTTCAAGATAAATAATATCATCTCTGTTTGCAGCGTCGCCCTCTGCCAAAATTGCCATTTTGCCGACTACATTACCGCCTGCCTGCTCAACAAGATTTTCAACCGCCGATATTGATCCGCCTGTGGAAATAACGTCGTCAAGAATAAGAATTCTCTTGCCCTTCATCTTAGCTGCGTCTGCTCCGTCCATATAGAGCTTCTGCTCGCCCTCGGTGGTAATTGACTTGTCAACAGTCTCAAAAACACCGTTCATATAGGCTTTCTTTTTCTTGCGAACAAGGAAATATTCATTCCTGCCCGATTGTCTTGCCATTTCGTGAATAAGCGGAATAGCCTTTGCCTCGGGTGCAACCATATAATCAAATTCGGGTGCTTTTTTAAGCAATTCCCTTGCACATGCACAGGTAAGCTCAACATCGCCGAAGATTACAAATGCCGCAATCGTGAGGTTGTCGTTGATTTTGCACAGGGGTAAATCTCTTTTTACTCCTGCGACAGTCATTGGGTAAACCATATTATCACTCTTTCATAAAATAATAAACTGAATTAACCGCCGAGATAAGCCTTTTTGACTTCCTCGCTCTGAAGAAGCTCCTCGCCCGTACCCGAAAGCACGATTTTACCGTTTTCAAGGACATAGGCTCTGTCTGAAATCGCAAGCGATTTACCTGCGTTCTGCTCAACCAAAAGAACGGTCGTGCCCTCCTTGTTGAGGTCTTTTATAATTGTGAAAACCTCATCTACAAGCAACGGGGAAAGTCCCATTGACGGCTCATCGAGCATAAGAAGCTTAGGACGGCTCATAAGCGCTCTGCCCATAGCAAGCATCTGCTGCTCGCCACCTGAGAGAGTACCTGCAATCTGATTTTTGCGTTCCTCAAGTCTCGGAAAACGTGCATATATTTTTTTAATATCCTCTTTAATCGCCTTTTTATCCTTTTGGATATATGCACCCATAAGAAGATTTTGATAAACGGTAAGCTCTTGGAAAATTCGTCTTCCCTCGGGTACCTGCGACATACCGAGTGAAACTATCTTGTGGCAGTGGAGATGGGTTATATCCTTGCCCTCAAAGCTAACCGTTCCCGCTTTCGGCGGAATAAGACCGATAACCGATTGCATGGTAGTAGTCTTACCTGCGCCGTTTGCACCGATAAGAGTTACGATTTCGCCCTCGTTTACCTCAAAATCAATACCTTTAAGAGCTTGAATTACGCCATAATATACTTCAAGACCTTTTACTTCAAGTAATGCCATAATTTAACCTCCTATATAAGCCTTTATAACCTCGGGGTCGCTCAAAGCCTTTTTGGTTTCGCCCTGAGCAAGAACTGTTCCGAAGTTAAGAACGGTTATTTCGTCGCAAAGACCGGAAACGAATTTCATATCGTGCTCGATAAGAAGTATCGTAAGGTCAAATTCATCACGGATATATTTAACAATATCGACAAGCTCTTTTGTTTCATTAGGGTTCATACCCGCAGCCGGCTCGTCAAGAAGCAAAAGCTTCGGATTTGTAGCCAACGCTCTCGCAATTTCAAGCTTTCTCTGCTTACCGTAGGGGAGATTGCACGAAAGATTGTTTCTCTCCTCATAAAGTCCGAAAACCTTGAGGATTTCCTTTGCTCTCTCTCTCATTCTGACTTCAGAGTCAAAATGACCGGGCAAGCGAAGCATACTTACAAAGGGATTGCACTTGAATTCGGGCTGATTGTGAAGTCCGACCATAACATTACGAACAACGCTCATATTATTGAAAAGCCGAATGTTCTGGAATGTTCTTGCGATACCTTTATGGTTAATCTGCTCTTGCGTTTTGCCCTTTAATTCCTCGCCGTCGAGGTAAAAGGTGCCTGTTGTCGGCTGATAAACGCCTGTGAGCATATTGAACACGGTTGTTTTACCTGCACCGTTAGGGCCTACAAGGCCGTAAAGCTGTTGCTTTTTAATTTCAATATCGAGACCTTGAACTGCTTTAAGTCCTCCGAAAGAAATACCGAGATTTTCGGTTTTAAGCATAATATCTGCCATATTATTTGCCCTCCTTCGTAGGTTTGTCGGGGTCGCTGAACTCTCCGTCCTGCTTTTTAACGTCAATGGAGAGAAGCTCATCCATTCTTATCTTCGACTCGATTCTGTTCCAAGCAACATCGTCGTCAACAATGGTTGACTCCTTTTTCTTGAAGAGCTTAGCCGAAAGATTTTTGAAGTTAAGCTTATCCTTAATGGGCTTGAGTGCCGGTGCATTGTTGAAAATAACGATTGCAATAAGGATAATTGCATATACAAGAAGCCTTACCGCCGCAAGATCGCCCGAAAGGTTGTTCTGAAGCATGAAGTTGATGTATGTGATAACCGTCGCAGCGATAATCGAGCCGCTTATCGAGCCGATACCGCCGATAACAACCATAACAAGAATTTCAATCGAATAGTTATAGTCGAATGCGGAATAGAGGATAGGTGTGTAGTAATGTCCGTAAATAACGCCTGCAACACCTGCAAAAAATGCTGAAATCACGAACACGAAGAGCTTGTAATATGTAACGTTGATGCCCATAGCCTTTGCCGCAATTTCATTATCTCTGATAGCGGTTATCGCTCTGCCGTGCTTTGAACGGATAAGGTTCTGAATAAGGAAAAGCACAACGAGCACGAGTATAAATGCAACGATATAAAGCGTTGAGGACTGAAGCTTGATTTTATCGGTTTTAAGTCCCATTGCACCGCCGAAGAAGCTCAGGTTTTTGAAAACGTTTCTGACAATTTCTCCGAAAGCAAGCGTAACTATTGCAAGATAGTCGCCTTTAAGTCTCAATGCCGGAAGTCCGATTATAAAGCCGAAAACAGCCGCCAAAAGTCCGCCTACAACAAGCGAAATAAGGAAGCAGACAAGCGAATTGTCAATGTAATTGTGCAGGAAAATCGAAAAATACGAGCCGAGATATGCGCCTACGCACATAAAGCCTGCGTGACCGAGCGAAAGCTCGCCGAGGAAGCCGACTACAAGGTTAAGCGAAACCGCAAGGATAATGCTGTATGCGATTTTCGGAAGAAGATTTACTGCCGAACGGCTGAGAACTCCCGTTGAGCTTAAAATAATCATAAGCACAAGAAAAGCCGCAACGCCGATATAGTTAAAGCAGTATTTGAGCTTGAAGGTCTTTTTTACATTTGAAACGTATCCCATTATACCTTCTCCCTTCTGCGTTTACCGAGCAAGCCGACAGGCTTAACAAGTAAAATCACGATAAGTAAGCAAAATTCAATCGCCGTTGTGTAAGCCTCAATCGTCGGATTGTGCTTGCATATCTGCTCAATCATTCCGAGCAAAATTCCGCCGAGCATAGCACCGGGGATAGAGCCGATACCGCCGATGACTGCGGCAGTAAAAGCCTTGATACCGGGCATTGCACCCAAGGTCGGAGTAACCGACGGAATACGGATAATATAGAAAAGGCTTGCGAAAGCAGCCAAAGCCGAGCCTATTGCAAAGGTCAGCATAATTATCTTGTCAACATTAACGCCCATAAGACGAGCCGCACCGCTGTCCTCGGAAACCGCAAGCATAGCTCTGCCTGTTCTTGTTTTCTTAACAAACAATGTAAGGCCAATCATAATTATCGCACCGACAACAAGCGTAAGAATTGTGCCGACGCTGATTTCAGAGCCTAAAATATGAACGGTTTTGAAGTTTGCAACAGTGAATGCTATTGAAGTAGAGCCGTAAATCAGCTGCGCAATGCCTTGAAGAAGATTGCTCACGCCGATAGCGGTAATCAAGACCGCAAGGGGAGAAGCGCCTCTCAGGGGCTTATAAGCGAATTTTTCAATAACAATTCCCATTACCGTACAAACAACAATCGCAACCGCCATTGCTATAAACGGATTTGTATTGAGCGCCATTGTTGAATAGATAGCATACGCACCGACCATTATAATATCTCCGTGCGCAAAGTTCAACATCTTGGCAATACCGTAAACCATAGTATATCCGAGCGCAATAAGTGCATAAACAGCACCTAAGCTGAGCCCGTCCAATAATATACTCATATAATTCACATAGCCTTTCTGCTACAAGGTATATCACTTGCCCGAGTGTAGCCGTCAAGGGCGTGATTTTAGCCGATTTTCGCAGAAAAGCCGTATTTTACAGCTCTCCTAAAAATCGCTGAAGTCGGAGAAGATATAATAATCCTCTCCGACTGCTTTAATGAGTTTTTGCTGTTTAGTCAAGAAACAATTACTTTTTAACGGTAACGATTGTCGGAACCTTGTTCGGAGCACCGTCTGCGTTCCAGGTCATTGTACCTGTTGTTCCCTCAAATTCCATACCGCCTGTAAGAACAGCCGCAACCTTGTCGCAAAGCTCGGAAGCTGAAATGTTAGCGTCTGTAATGTTTGCTTTAAGCATAGCGTTGTAAATTACATAAACAGCGTCATACGCATCAGCTGCGAACTGGTCGGGAGCCTTGTTGTACTTAGCCTTATAGCTTGCAACAAACTTAGAAATCTTTTCGTTTGTGCTCTCAACGTCAAAGGGAGTGATGTACTTGATTTCGTTTGTAACTGAAGAGTCAATCTGACCTGCAATACTGTCAAGACCGTCGCAACCGAAGATGAGTGCGTTTACGCCCTTAGCTGCGCAAGCACGAGCAATAAGTCCTGCCTCTGTATAATAGATGGGAGTGAAGATTACGTCGCAATCCTTGAGAGCCTCAACCTGTGTTGAGAAGTCCTTTTTGTTCTCTGCGTCAAAGGTCTTTGTTGTAAAGGAAACACCGAGTTTATCCATCTCAGCCTTGAAAGCATCGTAAACACCTGTTGAATATGTATCGGATGTGTCGTAAATGCAACCGATATTCTTCATCTTGTAATCATTTACAAGTGTGTCAGCCGCAAGCACGCCCTGGTCGGGATCGCCGAAGCAAACACGGAAGCCGTTCTTTCTGCCTTCAATTACGGAAGCTGCGGAAGCAGAGGGGGTGATGAAGAACAAATTGTCCTCAACAGCCTTTGCTGCGAAAGCCTCACAAGAGCCTGTTGTGGTTGAGCCGATTGAAATCTGCATACCTGCGTCCATCAACTGGTCGTATGCGGTTGCAGTTTCGGCAGCCAAAGCTTTATCATCTTTCATAATAAATTCAAGCTGAATTCCGTTCATACCGCCTGCTGCGTTGATTTCGTCAATAGCAAGCTGTGCGCCCTGCTGTACCGAAATGCCGTATTGAGAAGCATCACCGGTTAAGGGGCCTGTTCCGCCGACAACGATTTTGTCGCCTGTAGTTTTGCCTGTGTTACCGCCGCAAGCAGCAAAACAAGTAACAACTATTGCGAGTGTCAATAATACGCCGATTACTTTTTTGAAGTTTTTCATTTGTATAACCTCTTTTTCTAAAAATTTATTTTTCAGCATAACACTGCAAAATACTCATAATATCAAGGTGAAAAGCATTAAAAATTGCCTTCCCTTAAATAATAAATAGATTATAAAAACTCATATTAAATTTGTCAAATTATTTTTTTCAAATTTTCATTGTTTTTTTACAATTTGTTCATATTGTCAAAATAGACGATAAACAAAGGCACAATATTGTTAAATGTAGTATTGATTTTTTATAGGGTTTTTTGCTAAAATATTCTCGTACGCGCTCGAAGAAGGTCAAAAAGCGTCGGTATAAGGCAAAACAAGAGGCTTCATTCGCACCGTCGCAAAAGAATTTATATGTATATAGCATATTATAAAAAAGATAAAAGCATATTTCAAGACAGCGGTATGCATAGTACATTATGTGATTTTGGTGTAATTTGTGTTTATATAAAGAAAAAACAATTTAAGCCTTGACAAATCGCCTTAACACATATATAATATTCAAGCATTCGAAAAATGCGCTGATAGCTCAGCTGGATAGAGCATCTGCCTTCTAAGCAGAGGGTCGGGGGTTCGAGTCCCTCTCAGCGCGCCAATGCTGTATGGTGGGTATAGCGTAGTTGGTTAACGCGTCAGTTTGTGGCACTGAAGACCGTCGGTTCGAATCCGACTATCCACCCCACTGATTTAACTCCGCCTGTCAATAAGATTTGGCGGAGTTTTCACTATCAAATAACTTTTCGGAATATTTGAATATTTTGGAATATTAAAATGCTTTATAATATTAGAATATTTCGGGATAATCAAAATAAATAACAAACTTAATATTGGGGTGTCGTCAAGCGGTAAGACACAGCACTTTGACTGCTGCATTCGTAGGTTCGAATCCTGCCACCCCAGCCAAAAAATAACAGACACAAAACTGTGCCTGTTATTTTTTTTTGTTTAGATTGTTCGGCAGGATTCGAACCGATTAGTCCATCTTTTGCGAAGCAAAAGGGACATATAAATTGTTGCAAGCGACAAGGCTTGCCTTGTCGAATCCTGCCACCCCAGCCACGTCGTCGCAAGCTACATATCGCTTGCGGCGATTTTTTATCGCCTCGCACTCATTCCGCTGCTCCTCCTCTCCGAAACAGATCACGCTCAAGTCGCCTGTTCGGTTGTAAACGCCCCCACAACGGCTTTGTTTCGCTACCACTCTGTTTCGGGTTGTTATTAGTTTTTCAGACACATTTTTGCATCTGCTGTTTTTTGTTGATATAGCAAGGTTTTTCGGACTTTTTTTGAACTTCTGAAAATCTTGCAGATTTTTGTATTTTACACGAAAACATACGAGAAAGTGTAAACGATAGTGCAAACAAAAATAAGCTGTTTAGGAGTCATTTGAAACCCTAATAATGAATGTTGACTTGCTAACGAAGACAGTAAACAAGAAATGTTGATAATGAAAAAGGGAATATTTGAGCAAATGGACGATACACATAAAAAGCTAGAGACTCTTACTTGCCTAGGAATGGTGTTCATAGTTCAAAACAACCGATGAATGGAGGTAATGTTTATAACCTATTGGTCAGAATTATTATTTTTTTGAATATACCATAAAATATTCAAAACGTCGGCGTGTCTTGTTGACAATTGTATTACAATTGTATTACAATAAAACTATACATCGATTTTTGAAGGAGTTTGTCGTATGGCAGATAAAAAACTGATTGTTTCGTCGAAACGCTTTAAAGGTGAAACGGGCGTCGTATCGGTTCGGTTACCGAATGAACTGATAAAATCGTTGGACGAAATAGCCGTTATAACTGGACGAACCAGAAATGAGATTATTCAATTATGTCTTGAATTTTCCGTTGAAAATTTAGAAATAGAATAAAGCCGATTTTAAACTGTTTTCATTTAAAAAAATACAAAATTAAAGAAGTAGGAGAATGAATTATGGCAATATTCAAATGCAAGATGTGCGGGGGCGCATTAGAAATCAATCATAACGAAACTGTTGCAGTGTGTGAATATTGTGGCACTAAACAAACTTTGCCAAAAAGCAATGATGAGGTTATTTCAAATCTTTTTAATCGAGCAAACAATCTTCGTCTTAAATGCGAATTCGACAAGGCTGAGCAGGTTTACGAGAAAATTCTTGAGATTGATAATACTGAATCAGAAGCTCATTGGGGTATAGTGCTTTGTAAATATGGTATTGAGTATGTAGAGGACCCTAAAACTTATACCCGTATTCCTACATGCCATCGCACCTCATACGATTCAATTCTTGCTGATTAGGCTTATCTTTCAGCTATTGCAAATGCCGATGGCTATCAAAAAGTTCTTTACGAAGAAGAAGCGAAGAAAATCAACGATATTCAGCGTGGCATACTCAGTATTGTAAAGAATGAAAAGCCATTTGATGTGTTTATTTGTTATAAAGAAACTGATGAAAGTGGTCAGCGTACAGTGGATAGTACAATAGCTAACGATATTTATCATCAGTTAACAAATGAGGGCTTTAAAGTCTTTTATGCAGCAATCACTCTTGAAGATAAGCTTGGTGAGGCTTACGAGCCATACATATTTGCTGCATTAAATAGTGCAAAGGTTATGCTTGTAATTGGCACGAAACCTGAATATTTTGAAGCAGTATGGGTTAAAAATGAGTGGTCAAGATTCTTAAAGCTTATCAAAACCGACCGTTCAAAGTTGTTGATTCCTTGCTATCGCAATATGGATGCCTATGACTTGCCCGAAGAATTCTCACACTTGCAGTCGCAAGATATGAGCAAAATCGGCTTTATCAATGATATTGAGCATGGCATTAAAAAAGTCCTTGCAAAAGATACTTCAAAAGCAGAGCCGGTAGTTGTCAGTCAAGCAATATCAACTGCAAATGTTGCTCCGCTTCTTAAAAGAGCATATTTATTCCTTGAAGATGGCGATTTTGAAAGTGCCAATGAATACTGTGAAAAAGTACTCGATGTAGACCCCGAAAATGCAAGAGCATATCTTGGTAAAACTCTTGTTGCGTTAAAACTTAGCAAGGTTGAAAATCTTGCTAAAAGCGGAAAAGAATATTTTACTAACAAAGATTATAAAAAAGCAGTAAGATTTGCTGATGAAAAACTAAAAGAAGAACTTGAACAGTATCTCACAGCTTGGAAAGATAATCAGTACGATGTTGCAGTTAAGATTATGAATCGTGCAGAAACAGCTTCGGAATACAGAGTTGCGGCTGAAAGTTTTAGCGTGCTTTATGGATACAAAGATTCACAGCAACAAAGAACAACATGTATTGAACAAGCAGAGCGTTTAGATAATCTTACAACTGAACATCAAAATCTTTTGCTTAAAATTAATGATATAAAGAAACAACTTTCTGATTTGAAGATTAAACGACAGAAAATTGAAAGTAATTATCTTAATAAAAAGAATACACTGGATGAATTAAGCAAAAAGAGAAGTGCGGCGAAACCACTCTCAATTTTAACGGTTGCTAACTTGTTATTGCCAATCTTATTTTTTACAATTATTATTAATTCAGGCGAGGAAATGTCTGGTTTCACCGCAATTGTAGCATTGCAGATAATGATGGCTGTGCTTGTAGTTTATATTGCATTTATAATTATTTGGATTAAAGTCAGTAAGAATGTATTGAATCGCAAGAAAAATGATATTGTATCTAATACTGTTATAGCAATGATTTTTCCACTTGTAGCGTGTATACTTGCACTTGTCGATTGTGGTAAAATCAATAAATTGCGACGCAATTCAAAAGATATTGAAAAACAAGTTCAAGATTATCTTGTTGACTTAAGACATTGTCAAGATGAAATAGCGGTGGCAGAGGATGAAATCCAGCAATTAACAACGCAAGCAAATCAATTAGCAGATAACAATGGAATTTCTCAGGTTTCAACAGACTCAACATCAGGGGAGGACATTAAACAATTATTGAGTCAAGTATGTGATGATGAGTATTTTGAAGCGGCAATAGATATTGTTGTTGAAATGCAGTCTGCATCAACTACATTGTTACAAAGGAAACTTAAACTTGGATATGCACGTTCAGCCAGAATTATAGAGGCTCTTGAACGTATAGGCTTTGTTGGACCTTTTGTTGGCTCCACTATACCAAGACAAGTCTTAATTTCCAAAGAACAATGGGAACAAATGAAAAATAATTATTGAAAAACAACCTAAGGGGGATATACATTATGTCAAAAATAGCAGATATCATTAAATACGAGGGTGACAATACCACTTTTATATGGAAACACCCATGTGAAGATTTCAATACTCTTACTCAGTTGATTGTTCACGAATCACAGGAAGCAATTTTCTTTATGAACGGTCAGGCACTTGATTTGTTCGGTCCTGGTCGTCATACACTTGAAACTCAAAATATTCCACTTATCGGTAAGGCACTTAATATGCCTACCGGTGGAAAAACACCATTTCATTGTGAAGTTTATTTCATAAATAAAACTGAGCAAATGTCAATTAAATGGGGTACCGATTCAAAAGTTCAGTATATGGAGCCTACATATAACTTCCCACTTTCGATTGGTGCAAGTGGTGAAATGAGTCTCCGTGCAGAAGATTCAAGAAAACTTCTTTTAAAGCTTGTTGGCACTGAAAACTATCTTACGCAAGCAAAACTTACATCTTTTTTCCGTGCATTCCTTATGACTCGCGTTAAGTCATATATTGCACAGGTGATGAGAACAAACGCAATCAGCATTTTCGAAATTGACGAAAATCTCGCAATGTTCTCAAATGCAATTAAAAATCTTCTTGTAAATGATTTTGCAGAATACGGTGTTGCACTTGAACAGTTCTTTGTAACAAATATCGTTAAGCCTGATGGCGACTCGATGTACGAAAAGTTTAAGTCACTTCACTTCCGTCAGTATGCAGATATTGCTGAAGCAAAACTTCGTCAGCAGACAGATTTGATTTATGCTGAAACCGAAGCACAGAAAGTTATTATCGATTCCAAAGCACAGGCAACAAAGCGTGCACAGGAAGGCTATACATACAGCCAAGAGCGTGGCTTTGATGTGGCGGAAAAAGTGGCTCAGAACGAAGCAGTTGGCGAATTTACAAATATGGGCGTTGGATTTGGAACAATGGCAGGCGTTGGCGGAGCAGTTGGTGGTATGGTCGGCGGTATGATGAACGATGCAATCAATACTGCACAAGCACCTGCAACAACACCAGCACAACCAACTGATGATATGGCATCATTCAAAGCAAAAATCGAAAAGCTTACAATGATGAAAGAAGCAGGAATGTTAAGTGAAGAAGAATTTAACAACCTTAAAGCACAGCTTCTCACAAGCATTTTATAAGGAGAATTATTATGTCTATGATTCCAGCAAAATGCACTCAATGTGGTGCGAATATAAATGTTGACGATACCAAGGAAGCAGGTATTTGTGAGAGTTGTGGCACTGCTTTCATAACTGAAAAAGCAATAAATAATTATGAGGTTACTAACAATATAAACGTTTCAAATGCAACAATAAATATTAATGGTGCGGACATTGAAAACCTGCTAATTAGAGCGGAACAATATGAATCTCGCGGAGATTTTGATAGTGCAAGAGAGTACTATAATCGAATTTTGGATATTGACGCCAATCACGAGATAGCTAAATCAAAATTTTTTGATTTGGGCAACCTTTATATTGGTAGTGTGAAAGTAACCAAAGAGCAGTTATCACAAATTGAAAATTTATTAAATAAAGGCGAAAAAATAACTGCTATTAAACTGGCAAGGGACTTTAGCGGTTTGGGACTAGCTGAAGCAAAAGCATTTATTGACAATTATAGTACTATAGACAAGAGTAAACCGCAAGACTATGCAAATCAATTAGGCTCTAATACTGTAAATAGCAAATCGTCTTCTGGAGGATGTTATGTAGCTACTTGCGTTTATGGTTCTTACGACTGTCCGCAAGTTTGGACGCTACGTCGTTTCCGTGATAATACTCTTTCTAAAACATTGTTTGGCAGAGCGTTTATTCATACATATTATGCAATCAGTCCCACAATTGTAAAATGGTTTGGCAATATGAATTGGTTTAAGAAAATGTGGCAAGGTCAACTTGACCGAATAGTTAAAAACCTTAATGAAAATGGTGTTGACAATACGCCATATCAAGATAAGAATTGGTGATTTTTGAAAGGAGAATTATTATGAAAAACGGTAAAAATTTAGTTTTAATTATTACAAGTATAATTTTAGTAGTTTTCATTGGTTTGTCATTCTTGATTTATGATAAATCTGACGCAGTAATTGTAAAAGGAACAACAGGTTCATATGCCGAAATCTTTGCAAAGAATAATGAATTGGAATTTATTGCAATAGCAGATTCTGATAATCCAAATGTTGATATTCCTGTAAAAGATGAAGATGCAAAAGACGAAGAAAAAACAGAAGAAAAAGAAGAAGTTCCAACAGTTAAAGACAACGGTACATTCTCATATAACTATGTAGATGATAAGTCAGTTACTATTGTTGCTTACAAAGGTACTGATAGTCTTGTTGTTATACCTGATACAATTGATACTTTACCTGTTACAAAAGTTACATTTAATCCACTTGAATCAGGTGTTGAAGCAATTCAGTTTTCTGATAATGTAACAACTATCGAGGGCGAATATTCAACAGCACGCTATACAGCAGAATTTTTTGTAGCACTTGCAATTATGGTTATTGGCTATGCTTATGCGGTTGTTGTAACTTTAATGGCGTTCAAAAAATCAGATTCTAATGAAAAAACTTTCTATGGAATCCCAGTTGTATATAATGGTTTTGCAACATTTGTAGTTCTTGCAATTGCGTCTGCAGTATTTATGATTTTGAATTTACCAATAGTTGCAATGGTGGTAGTTACTATTGTTATTCTTGCAATTTCTGCAATTGGTCTTGTTAAAACAACAGTTGCACGTAACGCAGTTGAGGCAACAGGCGAGAAGGTTAAACAGCAGACTGCATTTATCAGATTACTCACTGCAGATGCAGAGCATCTTATGGCAACAGCAAAAACTGCTGAAATTAAGGCAGATGCTAAAAAAGTATATGAAGCAATCCGTTATTCAGACCCAATGAGTAATGATGCCCTTGCTGATGTTGAAACAAAGATTCAGTATCAGTTCAATGCTTTTACAAACGCAGTTAAGAACGAAGATGCAGAACTCGTGGCATCAATGTCAGTAGAACTTTTAGACCTTATTGATGCAAGAAATAAGAAGTGCAAGGTTTTAAAATAATTACATGGAGGGTTGAGGAAAATGGCAATATTTAAATGCAAAATGTGCGGTGGCGCACTTGAAATTAACAACAATGAAACTGTTGCGGTGTGCGAATACTGCGGCACTAAACAGACCTTGCCTAAACTTGACGACGAGAAGAGAGTTCAGCTTTACGATAGAGCCAATCATTTCCGTCGTGAAAATGAGTTTGACAAAGCAATGGGTATTTATGAAATGATACTCAGTGATGATAAAGAAGATTGTGAAAGCTATTGGGGAATAGTACTCTGCCGATATGGTATCGAGTATGTTGAAGACCCAAGAACTCATAAGAGAATTCCAACGGTTAATCGTGCGCAGTTCACATCGATTTTTGATGATGACGATTACAAAAATGCAATTAAATATGCTGATGGTTATCAAAAAGATGTCTATGAAGCAGAGGCAAGTGTAATAGATAAAATCCAGAAAGGGATTCTTGAAATTTCAAATAAAGAAGAACCTTTTGATGTGTTTATCTGCTACAAAGAAACTGACTCTCATGGTAACAGAACACAAGATAGTGTTTATGCTCAAGATATTTACGCTGCACTCACAAAAGAGGGCTATAAAGTCTTTTTCTCAAGAATTACACTTGAAGATAAGTTGGGTTCTGCTTATGAGCCATACATATTTGCCGCACTTAACTCTGCAAAAGTAATGCTTGTTGTAGGCACTGAAAAAGATAACTTTAATGCAGTGTGGGTAAAGAATGAGTGGTCAAGATATATATCACTTATTAAAGCTGGAAAAGATAAAACCCTCATTCCTGTTTATAAAGATATTAGCCCATACGATATGCCGGAAGAATTCCAATATCTCCAATCGCAAGATATGGGTAAAATTGGCTTTATGCAGGATTTGATCCGTGGTATCAAAAAGATTGCACAGGCAGATGCTCCCAAGACAACCGTTGTCAAAGAAACGGTAATTAGCGGCGGAAACGCTAATACTGCACCTCTTTTGAAGCGAGCATTTATGTTCCTGGAAGATGGCGATTGGAACTCTGCCAACGAATACTGCGAAAAGGTTCTGGATATCGATCCTGAAAACGCTTCTGCTTATTTAGGTAAACTTTTGTCCGAATTAAAGGTAAGAAAACAGGAATCTTTAAAGGACTGCGCCGAGCCCTTTGATACTAACAACAACTACCAAAAAGCCGTCCGCTTTGCTGACGAGAAGTTAAAGGTCGCACTTACGGGCTACATAGAGCATATCAATACCCGCAATGAAAACGCCCGTCTTGATGGCGTTTACACCCGTGCAAAAAATGCAATGTCTGCGGCAAATACCGAGAGTGCTTATAAGGAAGCGGCTCACCTCTTTGAATCTATTCGTGAATATCAGGATTCTGCCGTTCTTGCACAGTCGTGCTACGAAAAAGCGGAGATAGCAAGAAAGGATACCATTCTCTCCGAAGGCAAATCTAAAATGAGCGGAGAAATTATATCCAATTACGAATCTGCCATAAAATTGTTTGAAACGATCTCCGGCTGGAAGGATTCCGCCGAGCAGATTTACGCTTGCCAAAAGAGAATCGAGGAAATCAAAGCCAAGGAAGACGCTGAACGTTTAAAGGAAGAAGCTGAACGTTTAGAAAAAGAACGCCAAGCGGAAATTGCACGCAAAGAGGCAGAACGCATTGCAAAACGCAATAAGAAAATTGCGATAATTACAACATCTATCGTTTGCGCCATTATTGCTTTTGTAATCCTTTTGAACACGGTAATCATTCCTAACGTCAAATACAACGATGCGATGGCACTGATGGATGCGGGAAAATATTCCGAGGCAATACTCGCTTTTGAAGCAATGGATGGTTACAAAGACAGTCTGACAAAAATAGACGAATGTAATTACAATAAGGCGGTTTTATTTTCTGTTGCAGGAAACTTAGATGAAGCGTATGAAAGCTTTGTTAGAGCAGGTAATTACAAAGACTCATATGAGTTGTTGGCTCCTATCGCTTATTCTCGTGGCGTTAAGTTGCTTGATGAAGGCAAGATTCGTGAAGCTATGGGATGTTTCGTTAATGCACGAGGATATGAGAGTGCGGAAAATTATCTGATAAATTGGAATGCAAAAACTATTTCGGCTGGAGCAAACTCTATAGTTGGATTGAAATCAAATGGCACAGTTGTTGCTGTGGTATCAGATGTTTTTGATGATGGACAAGGAAATGTATCTGGATGGACAGATATAGTAGCAATTTCTGCAGGGGATAGTCATACAGTCGGTCTGAAATCCGATGGTACAGTTGTTGCTGTTGGCGATAATTATAATGGTCAGTGTAATGTTGATAGTTGGACAGATATAGTAGCAATATCAGCAGGTAGAGCCCATACAGTTGGCTTAAAATCCGATGGCACAGTTGTTGCTGTGGGTGATAATCATTCTGGTGAATGTGATGTAAGCGATTGGACTGATATAGTAGCGATTTCAGCTTGTTCTGGTTATACAATTGGCTTAAAATCAAATGGCACAGTTGTTGCTACGGGACTTTCAGATGATAAAATATCCCATATTTCAAATTGGACCGATATCATAGCAATTGACGGTGATTCGTTCGATGTTTTTGGCTTAAAATCAAATGGTACAGTTGTTAATATTCCGGGCGCCTACCATATCGATGCTTCCAAGTTGACAAATGTGGTTGCAATTAGTGCAGGTACGAAACACACGGTAGTCTTAAATTTTGATGGTACAGTTTTTGCCGATGGTACAAGTTATAGTGATGAATGTAATGTTGATAGTTGGACAGATATTGTAGCAATATCAGCAGGTGATGAACACACAGTTGGCTTAAAATCCGATGGCACAGTTGTTGCTAAAGGGTTTGAGGTCGATAGTGTGTTTGATGTCACGGATTGGACTGACATCAAACAACCAACCAAATATTAAAACAAGTTTATAAGTAAAAGGTTAAATTATTTATGTCACAAGATAATGGATATGAAATTTCTTCGTTATCCGAAAAAAATTCAATTTTCAGAGGTGATATTATGTTTGGTTATACAACGAAATGGTCAGTCGATATGATTGAAGAATTGATAGATATTGGCCATTTTGAGAGAAAAAACAAAGGTGATGTCGTACAAGCAATTAATGACTTGGAAGTGCATTTTAAATACCATAATGTTAAAAAACAAAGATACGAGTATTTAAAATCAAAATTAAAGGAAATATTAAATAGTAAGGTGTGAAAAAATGACAATTGATAATATTATTAGTTTAGGTTCTGCTTTAATATCATTAATTGCATCAGTTTGTGCCGCAGTTGCTTTGCTTCAAACTAAAAAGTATAATAAAGAATCTCTTGAAAGACAAAGAAAAGAGGCTACTATTCACTCTTATTAATCATTACAAGAGCAAGTGTTGGACAAACTTGTGATTATTTACAGTACAAATCCCGGCAACGCAACGCAGGATCAAGTGTTCTTGCTTAGCATCACGGAAGCGAATACATATTTCAGCTCCGATAGTGCAAGACAGTGTAAGCCCACGAAGTATGCAGTTGCTAATGGAGTTTCGGAAAGCAACAGTAGCAACTGCCGGTGGTGGCTGCGGTCGCCCGGCTACTTTCAGAATCTTGCCGCCACTGTCAGCACTGGCGGCGATGTCCCTGAGGGCGGCAACCGTGTCAGCATCGATTTCATTGCTGTCCGCCCCGCTTTGTGGATT
Organism: uncultured Clostridia bacterium; assembly: GCA_945876745.1. Lineage (GTDB taxonomy): Bacteria > Bacillota > Clostridia > Oscillospirales > Acutalibacteraceae > Eubacterium_R. Next base: position 20,547 of record CAMCPL010000011.1, read on the forward strand.
GCATTTGATTCTTAATTTTACTACAACTTGTGGCTTGAATACAACGAATATATTTAGAATTTAATAGGGATATATATGAAAAAATGTAATAGAACTTTATTTAATGAGTTTTTAGAAAAAGAGAATATAAAATATATTGAAAATCCATCAAAAACTATGTGTAAATGCTTTGTTGAAAGTTTTGATGATATAAAAAAAGTATTAAGTGCGACTAATGATATTTTCGGTTGGAATGATGAAGCTGTTCGTTTCAGGGGACAATCTTATGATAGGTGGGACATTGAACCATCTATTGCAAGGGTTAAAGGGCTTATGAAATACGAAAAAAGTATGCTTTTAGAGTTGTCGCCTCCTAAAACAGAAGTGGATTTAGAGCGAATAATTAAAGCTCAACATTATGGTTTGCCAACAAGATTGATAGATGTTACAACTGATTGGAGAGTTGCATTATGGTTTGCTTGTCAATCCTTTAAAAAGAATAATGGCGAAGAACATAACGGAGAAATTCTTTTAATGAAATCGGTTGTGGAGGATGATAATATTATAAATTATGCTCTTTGGCAAATTGAAAACTATGATTTTGTGCAAAGAGAAACAAGTGAAAATAGTATTAGAAAGTATGAATCTGAGAAAGGTAAGACAACTGAGAATTTAGATATTAAAAGATACTTTATTCCTTGTGTAATCGACTTTTTTGGAAATGAAACTGATGATGCACGAGTAAAAAATCAAAAAGCTTGCGGTATATTATCAATAATTAACACAAATCAAAGTAAACGCGGAGTATATTCTCTTTTTAGTCGTGTGTATAAGAAATATATGGTTTCTATAATAATACCGGGAGAATTAAAGAAATATTTTCTTGACGAATTAGAAAAAGAAGGTATAAACCATAAATACATCTACCCTAATAGTTTCGAACACGAATGCAAATACATAAAAGAGAAATATATTAAAATGTTGAAAAATAATGAGTAAAGTTACAATATCTATCATACTAATATTACCAAATTGACGATTTGGTTTTTGAATGTGGGATTGCCTTTGTCTGCAGGGTTTTTGATTTTTTTGTCCTTGTGTGAATAACATCAAAGGCAACCCGTATAACCTCCTTTCGAAGGAAAGACGAAAACGCCGCGGGTTCTCATACTTACCGTGGCAGGCTGACGAAGATTCCACCGTGGTCTGTCCAGAGTGTAATTTTAAATTTAGAATTAGTTTCGGAGGTAACAGATAACGGCACTCTTTAAATGTAAAATGTGCGGAGGCACAATCGAATTTGAGCAGGGAGCAACGGTCGGTGTTTGCGATTCCTGTGGAACGAAACAAACCCTGCCCCGTCTTGATGACGATAAAAAAGCAAATCTTTACGACAGAGCAAACCATTTCCGTCGGAACAACGATTTCGACGAGGCAATGGGTATTTACGAGCAGATTCTGAATGAGGACAACACCGATGCGGAGGCCTATTGGTCGCTTGTTCTTTGCCGTTACGGTATTGAATATGTGGAGGATCCTTCTTCTCATAAGCGTATTCCTACTGTAAACAGAGCGCAGTTCACCTCGATTTTTGCCGATGAGGATTACAAGTCTGCCTTGCAGTACGCCGACGGCTATCAGAAAACCATTTATGAAGACGAAGCCAAAGCCATTGACGAAATCCAGAAGGGTATCCTTGCGATTTCGCAAAAAGAAGAGCCTTTTGATGTGTTTATTTGCTATAAGGAAACCGATGCGAGCGGCAGAAGAACGCAGGACAGCGTTCTTGCCAACGAACTATACCACCAACTGACGCAGGAGGGCTTCAAGGTCTTTTTCTCGCGCATTACTTTGGAGGACAAGTTGGGCACCGCCTATGAACCCTACATATTTGCCGCGCTGAACTCCTCCAAAGTGATGGTCGTGCTCGGCACAAAGCCCGAATATTTCAATGCCGTATGGGTAAAGAACGAATGGAGTCGCTATCTCGCCCTCATCAAGAACGGCGCAAAGAAAATGCTCATCCCTGCCTACCGTGATATGGATCCATATGATTTGCCGGATGAATTTTCCCACCTGCAAGCACAGGATATGTCCAAACTCGGCTTTATGCAGGATTTGATTCGTGGTATCAAAAAGATTGCTGAGGTAGACACGCCAAAAACCACCGTTGTCAAAGAAACGGTAATTAGCGGCGGAAACGCTAATACTGCACCTCTTTTGAAGCGAGCATTTATGTTCCTGGAAGATGGCGATTGGAACTCTGCCAACGAATACTGCGAAAAGGTTCTGGATATCGATCCTGAAAACGCTTCTGCTTATTTAGGTAAACTTTTGTCCGAATTAAAGGTAAGAAAACAGGAATCTTTAAAGGACTGCGCCGAGCCCTTTGATACTAACAACAACTACCAAAAAGCCGTCCGCTTTGCTGACGAGAAGTTAAAGGTCGCACTTACGGGCTACATAGAGCATATCAATACCCGCAATGAAAACGCCCGTCTTGATGGCGTTTACACCCGTGCAAAAAATGCAATGTCTGCGGCAAATACCGAGAGTGCTTATAAGGAAGCGGCAGCACTCTTTGAATCTATTAGTGAATATCAGGATTCTGCCGTTCTTGCACAGTCATGCTACGAAAAAGCGGAGATAGCAAGAAAGGATACAATTCTCTCCGAAGGAAAATCTAAAATGAGCGGAGAGATTATATCCAATTACGAATCTGCCATAAAATTGTTTGAAACGATCTCCGGTTGGAAGGATGCCGACGAAAAGATTTATGCCTGCCAAAAGAAGATTGAAGAAATAAAGGCGGATCGGTTAGAAAAAGAACGCAAAGCCGAAATTGCACGCAAAGAGGCAGAACGCATTGCAAAGCGAAACAAGAAAATTGCAATTATTACAACACCTATTGTTTGTGCAATTATCGCTTTTATTATCGTTTTGAATACTGTTATTATTCCCAACGGCAAATACAACGATGCTATTGCATTGATGGATGCTGGAAATATTGTTGAGGCGTATGAGGCACTAGTAGCGTTAGATGGATATAAGGACAGTGCAGACAAAGCCAACTCTATTTATGATAAGTACAAGGTTGAAAAACTGAAAGTTGCCAAAGTGGGAGACTATGTGTTTTTCGGCGCATACGAACAGGATAACAACACTTCAAACGGCAAAGAAGACGTTGAATGGCTTGTCCTTGAAGTGAAAGATGGTAAAGCACTTGTTATCAGCAAATACGCTCTTGACTGCAAGCCATACGATACAAGCGGTACGGGTGTTACTTGGGAAACTTGCACACTTCGCAGGTGGCTGAACAACGATTTTATCAATGCGGCATTTTCTGCCGAGGAAAAGGCCATAATTCCAACTGTTACGGTATCGGCAGATAAAAATCCCGAATACAGTACAAATCCCGGCAACGCAACGCAGGATCAAGTGTTCTTGCTTAGCATCACGGAAGCGAATACATATTTCAGCTCCGATAGTGCAAGACAGTGTAAGCCCACGAAGTATGCAGTTGCTAATGGAGTTTCGGAAAGCAACAGTAGCAACTGCCGGTGGTGGCTGCGGTCGCCCGGCTACTTTCAGAATCTTGCCGCCACTGTCAGCACTGGCGGCGATGTCCCTGAGGGCGGCAACCGTGTCAGCATCGATTTCATTGCTGTCCGCCCCGCTTTGTGGATTGATCTGAACTCTTAAATCTTCAAATCTCAAATCATCCACTCAGCGCCGTAGGCGCAATCCGCGTGCGAACAAATATAAGCGTAAATTTCGCTGTTTTCAGAAAGCATACGCCGAAGGTAGAACAGATCTTGATGAAATAAAACAGGTACTTTCCGGCAATCGCGCTCATTTTTCGTTTGGCAATACCTATAAATTGTAGAAGAAAATGCTGGGAGTGTTCGTGTTGAGGAGGGTACAACAAGATGAGTCAAAATAATATAGTATATCATTACTGCAGCACGGATGTTTTTATGAAGATTGTTTCTGGTATCGAGATATATTTACATAACAATGGCTTTGACCGCATTGTAAAACAATCAAAAGGGACTTACAGATGAATAACGATAAAACGACTTACAGGGCAACCCGTAAGCCGTTTTACTTTAAGGTAGGATGATATTGTTCTTAATAAGATAATATATCTTTGGCTTTGCCAAGAAAAGTATGTAAGTTTTTTCTAACTTACACACTTTATTTTACAATCTCACCGACCTTAATTTACAAGACTTATTTGCACCTTTTAGCAAATTCATAATTATTTCCTGAATATGCAATCGTGAGTTTGCCTTGCCATTTATGTAAACTTTTGTTGAAATACAGACTGCCTTGCCCGCGTTCTCTTCGCGCGGTACTGCCTTTTTTGTCTTTTTCGTTTTTGTGCGCATCACTTTTCATAGCCGGTCTCCTTTTTGATGTTCGTCCTTTTCGTTTTTTGCGCGATTAGGACGCTTTTTCTGTTTTTGGGGTTATTCTCTTGATTTTCGGCGCACCGATGCCGTTGATATATTTATCGTCAATGGTTACGCGCTTGACCGTTTCATCGCTCGGCAGACTGAACATCAGCGGGCTTAACGCCTTTTCCACAATACTGCGCAGACCTCTTGCGCCTGTTTTGTTCTCCATCGCTTTTTTCGCGATACAGTCCAGCGCGCCGTCTGTAAATTTTAAATCAATCCCTTCCATTTTAAATAACTGCTTGTATTGCCCGATGATGGAATTCTTCGGCTCATCGAGAATGCGCCGCAAATCCTCTGCCTGTAACGCCTGTAAAGTGCATAATACCGGTATTCTGCCGACGAATTCCGGAATCATACCGAATTTGTGCAAATCGCAGGGGAGTGGCTCGCAAGTGTCATTTTGTTCGAGTCGCACATTTCCATTACTAAATCCGATTGCACTTTTTCCGGTTGTCCGTTGGCTGACAATATCCGAAAGACCGACAAATGCGCCGCCGCAGATAAACAGGATGTTTTCTGTGTTGATTTGAAGGCACTCTTCCTGCGGATGCTTTCTGCCGCCTTGGGGCGGCACGTTGGCAACAGTGCCTTCTAAAATTTTAAGGAGTGCCTGTTGCACGCCTTCTCCGCTGACGTCGCGGGTGATGGATATGTTTTTATCCCTGCAGGCTATCTTATCAATTTCGTCGATATAGATAATGCCCTTTTCCGCGGACTTAATGTCATAATCAGCGGCTTGAATAAGCCGTAACAGGATATTTTCCACATCGTCGCCCACATACCCTGCCTCTGTGAGTGTGGTCGCGTCCGTAATTGCAAACGGCACTTCCAGGTATTCCGCCAGCGTTTTGGCAAGCAAGGTTTTCCCTGTGCCCGTCGGCCCAAGGAGCAACACATTGCTTTTGTCGAGGCTCATCTTCGGGTGGCAGATGCGCTTGTAGTGATTGTATACAGCCACCGAAAGGGTTTTCTTTGCCGCATCCTGCCCGATGATATGCGCATCTAAATACGCTTTAATTTCCATCGGTTTCGGCAATCCTGTTTCGCCCTGTTTTTGCTTTTCCTTGCGCGCGGACAGTTTCATTTCGTCAATGATGCAGTTGCACATTTCGACGCAAGAATCACAAATGAAGCCGTCGATACCTTTTACGAAATACTTGACTTGGCTACGGCTTCTGCCGCAAAACGAGCACTTCTCCGTTGTTGTTTGTTTGGTTGACATACGCAGTCAACTCCTTTCTCAAAATAATAAGGTGAGGAGAGCCGAACCCGATATGGTTTAAAACGGTATATTTCCGCTTGAACTGCGTTAAAAATCTCGCCATACGGCAGTATGGCAGCGATTTTGTGCCTTGTTCAAACGAAAATCTACTCGTTTGAAACTGCTCTGCACCGAAAACAACGAGAGTACGGATAGATTTTTGCTTTTGAAGCGGTAGTAGGGCTGACGCCCGACAACGGTAAAAAAGTGAAAAGCCGCCGTACCATCAAATTTTCGGCATATTGTGTTCGCCCCTCCTCACCTTATGTTCGAAAACGAACTATATATATAACGTCAAAAATGCGCGTTTTTTGCCCTTTTTTTGAAAAATATTTTTCATATTTACGCTTTTTCGTGTTTTTTCAGTCTTTGTACTGCGAAATCTCGACAAAATCACGCCGAAAATCCCATCTTTGTTACGGGCAAACGAAAAACGCAAGCGTTTTCGCCTGCAAGTGTGCAGGCGTTTTTGCTGACGCAAAAATTCGTTTGCCCTCGTTCTGCTCGGCATCTTTTTTTTGCACTCCTTTTCACTAAACATCAGCCGTTTTTCCTTTATATGATTTGGTTTTTCGCAAAACGCCTTATGTTTCAATACTTGCACGAAAAAAAGTACACCTCTCGGTTTTACTAACCGAAAGGTGCACTTTTTCTGTGGGATTTGCGTGTGGAATTTTGAAGAACACAAGGGGTGCGGCGCAAACGGCTCGGGTTGTAATTGTCAGCATTTTTTGAATTTTCTATAATGTTAGACAAAAGAGGACGGGGAACCGAGCCTGTCTTTCCTGTACCCGAAAATTCAAATAACGTCAATCCTATCGGAGAGATTGGTGGTTTTTCATCATAGAGATTTGCGGCATTTTGTCAGAGTGATTTGCGTTAATATTTTTTTATTACCCCATCATTTCACGCTCAATGCGGTCTGCCATTTTAACATTGCCTACAAGTTTAAATATCAGATGCCAATATAGTTCCGCGCATGCGTGACTGCAGCCGCTGAAATATCTACTGTTGACGGGCTTGAAGCGAATACCGAAAAGATAACACAGGCAAGCACAATAATTGCTCCTTCAAGAAGCACAGCGCAGTAGTTTTTAAGAATGTCTTGCCAACAGTCTCGGTTGGCTGTCCTGCAAAGGCAGAAAGGGGAACAGGGGCTATTTCCGAGTACATATAGATTTTGAAGAATCACCCGTAAACGCGTATGATCATAATGAACGACAGCACCGTAATAAAGAGCCGCCTATAAGTGTAATTGCCCACAGAGGAATCGACTCCCAAAAGCACAGTCTTCAATAGCATCTATAACGATCTGCGGCAAGGTTGTTGAAGATAAACCGGCAATTCCCGAAGCCGTCATTAACAGGGCAGGGTTTCGCTCCCGCCTCTCGGCACACAAATTATCGGTTGCAACTACGGCGATTATACCATGGACAAATGCTCGAAGAAATCTATTAGGTTTCGTGGAACGGGTATCGCCGCGCGTCGTCCAATAGTCCTCAACCATAAAATTAAAGATGGTGATCTTTTCAAGATCGACCACACTAGATCCGTCGGAGCTTCACTTCCGGGCGGGGCAGTTCCCACCGCATCCGTGAGATACCACATTTGATTGTGATCCTGCGCCCGGAAATTCTTTAATGTAAGGGGTGAAATCTTCTGTGCATGTTTCTCCTTTGAGGATCATTCAATTCCTTCTAAAATTAACTTTGGCCGATGATTTATCTGTAATGCTTGGCAATAAATTATCATCGCTGATAAAAAGCACTTCTGAGGTTTTTCCACTATTAGCTACACCATAGACCAAGTCAAAATACCAACATGTGTATTTGTCATAAATGTTTTTAATCTCATCCGTGTTATCATAAGTTACCATCCATGGACACGGTAATTGATCAATCAATTCAAATATTTCCTTATGGTCTTTTTCTATAAAAAAGTTTTTATAAAGCTGTTTACCCTTGTGGAAGTACGGAGGATCAAAATATACAAACGCTTGATCTATATATTTTGGCAGATATGACGCTAAAAAACTTCTAACATCATGATTATAAACATGGATTCTATTCTTGTATTTGGCAATTTTTCTTATTCTTTTTGATAAATCGACTTTATTGAATCGGACATCAATTTTATAATTTCCTTCTTGTTCAAATCCTCCTATGGGACCGGCGCTTAATATTCCAGATCGATTTACTCGATTTAAAAAGAATGTTGCAAACCCCAATTCCAAAGAATACTTCCTGTTTTGGTTTGTATAGATTTCTTTCTGTCTGTGCCACTCATCAACAGTGATTTCTGTATTTTCCAGCAATTCCAAAAAACCATTAGTTTGCGTCAATATTGCTTTCCACATTGAATAAATGGCTTTATCATAGTCATTGATTACAATCTCATCCACATCATTATTGAAAAGTAATGAAAGTGCGATCCCTGCTCCTCCAGCAAACGGTTCAATATAAATTCTTCGTTCTTCCCCAGCTTTTTTGATAACAGAAGCAACAAAAGGATATAACCTTCCTTTTCCACCCGGATATCTCAGAGGGGAATAGTTTTTAAGTTTTTCTTCTTTTTTCTTAGGCATGGTATCCTCCCAAAAATGTATCCAGGTTAATGCGAAAAACTCACCTATTTCTTATTTCCATAAAGGAGTTTGGCAACCAATCTGATAAGTCATATGGATTAAAGAACATTCGATTATTCTGTGGCGCTGGTTTCTTTAACAAAGCGGGAATAACCTCAAAGTTCGGTAATGCCAGATCCTTTGTATCATCGCTTTCTTCGATTAAGCGTAACAACGGACGCAAATAAAGAGATTGTTCCTCTTCTGAATACTCAACTGGATAACTGTTTTGTTCTGCGTAATCGAGCAATTGTAAACCCAAATGGCGGTCAAACAACGAGTGGTTGCGTTGATTGTAAAAATTGTCAAGACAATTTTTACAGGAGCGAGCGCAGTCACATTCAGTCAGAATCTCACGAGCTCGAATAAGCACTTTATCCAAAATGGAACCAATCATAGAAGAATATCCAGCACCACTTGAGAGATTATCATAAAAGAACATTTCAATATGAGAGTTACCATCATCACTCATGCGCGGACGCCAACCACCGTTTATTTCGTTATAATCAATTCCAAGTTCAAGTGAAACCGCTTTTTTTATTGTCTCATGCAAAGTTGTGACTGCAGCTCTTAATATGGATTTTTCTTTTTGATTATGGGTGCCTACAAGTCTATTGGAATCATATGTTATATCAAGCATAAACATATCGGTCATAAACTCGTAGCCTAAATAAACATTGGTTTCAACTGTACCTTCATGTCTGCAAAGAAGTCTGTCATGATATGGCTGTGAGAATGCAAAGTTCCCATTATTTTGGGTATCGGCAACCTCTGCACCACCGCATTTTTTACAAATATTAAAGCCGTTTTTCTTCTTTCCCATATTGACGGTTAGGACGTTTTTGTCGGACAGATCGATATACTTTATATTGCTCTGTTTGAATTGGTTTAATCTCTCCGAGCCACTGGGAACATAAGAATAGTACGGTGCTTCAGTATATGTAAACTCTTCATCCTCATCTTCATGTCGAACAGGATTGCCTTTTACCGGTGCAAAGCCCCAAGGTCTCAGCATTTTTCTCTTTTCAACGCGAGCTCCGCAGTAAGGGCATTCCCCATTGGCTGCATCTCGAGCTTTATTGCCGAACCAGTTACACTCGGTGCATACGAAAATGTCACTATAATAGTCTTTGCTGCTGAAATAGTATTCAGCTTGATTTCTTTCAAAGCCCCTGGGTCTTGGATTCGCATATATACCGCCGCTTCGATAAATCTTTTTGTCAATGGTAACAAATCTACCGGGTGCATACTCACTTAAAGCAACGGAGATATCTCTTTCAGGTGAATACTCGATTTCGTGAACGCCATTTCTCGCATTTTGGGAATCGTTTTCAACAAAGAAACGTACAACATTTTTTGGGAAAGAATATGACGGGATAAAGCCTTCGCTGTAAAACACATCGAAAGCTGATGTTTCAGTATTATCCGATTGATATTCGTTCCTCTTGCCTTCTGCTAAAACGCTTTCTTTGATTTTAGTAAAAAGTCTGATGGTTTCCTCTGAAGATTCGCCGAAAGATCCTGCATATTCGATAAATGTCGAGCCATAATCCTCACAAAACTCAACAATTCCAATATCCATTATGCTATCAAATTTTATTTTCATCTTAGGAGTAGACATAAATCCGTTCAGAATCATCATATTCATATGTCTTTGACGAATTTTTGGATTATCTCTGTCAATCCATGGTTTTCTCGGTTCGCCGGAAATCATTTCGTCAGGATGTGAAAAATAATGACCGTCATGAACGCCGCCTGACGCATATGTAACAATAGTAGAAATGCCCGCATTTTTACGACCGGCACGTCCTGCACGCTGTTGATAGTTTTCTCTCATCGGAGGAATGTTTCGTAACCCAACAGCAGTCAATGAGCCAATATCAATACCAACCTCCATTGTTGTGGTGCAGCTCAAAACATCAATAGAGTCTTCTCCATGTTCTCCAGCATTGATATCTTGAAATCGCATTTCATATTTTTCAGTTCTACTCCAAGTATCACTCTTAGTTTCTTTGTGTGATAATTGAGCGGTGTGCTCTTCGGTATCAATTGTGTGAATCGTGTCAATTTTCTTGATAGCATTAAGAACAGGAATACGCCAAAAATCGAATCTTGATAAGTCCTCGTGACCAATAGCCGTAATAGCGTCTGATTCGAAGCATGCACCACACCAATTGCCGATTTTAAATGGGGATAGTTTTCCGCATTTTTGGCAACGATACCAAACGAAGTCTTCACCTGTAAGCATTATTTTTACTGCAGAAAGCTTTAAATAATATTTGTTCTTGGATGACGATGCAAAGAATACATCTCTGATTTTTGATATCAAGATACTCATTGATTCATCTGTGAGTCCAAGTAAATCTTTTGCACGACCTACAAAGTGCTTGTCAATTGATTTATCAAAATCGTATCCTAACCCTAAACTGTCATCTCCAGCTTTGCTTCTACCAGGCAAGTCTTTTCTAATATCGTCCGGTATGGCTTCTCCCAAAGCCGCTTTGTCATCCATGACATCCCAAAACAGTAAAACGAGCAATTGGAATAATGCATCCGAATCAATTTCTATGTTGTGGTCAAATCTTAAATCATCAAGCAATTCATTTTGAAGCAGGTCTTCTACTGGTGCAAGAAAACCAAGCCCAATATCTTTGAAAGAACGAGGGCTCTCTGTGAAAAACGTCAGTAATTGTTCATAGTACTCTTCGGGTAAAACAGAGTATCTAGATGTAAGGTCCTTATAGTTTAATGTTCTTCTCTGGTTCCGTTCCGCCCTCTTTTTTATGCCATCGAATTTTTTGAGATCATCCTGAAATTTCACTTTGCTATTGCCGCTGAAGAATGATAGGCGATTCTGCAAACAAACATCAAGAAATGCTGGATACAATTCTTGTAATGAATGCTCTTTTCCATCTGCTTCAAGCAATAATGATGCTAGGAGCACAGCTTGTCTGAATGCATCCGCATCAGAAGATTTTGAAAGGTCTCGAGCAAGTTTTGCTGCGTTTTGCCGCGAGTCAGAAAATAGAAGAACCTTTTTTCCCTGATTAATATAATTTGACCTTGGTGGTTGCATTTCAAATTGTGCTTTAGTCAAATTATAAAAAGGTATATTTCCTTTTGTTGAAAAATCAGTTGGTTTTTTCAAGCACATCGGTTTTTTGCATTTTGGACAGGTAGGAAATGTGTAGGCATCAGTTTTGGGATCGCATCTGTCTGTATAAACTACCGTAAGAAGCGAATCGTCGTTCTTCTTTTGCAAGTACAGTTTTCCGGTAAACGGATCTAATGAGGCCATTTTATCATTAGTTCCTTTAATATAGCCGTCAGGAACAACATACAACAACATCTCTTGTAATGACGAAACATCCCCATTCAGTCCGCGATTGGGAAATACATACCAATAAGGGACACCTTCACTTTTCTGAACAAATACTTTGAGATATAAGGCTCCACATTTTATGTGATTTGCGAGTTCATATACTCTTGCTCCACATTCGCATTTTTCTTTTTGAATCGAAACGACTTTTCCTAAATGTAGTTTCTCGGATTCAGAATACTTTGAATGCTCGCATTTAGGGTTAGAACATGCATACAGTCCTTGCAACCCGCGTAAAAACATATGTAATCTAACGGGGAATAAAATATTTCCATCCTTGGCCGCCAATGATACAACAGACAGAAGAGAATCTAACGCTTCAGAGGCTCTTTCTTCCCCAGCAAACAATGCGGCTCGAATGCAACTGTATGATTTTGCGCCGTCTCTGCATAGACCGTTAAGCTTTACGAATGCTTCATACTCCGGCAAATTGTCATATAGCCATTCTTGGGCAGTTTTTGTTGCAATATCTGCTGGCAAATCAACAGAATACACACATTTAGCAAACTTGATAATTTTTTCAGTTATTTGCTGATCATTTGAGACTTGAGCTGATCCGACGCTTGCTAAAGCATCAACATTGGTTTGTATTCTGAAATTTTCAGAAATCGGCTCTTTACTACCGCGAAGAAAAGCAAAGTTTTCACAGCTTTTTCCGGTGAGTCCAGAGTAAAAACTGTTAATAGAATCAGCCGAATCTTGCGGCATACTTGCTGTAGTTAAAATAAACTGAACTTTATCAAGCCCTATTTCAAGACGCGAGAAAAGTCTTTCAAGAAGCAGTGCAATTTCACCACCAGCGGAACCTCTATACATGTGAGCTTCATCTAAAACGATGAGCAGTCTGTTATTATCTGATTCTTTTAACCATTCCTTGGTGCTCTCCCAAATGCCAGACTCTCTTTGGCGCATAAGCATATATTCAAGCATGGAATAGTTAGTTACAAGTATGTCCGGAGGACAATTCTGCATTTCAAATCTTGTAATCAATTCCGGGTCAAACGGTGATGGATGGTGGATGTTTCTCTCGAGGTTTTCAATAAAAACCTCGAGCCCATCATCTCCGTTTCTTGCGGGATACTTATTGATCTTTTTTAATCCCTTGATGTTTTCTTCCTGTTCATGCTGCTTTTCCTCGGGGGCAGTAGGATCAACAAGATAGCTATTCCTGAATGTTGTAGCAAGTTCTTTGCTGCTTGAGGGCTTTGAATCTCCGGCATAGGGAGTTCTTCCGGTATACATACCAAAATGCGGAAGGCGATCTGCGTGCGAGGCTTCAACAAAATAATCTTTATACTTTTCGCTACCAAGAATATTGCGAAATCTTCCCAACTGATCTGAAACCAATGCGTTCATTGGATAAATGATTAGCGTCCTAACGGCACTTTTTTTGAAAGAAACAGGACGAGTTATGGCCTCATCAATACTCTTTGCAATTATCGGCCAAAGGAAACACTCTGTTTTGCCAGAACCGGTTCCGGTTGAGACGAACAAGTCTTTTCCAGATAAATAATTCTCTAACGCAAAGACCTGATGTTCAAATGGATCTGCAAAAACTCCAAGTTTATCATTGATGAGTTTTTCCAAAAAGCGCTTAATATGATCTGGTATATGCTCTGAGTCGACAATTCCATTCTTTGTTTTTTTATATGATGCTGAAGTTTCGATATACGGCTCTCGAGCAATATTTGTGCTGTCCCCGCATTGCTCGCCAAGCAAATCATCAACATACAGAAGCAATGTTTCACTGTTAGCAAGATAATCCGATTTGATATAGTTTGCCAAGCGTCCTCGAATGGCTTCATAATACTGTTGTACGCCGTTCTGTGCCATAATTATTCTCCCTTTATTTCAATTGAAAGATTGTTTAAAACTTCTTCAATGAGAGTAACGGTTTGGTTCTTTACAATGAATTTGTTTTTGTTGAAAACATGTTGATCCGGCCAAGAGCAAAGCAATAACAGATAGTATTCTCTGTTTGGCAAATGTCCTCCGATTGTTATTTCGGAATGTTCATCATCTAGTACCTTGATTTTTGCATTTAGAGGATTGTTATAAAACTTTCTTAGCGCAAAATATAAGCGTCTGTATTCATATGAAATTAGTTCATCCGGATTTACATTTTGCTGTTCCTCGCAAAATATAAGGTCATCATGATATTTCATAACTTTGTAAAATGGCCCGTTAGGTGTTTTGCGAGCTACTGTCCAATCAGTCGTCAAACGATTGCTCCAAGAGGACGAAGGGCTGCTGCGAGAAAGGGGATTGAAGAATTGCAATTCTCCGGTTGAAATGTCCCTGTTTTCAAAAAGGACAATGTCGAACTGCTTAGTTATGTATTGCTCCCATGTCAGTTTATCTCTAATTAAAACCTCTCTCCAACTTACCGAGGAAGGAGTATTATCTTCGATAATAACGCCCAACCCAGAAATTGACGCCGGTTCATGAATACCAAAGAATAGAGAGCCATTATCTATTTCAATGCCTTTTCCAAAATTTGCAATAGAGTTTTTATTATTCTTATCCGTGACAAGATATCCTATTTCCTCATACACCCTACGGATAAATACAGGCACAGAAACAGTATCTGTTTCAAACATTGGTCTTATTTCCGGGAACAGATTCGTATACTCATCCAGTAGATTATTAAGCAAAAATGTTTGCGCATGCTTTGCAATACTATCATCAGGGGAAGAAGCAGATCTCAAACACCATTGTCCAAGCGCAGATAGTATCAATCGATATACGAACGAAGTATTTGTTTCATTACGGTAACGGTGAATATTCATGTCCGAAGCCATTGCTTCTAATAGCTTGTTCATGCATTCAGCCACCTTTCAAGTAATTTAGCATAGCAACTTTTATGAATGTATTTTTGAAGCGTTTGAGAGTAATTCAAAGGGTTAATTGAGCGAACATCAAAGCAATACGGGATAATATCAAAAGCCAGTATTTCGCACAATCTCCGTTCATCGGAAACTCCAAGTGTTTTTGCATTAATAACCTTGTTGTTATAGCCTAATTCTATTAAGATGTTTCTCAAATTTTTTTCAAAACGATTGTCATAGTATTTTAGATCAGGCTCGTACTCTTCTTCGTCGATGATAGACGGGTCTTCGTTCGGAAGCACGCCAATAGACAACTCCGGCATTTGAGTTACTCCGATATAATTACAATAAGCAAATAGCTCATTAGAAACATATTTCAGGGTTTTACTATAACTGTAAGTTAAAAATACTATCTTGTTTTTATAGTCGCCGATGATTGTTAATAAAACAGCATCGTTGAAATTCCCCAAGAAATTGTCTATCACCACTATTCTGCTACTGTTTATCAAAAACTCACGCAAAGATCTCTCGGTTATTTCTGATGAGAAATGAATACTGCTGACATTAGGCGTTCCGATAAGTGCATTTGCAATACACCCAACTAGTGCCTCAGAAATCGCTTTGTCGCATACTATGGGTTTGCCGTAGAACAAAATATTTGAAATGTAATATGATAAGAGATCTTTTATCGGCACTTCGGGAACATTCTTTACGCCTATACTTTCAAAATTATACTGTAGATAATCTATAAACTCATCCATGTCAGTGGGACGCAAAGGCGCTGAAAAGACTTCGGAGAGTTTTATTTCTTTATGCTCTTCCTCAACTTTTTTTCGAATTGATATTTCCAATTTGTCTTTCTCTTTGGTTATATCATCGATTTCACATTGCAATACCGCTAGTTTTTTACCTTGAGAAGCGTTAAGACTCATTAAACTCTCTTTGTCGTTTTGGCATTTTTCCAGGTCGCGCTGTGCATCTTTAAATAGTAATTCAATCCTTTGCAATTCTTTGATTTTTTCGTTAAGTCTCCTAATTTGCGCGGCGGATTCTTCTATTTTTCGTTTGCTTTTAACAGTTGAAGACTTATTCGCTCGTTTGCATTCTTCTAATTCCTGCAAGGTTCTTTTTAGTTTTTCTTCAATATCATTTAGTTTCTCATCGTAATTCTTTAACAATTTTATCGTATCTCGAATTAGGGTGATCTCTTTATCCGAATAATCTTTATCATTCAGTTTGAAATAGGCTGAGGTATTATCAGCAAAATATGATTGTGAAAGCGCGTGAATGCAAGCCGATATCTCGGCTTCTCCTTCTTTTTGATAATCTGTAATTGCAATGGATATTTCCGCTATCCAGTCATTGGCTATGCGCTCAACAAATGACGAAACAAACCTGTTTTGGCGGCATTTGACCATCAGTTTTACAGCGTCATCTGATTTTACCGCTGTTGCTCGAAATCCTGGACGTATCTTAGAGAATTCCTTCGGATTCTTTTTGAAATAACCTACTACTATCCCATGAGGAATGGCAGCGCATATGCGGCTATATTCTTCATCATTTAGAAGGGAGAAATCGCTCATTTTGCTTCATCCTTTATAAGTCGTTCTACTGCCTGATTAATACGCATTGTATCTTTACATGTTTCTAAATACTCTTTTATGGATTGCGGCAATGATTCTGCAAATATATCCTGATAGTTTTTAGTGATCCAATAACAAGAGATTATCTCATAGAAGATCGCTTCTATATCTGGAATTGAAGGCTCTAAAAAACTGATAGTTCGCACTAATAAATTATCGACATATTCAGCAATATATGAGTTTTGAGTCAAGTAAACTTTTTGCCCTTCGCTAAGTTTTTCTACGCCAAAATCAGAAAATAAGAAAAAAGAATTATCCTGGGGAACGCAGAAGCAAGTGGCTTGTCCTTCTTTAACCTCGATTGTTTGGGTTGGGGTGGATAAAAACTCTTTATAAATCTCCAATTCGGCATTTTTCTTCAATATATGAATCGGATCATGTAATGAAATCTTTGTTATGGAATTTGTTATTTCTGTGATGCACTTTTCTGTGATGTTTATATTCCCAAACTCTTGAAATCTAAAGGAAGAACGCAAATATAACTGTGAAGAAGAAACAACAAGTTTCTCTCCTTTTTCGTATGCAGGAGGCCATAATAGAGAAACACTTTCAGAAACATCCAGATTATAGCCCCAATCATTAAGAATGCTATCTAATAACGGATTTTTGTTCTTAAAAGATACAACCATTCCCCATACTGTTGTTCTCCCGAGAGTTATGAATTGTGTCTCGTTCTCAACAAACACATCGGGGATACTCTTTAATTTGATTTGAGCGGTATTTCTCCCAGGCCATGCTATAAAATATCTGACTCCGGTATGGATTGATTTGCTTCTGATTAACTTGGCGATAAAGCCTTCGTCATCGGGGTCATTACTTAGAATCTTAAAAAATGACGGAGAGTCATAATTAAACACATAGTATTCACGCTTTTTATTGTTCAAAGTGTTGGAGACAAAATACGGAGTAGCATTTTTATCTAATACAAATCTTTCCGGTACTCCATCTGAAAAAGTTGAATGATCTATAGATGTGTTAAAAAACGGTTTAGCATTCCGGCTTTCCCGAATTTCAAGCATCGCCCCTACTTGTTCATATTCATGGATTTCCTCCGCTGAGAAATTCAAGCTGACATAAAAACATTTCGTACTATTATTGTAATAGAATTCTATACGCTCTTGCTTGTTTCTGCAATTTTTAGAATCCTGTATTATTCCGTATTGTCCAAGATACAATTCACAATCTTTATCGTTGTTTCCGCTTCTGTGCCTAAAATGAGTTGCCATATAATTACTGTCTTGAGCAGCCAAAAAGACCTCTTCGCCACAACATAAGCACTCGTAGCGAAAAGCTTCATTATCACCATTTATGGCAGCGCTATTGGCCGTTACAACAGTTTGTAATAAAGTATCAAAGGCAGTCAGCATATTCTACTCCGGATTTTCTTAGTAATACAAATGGAAACCGTATAAGGTGGATGAATGAGTATAATTAGTTTTCTTCGATTGTATTGATTTCATTTTCCAGTTTTTCTATCACCTGCAAAACCATATCAAACTCCGGTTTATCGCCGAAGATCATATTCTGCATATGTTCGTAATCTTCGCGGAGCTTTTGAATATTGTATTCCGGCGGCATAAGGCGCATCGTGCCGCGCTTAGCAAGGTCATACCGAGCCCAAGGACAACGATAGAACTTGTCCTTGAAAGCCACAACGCGAGTGAGTAGAGCGGCATCGGCAAGCGCACATTCTTTGACCGGAGATTTTGCCATACAATACAAATCATAATAGTGCCTTGAATATCGGCTGGGAAGGGTACTGCTTTCTGCACGGAATGCTTCACGGTGCAGAATTGTAACCTTTTCCCAGAAGGTACGCTCCGGAAGAACCGTCAGAATTTGAGTAGAAGGCTGTTCAAACACCCGTTCGTAGTATTCAGCGGCATAAGATGTGATCGTCTGCTCTGCGGCGGGCGTCCATGCGGCGAGCGCACCGATCTCAAGGCGGATTTCCTGAAGGATTGCCGTATCGAAGAAGCTGTTCGGATATGTGAATTTGACAGTCTGCCCGTCGTGAGGATCGATCTCGCATTTTATGGGCAGCGTCAGTTCTTCTGTTAAATCCTTTTTGATTGCCGGCAGAAATACATCCCGGAGAAACGCCTCCGAGCGATCGTTTGCCTTTTTATTGAAAGCGTCCTGTTTTGTATTGCTGCGCTGCTCCCACGGTTCGTCGATTTCGTAGCCAAGCACACGCCAATCGAGGATCAGGTCAATATCTTCCGAAAAGCGTTTGATCAGATTATACGCTTTAGACAGACTTGTGCCACCCTTAAACGCAAGATTATCTTTCCAAGCACATCGGTGAAAAAGGTAGTCGAGCATATAGCACACCCAGAAATCCTTTTCGATTACCGCTTCACTAATACCCATTTTAGCGGCGGTATTGCGGAAAAGCGCCTCGCGCTCTTTGGATTCGATAACAGCAATTTTTCTCATCTCGTCACCTGCAAATCATTTTAATTATTTCGTAAATCCACGCAGTAGTGTACTGCGCTTCCGTCAGCATTGCTTTTCGCTCGGTTAATGCTGTTTCCGCTTTAATTCTCTCAACTGTTTCTTGTTGAATGTTCTCTTTCCCAAGCGTTTTTAACGCCTGAATAACCAAGGCAGTTTTCGGAGACAGTCTGGAAATCTCTTTGTTCGTAGTGTGTTTATACTTTATTGTCGTATTATCATAGGAATACTCTTTATACGGACCATCACTGACATAAGACCAAACGACAGGAACCTGCGTTGACAGTCCGAGAAGGTTAAGAGCCGTATCTCCGCAGGGGACAATAGTCCAACTGAAATTACGCGCTATTGCGCGTGCAACAGCATCTGGAGCGGGAGCAATATACTCATCAAGCAACTTGCTGTATTCCGGTTTATAAAACACGCCGCGCATGACGCACTTCACTATGCCGTTTGCAGCCAGCCTCACCAGATACTCGCTGATCCGTTTTGTTTCTGTTATATCCGCAAAATCGGAGGCAACGAAAACAGAGCCGACATTTGCGGCTTCGATCCTATGTCTTATCTCTTGCATGTAGTTCGTTCTGTTCATAATGCACCTCGCAGAAAAAAATATACATTATTTTCTGCAATATGTCAAGTCATTATTCGTTTAAATTCGAGGCTTTTTCGATTTTTTTGTTGAAACGGCAGAGCAGAAATCCTATGTCACATCTAAAAGAGGGAGCCATTATCAAATAATTGCAAAGCGACTTTTGGAAAAAGTGCGTGTAATATGCGTTATGGGGTTGTTGGCAAAACTTTTTTCATACAGATATACAATTATGTGTGAAAAAATGGCGGAGCCAAAATTCCTTCGGATTCGTGTTATTCATTTGATGTCAATTCAATTGATATACTTTCCATCGTCAGCCGAATGTCGAAGGAAAAGGCGTATTGAAATGTGGACTGCTCGGTGATGGAGCGCATTTCATAGAGACATCATACTTTTTGAGCATTTCTTTTTGTTGCTCAGTGAGCGTGTCGCCTGTTGCGATTATTGCCCATATGGTGGGCGCAACCCACGGGCAAATGGCGAGGAAATCTATGCGGTTTCGTGGAACGGGCAGGGAAAAACGCCATGCATCTCGTAAAATTGTGTTTTGACCACCTCAGCCAGTCGAGAACCTCGACACGCAATTCGCGTAGTTGAGGTTCTTCTTTTTTCGGCTTTTTCTCTCGCGTTTGCAGTCCGTTGTGAACACCCATCCCAAAGAAAACGGTATTCGAGGGGCTTCCCGAATACCGTTTTTTGTTGATGTATCAAGGCTTTTCGGACTTTTTTGGAATTTAGACAGCCTTACGAATTTTTGTGTTTTACACGAAAATATACGAGAAAGTGTAAACGATAGTGTAAGCAGATACGAATTCATCAATGTTCTCGTAACGGTCAAAATCTATGATTTTGGGCACCGTATCATAAATAAAATCAAAATGAAATATTTACAAAAAATATTATTTCGCTTGCAATAACAGGGTAAAAAAGGTATTATATTTATGGAAAAATATTCACTCGGGGAGGCAGTTATGAATAACTTTCATTTTTCTAATGAAACAGAGAAAAAATATGCCCTTGCTTGTCTGGAATTTGCAAAGATAATAGGCCTTATTGATGACAGCAGTTTAGATGCTGTTGAGAAAAGATGCAAAGCAGAAAACGAGAAACGGAGAATCCAAACAGAAAACGGCGAAACGGTTTACGGATTAGTTGAATTTCCGCTATCTGTGTATCTGGACTATGAACTTACACGCATAAAACTTGATTTTGCAAGTGAAAAAAAAGAAATCAACTATAGTTTCGCACCAATCTCAAAAAAGGAAAGGAAAGAGTTCTATAAAAACAATACAGACCTTTTCACAAGATACGGCGGCGACAAATTCCGCTTTAAAGAAGTGGATATGATTGTTGAAAAGAAAATAAGAGAGGAGCAATTTGAAAATGAAATCAAGAACATTTTACATAAGTTCGATTAACGGAAATGACGCGAACAACGGACTGAGCGCAAATACTCCTTTTCTTACTCTTAATAAAATAAACGAAATTGAAATCTGCGCAGGTGACAAAATTCTCCTTGAAAAAGGTTCTGAATTTTCGGGTGAATATTTGCATCTTAAAAACTGCGGTGATAAAAATAGCGAAATAATCGAGATTGCTTCATACGGTGACGGTGATATGCCGATTATCAAGGCAGACGGCACAGGCGTTTGGTATCAGGATTACGGAACACCGCTTGACAGCAAATGTCATATTTATAAAGGTGATGTTTCATCGGCAATTCTGCTTTTTGACTGTGAAAATATCATAATTAAAGATATTGAGATTACAAATAAAGACAGCGAAAAATCTCTTGAAGAATACTCAAACCCCAATAAAACGGACAGAACGGGTGTTGCGGTTGTAGCACAGAACAGAGGCACTCTTCACAATATCACACTTGATAATTTGTACATTCATGACGTGAGCGGTAATGTTTATAACAAGCACATGAATAACGGCGGAATTTATATGACCTGCTTAAAACCCGATGATGAAGAAAAAACGGGTGTTGCAAGATATGACGGCGTAACGGTGAAAAACTGTTATGTGAAAAAAGTCAGCCGTTGGGGTATTGCAGTCGGCTACTCATATAAGCACAAGGAATTTGCAACAAAAGAGCTTTCTGCCGACACTTTCAAGAAATACGGTCACGAGAACATTTTAATATGCGGTAACTATGTGAAATTCGCAGGTGGAGATGCCATTACTCCGATGTACGCTTTGGAACCGTTGGTTGAACATAATGTTGCGGACAGTTGTGCCTGTGAAATGAATGACAGAATTTACAGTAAACCTGAAAAACGAATGGGTAAAGTTGCGGCGGCAATATGGCCATGGAAATGCAAAAATGCACTTTTGCGTTATAACGAAGCAGTTGACACGAAACTTAATCAGGACGGAATGGCTTATGATGCGGACTCAGGCGACGGAACTGTTTACGAGAAAAACTATTCCCGTCTTAATGAGGGCGGTTGTATTATGTTCTGTCTTCAGGAAGCAATTCATAACACATTTACAGACAATGTAAGTTATGACGATTTAGGCGGTACTGTCAGTGCCGTGGGCAACCCCGACGCATACATAGCAAACAATAAATTCTATGTGCGAAAAGGTGTTCCGTTCAGACGCAAAAAAATGCGCAGCGGTAAGATTACATTAAAAAATAACGAGATAATTACTATTGAAAAGTGAGGTTAATATATGGCTAACAGTAAAGGCAGAGTAACAATCCCGACAGACACGGACGTCATAAAAGAAACCCTTGAAATTATGGATATCTGGGGTGCGGACGCTATCCGTGACTGCGACGGTACCGAATTTCCGCAAGAGTTAAAAGATGCAGGCGGAAAGGTATATGCAACATATTATACAACCCGTAAGGATAATGAATGGGCAAAGGCAAATCCGGACGAAGTTCAGCAAATGTATATTATGACTCCGTTTCACACCGCAACGGAAAATTCACTTTCAATTCACTTGATGGACCATCTTTATCCCGATATGCTCAAAGTCAATAACCATGACGACATCACAAGATGGTGGGAAGTTATGGACCGTACAACAGGTGAGCCTGTGCC
The DNA here is from genome assembly GCA_945876745.1 of uncultured Clostridia bacterium. Classification (GTDB taxonomy): domain Bacteria; phylum Bacillota; class Clostridia; order Oscillospirales; family Acutalibacteraceae; genus Eubacterium_R. The sequence goes on from CAMCPL010000011.1 coordinate 42,834, forward strand.
CACAGATATGTGGTCATATAACGAAGAAACAGGCGATGTTACTATCAGCACAACACCGTTCCACGAATACACGGTGAGTTTCTTGGCTTATATTATGTGGGACCCGGTACATATGTATAATGCGGTTGTCAACGAGTGGGACATTGAACCGCAGATAACCTTTGATGTGCGTCAGCCGAAAACAAGAGCACACTCAATGGAAAGACTGCGTAAATTCTTAGATACTCACGATTATGTTGATGTTGTCAGATTTACAACTTTCTTTCACCAATTTACCCTTATATTTGACGAGTTGGCAAGAGAAAAATTTGTTGACTGGTACGGCTACACCGCTTCAGTCAGTCCGTATATTTTGGAACAGTTTGAAAAAGAAGTGGGCTATAAATTCCGTCCGGAATTCATTATTGACCAGGGCTATATGAATAACACATACAGAGTACCGTCAAAAGAATTCAAGGATTTCCAAGCATTCCAAAGACGTGAGGTTGCAAAACTTGCCAAAGAAATGGTTGATATTGTTCACGAATACGGCAAAGAAGCAATGATGTTTATGGGCGACCATTGGATTGGCATGGAGCCCTTTATGGAGGAGTTTGAAACAATAGGACTTGATGCGGTTGTAGGCAGTGTGGGCAATGGTGCAACACTTCGTCTTTTCAGCGATATTAAAGGCGTAAAATACACAGAGGGCAGATTTTTGCCGTATTTCTTCCCCGATGTATTCTGCGAGGGCGGTGACCCCGTTTACGAAGCAAAAAATAACTGGATAACCGCAAGACGAGCTATTTTAAGAAGTCCCATTTCCCGTATCGGCTACGGCGGGTATCTTAAACTTGCGCTTAAATTCCCCGAATTCGTTGACTATATCAAAAATGTTTGCGACGAATTCAGAACTCTTTACGATAACATTTGCGGTGCAACACCTTATTGCGTTAAGAGGGTTGCGGTTTTAAACTGTTGGGGCAAAATGCGCGGTTGGGGTAACCACATGGTGCATCACGCACTTTATTACAGACAAAACTATTCATATTTCGGCATTATTGAGGCATTAAGCGGAGCACCCTTTGATGTGAAGTTTATTAGTTTTGACGATATAAAAAAAGATAAAAATCTTCTTGATAATTTTGATGTTATTATCAATGTGGGTGATGCTGATACAGCACAAACAGGCGGCGAGTATTGGAAAGACGAAGAAATTATCACCGCAGTTAAAAAATTCGTCTATAACGGCGGCGGATTTATCGGTGTGGGCGAACCTGCGGCACATCAATGGCAGGGTAAATTTTTCCAACTTGACGATATTTTAGGTGTTGAAAGAGAAAACGGATTAACACTTAATACCCGCCGTTATAATGTTGAAGAACACCGTGACCATTTCATTCTTGCCGATGCAGAGGGCGAGGTTGATTTCGGCGAAGGAAAGAAAAATATTGTTGCCCTTGACGGCACAACGGTACTTATTCAGAACGCAACCGAACTTCCCTTTATGGTAAGACATGCGGAAGAAGTACAAATGGCAGTCAAAGAGTTCGGCAAGGGCAGGGGTGTTTATATCAGCGGTTTACCCTATTCATTCAAAAACAGCCGTGTTCTTCACCGTGCAATTCTTTGGAGTGCTTCAGCCGAAGATGAGCTTTATCGTTGGTATTCAACAAACTATAATGTTGAAGTCCACGCTTATGTTAAAAATGGAAAGTACTGCGTTGTGAATAATACTTATGAACCGCAGGATACAACCGTGTATTTAGGTGACGGAACAAGTTTCGACCTCCGTTTAGAAGCAAATGAAATTAAATGGTATCAAATATAACCTTCAATAGAAAATCTCCCGTTCGTTTGGCTGAGTGTTCATAAGGAAGTATTGGTTTCTCGCATAAAAATCCATTATGCTTTTGCCAAAAAGCCTCGCAAGGCGACAGCCTTGCTTCATTTCTCGGCTTCGGCATAAAAGAATTTTTATAGCTACGAAACTGCAACGCACTTCAAAATAATATATTTTTGATACAAGAAAAGGCAACAGGGCAGCCGGGAACGGCTGTCCTATTTTCAAAATATGGAGGCATACACATGAAAAGAATCATTCCCATTTTAATGACTTTACTGCTTCTCTCCGGTTGTGCAACGCAATCCGCTGAAAAAACCTATCGACAGATTACTATGGAGGAAG
>CAMCPL010000012.1 GCA_945876745.1 uncultured Clostridia bacterium
TTGCTATGCAGAATTAGCAGTAAATAATGCACAAAATCTATATGATGACTTATTGGAGTGCATAGGGGACGGTTAGCGAAAGTGCACAGGGGACGGTTCCTTGTGTTAAGTGATGTACGGCTACGCCGTGTGATGTATTCCCTTTCAGGAAAGTGATGTTTTGCAACAAGGTGCAAAGTGATGTTTGCCTGCGGCAAGTTGAGGTTTGATTGATTATTTCACAATATTTTTCATAGCGAAGCGGCTTCATATCGGCTTTGCCGATGCTTCATTTTTCATACACCGCAGGAGTGCTTCATTATAAAAAACGACGGCAGAAGACTTTTGTCCCTGCCGTTATTTTTCAGTCCTCAAGCATTTCGTTGTTGCGAAACAGTAGGCTGATGCACCAAATTGCCGCAAGACATACCAATGTATAGATAATTCTTGCGAAAATAGCTGTTTGACCGCCGCATATCCATGCTACTAAATCAAATTTGAATATGCCGATAAGTCCCCAGTTTATTCCGCCGATTATAGTTAAAATCAGCGCAACCCTGTCTAAAATTCTCATAAAAACACTCCTTTTGGTATAGTATTAACCGAAAGGAGTGCTTTTATTCTCTTTATAGCCTTGTCGCTAAAAATTCAATTTTTCCAAATATTTCAAATTTACCGAAGTCGGCAGGAACAAGGAAGCTGTCGCCTTTTTTAGCACTTGTGCCGTCAATTTTTCCCTCGCCGTCAATAACTAAAATGTGCATAAATGATTTTTCATCTGTTGAAAGCGTTATTTCATTCGCAACCTTGTATCTTTCAACGTTGAACAAATCACAGCTTGTAATGAGCTGCTTTTCGTTGCCGTCGGTAATCTCTGTTTTGCCCATAGGCTTAATATCGTGAGTCGGCGGAACGGTGTTTGAAACATCAAGCGCCTTTTGAATATGAAGCTCTCTCGGCTTGCCGTCGGCGCCCACTCTGCCGTAGTCATAAACACGGTATGTACAATTTGAGTTTTGTTGAATTTCCGCAATTAACGCACCTTTTCCGATAGCGTGAACGGTTCCTGCTTCAATGAATAATGTGTCGCCCTTTTTGATACTAACGACATTCAATTTGTCAAGCAGGGTGTTGCTTTCGATTGCCTGCTTAAATTCATCCTTTGAAATCTTGTTTTTGAAGCCGTAAATCAGCGTTGCGCCCTCGCTTGCGTCAAGCACATACCACATTTCAGTTTTGCCGAATTCGTTTTCAACCTCTCGTGCGTATTTGTCGTTGGGGTGAACCTGAATTGAAAGATTGTCGAAAGCGTCTATGAGCTTAATCAATATAGGGAAATAGGGATAGTTTTCCGATTTTTTTCCAAGAAGCCTTGTCATACCGACTTTGTCAACGACCCTGTCGAGCGTTTCGCCGTCATATTCGCCGCCGTCAATTATATTCATTCCGTCCTTGTGACAGGCGAGCATCCAGCCCTCAGCCGTTTTCTCGTATCCTGTGTCAAAGCCGAAATCGTCCTTTAATCTTTTACCACCCCAAATGTAATCCTTAAATACGGGCTTTAGCTTTAGTATTTGCATATTTTTACCTCACTGCCATTATTCTTTTTTATAATATCAAAATTAGGCTTCACATTCAAGTTGTTTTGATGTAAAATAGAATAAAATTTACTGTCGGAGGATGTAATGGCGGTTTTAGATTTGCAAAATGTAACGCTTTCATTCGGGGATAATACTCTGTTTTCGGGCGTTTCGTTTGATATAAAGGAAAAAGAAAAGGTCGGACTTATCGGCTGTAACGGCGCAGGTAAAACAAGCCTTTTCAAAATAATTACAGGCGAATATGCGCCCGACAGCGGAAATTGCTTTGTTTCAAAAAATACGAAAATCGGCTATATGGAACAGCATACCTGCTCAAGGGAAAATACCGTTTATAACGAGCTTGTCAGCGTTTTCGACGACTTGATAAAAGCAGAAAAAAGGCTTGAAGAAATTGCCGATTTGCTGACTGAAAAGCGGGGGAATATCTCACAGCTTATTGAAGAACAGGACGCCTTGACTAATGAGTTCAACAATAACGGCGGTCTTACCTACAAAAGCCGCACTCGCTCGGCGTTGCTCGGTCTCGGTTTTAATGAGGAGGATTTTTCGCTTCCTACTTCTGCGCTTTCGGGCGGTCAGCGTTCAAAGCTTATTCTTGCAAAGCTCCTGCTTTCAAAATCCGATTTGCTTCTTCTTGACGAGCCGACTAACCATCTCGACATAAACGCTGTTGAATGGCTTGAAGGATTTCTAAAAGAATTCGGCGGAGCGTGTCTTATTGTTTCTCACGACAGATATTTTCTTGATAAAATAACAAATAAAACCGTTGAGATAGAAAACAAAAAGTGCCGCACATATACGGGAAACTATTCGGAATTTTCCGTAAAAAAGGCGGCAGAGCAAAAAGCGGTTGCCGAAAAATATGAAAACGATATGAAAGAAATTGAACGTCTTGAGGGAATTATTGCCCAACAGCGTCAATGGAACAGAGAAAAGAATATAAAAACCGCCGAAAGTAAGGAAAAGGTTATCGAAAGAATTAAGGCGCAGTTGGTAGTTCCCGACAGCAAGGTCGAGCGTATTCGCTTTGATTTTACACCAAAATGCGTAAGCGGTGAGGATGTTTTGAGCGTTACGAGGCTGAAAAAATCCTTTTCACAAAAAACAATTTTCGAGAATGTTGACTTTGAAATAAAAAAGGGAGACAGAGCCTTTATTTTAGGTGATAACGGCTGCGGAAAGACAACGCTTCTGAAAATTCTAATGCACGATTATTTGCAGGACGACGGCTCCTTTAAGTTCGGCTCGCAGGTTATGACAGGATATTTTGATCAGGTTCAGGCAAAGTTAGACCTATCAAAAACGGTGTTAGAGGAGGTTTGGTCAAACTTTTCGTTTATGACCGAAACCACTGTAAGATGTGCGCTTGCGGCATTTTTGTTTAAGGGCGAAGACGTCTACAAATCCCTGTCGGATTGCTCCGGCGGCGAGCGTGCAAGAGTTGCATTGCTCAAATTAATGCTCGGAAGATACAATTTTTTGCTTCTCGACGAGCCGACAAATCATCTTGACGCCTTTTCAAGAGAGGAGCTTGAAAACACTCTGCTTGATTATTCCGGTACAATGCTTATTGTTTCCCACGACAGATATTTTATCAATAAGCTATCAACTCGTATACTTGAGCTTACACCAAACGGTATGGTCGAATATTTAGGAAATTACGACGATTATATTGAACGCAAAAACAATGCTTCTGCGGTCGAAACCGAAATAAAAAAGGAAAAAACAAAAAAGACAAACGATTATCTTTTGAAAAAAGAAAGACGTTCTCAATATTTGAAAACAAAAACAGCCCTGTCAAAGGTTGAAGCTGAAATTGAAGAGCTTGAGATTGAAATTGAGAATATTAATTCAAGGCTTTCAACCGTTGACTACGAGGAACTTATGAAGTTAACCTCGACGCTTGATACAAAAAATGAATATATGGATATTTTGTACTCAAAATGGGAAGAGCTGTCTCAAAGATTGACAGAGCTTGAAGAATAATCTATAATATAGAGATATGAGAAGAATTATTATTATCGGCGCAGGAGCGTCCGGATTAATCGCAGGCGCTCAAGCGGCGAAGCGAGGACTTGACGTCACAATCGTTGAGCGTAATTCACGCCCTGCACGAAAGGTTATGATTACAGGCAAGGGCAGATGTAATGTAACAAACGCCTGCTTTGATATTAACGAGCTTATTTCGAATGTAGTCAGAAATCCTCGTTTTATGTATTCGGCGTTTAGTTCATTTATGCCGTATGATACTATGGCGCTTTTGCAGGATATGGGCGTTGAAACGAAGATTGAAAGGGGAAACAGAGTTTTTCCCGTTTCAGATAAAGCGGTCGATATTGTTGACGCCTTGGTAAAAAACGCAAAGCAAAGCGGAGCAAAAATTGTTCAGGGGTGCGTAGCCTCGTTCAATACCGAAAACGGCGTAATTAAATCGGTCAATTTGGAAAACGCAGATATAATTGAGGGTGACGCTTTTGCAGTTTGTACAGGTGGCAAAAGCTACGCTTCAACAGGCTCCGACGGTATCGGCTATGAGCTTGCGAAAAGTGTCGGCCATACAATAACACCGCTTAAACCGTCCCTTGTTTCGCTTGTTGCATCAAATGGCTTTATCCCCGATTTGCAGGGCTTGTCACTTCGCAATATTTCAATAAAGCTGCTTGACGGCGAAAAGGAAATATACAGTGATTTCGGCGAAATGCTATTTACTCACTACGGAGTCAGCGGACCTGTTATTTTGTCCGCTTCGGCTCATATGCAAAGCCCGAAGGAGCATAATTACAAAATCGTAATAGACCTGAAGCCGGCACTTGATTATGCCGCGCTTGATAAAAGAATACAACGTGATTTTTCGGAATTTGCAAATCGTGACTTTATTAACTCACTTGAAAAATTGCTTCCCAACAAATTAATTCCCGTTATTGTAAAGCGAAGCGCAATACCGCCATCGTTAAAGGTTAATCAAATAACGAAGGAGCAAAGACAGTCGCTCGTTGAACTGTTTAAGAATTTTATCGTTGACATCACCGACTTTCGCCCCATTAACGAGGCAATCGTAACGTCGGGCGGCGTTGATGTAAAGGAAATAAATCCGAAAACAATGCAGTCAAAGCTGGTTGATAATCTCTATTTTGCAGGTGAGGTAATTGATGTCGACGCTTATACCGGCGGCTTTAATTTGCAAATCGCATTTTCAACAGGCTTTCTGTGCGGAAATAATATATAAAAGAATAGACCCCGAAAGGAGCTTTTCATGATAAATGTAGCTATTGACGGACCTGCCGGAGCAGGAAAAAGCACAATCGCCAAGGCGGCGGCAAAGCAACTGAATTATATCTATGTTGATACGGGCGCATTGTATCGTACCATTGCATATAACGCAGTAAAGAAAAATGTTATAGATGACACAAACGCAGTTATCGCATTGCTCAATGATACAAAGGTTGAGCTGAAATATATCGACGGCGTTCAGGCGGTTTTTCTTAATGGAGAGGATGTTTCCGCCTATATTCGTACACCCGAAATTTCTATGGGTGCAAGCAAGGTTTCGGCTATACCCGAGGTTCGAGCTTTTCTTTTGAGTCTGCAGCAGGAAATTGCAAAAGAAAACGACGTTATTATGGACGGACGTGATATTGCGACAGTCGTTCTTCCTAATGCAGATGTAAAAATCTTTCTTTTCGCATCCCCCGAATGTCGTGCCGAGCGCAGATATAAGGAGCTTGTCGAAAAGGGCGAGAACGTAAAATACGAAGATGTTCTTGCAGACGTAAATCAGCGTGATTATCAGGACTCTCACCGTGAGATTGCTCCGCTTAAGCCGAGCGAGGACTCAATTATGCTCGATACGTCAAAGCTGAATCTTGACGAGTCAATTCAGCTTGTTATCAAAACAATTAAGGAGAATATTTAATCGTGAAAGAATTTGATTATTCAACAGTCCATCATTATAAATTATACGGCTTTGTAAAGACCGTTTTTACTCCTCTTGTAAAGCTCGTATATAAATTGGAAAGCAAGGGAACAGAGAATATCCCTGAAAAGGGAACAAAGTATATAGTAGCTATTAATCATACCTGCGCGCTTGACCCGGTTTTTGCCGCAGCGCCGAAAAACGTTCCGCCGCTTCATTTTATGGGCAAGGCAGAACTTTTCAAAAATCCGCTTGCCGCTTGGTTTTTAACTCATATGTATTCATTCCCCGTACATAGAGGAAAGGGCGATAACGCCGCTATCGAATACGGCGAAAAGATTATAAACGAGGGTCACGTTATGGCTATCTGTCCCGAGGGCAGACGAGTTAAGGATAAGGACGGTAAGCCTCAAAAGGCAAAGGCAGGCGTTGCTCTTATTGCAAAGGCGACTAATGCAAGCGTTTTGCCTGTTGCAATTTGTTCAAAAGGAAAAATCAAGCCGTTCAAAAAAGTAACCGTATCCTACGGAAAGCTCATAACTCCGCAGGAAATGGGATTTGACAAAGAGGAATTTACAAGACGCGATATTTCAAATGCCGCCGGTATGGTTATGGACAGAATTACCGAGCTTTGGGAGGCTGAAGTAGGTGAGTAAGCAGATTATTCTTGCAAAAACGGCAGGCTTTTGCTTTGGCGTTGACCGTGCAGTAAACCTTGTTTACGAGCTTGTGAACAAAGGAAAAAAGGTTTGTACTCTCGGACCGATAATACATAACGCCCAGCTTGTTGACGATTTGAAAAGCAAAGGCGTAAAAATTATTGACGATGTTTCACAGTCGCCTGAGGGATATACGGTTGTTGTTCGTACTCACGGCGTTGAAAAAGAGGTTGTCGACGAGCTTGAAAACAGAAAAATTGTTTATGTCAATGCAACCTGTCCCTTTGTTACAAAAATTCACAATATCGTCAAAAAGCAGGATGAAAATACCGTTGTTTTGATAGCCGGCGATTGCAATCACCCCGAGGTTTTGGGCATTCGTTCGTTTTGCAACGGCGAGTCGTTCGTGTTCAAAAACGAAAAGGAGCTCTCGAATATTCTCGAAAATCACCCTGAATTGTCGAAAAAATCGGTAATTTGCGTCTCTCAAACGACTTTTTCGCTTAAAGAACAAAAAAAATGCAAAAAAATATTAGAAAAGGTATGTACAAATTGTAAAATTTTTGATACAATATGTAATGCAACGGCTGACAGACAGTCAGAAGCGGACGAAATTTCAAAAAAATCCGACGCTATGCTGATTATCGGAGGCCGTCATTCATCAAATACCTGTAAGCTTAGGGACACCTGCTCGGCAAACTGTCCGTCGTTTCTTATCGAAACTGCCGACGAGCTGCGCGAGCTCGACCTTGACGCTTATGACGTAATTGGTGTTACTGCGGGAGCTTCGACACCCGCGTTAATAATCAAGGAGGTACTCAAATCCATGTCCGAAGAAATTAAAGAAAAGGAAGTTGAAACAACTTCAGCCGTAACTGAAGAAGTTGTGGAGACAGCAGAAACCGCTGATAAGGCTGCACAGCCTGCTGTCAAAGCATCTGCTGATGGTGAGGCGTCCTTCGAAGAATTGTTAAACGAATCTTTTAAGGAAAACGAAAACAGCAAGGTAGTCACAGGTACAGTAGTAAGAATTACTCCTACCGAAGTATTTGTTGACGTACCGGGCAGAAAGCAAACCGGTGTTGTCGCTATGGAAGACCTTTCATCATCTAACATCTCAAAGTGTGAGGATGAGGTAAGCGTAGGCGATCAAATCCAGCTTGTTATTATGAAGACTGATGATCAGGATGGCGTTCTTAAATTGTCAAAGCGTCTGTTTGACGCAGTAAAGGGTTGGGACGAAATCGTAGCTGCAAAAGAAGCTGATGAAGTCCTTGAAGGCGTAGTTACTGCAATTATTCGCGGCGGCGTTCTCATCAGCACAAAGGGAACAAGAGTATTTGTTCCGGCATCTCTTACAGGTGTTCCTCGTAATCAGGAGCTCTCTGTTCTTAAGGATGCAACCGTAAAGTTCAAGATTATCGATATTAACCCTGCACGCAGAAGAGCTGTCGGCTCAATCAAGGTTGTTGCAGACGCAGAAAAGAAGGAAAAGCAGGAGGCTTTGTGGGCTACTCTTCACGAGGGCGACAAGATTACAGGTACTGTTAAGTCTCTTACTTCCTATGGCGCATTTGTTGACCTTGGCGGCATTGACGGTATGATACATATTTCCGAGCTTTCATGGTCAAGAATCAAGCACCCGTCAGAGGTTGTTAAGGTTGGCGATACCGTAGAGGTTACTATTAAGGCTCTGGACGAGGAAACAAAGAAGATTTCACTCGGCTTCAAGAATATTGAAGATAACCCATGGGAAATCCTCAAGAATAAGTATCCGGTAGGCTCTGTTGTTGATGCAAAGATTGTTTCATTTGCAACCTTCGGCGCATTTGCAAACATTCTTCCTACAATTGACGGTCTTATTCATATCAGCCAAATCTCTTGGGATAGAATTAAGGCTCCGCAGGATGTTCTTAATATCGGCGACGAGGTTAAGGTAAAGATTATCGAGATTGACTTTGATAAGAAGAGAGTTTCTCTTTCAATCAAGGCGCTTCTTGATAAGCCTGAAGAGGTTATTGAAGAGCTTGCTGACGCTCCTGAGGAGGAAGCTGTTGAAGCTCCTGCCGAGGAAACTGCTGAGTAATCATAAATAATTAAGGACTGTGAATTTTTGCAATTCACAGTCCTGTTTTTATTTGTTGATTTTATCTGATTTTGATTATTTCATTAAATACCGCCGTCATTTTTTTGCTGATTTGCAAATCAATGTGAAGCGAGCCAAAATACCAATGGTCGTACTCAACATTTTTCATCAGCTCCTGCAAATATGTGTTAACAGGGGAGAGCTTCATTTGTGTGTTTGAGTGAAGCCTGATAAAATCCTTTGCAAGTGCAGGCGGCTCGTGAGTTATGATGTAATCCACCTTGTAATCAACGTCCTTGAGGTTTTCCGCACCGTTTTGCATTTCCTGTGCGTTGGGCATTTCGTCGCTCCAAGTCGTCAGCGCCTCGTTTCTCATTTCAAGGTCGTCACTTTCGCCGCCGCCCATACAGAAAAATGTTTTTCCGCACAGCGTGAATATTTCTCCACGCATAAGATGAAAGATGTTTTGGCTTATTTTGTGTGCCGTTCCGCCCTTAAATCTGTAAGGTCTGTATGAATTGAGCATTTCAAAATTTTCGTGAGCACCGTCTATAAAGCAGATAGTGTATTTCTTTTTTGACAGCTTTTCAATAGCCGCCTTTTCCTTTTCCGAGCCGTCCCATAAAAAACCGAAGTCGCCGCAAACGAGCAAAATGTCGTCTTCTGTCAGCTTCCTGAGCTTCGGATTTTTGAATAAACTTATATCTCCGTGTGTGTCGCCTGTAATGTATACCATAATTTACTCCGAAAAATACAAAAGTTGTTGCAAATAATGCTTTGATTATTTAACTTTATATGTTATTATATATAATATAATTTATTTGTTGAGGTGTCAAGTCTGTGAAAAAACTGTTTTCTGCGTTTTTGAGCTTTACTATATTAATGATAACATTATTGTCTTTTCCCGTTGCAAGCAATGCGGCGGTGTATGAGCCTAATGAAACTATATATTCCGATGCTTATATGCTCGTTAATCTTGATGATGATTCATATCCTGTCGTTGCACAGAAAAATCAGGATATGCTCAAGTATCCTGCGTCTCTTACGAAAATCGTAACCGCTATTGTGACTATTGAAAAAGAGCCCGATTTGTCGAGAGAGGTGACTGTTTCAAGAAATGCTATCGAAAGCCTTTACGGAACAGGCGCGCAGGTTGCAGGTCTTGAAATCGGCGACACGGTTACTATTGAACAGCTTTTGTATCTGACTATGGTACATTCTGCCTGCGATGCCTGTCAGGTTCTCGCAGAAGCCGTAAGCGGCTCTGTCGAGGCGTTTGTTCAGGAGATGAACGACTGGGCGGCTTCTGTCGGTTGCGAGAATACTCATTTTGTGAATCCCGACGGTCTTCACGATGAAAACCATTATACAACCGCGTCGGATATGACGAAGATTACACTCAAGGCTCTTGAAAACGAAGTCTTTGAAAAAATTTCAACAACAGTTCAATACGAATATAACGGAACTAATTTTTATCATACTAACCTTATGCTTCAAAGCGGTTATCTTTCATATTATTACCCTAATGCAAAGGGTATTAAAACAGGCTCAACCCAGCAGGCAGGCTATTGCGTAATAGTTAAGGCTTCAAAGGGCGGCTATAATTATCTCGCAGTTGTGCTTGACAGCCCTGTTGAAATGATAAACGGATACAAAACAAAATGCTCCTTTATTGATGCCGCAACGCTTTTCGACTGGGCATTCAACAGTCTTAAATACGAAACGGTTGTACGCAAAAACGATATTGCATACGAAGTACCTGTTAATAACGGAAAGGATGCCGATACCGTTCAGCTTGTGATAAAGGATGATGTTTCAACGCTCGTTCCTGCCTCGCTTGATCCGTCGGGCGTTATGATAAAGGCTGTTGACCCGCCCGAATCACTTGACGCTCCCGTTATGAAGGATGATGTTATCTGTAAGGCAGATATAATATATGCCGATAAAACCATTGTAACCGTTGATCTTGTTGCGGCAAAAACAGTAGAGCTTTCAACCTTTTTGAAAATTATTAATGCACTCAAAAAGTTCTTTACAAATAAAATAGTTATTGCAGTTCTTCTTTTGCTCATTATTTGCGCCGTACTTTATGTTGTGATTTTTGTAAATCGCCTTTATAAGGACAAGCAGCGAATCGAAGCAAGACGAAGACACCAAGATGAGCTTGACCGTGAGTTGTACGGTGAGGACGATTATCTTGCACCGCCGAAAAAATAACCGAACTGACAGGTGAGACGGGAGACCGCTTGCGGTGGAGGGATTCATAACGGAATGCCCGGAGGTCATTTCCTACAAATCCGTTGCAGCAAAACAATCGTAGGGGTCGGCGTCCTCGACGACCCGTTGAAATAACACAATCGTAGGGAACGCCGTCCTCGGCGTTCCGAAAAAATACAATAAATCAAACCTCTTCTCTTCACTCAAAAAAAGGCTCCTCAATCAAGAGGAGCCTTTTTTGTTATATTTGATACCACTTAATTTCATTTGCCTCCAAATGTAAATCAAAGCTTGTGCCGTCGCCGACATAAACAGTAGTATCCTGCGGTTCGTAGGTGTTGTTTACAACGCAGTATTTACCGTTTTTAACGTAAGCGTGAACCTCAACATTGTAGTTAGTTGAGAACCAGCATTTGAGCTCGCTTTCGGCACTTGCCGACCAAAGCACAGCACGGTAGAGTATACGGCTGTTTTCAAAGCTGTACGGAAGTCCGCTGATATAAACGCCTCTGCCGTTTCCGAACTCCCTAACTGCCATTTGTACTTCCTCTGCGTGTCTAACCTGGAACGGAAGCTCTGTTGCGTTTTGGATAAGAACCTGCGTGCCGTCAAGCGCAACAATGTTCTTCTTGCCCTCGCCGAAGTCAACCTCGCCCTCAACGTCCTCCAAAATGAAGTGATTTGGATTTGCCTCGGTGTTGTATCTTCTTGTGTTGAGTGAATATCCGTTTTCTCTTTCAACGCCCAAAATATCGTCAAGCTGGAAGAACTTGCCCTGCCATTGATGAGCGCCCGGCTCGCCAACGCCAATGAATCCGCCGCCGTTGTAAACAAATTCCTTTATTGCGGTAACAATTTTTTCGTCGCACCAGTTTTCACCGCCCGACTGAGCTGTGTCTGCGTCGCCGACATTGATTATAACGTCGATATCCTTTAGTATATCGCTGTTATTACGTATATCGTCAAAGCTGATGAACGAAACGTCAAACGGCGCACCGCTGAGCGCTTCGATAATACCGAAGTATGAATAGTTTTGTCTGTAATAAAGTCCGTGATGCACCATATGATTTGCCCAAGACCTCATTTTACCCCAGCAGTTAAGAACGGCAACTCTCTTTACACAGTATGGAGTAACGCCCTGAATGTTGTCGTATAATGTGCGAAATTCGTTGCAAACGTCCTTGATATAATCAACAAATTCGGGGAATTGCAAAGCTAACTTGAGATATCCGCCGTAGCCGATACGCTGAATAGGGCTTCTCAAAATCGCACGTCTTGCCGTAACCCAGTTAACCTTCGCTTCCTTAATCGGATCGCCGCCCTCGTAGAAGGTGTCGGGGAAGAAGTAAGGCAAAAATCTGCCCTCGGTGTACTTAACATTCTTTATATCGCTGAAAAGCCTTAATGTTGCACCGTTGCCGACGCTTCCCACAACTGCGTCAAGACCGATTGAAGCAAACTCCTCCATAAACGGCTCCGTGCCGATATGATGGTCACCCATAAACATCATTGCTTCCTTGCCGTATTCGTGAACGATGTCAACCATTTCCTTTGCAAGCGCCGCAACCTCGCGCCTTTGGAAGTTCTGGAAGTCTCTAAATTCCTTTGTGGGAATTCTGTACATATTGTTCATATAGCCCTGGTCGATTATGAACTCCGGTCTGAACTTGTAGCCGACCTCTTTCTCAAATTGCTCAAGAATATACGGACTTACCGAAGCTGAATATCCGAACCAGTCCACCCATTTTTCTCTTGCAAGCTCATCAAAAATAAGCGTGAATTGATGGAAGAATGTTGTAAAACGAACAACGTCCACATATTCGTGAGTTTCGAGAAAACGGCGAAGACGCTCCATAGAATGTGCCCTTGTTTTCGGCTGACGAACGTCAAAGGTTATCTGCGGCTCAACGTCCTTCCACTCGTTAACAACCGAGTTGTACATATGCACCGGATCCCACATAATGTAAGCAAGAAAGCTGACCGTGTATTCGTGGAATTTTTTGGCAGGCGAGATAACAACGTTTCCGCTGTCCTCGTTGTAGCTCCAATCGCCGTAGGGCACAACCTCGCCTGTCGTACGGTCGATAACCTCCCACCATCTTGAAATATCGTCACGATTGTTGACCTTGAGCATATCGGGATAAAGGTGATCCATAAGGTGAATTTCGAGCTTGTCGTCAACCGCCGTATGAAACGACGTCATAATGTACATCTGCTGAATTTCATCGGGATTTGCCTTTGCCCATTCGTTGTCCTTACGTGTTGTGTAGTAGGTTGCATAAACCTTTGCACCCGTGTTCTTTAATTCCTGCGGAAATTCCGTGCCGTCGCAGTCACGAATTGCGTCTGCGCCCCATACTTTCATAATGTCCAGCGTTTCTTTAACAACGTCTGTATCGGTCGGTATTGTAACTCTGCCTTTAATGTTTTCCATTTATCGTTTACTCCTCTATGATAATAATTTCGTTGTTTTCAAGCCTTATCTTACCGCTTTTCATCTTCTTTCTTAAAAGCGGAACACTCTGGCGCTTGTAAAATTTGTTGTTAGTAACCAAAGCGTCGGGATTCTTAACCGGACTAATCAAGCCGCCCAAATCGTCGTAGCTTACATTGTTTCTGAACGTGTTGTGAATAGCCTCCTGCATACAGAACATAATGCAGCCGCCCTCGTTAAGTCTGCTGTAATTGTATTCGTATACCGTGCCGTCGCCTGAATCCGAATCGTATGCCATTCCGTCTTGGTTAAGTCTTGTATCGTACGCTTCGTTAAATCTGAAAACAGCGTCCTTGCATTTCCACGGCCATATTGCCGCCGCAACCTTGCCCATTCGTTTTTCGGGATATGCGTAAATTCTGTCGTTCATTTCCAAAGCGCAGGAAATAGAAACGTTGTGCTCGGTAAGCGGTCTCAATGCATACATAGGTGTGATTGCGTCACCGCCTGCGTTTTTGACAAAGTTGTTTACAATCGAAATATTTTCGTTGCCGTATTTCAAAAACGTTTCCTCGTCAAGCGCCTTTGTTGAAAATTTGCCGTGATTGTAGGTGTAGCCGACTGCTATACCCCAACGGCTGACGTTTTCAATATGACAGTCCTTAACCGTAACGCCGTCATATCGAGCAACTCCTGTTTCGGCTTCGTTTTCGGGCTTGAACGCCGTCATATAAATACCGCCGTTGTTCATATGCTTGTTGTAAACGTTGCCGTTTATATCGTGAATATAGAGTCTGCCGAGAGTTATTGAATGAAGAGTGCCTCTGTTTTTTGCAACAACCGCAACGCCTGTTCTGTCAATTTTGTCGGGTGCACTGTAAGCGAGCGGTGTGGTGTATTGCTCATAATTCGTAATTTCAATGTCGTGTATGTAGATATTTTCGGTATCATATAGCAATATTGCCGACGAAACGTCTCCCTTGTATACGTGACCCTTGAAATCGAGAGGCTGACCGTAGTCCTGATACCAAATGCCATTTCCGTCTGCGTCTATTCTCGGCATATTTTCTCCGCCGCCGTATGAGGTTATTTCTATAATATCCTCGCCGAATTTTCCGCAGTTTTTTATATGAAGATATTGATTTGAAAAAACGCTATCCTTTTCAAGCAATACCTTGTCACCGGGCATTAGCTTAATCTCGTTTATTTTGCCGAGCGTTTCAAAAGCGGTAGCGCTGGACAGTCCGTCATTACTATCGCTTCCGCTAATCGAGCTGACGAAGTATGTTTTTGATTTCATTCTCAAATTCCTCCTCTCTGATTCGCTTTCTGATAATCTGCTTTAAGTCTCTGAAAGGAAAACGGTCGCCGTTGTAGCGTGTAAACAAATCTCTGTTGTTTTTGTAATACGCTTTAATTTCCTTTTTCGGTATTTCTCTAAAGGAGTAAGCCTTTTTTACCTGCTCGCTTTCGCTTACAAAATCAAGCTTGATTTTTGATATATCCCATTCGAGGTATTCTCTGAATGAAAAATTCGTAAGTCCGTAAAAAACGGCGTCCTCCTTGAGCATTTGCGCTCTTTTGTCATTTTCTGCCTGACATCTTTGCTTAACAGCTTCAAGACTGTCGTCTTCAATCAATCCCAAACGCTTTGCAAATATCAAGCACGCCTGCGCGTATTTCATATCCTTTTGCGCCTTGTCTGAATCTCTAAACATAATTATTACTCCGTTTATTTGTATATTGACTAATATACTTTCTTATAATTATAATAATACTTATAATTACGAAATTTGCAACAGAATATAAAAAATTTATGAAAAAATTAAAAAAATATAAACAAGTCGTTCTTTTTTGTTGAATATAGTTGCGCTTCGACTTGAAATAATTTTGAAAAACTGGTATAGTATGTAGTACATTAATTAAAAGAATCGGAGATATTAACGTGATTGAAGAAAGCCTGAGCGAAAAGCGAAAAAGACTCAGCGAGCTGATTTTGGAAAAGGGCTTTGACTGCCTTGATGATAAAGAGCTTCTTGATTATTATCTGTGCCTTTCAACCGGCGGCACAAGCAGTAAGAAGGCAAGTGAAAATCTGTTTGACTGCTTTAAGAATCTTGACGGAATAATGAAAAAAGAGGCAAGGTATCTTCGCACCGTTGACGACGTCTCCGACCTCAACGCGGTCTACCTTGCACTCGTAAACGATATGCGCTGCAAAATGTACGCACAGCGCAATGCAGATATTAAGTTCCTTAAAGATATAGAAAAACGCAAGCAGTATGCCCATAACCTGCTTTATCCTTATGGTTATGAACGAATTGTGCTGATAAAGCTCAGTAGGAATATGCGTGTTCTTTCATTTGAGCTTGTTTCAAAGGGCGGAGTGAATTTCTCGCAGACATCGCCTGCAAGCTTCGCAAAAATCCTGTCGATTGATAAACCGGATTGTATTATCGTTGCTCATAACCATCCGGAAAGCCTTTGCAATCCCTCTGTTCAGGATATTACATTTACCAACAAGCTGCGTGATTTGGCGACACAGTTTAATTGCACGCTTGTTGACCATATCATAGTCGGTCAGGATAAAGAATTTTCCTTCGACGAAATGGGTCTCATCACCCGCCCGCTTCAAAGGAATATAAAATAACAAAGAAGAGATAATCGCAAAATACGGTTATCTCTTTAATTATTCATTCGCCCTTGATTTCCCTGAGGGCGTTTTTTTCAAGGCGTGAGACCTGTGCCTGCGAAATGCCTATTTCCTGCGCCGTTTCCATTTGAGTTTTGCCCTGCATAAATCGCATATAAAGTATTTTGTGCTCGCGCTCGTCGAGATTTTGCAGCTTGTCCTTTATCATAATTTCGTCAACCCAGTCGGAATCCGTCGAATTGTCGCCGATTTGATCCATAACAAATATTGTATCGCCGCCGTCGTTGTAAACAGGCTCATACAGCGAAACAGGGTCAACTATTGCTTCGAGCGCAATGACAACCTCGCTCTTTTTTATGCCGAGCTCCTTTGCGATTTGTTCGGCAGTAGGCTCCTTGTTGTATTTGTTAGTCAGCTTTTCCTTAACCTGCATCGCTTTGTATGCCGTGTCACGAAGCGAACGGCTTACTCTTATGCTGTTGTTGTCTCTTAAAAATCTGCGTATTTCTCCGATTATCATAGGAACCGAATAGGTGCTGAATCTTACATTCAACGAGGTATCGAAGTTGTCAATTGCCTTGATTAATCCTATAACGCCGACCTGAAACAAGTCGTCCATATTTTCTCCTCTGTTTGAAAAACGCTGAACGACAGAAAGCACGAGCCTTAAATTTCCCATAATCAGCTTTTCTCGCGCTTTTTCGTCGCCTGCCTGCGATTTTTTCAAAAGTTCAATTTTATCCTTTTCCTTTAGCAATTTTAGCTCGCTTGTGTTTATCGAGCATATTTCAACCTTGTTGTACTGCACAAAATCATCCTTTGTATTTTATGTACCACAATAGTATTATTGACCTGTCGTAGCTTAAATATTTACATAAATTTAATACAATATAATGTCGTATTATGTAAAACGGTGTTGATTTTGAACATAAAAACGTGTATAATAATCACATTGAACATCACAATTGTCGGGATGAATTTGCAAAAGGATGTATGAAAATGATTATTAATTCGGACGATATATATATTAAAAATTCCGTTAAGGAATCTATAAAAAAATTTCGTGAGGACAATGGCTTTAAGCAGGAGCAGATTTCGAGCATTATCGGCGTTGACAGATCGACATATTCAAAATGGGAAAGCGGCGCCACTATGCCGAATATTGTTCAGCTTGCAAAGCTTGCCGCAATCTATTCCGTAGAGATAGGAAAGTTTTTTGAATTTGATTTCAGTCTAAATGTTGCAAGTCCCGATTATGACGACGTTTACGGCGACAGCTATTTAAGCGAGCTTAATGACGAAGAGAGAGTTTTTCTTGCTTGCTATCGAATGTTGAACAGAAGCGATAAAGAAAAGGTAATGAATTACATTAAGACAGTAAGGGAATAAATATAAGGCTGTAGCGCTGTCATTGCCGACAGCCCTCAGCCTTGTTGTTATTTTGAAATATCTATTATGTTTATCTCCGGATGATTAAAAAGTCTGAACGGAAATTCTGCATTTCCGAGACCTCTTGAAACAATCATTTTCGGTCGGTCACCGAAGGAGCCCTTTGCAAATTTCGGAAATAATCCTTGACCGGGTGAAAACATGGGTCCTATAAACGGCAGGCAGAATTGACCGCCGTGGGCGTGACCGGATAATTGCAGGTCAAAATCGTATTTAGAATAATTCATTTCATAAACCGCAGAGAAGTTTTCCGGAAAGTGCGAAAGCAGAAGCCTAAATCCGCTTGAATTTTCAAGCTCGTTTATGAATTTGCTCATATCTCGGTAGACGAATGTTCCGTTTTTTCGCGCCTTGTAATCTTCAAAATCCGCCTGATTTTCGTCGAGTCCGAGAATTGTTAAATTCAAATCGTCGTTATGAACACACTCGTTTAGCAGTACGTTAAATCCTGCGTTCTTCAGTTCTTGCATAAGCTCTTCAAAGTCGTCAAGCCTTCTCTCGTGATTGCCCGTTATATAATATACCGGCGCTGTTTTGCAGAGAGAAGAAGCATATTCGAGCATTTTTTTTCTGTTTTTTCCGCGGTCGTTAATAAAGTCGCCGGTAATACAAATAACGTCGGGCTTTAGGTCTTGCGTGATTTTGAGAGCTTTTTTGAACGGTTTAGAGTGCAGGTCGCTCAAATGAACAATTCTAAAGGATTTTGCGGCGTTTTCGTTTTTTATTTCATAATACGTTCGGTCGATTTTGTTGTTTTGAAAATACAAAAAAACGACGAGAAGCGCAATGATTAATACTGCAAAAGCAGTAATAAAAATATATTCCATAACCCACCTCGATTATATGATAATAAAAAAATAAAAAATAGTCAACGAAAAATAAAGGGATTTTTGTCAATATAGTCTATAATTAGTATAGAGAGATAAAGGAGCGTGAAGCGTGAATATGAATATCCGTCTTATTTCCGAGGAAAACGAGAGAAAAATATTAAGTAAAAATGCAACTCTTTCTTCAAATTCGCGCGGCAGAAAACGCCCTGAGGAGGAATGTGAAATACGCACCTGCTTTCAGCGTGACCGTGACAGAATAATTCACTCACAGGCGTTTCGCAGACTTAAGCACAAAACGCAGGTTTTCCTCTCTCCGAGCGGCGACCATTACCGTACACGACTTACTCACACTCTTGAGGTATCTCAAATTGCAAGGACAATTGCACGCTCGTTGCAATTAAATGAGGATTTGACAGAGGCTATTGCACTCGGTCACGATTTGGGACATACTCCGTTCGGACACGCGGGAGAAAGAGCACTTGCGAGACTTTCGCCCAATGGCTTTAAGCATTATGAACAAAGCGTGAGAGTTGTTGACCTGCTTGAAAAGGACGGCGAGGGTCTTAATCTTACAGACGAGGTGAGAAACGGCATATTGTGCCATACTGTCGGAGAAGACGCTTATACTCTTGAGGGTCAGATTATTAGGATTGCCGACAAGATTGCTTATATTAATCACGATATTGACGATGCAGTCAGAGCCGGTGTAATTGAAGAGGGCGACATACCGCTTGATTTGAGAATTTCTCTCGGTATGAGTAAAAGCGAGAGAATAAACAATATGGTTGTCGACGTAATACATAACAGCACCGATGAAAAAATTTTAATGAGCGACGATTTTTGGAGCAGATTTAACGATTTGCACAGCTATATGTTTACTGCGGTTTACCGCAATCCCGTATGTAAAAGCGAAGAAAGCAAGGCTGTTGCAATGCTGGAAAAAATCTATGAGCACTATTCTCAAAACCCCGAGCAGATGCCCGAGCAGTTTTTGAATATTGCCGAAAATGACGGAATAGACAGAGCGGTTTGTGACTACATTGCAGGAATGAGCGACAATTATTCCGTAAAAATCTTCAATCAGCTTTATGTTCCGAAATTTTGGATAGAATAATGATTATTTATAATACTAAACGGAAAGGAGAGTTTTATGGCTGGATTATCCGATAGCTTCTTGCAGGAGCTGAAAATGAGAAGCGATATTGAGGATATTGTTTCCTCTTACGTAACGCTAAAAAAACGCGGCAATACCTTTGTCGGACTTTGTCCGTTTCATAATGAAAAAACGCCCTCCTTTACCGTATATCCCGATACGCAGAGCTTTTATTGCTTCGGCTGCGGCGCAGGCGGAGATTCGCTTTCGTTTATAAAGAAAATTGAAAACCTCGATTATATCGACGCAGTAAAGCTTCTTGCCCAAAGAGTAGGACTTCAAATGCCCGACGAGGGCTATGATGACTCTCTGTCGAAGAAGCGAAGAAAGATTTTTGAAATAAACCGTGCAACTGCATTGTTCTATCATAAATATCTTATGAGCGAGCAGGGAAGGGTCGGATTCGATTATTTTCATAATAAGCGAGCGCTCAGCGTAAAAACAATTCAGCATTTCGGCTTGGGTTATGCGCCTAACCAATGGGACGCTTTGCTCAAACACCTTAAAGAACTTGGCTATTCCGTGTCAGATATGCTTGCAGCAGGAGTGATACGCAAGGGCGAAAAGGGTTATTACGACAATTTCAGAAATCGTGTTATGACGCCTGTTATTGACGTGAGAGGAAATGTAATAGCCTTCGGCGGCAGAGTGCTTGATGATACGAAGCCGAAGTATGTAAATACTGCCGAAACTCTTGTCTACAAAAAGACTAATGAGCTTTTCGGTCTCAATTTTGCAAAGGATAACGCACAGCAGGGCTTGATTTTATGCGAGGGCTATATGGACGTTATAGCAATGCATCAGGCAGGCTTTACAAACGCCGTTGCAGGCTGCGGAACAGCGCTTACAAACGAGCAGGTTCGCCTTATTTCCCGTTACACGGATAATATATATCTTATTTATGATTCCGACGAGGCAGGTCAAAAAGCACTGCGCAAGGCAATTTCTTTGTTTGAAAATACCGATGTCAAGATGCACATTCCACGACTGACCGGCGGCAAGGACCCTGACGAAATAATACGAAATCTCGGCAAAGCAAGGTTTGAAGCAATGCTCGATTCTTCCTCTAATGAGATTGAATTTGAGCTTTTGAGCCTGAAAAGTCAGTTCGATATTTCGACCACGCAGGGCAAAAGCGCATATGCAACACAGGCAGTCAGACGGCTTGCAGGCTGTTCGCCGATTGAAAGGGATTTGTATCTTTCGCGCCTTTCCGAGGAGCTTGGAATAGAAAAACGTTCTCTTTTAGCCGAGCTTGAGGAATATTCAAGAAGAATGAATTACAAAAACAGACGTAAGAAGTTCCAAAATATTATTGAGCAGGATATTCGTTCAACACGAAAGGAGAGCTTTGAAAGCTCAACGCCGACTGTCTCACTAAAAGCGCAGGAGCGTATAATTGGGCTTCTTATGACATATCCCGATTGCTCGAAGCAATGTAATGATTTGAGTGACGAGATGTTCGCCGCAGGCTTTTATCGCAAGGCTTATTCGTCAATACTGAAAAGAATAAAAGAGAATCTGTCGCTTGACTTGATAATGTTCAACGAGGTGCTGACGGACGACGAAATGGGAAAGCTGACGAGACTTGTTGCAAGCACTCAAAACAGCTCCGACCCAAAAAAAGAATTTTTCGATTGTTCACAAATCGTAAAAAAGGAATTTGAAAAATCAAACGTTCCGAGTGCCTCCCAAATGGACGACGACGCGTTTAGAAATATGTTCAAAAAGAATACATAATAAGAGGAGTATAAAATTATGGATAAGAATAAAGTAGTAACACCCGAAGAAGAAAAGAAGAATAATGCGTTCAAAAAGCTCGTTGAGCGAGGCAAAGCGTCGGGCCACCTTACAGCGCAGGAAATTGACAATCTTATCGTTGAAATGGACCTTGACGTTGACGAGCTTGAAAAGCTCAACGACCTTATTGATTCAAATAATATCAGCATTATCGACGACTTTTCCTCGGAAACTCTCGACGGAATTTCGCTTGAGGTAGATTTGCCAAAGGAAACAGACGCCGCCGAAACTGTTGCCGTTAACGACAACGCCGCAATGGACGACCCTGTAAAGGTTTACCTTAAGGAAATCGGTAGAATCCCGCTTCTTACCGCCGAGGAGGAAATCGAGCTTGCCATCAGAATAACAGACGATGACGAGCAGGCAAAGAAGCGCCTTGCCGAAGCAAATTTGAGACTTGTTGTCAGCATTGCAAAAAGATATGTCGGCAGAGGTATGCAATTCCTCGACCTCATTCAAGAGGGAAATCTCGGTCTTATTAAGGCTGTTGATAAGTTTGATTACACAAAGGGCTTTAAGTTTTCTACCTATGCAACTTGGTGGATTAGACAAGCCATAACAAGAGCTATTGCCGACCAGGCAAGAACTATTCGTATTCCCGTTCATATGGTTGAAACGATTAATAAGGTAAAGAAAGCACAGTCACAGCTTCTCCACCTCAACGGTCACGAGGCAACTCCGGAGGAAATCGCAGAATATCTCGAAATGCCTGTTGATAAGGTTAGAGAAATTATCCGCGTATCTCAGGAGCCTGTTTCGCTTGAAACGCCTATCGGTGAAGAAGAGGATTCACATCTTGGTGATTTCATTCCCGACGACGCGCTTGCACCTGCCGACGCCGCTTCAATGAGCCTTCTTAAGGAACAGCTTGCCGAGGTGCTCAAAACTCTTACTCCGAGAGAGGAAAAGGTTTTGAAGCTTCGCTTCGGTCTCGACGACGGAAACCCGAAAACGCTTGAAGAAGTAGGTAAGGAATTTAACGTAACACGTGAACGTATCCGTCAGATTGAAGCAAAGGCATTGCGCAAGCTTCGTCATCCGAGCAGAAGTAAAAAATTAAAGGACTTTTTGGATTAATGGATAAGAAAAAAATAGACAGAATAAACGAGCTTGCTCATAAGGCGAAAACGCCGGAGGGCTTGACCGAGGACGAAAAAAGAGAGCAGGCTAATTTAAGACTTGAATATATCAATTCCTTTAAGGCAAGTCTTGTCGGTCAGCTTGAAAATACGTATATTGTTCGTCCCGACGGAACAAAGGAAAGACTGGAACGAAAGAAAAAATGAGTAAACTGATTATTATGGAGGGCTTGGACGGAAGCGGAAAATCCACCCAAACAGCCCTGCTTGAGGAATATTTCAAGCAAAGCGGTATTTCATACAAAAAAATTAAGCTTCCCGATTATGAAAGTCCGTCAAGCACACTTGTAAATATGTATCTCGGCGGTGAGTTCGGAAAAAGCGCAAATGATGTCAACGCCTATGCGGCTTCTGCTTTTTACGCCGTCGACAGATTTGCGTCCTTCAAGCTGAAATGGAAAAGCGACTACGAAAACGGCACGCTGATTTTAGCCGACAGATATGCAACCTCAAATTCTATTTATCAAATGGAAAAGCTCGACAGAAGTAAGTGGGATGAATATCTTGATTGGACGCAGGATTTTGAATATAAAAAAATCGGCATACCGCGTCCCGATTGCGTAATTTATCTCGATATGCCCGTTGAAGTGTCGCAAAGGCTTATGACAAGCCGGTATAACGGTGACGAGGGCAAAAAGGATGTACACGAGGTTGACGTTGAATTTTTGAATTCCTGCCGTGAGTCCGCACTCTACACCGCAAAAAAACAAGGCTGGCATATTGTGCCGTGCTCCGACGGTGAAAATGTGTATTCTATTGAGCAAATTCATAATGACATTGTTAATATAGTAAAAGAGGAATTAAAAAATGCTTAGCTTCAAAAGAGCGCAAATATCTGATAAAGCGTGGGTGGATGAATGTCTGCGCCATGCAAACAGTATGAACTGCGAATACACCTTCGGCAATCTTTATATTTGGTCAACCGCATATAATACAGAAATATGCAAATATAAAGATTTTCTTATTGTCCGCTGGGGCAGGGGTAAGGATATAAAGTATTCTCTCCCACTTGGCGAGGGCGATTTTTCCGATGCGATAAACGCTATTATTGATGATGCAAAAGCACTTGGAATAACGCCCGAAATTTACGGAATTACCGAGGGATATCTGTATCTTCTGCAAGAAGCGTTTACCGGAAAATTCTCTTATTCGTGTGATGATGCAAACAGCGACTATATCTATTCGGTTGAAAAAATGGCGTCGCTTTCGGGCAAAAAATACCACGGTAAGCGTAATCATATTACTAATTTCAAGAAAAATAATCCAAACTGGAAATTTGAAAAAATCAGCAGGGAAAATATAGACGAGTGTATTGCGCTTCATACAAGGTGGATAAACGATAAAGACCCCGATGACGAGGATTATTCCTTTGAATTTGAAGCTGTGCTTACTGCATTTGAGCATTATGAGGAGCTCGGC
This sequence comes from uncultured Clostridia bacterium, assembly GCA_945876745.1. Taxonomy (GTDB): domain Bacteria; phylum Bacillota; class Clostridia; order Oscillospirales; family Acutalibacteraceae; genus Eubacterium_R. The sequence continues at coordinate 23,333 of CAMCPL010000012.1, forward strand.
TTTGTCGGCGGACTTATTCGCGTTGACGGCGAGGTTATTGCATATACTTTAGGTGAAGCGCAGATGAACAAAAAATGCTTCGTCTCCCATATTGAAAAAGCGCCTGCCGATGTTCAGGGCGCATATCCTATAATCTGTCAGGAGTTTACAAAAAATTGTCTTATGGATTTTGAATTTGTGAATAGGGAAGAGGATTTGGGAATCGAGGGACTTCGCAGAGCAAAGCAGTCCTACTATCCCGAAATCCTGCTCGAAAAATGGGTGGCAAAATATAATGATTAAGCAAACGCATAGTATTAATGATATAGCACTCGTTTGGGGAGAGGCGTTCGGCGACAGCTTCGACGATATAAAGTATTTTGAAGAAAATGTTCAAAACGCAAAATGTCTTGCTTATTATGATAACGAAAGCATTTGCTCATTGCTCTATCTCGTTGATTGCACACTCTGCGGTGAAAATCAAAAGTATGTCTACGCAGTTTGTACGCTGAAAAAATATAAGGCAAAGGGCTTTGCAACCGAGCTTATTGAATATGCAAAAAAGGAATACGGCTCACTTTGTCTTATTCCCGCAAACAAGTCTTTGATAGATTTTTATAAAAAGCGCGGATTTACTAATAAGTATGAAGTAAATGATATTGAATTTTTTGAAAGCGACGAGCTTAAAAATGATTATTTATTAGTCGGCTGTGAGCTCGAAAAACCTATAATTCTGTCCGATACGGAGGTATAAAAATGGTATATGTATTTTTGGCAGACGGCTTTGAAATTATCGAAGCGCTTGCACCGGTCGATATGCTCACCCGTGCAAAGATTGATGTTAAAACCGTCGGTGTTACAGGGGAAATGGTAACGTCCTCCTGCGGCGTTCAGGTTAAAGCCGATATGAGCATTGACGATTTCGATTTTTATGATGTTCAGGCTGTCGTTCTTCCGGGCGGTATGCCGGGAACGCTGAATTTGGAAAACAATCCTATTGTAGGGCGTACTATCGACAATGCCGTTAATACTTCAACTCCTATTTGTGCAATTTGTGCCGCACCGTCAATTTTAGGTCATAAAGGTTTGCTTAAAGGAAAAGAGGCAACCTGCTTCCCCGGCTTTGAGGATGCACTCGACGGCGCAACTCTTAGCGAAAAATATGTTGTTACCGACGGTAATATCATAACCGCAAGAGGTGCAGGCGTTTGCATTGATTTCGGACTTGAAATAGTAAAAAAGCTAAAAGGTGCTGAAATTGCCGATGAAATCAGAAAAACAATCCAGTCCAAGTAAAGCTGCCCTGCGCACATTCGCAAAGGCACAAAGAAATTTGATTGATAACAAAGAGAAATTATCAAAAGAGATTTGCAATAATTTTCTTATGAGCGACGAATATAAGAGCTGTAAAACCCTGTTGTGCTACGTCGCATTTAACGGCGAGGTCGATACTTCTTCTATTATCAGCCGTGCGCTTTCAGACGGAAAAACTGTTGGCGCTCCCGTTTGTCTCGACAAAAACGGAAAAATGGAATTTTACAAAATCGACTCTCCCGACGATTTACATAAAGGCACGTTCGGTATAAGCGAGCCTGATGTCGCCGAAGAAAAGAGAATTGTCGATTTTGAAGATTGTATTATAGTTGTTCCCGCTTTGTGCTTTGACGAGTTCGGCAACAGGCTCGGCTACGGCAGGGGATATTATGACAGATATTTACAAAATCACTCTTTAATTTCTTTCGGATTGTGCTATAATATGCTTATTATTGATTATGTAGTGAATGATGCTTACGACAAACGTGTTGATTTTGTTGTCAGCGAGAAACGAATAATAACTTGTAACGGAGGTCAAAATGGATAGCTTTGATTTTAACGAACAGGAAAAAAAGCAGTCAAGCGACATTTATTTTTCTAATGAGACTTCTATTCAGTCGCTGGAAAAAACTGCCGATAAGGTTATCGCAAAGCAGAAAAAAAGCGGCGGCGTAGGCTCGACTTATCTGTTTTTTATAATCGTAATTATCGTCAGCGTTGTTGTATCTATTTATGCAATACTTTGTATGAACGATATTTTCGCTATAACAAAAACGAAGTCGAATGTTACCGTGTCTTATTCGCAACAGCTTGAGAGCTCAAATGACGCAATTAATCTTTTGAGCGAAAAGGGTCTTATAAAGTGCAAAAACTTTTGTAAGCTCTTTGTTAAGCTGCGTGACGGATTTATAAAATCAAATCGTCTCGGCGGACCCTACGAAGCAGGTGTATATTATCTAAACGGAAAAATGGGCTTGGAGGGTATGCTGTTGACCCTGCAGGGCGATACCGCAACAAGTGAAACGGTAACTCTTGCATTTCCGGAGGGCTTGACGGTTCCCGAAATCGTAAATAAACTTTCGGATAATGACGTATGCGATAAAGCGGCATTGCTCAGCGTTATTCAGTCAACCGAGTATTCATATTCGCTCGTTGCCGACCTTAAAGCAAGCGACTCAATACCTTATAGATTAGAGGGCTTTATGTTCCCGGATACCTATGAGTTTTTCATTGGCGAGAGTGCTTCGAGCGTTGTAACAAAATTCCTTGAAAACGGCGAAGCAAAGTTTACCGAGGAATTTAAGCAAAGATGTAACGAGCTTGGTTATACACCGTACGAGATTATAACAATAGCATCTATTATTCAAAAGGAAGCCGCAAACGACGAACAGATGAAAACAATCTCCGCCGTATTGCATAACCGCTTGAAAGATAAAGCAAACTTCCCGACGCTCGGCTGTCAGTCGACTGCCGACTATATAACGAATAAGGTGTCGCCTAATCTTTCGTCAACCTCGTCTCACACTGCCGATTATTATATGGCGTACTATAACACAAATAATTCGTCAACAGTTGTCGGTCTTCCGGCAGGACCGATATGCAACCCCGGTACAGCCGCAATAAATGCCGCATTGTATCCGGAAAATTCCGATGTAAAATTCTTCTTCCACGATACAAAGGGCGTAATGTACACGGCGAAGACCTATGCCGAATTTAAGTCAAAGGTGCAAAAGTATGCGCCGTATTTGGAATACTAATATGGAACACAAAATAGAACTTTTATCCCCAAGCGGAGATATGGAACGCCTTAAGCTCGCCGTAAAATTTGGAGCAGACGCCGTTTATATCGGCGGCGAAATGTTCGGAATGAGAACTAATCCGTCGAATTTCAATGCCGACGAGCTTAAGCAGGCTGTCCGGCTTGTTCACTCAAACGGTAAAAAGCTGTATCTAACCTGCAACACTTTGCCGAGAAATGATGAAATTGCGGCGTTGCCCGATTATCTTAAATACGTTTCTCAAATCGGCGTAGACGCACTCATTGTTGCCGATATGGGCGTTTTGTCGCTTGCAAAAAAATATGCTCCCGATACCGATATTCATATGTCGACGCAGGTCGGTATAGTTAACTACGAAGCTGCAAACGCACTTTTCGATATGGGCGCAAGCCGTATTGTAACGGCTCGTGAGCTTTCTCTCGACGAGATAAAGGAAATTAGGGATAAGACTAATCCCAAGCTTGAAATCGAAACCTTCGTGCACGGTGCTATGTGTATGTCATTCAGCGGACGTTGTATTCTGTCCGACTATATGGTTGGCAGGGACGCTAACCGCGGAGACTGCGCACAGCCCTGCCGCTGGAAGTATCATCTTGTTGAGGAAACAAGACCCGGACAGTATTTTCCTGTTAATCAGGACGATAGCGGAACGTATATATTTAATTCACGTGACCTTTGTATGATAGACAAAATTGCCGAGCTTGATAGGGCGGGCATTGACTCGTTCAAAATTGAGGGCAGGGCAAAGAGTGAATACTATACCGCTATCGTAACCTATGCCTACCGAAACGCCATTGATGAATATATTTCACTCGGCAGACCCGAAGGCTTTGTCCCGTCGCAGTGGATTCTTGACGAAATGGAAAAAATGAGCCATAGAGAGTATACTCACGGCTTTAACTTCGGAAAAATCAAAAACGGTCAGGTGCTTGATACGGGCGGCTATATTCGCAACTGGGACGTTTGCGCCCTATATAAGGATTATAAGAACGGCAGACTCACCGTTTTACAACGTAATAGATTTTATCAGGGCGATATTTTGGAAGTCGTTGAGCCTTTCAAAAAGCCGTATCGGATTACTGTTGAAGAGCTTTATAACGAAACCGAGGGCGAATATACCGATGTAGCAAATAAGGCTACTTATATTTATTCCTTTAAGTGCGATAAGGATATATCACCCGACGCAATTTTCAGAGTTCAACGAAAATAAAATAATACCTCTTTACACATAATAATGTGCAAAGGGGTCTTTTTATGCAAAAACGAATTGTCAGCCTAACCGTATGTATTCTTTTTATGCTTTCACTTCTCGGTGCAAGAGTCGGTTATATTGCACTCGGCGAAGAATACACCGTTTCAAAAACGCTTAATACTTATTCTCTCAAAATTGACAGCATAGGTCCTAATGTTTATTATAGAGATATGACAAAGGCGAATAATAATAAAACAGGCTATGTCGCCGTTATTCGACCGAGCGCAAAATGCCTCGGCGAGCTTAACAAAATATTTTCCGAAACAGAAATTGACGAGATAACAACCGAGCTTTCAAAGGGCTATCCCATTATAAAAAACCTTGATGAAAAGCCGAAATCAAAATTGCGATATATTCAAATCTTTCACACCCTAAAAACAGATAACCGTCTCAATCAAATAATCAGTAAGCAATCCAACGGAATACTAAACCATATTCCCGATACCGTTCATACAAAAAGCCTCTCGTTCAGCGTTGACGCACAGGGCAGACTTCTTGACGGTGATATGGGCGAGGTCATAAACGACGGCTACGATTCGCCCGAGGGCTATGTAACCTCCATTGATAAACGTATCCAAAATATAACCCTTGAAGCCTGTAAGGATATGAAGCAGGGCTGTGCTATTGTTATGAACGTTGAGGATAATTCGATACTCGCCTGTGTCAATAAACCCGATGAATCATACCTTATAAAAGCGTTTTCAAGATATGCCGTAGGATCTGTTTTCAAGCTCGTTGTATGCGCCTGTGCACTTGAAAATGATGTTGATTTAACATATAACTGCACCGGCAGTATTGTCATAGGCGACACAACCTTTTCCTGTCAAAACAATAATGTTCATAATACCCAAAATCTGAAATCAGCCCTTGCAAATTCTTGTAATTGCTATTTTGTTAATATTGCAAATACCCTCGGTAGGGATAGACTTCTTGATACCGCCGAGCGCCTCGGCTTCAATGATACAATCGAGCTTTTTGATAAATGGTATGTGAAAAACGCAACTCTGCCGAGCTACGACGATTTGGGCTGGCTCGGCGAGCTTTCTCTCTTCGGCTTCGGTCAGGGAAGACTTACCGTTACTCCGCTTCAAATAGGCTCGTTTTTGTGTACCGTTGCAAATAACGGACAGCTTAATTATCCTCGCCTGTTTTTGAAAACGATAAACAACGAGGGCATACAAAGCGATATTGATTTTCCGCAGTCAAAAGCCGTCTTGTCCGAAAGCACCTGCGAAAAACTGCTTGAATATATGACATATGTTGTAACAAACGGAACAGGCGCAAACGCTCAAGGCAAAGCAAAAAAATCGGCAGGGAAGACTGCAACCGCCCAAACAGGACAGTATATTCTTTCTCACGAATACCTCAATACCTGGTTTGCAGGAGTTTATCCCTGCGACAATCCGAAGTATGCAATTGTCGTTATGACCGAAAAAGGAAAGTCAGGCTCACAGGATTGTTGTCCTATTTTCAGAACTATTGTTGATGAATTGGAAAATTTATGATATAATGTAAAATAATAATTATGTGAGGAGTTTGCTATGGCGAGTAAAAAACTGAAAACGCTGTTGATTTATAAGTATCTCAAGGATTTTTCCGACGAGGATAATCCGCTTTCAAGCACCGAGCTTATTAATATGCTTAAGGCCGACGGCATCGAGGCAGAAAGAAAATCAATTTACGCCGATATAAAGTCTCTAAACAATATAGGCTTTGAGATTGAAAAAACAAATTCTCCTCATAAGGGCTTTTATATGTCGAAAAGAGACTTTGAGCTTCCCGAGGTGCGTTTGCTTATTGACGCCGTTTCCTCTGCCGGATTTATCACCCCGAAGAAAACGGAAAAGTTGATAGGTAAGTTGGAATCCCTTGTGTCGAAAAATCAGGCAGGCGAGCTTGTTTCACAGGTTTATCTTGATAATAACACAAAGTGCAATAACGAGGATATATACTATATTATCAATGACCTGCATAACGCAATTAACGAAAAGCATAAGGTTAAGTTTGTATACACCAACCGCAAAATTGATATAAAAAACAAAAAATCCTACACCGAAAAAACCTTCGTTGTTTCTCCTTACGCTCTGCTTTGGAAGGAAGATCATTATTATTTGGTTTGCAATAATGAAAAATATGACAACCTTATTAACCTTCGTATCGACAGAATGAAAAGAGTTCAGGAGTTGAGCGAGGCTTCAAGACCTGTCAGCGAGGTCAGTGAATATAAAAATACGTTTGATGTTGCCGATTATTCGTCGAAAATGTTTAATATGTTCTCCGGAAAGGATGAAAAGGTAAGACTTCTTTGCGACCTTGAGCTTCGCGAGCAGATTATGGATCGCTTCGGTTCAAAAATTCCGCTGACTGCTTACGACTCGTCACATTTTGAAACGACGATAGATGCCGCCGTTTCGGAGGGCTTGGTGTCTTGGCTGATGATTTTCGGCGACAAAATTAAGGTGCTTGAGCCTGATGCCTTGGCAAACGCCGTAAAGGATAGGGCTTCAAAAATAGCAAAGATTTATGAATAAAGAGAGGTATACATAATGAAAAGATTTTTAGCAGTACTTGTAATTGTTGCAGTAATTAGCGCCGCATTTGTCGGCTGCGCACCTAAAGCTGAACCGCTTGAATTTACCGGTAGCGACTATACGATAAAGGAGCTTGATTTGAGCGTTATGCCCGATGAATTGAAAGGCACAAAATACGAGTATCTTTATCAGCTTACAACCGTTGACGATTCAAGGGATTATATGGCGCACCCCGACGCTGTTTTGCTCAAAAACGGAAATATTCTTATGATGTATCCGGCAGGTCACGGTAAGGGCGCAGTTCAAACAAAAATCAGCTCCGATAACGGTATTTCGTGGAGTGATGAAGTAAAAAACACTCCTCAAAGCTGGGAGAATTCAAGAGAAACGCCTACCGTTTACCGCTTGCAGTTTACCGATGGCGTAACAGAAGATAAGCTTATTATGATAAGTGCAAACCCGAAGTGGGGTGATGAACCGACCGACGGCGGCTTTAATTGCTCCGTGTCCTGCGACGAGGGCGAAACATGGACGGAATTTGAAACCTTTTACGATATAAACAGCACTTGTCCCGTTGTTCCCATTGTTGCAATGTCGAGTCTGACTCAGCTTAAAGAAAACGGTGAGTTTGTTGATAAGTGGATGGGACTTTTCCACGACAGCGATTTTTATAATTACAAAACCATATTGACCTTTGACGAAAACGGCAAGCCTCAATGGAGCGAGCCTGTAAAGTATTTTTCGCAGTACCGTGAAATTGAGCAAAGCTCCAATATGTGCGAGGTAGAGGTTATCAGAAGCGATAACGGACAGGGTGACGAACTTTGCCTTATAACAAGAAGTAATACAAAAAGAATTAATTCCCTTATTTCATTTTCAACCGACGAGGGCGAAACTTGGAGCGAGCCTGTTGAAGCGCCTGCCGCATTGAACGGCGAACGCCATAAAGCGGACTACACCTCCGACGGCAGATTGTTTATCACGTTCCGTTCTATTGAGCGTGGACAAAAGGCAAAGGAAAATGCCTCAAAGGATGTTGTATCCGGCTGGATAAGCGAAGGCTGGGTTGCATGGGTCGGTACATATGACGATTTGAAAAACGGCACCGAGGGTCAGTATAGAATTAAACTTGCCCATATCTATAAAAAGGGTCAGAAAAAGCCCGAATATAGCGCCGAAGCCGATACCGGCTATTGCGGCAACGTCGTGCTTGCCGACGGTACTATAGTCACATCAAGCTACGGAAAATTCTCCCCGAAGAATAAAAACGGACTTTTTGATTATAAAACATATATTGCCTCAAAACGTATCAATCTTGCCGATGCCGACGCTCTTGTAGAAAAATACGGCGTGTAGTCATTATACAAAATACAGCTTTTCGTCTTGAATATTGGCTCCCCTTGATTTGAGTATCAAGGGGAGCTGTCTTGCCTTTGCAAGACTGAGGGGATAAAAGAAAATCGGGTCGTCGAGGACGCCGACCCCTACGATTGCCTAATTGTAACGGACTTGTAGGGGAGGGCGTCCTAGACCTCCCGAAAATAGCCTCCCTTGTTAAAGGGAGGTGGCTTTTTGCTTGCAAAAAGACGGAGGGATTCAATCTCGGAACGCCGTCCCCGACGACCCGTTAGGACATCGCATTTACTGACGAGCAATGCTCGTCCCTACAAGACGTCGCATAAACGAAACGACTGCTTAATCATTCAAACTACCGTAGGGACGATTATTAATCGTCCGTCAGAATCCCTCAGTCACTTCGTGACAGCTCCCTTTGACAAAGGAGCCTTGACTTCCCGAAAATAGCCTCCCTTGTTAAAGGGAGGGGGACCGCTTGCGGTGGAGGGATTCGAACTATTATCCCCAAACCTCTTCTCTTCAATTTTCTCTATTCTCTCTTCACTCGGCGAAGCCGTTTGCTACAATCCCCCAAACCACATCTTGCCGTAGGCAAACTTCACTTTGCAACTTGTTGCAATTCTTCACTGCGCTTTAGCGTAACTTCACTTTGCGCCTCGCGAAAAACTTCACTGCGCCAACGGCGCACATCACTCCGTCCGGCGCACATCTCATTTTGTATCTTTTGTCAAAAATATACAAATCAAATTATTAAATTTGTATAAATTAACGATTGAAAAATTTTCCTGATTTGATATAATTACAATGTATATTAATGGGATAAATGCGCTTTGTTGAAAACATGGTGCTTGCCAATGGTCAGATGTTGTTAAAAAACGCATTCCCTGAAACACAATTTTTTATATTTCTATTTTAACATTTTATGTTATGTAAAGGAGAAATGATTATGAAAAAATTATTCAAAAAATCAATTGCATGCTTAATTGCCGTATTGATGGTTGTTTACTCAATGCCTTTTACAGCATTAACAGCGAATGCAGCACTTGCATATCTGGTTACAGGACAGTATGACTTTACTTCCACTATATCAGATTCAACATTTTCAAATGCTGTTGAAGGTTATTCGGGAAGAAGCTATATTTTGAAAGGAAATGCTTGGGACAGAGATCACGGATTGGCGTCAAATTCAACAAATAATATTTTTGACTTAAAAACAATTTATAATACATATCCTTGTGTAACAAAGGCTACATCGGGTCAGGCTATGACCTTCCGTTATGATAACGGGAATGCAACAGTAAATGCTGAAAATGTTGGTTTAACAGGCTTGTATATGTACGATGGATTTATCTATATCGATAATATTGGCAGCTATCTCGGTGGCAAAGGATTTAGGATTTCTTGGACAGAGCAGTACTTCAGCAAGAACTCTGATTCAGGTGCCGGTGTTTTCTCACTTGGTACGGGAAATAACGGCGACGTACTGAAATGGACAACAAACGACAATAAGCTTTATGCGGGCGGAAGTGAGGCTCTTCCAGTCACTCCTGTTGACGGTACAATTTATGATATTACCTTGACTTCCGGCAGTGATAAGAAGATTAGTGTTCTCGTTAAGAATCATTCTACAAAAGAAACTGTGATAGACTATACTACATCCGGTACTTTTGAGCCGACCTCACTAAATTATCTTGTAATAGGTTCCGTTAATCAGAGCTTGGATAAGCTTGGTAGATTTACTTTAAGCAATCTTACCATTGAAAAGGCTTATGATAGTTCTGACCCAACATCAGCCTTCAAGGAATCTGCAGATTATGTTAAAAGTCATGTTGAGACATTTGAAGGTTATACAGGTACAGTTACTCAATCTGCAGATTCTGCTGACGGATATAATGCAACTAATTTTTGGAATACACCTGCAAGCGGTATTGAAGATAAAATGAGCAATGTTTTGTATGCAAAGGGTTGTGTAAATGCACCGTGGACTAGTAGTGATACAAAAACAAGAGCAGTTAAGTATTTAAGTTGGTACTATTATGTTTATACTGGTATTCAATATGGTGATATGGTTTATTTGTATGATGGCGAGAACGAGTGTGCCAATATAGTGATGTGTTATGCTAAGTCTGATGCAAAGGAAGGCGGTATGAGAAACATGGCTCCTACTTCTTCAGATTTTGAAATTAAAACTAATTGGCACTCAAATGGAGCGAAAGAAGATAAGTCTTATAGTAATACTCGAAATTGGGCATTTGGACCGGTTGATGATAAATATCATAAATTTGGAAATGATGACACAACAAGATATTTCTATAATTCACTTTATTATGTTGGCGTACCGACAACTACAATAACAACATTTACAAATCTTTCTTGGCGAGCTACTATTTATTCTACAAGTAGTGGTTATGATAGGTCTACTGCAGATTTTACATTTGGTAATACCAATAATAAAAACGGTACAACTACTGTTTATATTGTAAACTACCAGCCGATTAAAGAAAAGATTGATGATATTAAGTCCACTTATGCAAATGTAAAAAAAGCAGGCGACACTGCTTATTGTGCAGCTTCTTTGGATGCTTACTACAGGGCTGTTGAAAAGGTACTTAAGCTGAATCCGAATTCGTATTCATATAGTACTAATGTTTCTGCTGCTGTTACAAGTGTCGGTGCCGATATTGATGATGTTGTTAATAACTACTTAACTATTGCTACCACCGAGCCAAAAAAGCATAAATCTGCTGAACCAGTAAGAGAAAATGAGCAACCTGCAACCTGTACAGCTCCAGGCTCATATGACGAAGTTGTTAAATGTTCAAATTGTAATGTAGAAATCAGCAGAACCCCAAAAACTACTCCTGCACTCGGTCACAGCTTTACAAATTATGTTCGGACTGTTGATCCAACATGCACAAAAGTAGGAACAGAAACGGCAACTTGTGAACGTTGCGATGTAACAGATACAAGAGATGTTGCTATAGACGAAAGTGCTCACAATTGGGGCAATTGGGTTGATGACAACAATGGCTCAACTCATACAAAGACTTGTTCGTACAACAACGAACATAAAGTAACCGAAAACCATACTATTGAGAACGGCGAATGTACAAAGTGCCACTATATCGCAAAGGTAACGATTAGATTCGTTGATGAAAACGATGGATTTATCAGCTCTGCTGAATACAATATCGGAGCAGATGTAGTTGTACCTGAATTACCGGAACAAACAGAAGTATATGTCGGCGACAGTCAGCATAAAGTAACAACATATTCATGGAATGAAATTCCGCAGGCAACTGCAAGCCAAGCCGCTACTTACAAGAGAGTAAAGACCGAATCAACCGTTGCTTGTTCAAATGAGTTGATGCAGAAGGGCGAAACATCAGATACTTGGCATTGTACAGTATGTGGTCACGTGTACGAGCGTGATGTTATAGATATGTCAGCGCTTAAAGCAAATATTAAAGCTCTTGAAACTGCTGTTAATGTTGACGATGCGGCTTACAAGTATGAAACCTCGGCTTTAGAAAATGCAAAGAGTATTCTTAATGCTGCAAAGGATTATGTAGCAAACGATAACAACCGTTATGCAAGCATTCAAGATGTTAACGCAATGTCTACAAGTGTCGGCACGGCTTATACAAAACTTACCGTAGACGGTCTTGCAAAGTACAGCCAGACCTTCATAATCAGAAAGGACGACGGCAAAGGCAATACAACCGACATTGCAACCTTTACACAGGGTTATGAAAATCTCGCTTACGGCTCAACAGTTGAGTTCAGCGATTACACAATCCCAACGATTAACGACGGTTCAACATTGACCGGCTTACCGATGTATGCCGTATACAAGTGGGTTAAGACTGTAAACGGCGTAGAGCAAAAGCTCGGTACAACTGATGTTCAAATTTCCGATGTAGTAAAGGGCGAAACAACATATATTTGCTATGTTCTTGACTTCAAGGCAACTGATGAAACACAAAAAACAACCCGTGTTCGTTATCTCGACAAGTCGGGCAATACAATCAAATTTGACACTGCGACAGTAGGCGAGCCGTATACAAGAAAAGATACGAGTATTGCTCCGATTATTCCGTATTACAATTGCACAGGCTGGGAACCTTTATTCGGTGATGAAACAAATGTCGGAACAAGAGAGCTTGTTTACCGTGCGATTTATACTTTCAATGAAACCGAAGCTAATAGATGTACAATTGTTGGCTTGCCTGGTGTTTATGTAAACGGCACAACCGGAACACCGGGATACACCGCTTACTACGATGAGAAGATTCAGCTGACAGGCGCAGACAAGTACGCATACGCAAACGCTGACGGCAGCATTATAGCTCCGATTAACGAAAGCTACATCTTTGCTCCGCATTTGAACGGTGTTGATAAAACAATCTATATAACAAAGGTTGAGACGCCTATTACAGAGGCAAAGTCTATTGTAACCGGTGTATTTACAACACATGCAGATCCAACATACAATTATTTGGTAATAAATGCACAGTACTATCTCCCTGAGGGTGCAAAGGCTGTTGAAGCAGGCGCTGTAATAGGAAAATACAACAACGCTGATACTCTTAAGATAGGCTCGGCATTAAAGGTTGTTTCCGATACACAGGGCGACAATCACGAGTATTCGCTTCAGATGTCTTACTCAAAGAACAAAACCGGAACATTGTACGCTCGCTCATATCTCATTTATGTAGACAGCAACGGCGATACACAAACGGTTTACAGTGATGATATAACAACCTGTAATCTTGACTAAAGGAGGTGCAGACAATGAAGAATTTTGAAATGCCAAAAATCGAAATAGTAAAATTTGCCTGCGACTCCGAGGCAATCACAACATCAACCTATGTTGTCAATATCGCAACCGACGGTTACACAAACAACATTACAATAAAAGATGTTGCCGATGGTGGCGGTGCTTTCCTTGACGGATTGCTATAATAACAAAAAGAGAGGGACGGCTTTGTCCCTCTTTTGTTCGTTAAAATATCACTCCGTCTTGAATATCAGGCTCCCCTTATTGTAAGGGGAGCTGGCGGCTTTGCCGACTGAGGGGATAAAATAACGGGTCGTCGAGGACGCCGCCCCCCCCCAGGTCACAACACAAAACGGCAAGGGGGGGGGGGGGGGGCCGACCCCCCCCGAAAAAAAAAAGCATAATTA
>CAMCPL010000013.1 GCA_945876745.1 uncultured Clostridia bacterium
TTTATGCAAAAAAATAAATGTTGGAGTTCCCACCCCAACATTTATTATAGAACCAGAAAAAATCGGCTTGGATTGCTCCAAGTCGATTTTCTTTATGTACAAATTTTATATATTAAACGAAACGCTTTTGCTTTCGCCTGCCTTAAATTCAAGGGCTTGCTCGTTGTCGCCGCAGGTTATAGCTACTGTCTGGTCGATATCGGAGGTTATTACCGCTTCGACGGTTTTACTGTTGATATCCCACTTCATAGAAGTGACGGTTGCTCTCGTTCTTGTCTTTATTCCCGTGATTTCGCCCTTGTCAAAGCCGCTCGTAGGCAATGCGGGAAGAAGTCCGATTTCGCCGATATTCGAATACACGAGTGATTCGTTGATAATTCCCAAATATCCGATTGCGAAGTCGGTACAATAGCAGCTGCCTCTATCGTAATCGTGATTTGTCATAAGTGAATTATATCTGATTTTGTGATTCATCAGCTTCAAAAGAGCGTCGCTTAAAGCGTCTTCGTCCTTAAGTCTTGCGGCAATAAGCGAACGGTGAACGAGTGCGTGAGAAGCCTCGTTTTCACTTTCTCTGTTTGCAATAGCCTGAACGCACGCGTCTGCAAGCGTTTTGTTTTTCTGCGTTTCAAACAGAGGCCATACGCAGTACAAATGACTGAGATGTCTGTGCTCGTTGTTTTCCTCAAAGCTTGTAGTTGCCCATTCCTTGAGCGCACCTGTTTCATCGTAAAGATACGGCGGCAAATTATCCTCTAATTCCTGCCACTTGCCGAAATCTGCCTCAGGTGTTACGTCTGCCATAACTCTTTTGAGCATTTCGAGATTGTCACGGCATGCGCTGATATCAATAGCACAGTTTGCGTCGGACGGCGACGGATAATTTGAAGGATTATTCTCAGGCGAATACGACGGCAAAATGCAATATGCTTCACCCTCGTTAAGCTCCGTCTTGCCCTGTTCATAATGAATAACGCCGTTTTCGTCGGTATAATATTCCGGAGTCATAAGCTGTGCCCAATAGTTTGCAGATTTTGTCAGCATAGGAAGAAGAATATCCTCCTCAAGCATCATATATCCCTGCTCTTCAAATTCGGCAATATCCTCATCAGTTATATCAAGCACGGATTTGAGCGAATACAAATCGAACTCATCACTAAGCGGAATTTGAATATTTCCGTAGACAAGCAAGGTCTCGTACAACGGCTGAATCATCCACGACGTGCCTGCGTTCCAATATCTAAACGGGTATGGATAACAGGTTTCGGTAATTACTGCCTTGTCGCCGTCGGTGTTTACAGGTGCCTGAATAGCGTCTGTAAAGCCGTGAGTTGCAAGCGCATTTTCCTCCCAATCGGGGAGCTGACGAAGAATGAAATAAGCATATCCTATCGGAGTTGAGCTCATATTGCCGGTGTTCATCGACGACGTTTGCAAATTAACATTTGCGTCCATTGTGTACTTACTTCCCCAGCCTGTGTTAAATTCTCCTGTCCACATACCGTAAAGCCTGCTTGTCGAATAACCGGAGCAGCATAAATACGCATATCTTCCTGCATAATATGTGCGCTGTGCCAAAGCAGCGTTAATGCTCTTTGCGCCCTTTTGGTCAGACAACAGCTTCTCGTTTGAAGCGCCGCTGTCCTCTAATGTAAGCGTAACTGCATCAAACTGCGGCTGATATATAGCAAGGTGATTTTCAAGAGCGGTGTCGTAATCAAACGAGCCGTTTTGAGAATACTTTTGAGCTACCGCCTTTGTAGTTTTTTCAAGGTCGTTTATCAATTCAAATTCCGTTTGCGCCTCAAAATCGTCAATGCTGCCCATATCGTACGTTCTGTCCGACACCGTAATGAGATAAACCTCGTCTGCGCCGCTTATCTTAACGCCCTTGTTTTCACCGCAAAACTGCGATTCCTTCGTTTTCTTCTCAAGAGATACGGCTTGCTTTTCGCCGCCTGATGTTACGATATATGTCAGCGTTGCATATCCGCCGTTTTTGAGCTCGCTGTTTTCGTAATTCGGGTAATGCGCAACAAGTGCAAGATACTCGCCGTTTTCGTCGGTTACCTTTTTATACTTCATATTCGCTTCGTCGCTGTCACCGAAATTAGCAAGCGTCGACAAATCGTCAAACGAAAGTGTTGCATTGACTTTTGCACCCTCGCTTGATGACGAAAGCCTTGTAATTACAACGCCGTCAGCCATTGAAGTAAATGATACTCTGTCCCACTCGCCGTCGCCGTTTTTGTAATGCACGCCGACTTGAGAGGTTTCGTAATCCGTGTATCTTGCGTAATCCTTTTCGCCCTTACCGTCAAGCTCCAAGCGTAGCTGACCGCCGGGATGGAATCTGTAAACATCATCATACGAAGCGTTGTCAACAATATCCTCACCCTTAACGATATTTTGCTTTACAGTTTCGAGTTCAAAAGCAGTATCGGGACAGGTGCGCTGATTTTGGTTCGGCATAATGAAATGCATATTTTGAAAAATGAATGTGTCGCTGTACGGCGAGCCGCTTTCAACAAAGCCCTGCATACCGTTGCCCGACACCATTCCCTGCCGCCAAGCGCTTGTTGAATTTTTCTTTGATGATTTCAATTCCTTATACGAAAGACTGT
This sequence comes from uncultured Clostridia bacterium, assembly GCA_945876745.1. Taxonomy (GTDB): domain Bacteria; phylum Bacillota; class Clostridia; order Oscillospirales; family Acutalibacteraceae; genus Eubacterium_R. The sequence continues at coordinate 2,625 of CAMCPL010000013.1, forward strand.
ATGAAATCTTTGAGCTGTCCGTAAAAAGACTGTCGATAACACCGCTTTCGGTCTTGTCGGAGCAACCTGCAAAGCCTGCGACCATAGCGCCGCAAAGTGCAAGCGCAATAAACTTCTTAAACTTCTTCATAATTCCCCTCCTAAATCTACTTCATTATACCAAACACTTATATCAATTGCAATTAAGTATTTTATTATAAAAATCGCTAATAATAAAAACGGTGATTTTTATGGAAGCGTTGTATGTATTAGTGCTCGCCGCTGGCTCGTTTTTAACATTGTTTGTACTCGACAAATTAATGGGACACCGCCAAATTTCGCAGATGTCGTTTTTTGATTACGTAGTCGGAATAACGATAGGCTCAATAGCCGCAGAAATGGCGACAAATCTCGACAAAAGCTGGTACTACGGGGTAATCGCCATGAGCGTATACGCCGCGATAGAAATTTTACTGTCATTTTTAAGTCGCAAAAGCACAAAGGCACGAAAGCTTCTTAACGGCAGTCCCATCATTCTTATTTCAAACGGTAAAATAAGTAAAGGCGCGCTCAGGAAAGCAAAAATCAACATCAATGATTTGATAACTCAAGCGAGAAATCAAGGCTATTTTGACATCGGTGAAATTGATTATGCCTTAATGGAGGACAACGGAAGCATCAGCTTTCTTCCCTTTCCGATTTACAGAAGCGCAACGCCGCAGGATATAAACAAAAATCCCGCAAGAAGCGGTTTAGTAATAAATTTAGTCGTCGACGGTAGGCTTCAACAGAACGCCGTCAGCTATTCCGGCTTAACCGAAAAAGAAGTAGAACGCATAATCGAAGACGCAAAAACACCCCTGTCAGATATCCTGCTTCTCACCATCGACGAAAACAAAAAAACACAAATCTTCAAAAAAACATCTCCCCTTGAAAATTAAGGGGAGATTAATTATAAGGTTATAAAACTACAGGTGGAGAACTCTGTCCTTGATTTCCTGTGTTCTGCCCTGATTCCAGAACTGTGTTCCAATATATCCGCAGGTACGGCGTGCAACGTTCATCTTGTCCTGATCCTCGTTGCCGCAGTTAGGACATCTCCAAATGAGCTTGCCGTGTTCGTCTTCAACAATTCTGATTTCGCCGTCGTAGCCGCAGCACTGACAGTAGTCGCTCTTTGTATTTAGCTCTGCGTACATAATATTGTTGTAGATAAATCTCATAACCTGCAATACTGCCGGAATATTATCCTGCATATTCGGTACTTCAACATAAGAGATTGCGCCGCCCGGTGAAAGCGCCTGGAACTCGCTTTCAAACTTCAGCTTTGTAAATGCGTCGATTTCCTCTGCAACGTGAACATGATAGCTGTTTGTAATATAGTTCTTATCGGTTACGCCCTTGATTATGCCGAATCTCTTTTGAAGACATTTTGCAAACTTATAGGTAGTCGACTCAAGCGGAGTGCCGTAGATTGAGAAGTCGATATTTGTATCTGCCTTCCACTTTGCACAAGCGTCGTTCATATACTGCATTACCTTTAATGCAAAATCCTTGCCGCCTGTTTCGTCTGTATGCGACTTTCCTGTCATATACTTTGTGCACTCATAAAGACCTGCATAGCCGAGCGAAATTGTTGAATAACCGTCGAACAAAAGTCTGTCGATAGGCTCGCCCTTGTCAAGTCTTGCAAGCGCGCCGTGCTGCCACAAAATAGGTGCGGCGTCGGAAAGAGTGCCCTTCAATCTGTTATGACGGCACATAAGCGCACGGTAGCAAAGCTCAAGTCTTTCGTCAAATACCTGCCAGAACTTCGTCATATCGCCGCCCGAGGTGCAAGCAATGTCAACAAGGTTAATTGTAACAACGCCCTGATTGAATCTGCCGTAATACTTCTTCTTGCCCTCAACATAATTCTTTGCTCTTGCGATATTGCCAACGCCTGCGGCAGTAAAGCGGTCGGGAGTAAGGAACGAACGGCAACCCATAGGAGTGTAAACGTCGCCCTTTAATTCAAGCATTACCTTCTCGCTTACATAATCGGGAACAAGACGCTTTGCGGTACATTTTGCCGCAAGCTCTGTAAGGTAGAAATACTCGCTGTCGTCGTCAACGTTGTCGTCCTCTAAAACATATATAAGCTTCGGGAATGCAGGCGTTACCCAAACGCCCTTTTCATTTTTAACGCCCTGTATTCTCTGCTTGAGCGTTTCCTCGATAATGAGCGCAAGGTCCTTCTTTTCCTGCTCGTTGCGAGCCTCGTTAAGGTACATAAATACTGTTACGAAAGGAGCCTGACCGTTTGTTGTAAGCAGGGTAACAACCTGATACTGAATAGTCTGAACGCCGCGGGAAACCTCGTCACGAAGTCTTTTTTCGGTAATCTTTTGGATTTTTTCCTCTGTAAGCTCGCCGCCGAAATCCTCTGCCTCTTCAAGAACCTGCTTGCGAATTTTCTCTCTGCTTATCTGTACGAACGGTGCAAGATGAGTAAGCGAAATCGACTGACCGCCGTACTGTGAGGATGCAACCTGTGCGATAATCTGAGTTGCGATATTGCAGGCAGTCGAAAAGCTGTGCGGCTTTTCAATCATAGTGTCGGAAATAACAGTGCCGTTTTGGAGCATATCCTCAAGGTTTACGAGGTCGCAGTTATGCATATGCTGTGCAAAATAGTCTGCGTCGTGGAAATGAATAAGACCGTTTTCGTGAGCCTCGACAATATCCTCAGGAAGCAAAATTCTCTTTGTGATATCCTTTGATACCTCGCCTGCCATATAGTCTCGCTGAACGGAATTTACGGTAGGATTCTTGTTTGAATTTTCCTGCTTAACCTCCTCGTTATTACATTCAATAAGAGAAAGAATTTGGTTATCGGTGGTGTTAGCCTTACGAACAAGAGAACGAGTATAGCGGTACTTTACATAGCGCTTTGCAACCTCAAATGCGCCCTGCGCCATAATCTGATCCTCAACGATATCCTGAATTTCCTCAACCGACAAAGCTCTGTTTGCCTTGCGGATTTTGAACTCAACATATTCTGCAATTTCGTTAATCTGTCCCTGCGAAAGCTCCTTTTTTTCACAAGCCTGATTTGCTTTTGATACGGCTATGATAATCTTGTTAATATCAAATGTTGCCTCCGAGCCGTTTCTCTTGATAATGTTCATTTTCTTACCCCTTGTTTGTAATAATCATTCGGTTTGTAACAAATTTGTAATTTTCTTTTCAGAAGTCTTTTACATAATAACAAAATATTGTGCGTGTGTCAATAGGTTTTTCTCAAAAAATACAATATATTGTATGCATTTTTGTAATTGTAACCTTTTAATACGAAATGTAGAAGTGTCAAAAAATGCAAAACGCCCTAAAATAGAGGATTTTCAATTCCTTGCAAGCAAGTATATATTACAAATTGTAATCACAAAAAGCACCCTACCGATAAGCAAGGTGCCTTGAAGATTATTACGAAATTACTGCTTTGTATTGTAGAACGCGTCAAAGCCGTCGAGCAATACAGTGCGGATTGAAGCAAATCTGTCGTATTTATAAATCATCGCATAATCCTTTGCGTTGATAACGCCGTCGCCGTTTGCATCATACGGATTAATTCCGATAACGTGCTCACATCCTACGTCAGCCTTTACCGTCTGTATATCGCTTGCAAAGGTTGCGTTTTCATTTATGCTTGCATAGAACGAATAGCTCTCGCCCTGCATAATCTGCATAGTAAATGAGCCGTTTTTGGTTTCATAAGCGTTGCCGTTTACGAATACATAACCGTCAACCAATGTGTCGCTGATAGCTCCGTCGTCGGTCAAAACCGCTTTCGTTGTAAACACAACATCAAGCAGCTGCGGTATTCTCACACCCGAAAGCTCAATGCCGTTAATACCGGTGTTACCCTTAACAACGCTCTCAAGCTCCGTTGCGTCAACACTCTCGCCGCCGTTGATGAAAATCTTAATGTAAAGCTCATCGGCATTGTCACAACCCGACGGAAGCGGAAGATTGTTGTAAGACTCAATCGGTGAATTAGTTGCGTCATTGCTTATTGCCCTAACGTTCGATTTAGCCACAAATGTATAGCTTACACCGTCTGTTGAATATGCAACACCCCAGTCACGAGGACCCTTGTTCGAGCTAATTTGCTCCAAATTGAGTGTCAAATCGCAATAGCCCTTTGACGAGGTCTTAATAAGCCAGTAGCCGTTGCCCTGCTCATTATCGAGCACCTTCGTTGCGGTAAATCTATTGTCACTCGCCCACGAGGTCTTAACGCCGTAAGCGCCTGTGTAGCTGAGTGTTGTCGCCGTTTGCGCATTCGGATACATCGAAAGCGTACCGGCATATGCACCGGAGGTATTACCGACAGATGTAAGCGTTGCGTCAACATAATCGGCAAACAGCTTCGTAGTATCATTATAATTAAACTTCGTAACAGTTTCGCCCTTGTAATAGAATTTCTTGACATTTATTGCCGAAGCGTCGTCACCGTTGTGTTCCCAAACGCTGACTGTATACGGTCCGCTTGAAAATGTATTTAGCTTGCCGCTGTTATAAATATCAATACCTGTTTCAACATAATCGCCCGACATAATCATATTGCCGTTTGCGTCGATAACGCTGTACTTCATCGGAACGCCGTCAACGCTGTGATACTTAATAGCCGAGGTGCTGAAATAATCCGTCGTTCTGTTTGTGTACGGCATTTTCAGCGTTTCGGTATCGTTGTTACCGGAAACGATTATATCATTAACATAAAGATTACCCTTTGAAAGTGAGTTATGAAGCGTTGTGCCCGAGCATGTCAAATTTTCTACCGTTACAAGTCGGATATAAACAACGCTCTTGTTTGCACATTCTGCGGGAAGCGGTGCATTATACAATAGCTGAGAAAGTGTGCCGGTTGCGGTGAGTGTAATATTATCACTCGCCGAGCTCCAGCTCTTGCCGTCGAGTGAATATTGAAGCTGAACGCTCTTCGGTCCCTGCGCCGTTGTGTAAGCCTTTGCCGAAAATGCGATATTACTGTAACCTACCGTTGAAAGCTCGTAGTAAAATCCGCTGTCTGCGCTCCAAAGCGCACCGTCGTCGGGAGCAAGCAAGAATGCCTTGTTGTCTGCGTGCCAATACGGAACATACATATTCTTTGAATCCGCAACGGCAGTCATTTTTGCGCTCTCGTCATAAGCGCCGCCGTTTGAAAATACTGCGCCGTTTGAAACATTCTGCGAGTAATTTTCAAAGTGCCATTGAACTATCGAATCACCGGCATACGTCAGCACAAGCTCGCTTAACTCGGAGGTAATCTCCTCGTGCTTTGCATAAGCGCTGACAGTAACTGTATCACCGACGGTATTTGCAGATGTAAACGGATTGAACGGTGCTTCATATTTAATATCTTCTCCGCCGTTAATGCTGTAATACAAATCAGCTCCGCCGTTTGTGTCGGTTATTATTACACTATTATTGTTATAAATATGCTCGCTCGTATCTGCGATTGAGTCGGTTGTTATAGTCGGTGATGAAAGCGAGGTAACAACCGAGGTTGATGCGCCGTATACTCTGATATTATTAATAGACGCGTCGCCGCTTGTCTGAGCAACTATCGTATTTATTCCGTTAATCGCAATATTAGTATAAGCAACAACTCGGATATAAACAACATTTTTGTTATCGCACTCGGCAGGAAGCGAAACCATATCAAACGCCTGCTCCATATTCTTGTTTTTTGTAATAGAATATGTTGCATTTTCAATGTCGGTGTATGTAACGCCGTCAAGCGAATATTGTAGCTTCCAATCTCTCGGTCCCTTCTTTGAACCGCCCAGCCTTGCAGAGAACGAAATGTGTTCAAAGCCTATTGTCGAGGCTTCAACAGTAAAATACGGATATTCGCCCCAAGCAATATTATTAGTCTTGCTTGTAGACATAACCGGAGACTGATCGGAGGATACGGAGCTTTCGGGATTTGCATACAAATCCGCAGAGCCCGACCACTTAATCTGGGCATTGTCAAGCGCATTTACACTTGCAGTAAGAACGCCTGTTACCGCTTTTTCGCCGTTAGTTGCCGCATAGTAATACTGCGCTCCTGTTTCGTCGGCAGTAACAAGTCCTGTTTCATTAGCGGAGTAATCATAATCCCACGAAGCAATCGTCTTTGTATAGCCTGTCGGACGTTCACCGGAATTTACAAAGCAGGAATTAGATGTAACCGCCGTATCCGTGAAGTCAGAAGTATTGCCTGTTACGGTAACGCTGATATTCTTGCCCTGCATACCGTCAATAACTGTGTAGCTCGAAGCAGTTGCGCCGTCTATATTTCCGTACTCGGTCTTCCATTGATACGAAAGTCCGTCGGTTAGAACAGCTCCGTCCTGCGCCTTTACCACAGCCTCAAGAGTGTCGCCGACATAAGCCGCCTCGTTTATCTCAACCGAGCCTATCGTACCCTTGTTTATTGTAAATTCAGCGTCCTTTGTACCGCTGAATCTTCCCAAGCCTGTGAGAGTTGCAGTTGCGGTACCTGCGTTGATATTGTTGCTGTAAGAAACAGAATAATCCTCGCCCTCAACAAGCTTAACGCTCTCGTAGCTAACGCTTAAATTCGGAGTTTGCTCCAAACCGTTATATGTGCAATCCCTCGTCTGTTCAACTGATGCGCTTGAAATGTTGGCAGTCGAAAGCTGACTTGTAATCCAAGTATCACGAGCATTAAACCAATCGTTAAAGCCGTTAATGAAGCCCTGAGCGTCATACGAGCTTGTAGAGCTTATACGCATATTATTCATAAGTCCCGATTTTGCAACGGTATTGATATAATATGCCGTATCGTGAAGCACGCCTGTTTCGTCAATAGCCTCGCCTGTCAAAACCTTAATAGCCGGCTTCATAATGCTGTACCACTGATTTTGAGCCATGCTCCAAAAATCGGAGCAGTTTGTTGCAAGAGCACCATACAGACTTAAAGGCGCCTTTTTATCATCTGAATATGTCGTTGTCGAGTCATTATATCTCCAACGGTAGATTCGAGTATTTTTTGTATACCAATCGTCAGTAGAAGTATAACTGTGTCCCCAACGGCTTCCGCTTCTGCCGTAGCCTATTGCATTGTCCATATCCCAAACAGGACCTGCATAAAGCATAGAATCAACCGAGTCGCTATCCTTGTAGAAATAGGTCGACGAGGTTGAGGAGTCCATATTCTTGAAATACTCCTGCGTCCAGTAATATTTAACTGCACTGTCTGCGTCCAATATTTCATTCCATTTCTTGTTTTGATACTGCGTTGCAGGAGCAGGATTTGTACAAGAGCTTGCTCCGTAAAGCATAACAGTCGCTATTAATCCCGAGCAGCTTGTCGTTGTGGATTTGCTTGGAACAACACCGCCGTTATATACCGAAGAGCCAAGAGCATAAAGTAAATCATAGGAATAGTTAAGCATATTTTTCGATATATAATCCGTACTCTTAATTACCCAGCCCTGTCGCGCATAGGCTCCGAATCCAGCATTTTCTTCAGTCCATCGCTTTGATATTTCCAATTCATACAGATAACCGCCCGAATAATCATCAGGATTTTTCAAATCACTCGAATACTTCTTTGCACCAACCTCTAATGCCATACTCGTCAAATCGGCAGTTGCAGTATCTTTACCTGAAACGGTAAGATATGCGTTAACCTTTGTACCCGTCAAATCGGCAGGTACAACAAGTCCCGTTGCTTCGTCAACCGTACCGTTTGCAATTTCAAGATTATCATAAGCGTCGGTTACATTAATACGATTTGATTTTATTTCAACCTTTTCGGAAAGCGAATACGAGCCGTAATACTGCTGATTAACGTATAAATCAACAGGCTTGCACACAGGCTGATACTTAACGCCGATATACTTTGAAAAATCATATGTAATCTGATTTCGCACAAGACTGTCGTCGTCCGCATTTGCAAGAAGCACCCACTTCTTCGCTTTCGGCATACCTAAAAGCGAGGTCGAAACGGCGAGCTTTACATTATACGGATTTTTTACATTAGCCTTATCCCAAGTACCGTTACCTCTACCCGACATTTTTTCCATAATGCCGTCATACTCAATAGTGCCGTCCGGCGCAATAACCATAATCGTGCCGCTTGTATATGTGTCGTGGTTAGTTGAATTAACCTCGGAAATCGAGCCGCTTTGAGTATCAATATAAACCGTACCCACATCTCCCGACTTAATTGCAACGAGCGTATAAGAATTTGTGCCTATCTTGAGCGTATATTCCTTTGAAACGCCGCCTGCGTTGATATCTGCAAATACCGATGTATACTCACCGCTTACGAGAGTTGTTCCGCTTATTGATGCGGTGCTTGCGCTGAACCATAGTTTAAGATTTGTACAGTCCGCATTGCTCGGCAAAAACAGATAATACTTGTTTTCATTCGTCGCACGGCGGAATACGCCGACTGCGCCCGTCATTGTTGTTTTTGACGTGCCTCGTGTAAAGTCGTCAACATCCTGCTGAGTAAGCGAATTTTCGGGGTCTGCCCAAAAGCTCAGTCCCGAGCTTTCAAGACTTGACGGTGCGTCGGCAGCACTTGTCACAACCGGACAGGCAATTACACTTGTAACTAAAAGTGCAATTACCGTAAGCAATGACAGTATTCTTTTTACTGGTTTGTTTCTTTTAATATTTTTCATTTTATATGCCTCTGTCAAAAGACGAATTATCTGGTGGATTTTATCTTTGCCTCACCGATTTTTGTGTCCCAATCAACTGCCGCCGGTGTTGTAGTTGAATCTCCCACGGCTGTATATTCCTCATTTTCGCTCAACGCATAAGAGGAATAAAGGAATTTTGTACACTTATTCTGTGAAGCCTTAACAAGCGCACCGCTTGAATTTTTAATTGTTATAATCTGTCTGCGTGAGCTGTCGTCAGCACTTATTGCGCCGTCAGTTGACGAGTTTGAAGTGCTTTTCTTTATTTTTGCGAGAATATTAGCTTGATCGGCAATCGTAACCTCTGTCAGCTTCTTGCTTTCGCCGACAACAGTACCTGCCGTAATCTTAAAGTAATCTCGTATTTGATTATTTTCGTCAAGCCTTACTTTAAGATTAGTATCCGCCACGCCGTTGACTGTGTTGTTTACTCGGCGCACCTTAAATGACGATTTTTCAAGCGCAATGCAGGTTATGTTGCCGCCCGAAATATGTATTCTGTCATCCGTATCAATAGCGTCGCACGCCGATGATACTATCGAAGCAACGCCGCCCTTGCAATAAAAATCATCACATCTTATTGCGTCGCCGTTGGTTTTTATGTTTACATTGCCCGACTCGATAGTCACCTTGCCGTAAGAGAAAATACCCTTTGCCGAGCCGGAAGCGGCGGCAAGCTTATGAGTTGAAGTATTCGCCGCAGTAGTCATATCAAGCGTTAAATTCTTGATAGTAACGCTCTTTGTCGAGCATAGGCAATTGTCGGCATTCGTCCTTGACTCAACGGTAAGACTTCCGTTACCCTTTAATGTCAGCTTCGATTCGTTATATATAACGCCCGTGTAGCTGTTTGCGGTTGAATGGAAGGTTGATGAAGTACCTGTCGGAAATACCAAATCAACATTCGGCGCCATATTGCTTTCCGCAATCTGCTTAATTGCGTCGTCCATCGAATCGGTTGCCTCAACCTCTGTTTCAAGGAAGGTTCTTTCAGTCTCAATACTGCTGTCCTGAATTTGAAGAATATTGCCCTTGTTGTAGGAAATATTTACGTTTTCAAACCTTATTTCGCATTCCGCCGTATTCGGAAGAGTAACGACTATTCTGCCGTGCCATTCGTTTGTATCACTCGTAACGACATAATTCTTCGCCTCGGTGATTTTTACCAATCCTTCGGAAATCGAAACGCCCGATTTAGCAGTAGTTTTTGCAGTTGAATTCTTGCCGAGAATAATGTGATTTTCTCTCTTGCTTGTATTCGTATCATTACCCGAAGCGGTATTTCCCCCGCTTGATTTGTTCGGCTTGTCCTCAACAACCGTAACCTTTTTACCGTCCTGTTGAACAACGGCGGTCGTTCCGTCCTCCTCCTGTTCAACTGTTACGTTAATCAGATTACCGTTCTCGTCGGTATCGAGCTTAATGAACAAATTGTCCTGAATGTCAATTTGCGAAAGCACCTGGAAATATTCTGCTTTGTCGCCGTCCTTGTCAACGTCCGTTACGTCAAGCAAAGCAATAATATTGCCTTCTTCGTCAAACAAAGCGTGCATAAGCACAATGCTGTTATTCTCGTCATACGAAATCACAACATTACCCGCTTCATTTTTTGAAAGCGCAATAACCTGACCGATAAGCTCAAAAGCTGAAGCCTCAAGCGCATTGCCCTGCGAGTCAACAGCGCTTTCAACATAGCCGCCGATAACCGTCACGCCGTCCTTGTCAAACACCGGAACGACAGTCAGCTTGTTATTATCGCTGTCTGCTAATTCAATTTTTTCGTGCAATATTTCTTCGCTGGGTTGCTGTTCCTCGCCTATTTGAGTTACATCAAGCTTCTCGCTGACTGTTGCGTCAAGACCCGAACACGAAGCAAGCGAAACGCAAAGCAATACGCAAAGAACTACTGCCGATATTTTCTTAAGTTTCATTTTATATCCCTGTCAATTATTGAAAATGGAAGCTCTTTGTTGCAGGAGCCTCTGTCGAAAGCATAATTTTAAGATTGCCGTTCATAGCACGAAGCTCGTCGAGCATTTTTCTGATATCCTTGTCGTCCTTGAGGTTAACTGAAAACGAAAGCTCAAACAATGCGCCGAAATCAACCGACTTAACTCTTGCGAGCTTGAATGAATTTGTATACTTCTTGAGCACGTCGTCGAATACGCCTACATAGTTGAGCGTTTCGGGAACGGTAATTTTCAGCTCATATGTATTGCCCTTCTTGCCTGCGTAATTAACAAAGTGCAAAACAAGAATGATTACGCAAAGAACTGCAACTGCAAGCGCCGCATAAATCCAATATCCCAGTCCGCAGGTAAGACCCATTGTAACGCTCATAAACACAAACGCAATATCCTTCGGGTCGCCGGGCGCACTACGGAAACGAACAAGCGCAAACGCACCTGCAAGCGAAAATGCCGTTGCAACATTATTGCCGATTACCAAAATAACCATACCTACAATCGGAGCAAGCAGTATAAGAGATACGCAAAATGCCTGACTGTAGCCCTCTTTTTTGTGGGTAAGCATATAAACGAGGCTGATAACAAAGCCGATGATTGAAGCAGAAATAACTACCTCAAGTACGCTCTGCCAGCTAAGCATTGTAGCGTAGTCGCCACTCGTTAAATTATAAAGAAAATCCTGCATTTTTCTTCCTCCTAAAAATTAATAAAATAATCAAAATCTACCTGTCTGCCGTTTTCGTCAGTCAGATAATAGTTTAACAAATGAGCTTCGGCGTCCCTCTTGTACTTAACGCCGTATTTTGAAAAGCCGTGACTGAAAAGCTCGTTTTCGCTCAATAGCCTTGTCAGCCAAAGCGGCATTGCGCCGAGAATTTTTATCTCCATTATGTAAACGTCATTCGGCAGTAAAAGCTCGTCCTCTTCTGTTTCTCCGAAGGTAAAGTTGCTTCGCCTCGTTCTGACGTTTCTGTCGAAGGTCATTCTGAAATTCTTGTCCTCCTTGCCGAAAAGCGCAAGCCTGTCATATTGAACATAAAGTGCCGGTGCAACCTTGTTTTTGCTGAAATAATAAGCAAGCTCGTTTGCAACCTGATTAGAAAGATAATCCTTTGTTTCGGGCATAATACCCTCGTTAACAAACGGCGCAACCTCCCTGTTTCTGATTTTTATTCTGCGCTTGTTGCCCACGCCGTTGCACTTCTTCTTTATTTCCATAAAGATTTTGTCGTCGGGCTCGTTTTTCGGATAGTACGAACGAAGTCGCATCTTTTCCTTGTAAGCCTTACCTGCCGAATTGTCACGTATAACATCGTGATTAATCGTATCGTAATATATGCTGTAAATCCTGTACTCATTACCGTTTAGGCAGTAGTCGTCAAGCTCCATATATTCGAGTAATATCGGCAGTATTGAGTCAAGCTTCTCTTTTGAAATAAGATATTTTTTCTCGTATCGCTTAAATGTTGCGATAGCCATAATCCACCTCCCGACTGAGCTTTACATAGATTTTACATACCTATGTACATTTTACATTATTTTCAACGTCAAAGTCAAGATTAAAGATAAAATTAACCTTATATAATGTAAAATTCACTTTTTATTTACAAATATTAATATCTGTAATATTGTTATTTTTCAGCACTCTATTCTCATCTTGCCTAACGAATATTATTAAATATATCTAAACTTGATTAATGACTGCAAATGATTTACAATAAAGACATAGAGGTGAGCTTATGAAGCGAATAAAAAAGTTCTTGAGGGATATGAAAATCAACACCCGAATAACCCTTTCCTGTATCGGCGGCATATTTACTGCAGCACTGATTACCGGATTGGCTGAACTATTTGTAGAACATAATTTCCCCGAAATTCAGGACGAGCTTATTGAGATATTAAGTCACCCAGGCTTCACATGGACGCTGATAGCAATAGGTCTTATTTTTGCAATTATTCTTGTTTCCTACATAACGAGCAAAACTATTGTCAAGCCTATCAATATGTTTTGCGACGGCGTTAGAGAAATATCAAACGGCAATCTTGATTACAAAATCGACTACTACGGAAAAAACGAGCTTGGCATAACTGCCGAGGCGTTTAACGAAATGACCGATAAGCTCAAGGAGTCAATGGACGCTCTGCAAGCAGTTGAAAAATCAAGAAAGCAATTGATTGCCGGTGTTACCCACGATTTAAGAACGCCGCTAACCACTATCAAGGGATATACCGAGGGACTTCGTGACGGAATTGCAAACACTCCCGAAAAGCAGCACGAATATCTCCAAACTATTTACTATTCCGCCCTTGATATGCAACGACTTCTTGATGAGCTTTTGAACGTTTCAAATCTTGAAACGGGAAAAATCGAGCTAAATTTTCAACCGTGTAATCTCTATGAATATTTAACCGAGTATATGTCGGAAGCGTCTTATCTTTTAGAGAAAAAAGGCGTCGAATTTTCGTTTGATGCTTCCAACTTCGACAAAGAAACTACCGTAATGCTCGACCCCGACAGATTTTTGAGGGTATTGTCAAATCTTATGACAAACGCAATCAAATATTCCTCAAAAATCAGAAAGCCCAAAATAACAATTTCCCTGCAAAGATACGAAAAAAGCGTTATCATAACAGTTAAGGACAACGGCATAGGCATAAGCAAGGAAAATCTGCCTCACATTTTTGAAACCTTTTTCCGTGCCGACCAAGCAAGAACAAGGGTCTCAAACGGTTCAGGTCTCGGACTTTCCGTGTGTAAGGAAATCATAGAGCTTCACCACGGAAAAATATGGGCAAAAAGTACCGAAGGTGAGGAAACCTCAATTATTATATCACTGCCGAAAATTACACAGGAGGACTGATTATGGCATACAAGATACTTATCGTAGAAGACGACGAAAACATTTCGAGACTTGAAAGAGATTACCTCGAAGCAAACGATTTTGAGGTTGACTGCGCCTATGACGGCATTGAGGGCTTGCGTATGGCAAGAAACAACGAATACGCACTTCTCATTCTCGATATTATGCTTCCGGGAATTGACGGTCTCGAAATTTGTAAAGCTATTCGTGATACTATAAATACACCCATAATTTTAGTCAGCGCAAAGCGTGACGATTTTGATAAGGTTCAGGGCTTCGGCTTCGGCGCAGACGATTATATAGTAAAGCCGTTCAGCCCATCTGAGCTTGTTGCAAGGGTAAAGGCTCATATAAGCAGATATGAACGCCTGACCACTCCGCCCGAAAATGATGTTATAATAATCAACGCTTTGAGAATAGAAAAGGACAGTCGCCGAGTTTTCTATCACGACCAGGAAATCACCTTTACAAATAAAGAATTTGATCTGCTTGCAACTCTCGCGCAAAACCCGAATACCGTATATACAAAACAAGACCTTATCAGTATGATATGGAAATACGAAGCCGTCGGCGACACTTCAACCGTCACCGTTCACATCAACCGTATTCGTGAAAAACTTTTCGCAATCAACCCAAACACAGAAATTATCAACACCGTCTGGGGCAAAGGCTACCGATTTTATAAGTAAAAATGAAGCATTGACTCAAACAATATGAAGTCGCTTCGCTATGAAAAATAAAACTGACCATCAATGCTTTCCCCTGTTTTAACCAACAAAGGCTCCCCTTGATACTCAAATCAATGGGAGCCTAACACTTTAAGACTAAACGCTGTTTTAACAGAAAAAGGCTCCCCTTGTTTTGAGAATCAAGGGGGGCTGTCTCGCTACTGCGAGACTGAGGGGATAAAAGGACAAAACCGCTTGCGGTGGAGAGATTCGATTCATCATTTGCAAAATCGGACGAGCAATGCTCGTCCCTACGGGATTTCGCAAAAACGAAACGACTTCGTAAATGTTAAAACTACCGTAGGGACGATTATCAATCGTCCGAAAATATATAATCAATCAAACCTATTCTTTTATCTTTTCTCACTTATCTTTTCTCTGCGAGCGAAGCGAGCTTTTATTCGCACACGAGCACTCCGTAGCCCTTTTTGCGCTTATAGATTATCTTCGTTTCGCCGTCGATTCCGAGATACACGAAGAAGCTATGTCCGAGCATTTCCATTTGAACGATAGCCTCGTCGTCGGTCATAATATTCGGCGTAATCGTTTTTTTACGGGTAACATCAACGCTGTCAAAATAAACCTCGTCAAAATCGTCCATTGAAACGTCGTCGTCAAAATCCTCAAAGGCTGTTGCGATTTCGTCAATACCGCCCTTACGTTTTTTGTCAACAAAATATGTTTTAAGCTTACGAAGCTTTCTTTTCAAGTCGTCAACAGCGAGGTCGATAACAGGCTCAATTCTCGCAGCAACTGCCTCGCCCCTAATGAACGAGCCGATATGAACAACGGTAATATCGCATTTATATCCGTCCTTTGTTTTTGAAAGAGTAACATCAAAACTTGCGTTTTTCGGCAGCATCTTTTCGATACGCATAAGCTCGCTTTCGATACCGTCCTTTGTACCCTGTAACAAATCAAATCCTCTTGCTG
Organism: uncultured Clostridia bacterium; assembly: GCA_945876745.1. Classification (GTDB taxonomy): domain Bacteria; phylum Bacillota; class Clostridia; order Oscillospirales; family Acutalibacteraceae; genus Eubacterium_R. The sequence continues at coordinate 17,804 of CAMCPL010000013.1, forward strand.
TAATATTAATCATAATAATACCTCCTTTGGAAGAACAAACATTCTCCCTATCTTTATTATAGACCGAAGCCAGACATAATAAAAGTATTGTAAAAGATTATATTTATGGTATAATGGAAGTGAACGCTGTTATTGCGTCATACCTTACACAACAACCCAAGCCTCCCTTGTTAAAGGGTGCGGGTGTCCGGTGGACACCTCTGCATTTTAATGCAGAAGCACCGACCGAACCGGCAGGCGAGACGGTGGGTTTTTGCTTGCAAAAAGACGGAGGGATTCTTTCGTTAATTATTTCGTTGATAATATTAATTACATTATATATAAAGGATATTTTATGGACATCTTAAAGCAACTTGAAAATGAATTTTCACTAAAAGCGTGGCAGGTAAAAAACACAGTTGAACTTATCGACGCAGGAAACACAATACCGTTTATTGCTCGATACAGAAAAGAAGCGACGGGCTCGCTTGACGACCAGCTTTTACGTGAGCTAAACGACAGGCTGGCGTATCTTCGCTCGTTAGAGGAGCAAAAGGAAAAAATCATTTCTTCAATAACCGAGCAGGAGAAAATGACCGATGAGATAGCGCTTGCTATTGAAAACGCAAAAACGCTCACCGAGCTTGAAGACATTTACCGACCGTTCAGACCGAAGCGCAAAACGAGGGCAAGCGTTGCAAAGGCGCTCGGACTTGACGGACTTGCCGAAAAAATCTATGCACAGGAAAAAGGCACTCCCTCTCCTGAAATCCTTGCACAGGAATACATTACCGACGAGGTACCGACGGTTGAGGACGCATTGCAAGGCGCAAGAGATATTATTGCCGAGCAGGTGTCCGACGATTCACAGGGTAGAAAACTTATACGCTATGCCGTAAAAAATCACGGAGTGATATCGGTTTGCGGTGCCGACGAGGATTTAGGCGTTTATGAAAACTACGCCGAATACAGCGAGAGCATAAAGACAATCGCAGATCACAGAGTTTTGGCAATCAACCGAGGCGAAAAAGAAAGCAAGCTCAAGGTTAGTATTGATTTCGACAAAACAATAGCCTTCGATTTGCTGTACAACATTCATTGCAAGGGCAACAACGCCTGCACAAACGAGGTTATAACGGCAGTTCAGGACGCCTACATCCGACTGATTTTTCCGTCAATCGAGCGTGAAATACGTAACGAGCTGACAGACAACGCCTGCGCGTCTTCAATAAAGGTTTTCGGCGAAAACACACGCCAGCTTCTTATGCAGCCGCCTGTCAAAGGCAATGTTACAATAGGACTTGACCCCGGCTACCGTACGGGCTGCAAGGTTGCGGTTATCAGCGAAACGGGAAAGGTGCTTGACACGGGAGTAATCTACCCCGCCCCGCCTCACAACAAAATTGACGAAGCGAAGAAAATAATAAAAAATCTTGTTAAAAAGCATAATGTAAAAATGTTTGCAATAGGCAACGGCACTGCCTCTCACGAGACAGAGGTTTTTGCCGCAGAGGTAATCAAGGAGCTTGACTGCGGCATAACATATATGGTTGTCAGCGAAGCAGGTGCATCTGTATACAGCGCATCAAAAACCGCCGCCGAGGAATTTCCGCAGTTCGACGTAAGTCTGCGCAGTGCAGTCAGCATTGCAAGGAGACTTCAAGATCCACTTGCAGAGCTTGTTAAGATTGACCCAAAGGCAATAGGTGTTGGACAATACCAACACGATATGCCGCAAAAGGAATTATCCGCCGCACTTGACGGCGTTGTTGAAGCGTGCGTAAACTCTGTCGGAGTTGACTTGAATACCGCTTCGCCACAGCTTCTTTCGAGGGTTGCCGGCATCAATTCATCAATCGCCAAGAACATTGTTTTGTACCGTGAGGAAAACGGAGAGTTCACAAGCCGAAGCGAGCTTAAAAAGGTTGCAAAGCTCGGACCCAAGGCGTTTGAGCAATGCGCCGGCTTTTTGAGAGTTGCCGAAAGCAAAAACGTTTTTGACAACACGGCTGTTCACCCCGAAAGCTACACGGCGGCAAAGGAGCTTTTGAAAATCTGCAATGTCAGCGAAAGCGACATAAAAACGGGTAACATTTCCCTGCTCAAATCGCAGGTCGAAACGCTCGGCACATCGGCACTTGCAAAGCAGCTCGACATCGGCGAGCCGACGTTAATCGACATTGTATCGGAGCTTTCAAAGCCCGGACGAGACCCTCGTGACGAGCTTCCAAAGCCGTTGCTTCGAAGCGACATTATGGGTATTGAGGACTTAAAAGCCGGAATGGAATTAAAAGGAACCGTGCGAAATGTAATCGACTTTGGTGCATTCGTTGATATCGGAGTTCATCAGGACGGACTTGTTCACATTTCGCAGATAACAAACAAATTCATAAAACATCCGAGTGAAATGCTAAAGGTCGGCGACATTGTTACGGTTTGGATTTTGTCTGTTGATGCAGAAAAAAAGCGAATTTCGCTAACGATGAAAAAGCCGAAATAAACTATGAAATTAAGCTATAAATCAACTATAAACGCCTGCTTTCTTGCGTATATTGTACAGGCGATAATCAACAATTTTACACCGCTTTTGTTCATCACCTTTCAGCGTGAATACAACATTGAGCTTTCAAAAATCACGTTGCTTATAACGATGAATTTTCTGATTCAGTTGAGCGTTGACCTCGTTTGTGCAAAGGCGGTTGACAAGGTCGGCTACCGCACCTCAATGATAATTGCACATATACTGTCAGCGGTCGGCTTGGTATCGCTTGCAGTTTTGCCCGGCATAATGAAAAGCGCCTTTGCAGGTCTTGCAATAAGCGTAATAGTCTACGCAATCGGCGGCGGAATTTTAGAGGTACTTGTAAGCCCCGTTATGGAGGCTTGTCCCACCGATAACAAGGAAAAGGCAATGAGCCTGCTTCATTCGTTTTATTGTTGGGGTCACGTCGGAGTTGTGCTTATATCGACCCTCTTTTTCCGTATTTTCGGCATAGAAAATTGGAAAATCCTTGCGATAATATGGGCGGTTATTCCGCTTGTAAATTCGTTCGTTTTCGCAAAGGTTCCGATTGCAAGGCTTGTTAGCGAGAACGAAAAAGGAATGAGCATAAAAGAGCTTTGCACAAATAAGCTGTTCATTTTGTTATTCGTTATGATGGTTTGCGCAGGTGCAAGCGAACAGGCAGTTTCGCAATGGGCTTCCGCCTATGCACAGCAGGGGCTTAACGTTTCAAAAACAGTCGGCGACCTCGCCGGTCCGCTGTCTTTCGCTGTATTAATGGGAACCTCACGTGCAATTTACGGAAAATTCGGAGACAAATTTGAAATATCAAAAGCAATGAAGGCTTCGACCGTACTTTGCATTGCTTCGTATCTCTTAATCTCGCTTTCGCCCACTCCGGTATTATCACTTATCGGCTGTGCGCTGTGCGGCTTGAGTGTTGGCATAATGTGGCCGGGAACGTTCTCGCTTTCGGCAAAATCACTTCCCAAGGGCTCAACGGCTATGTTTGCTCTGCTCGCACTCGGCGGTGATTTAGGCTGTTGCTCCGGTCCGTCGGTTGTCGGCTTCGTATCATCTCGCTTCTCCGATAGCCTCAACACAGGAATTTTGTCATCAATCATCTTCCCGATATTGCTGATTTTATCCCTGCTTGCACTCGGCAAGACAAAAATCAAGGCTGAATAGCGGCGAATTTCAAGGCTGTTCGGCAGAAAGGATAAATTAACTTTATGGATATTAATTTAGTAAGCCACGCAAAGGACTATATCGACGATTTGGCACGAGGAATAAATCCGCTGACAAAGGAGGATGTCAACGAGCAGGACGTGATAAACAATGTTAAAATTTCGCGTTGCCTGTTCTACGTTTCCGACGTTCTCGGCGAGGTTATAAAAAACGGCGTCGCGCCTGCCAAAAAGATTAAAAAGGTTGATTTTTCACTCGAAGCACTTGATTTGGATAAAATAAAAATTACCGATGAACCGATTTCGGTTTCGGTAATCGTTAAAAATATCAACGAGATAATTCCCGAGAATATGAAGCCGCTTAAAACCACCGCTGTCACAAGCTGGCTTGTTGATATAAATATGCTCAGCGTTGTTCAGGTCAACGGCAAAAACCATAAGCGTCCCACAAAAAACGCAGAGGAAATCGGCGTTTTTCAGCAAGAAAGGCAAGGTCAGTACGGCACCTATATTTCCGTTATGTACCGCAAGGAAGCGCAAAAATTCATTGTCGACAACCTAAGCGCAATAATCGACGGCGGCTACAATATTTCAAAACGAGCATAAATCATTGACTTCGTCAATATATGTTTTTCTTTTATCCCCTCAGTCGCAAATGCACCGGCTGAAGGCATAAAAAACAACAAAGTATTTACAAAAATTGTCGAATATGGTAATATATTTTTGAGCTTCGGCTCCGGGAGCTATCATAACGGTAGGTGGTTTGCCCTTCTTTTGAGAGGGCGTTGGTTTCTGTCCTCTTAGTTTTTCACAAAGGAGGGCGATATGATGTACATAACATTAACAGAATTGTTTCTGTTTTTCAGTTTGATTATATCATTGGTTTCTCTTATCGTTTCGATTTACGAACATAAGAGATAAAAAAAGAAACAACCACCCATACTGTCCTTTGGGTGGTTGTTTCTAATAAACAAATCACATTAGGGCAAACCGTCTATCGGTAGCTCCTTGTATTTTTATTATATACGGATATTTTTGATTTGTCAATATCAAATTGATTATATATCTTCGGACGAGCATTGCTCGTCCGATTTTATTAATGATGAATTGAATCTCTCCACCGCAAGCGGTCCCCCTCTCTTTGACAAGAGAGGCTTTGTTGGTTAAAACAGCGTTTCGTCTTGAACATCAAGCCTCCTTTGTTAAAGGGAGGTGGCACGGCTTTGCCGTGACGGAGGGATTCAAAACATCGCTTCGCTCGCAAAAAAGATAAGTGCGAAGAAATAAGAAAATCGTTTTTTGATTATATTTTCATCATTCAAACACAACCGTTGTAATGCTTTTTTCGGGAAGTGCAATTTTTGTTATATCACCTTGATATGTCTGCTCAAGCTGACTTTCCTGCGTTGTCGTGTAAACCGTCATACTGTCAGCCTTAACCTTAAATGTGATATTTCTCTGTGCGCCCTCATTAACAATAACCGTGACGATTTTGCCGTCGGGAGTACGGTAAGAAACAGCATTAACAATATATCTTTCGCTTGTTTTCACCGTGCCGTCCTCAAGCGGTTCCTCGGTCTTGATAACGTCGTTAATATTCTTTTTGCTCGTCATTTTAACGCTTCCGACAGGAATGAATTTGCTGAAATGTGCAACTGCATAATATCTCATTGCAATCTTGTATTCGCTGAAATCATTATTTGCCGCAAGAAGACCGTCCGAATATTCCCTACCGTCTTCGCCTATGCCTGTATCGTTAACTCCTACCCAAGCCGTCCACGAATTTACATTGCTGAAATCAAGATCGTTTGCCATAACTCTCGCCTGCAAAAGTGCGCCGTCAATAGAATCTATCGGCGAATTACACGGCAAATGGCACCATTCAGACATTTCAACCGGCACTTCGTCAACATTCTCTTTTATCCATTCACCAAGAGCGATTTTGTTGTATGCAGAATCATCTGCCCAATAGCTGTGATATGACAGAGTGCCCAAGTACGGACGTATTTCCTCGTCGTTATAAAGATATTCAAACCACTCGTAAAGCCTAAATCCGATTTCTCCCGACTCCGGACCGGTGAGCTTAACGTCAAGATTTTTCTCCTTGATTTTTTTTACAACCGCTTTGTAAACGTCGTAAATATCCTCGGAGTTGTAAAAACAGCCCTCCTGTCCCTGATTAACGCTTTCAACGCCCCACGACCAGTTAGGCTCGTTAATCGGACTGATGTATTTTACAGGAACGCCCTTATTAATAAAATACTCGGCAATGGTAACAAGATAGTCGGCATATGCATCGTAATTTTCTCTCGGAAGATTGCTTACCCACCATTCCTCGTTTCCGTAAGTCTTGCCGTTGAGCGTCATTGAATAATGCGGAGAGTTTGCAAAAAGCACAACCGTATCAATACAACCGTAAGAAAGACAAAGGTCTAAATACCTTTGCGCTGCGGCGTCTTTTGTAAAATCATACTCGTACTCGCCCGTTTCCTCGTTGAAAACATAGAAGCTCTCCGTTTTGCGCCACGGATTTGATATGGCAGAATTCGGATTGTCGGCGGAGCCTGCACCGATATTATATCGGTAAATATTAAGCCCCAAGCCCTCTTTGCTGTAAAGTAGCTTTGCCGTTTCCTCGGCGTACTCGCTGTCGCCTGCAAGCTGTGACCACCAACACGCAGACGTTCCGAAGCCGTCAAGCGTTTCACCGTTTTTATCGTCGCTGATAGTCAGCTTCACATCTGCTGTCAGCGACTTTTCAATAAACCACGCCGTGTCCCTGAAAATGTCGTCAAAGAACACCCCGACAACAATCGCACCGACAAGAAAAATCGCAATAACACCAATTAGTATTTTATGTATCTTTTTCATATCGCCTCTCCTTTAATTCAAAAATTCTCAACTGTTTTTATGTCAATATCATTCTATCATTATACAAAAATTAATTCGATAGACAAAAACACATCCAGCATAATTATTAATCTTGATTAACATTAACCGTAATTTGAAAACAAAATTTTTTCATTGCCAAATATTTTCATTAGTATTTTTGTTTGTGATACACAAACTATTTTTGCAAGCGGTTAACAAAATGATTTGCAGGGGCGCAATACGTTCGTGTACATCATTTTCGCCCTTGTAAATTAAGATAAAGAGAGGTGTATGCACAATGGCAAAGAATACAGTTCCACAGGCTAAGGAAACCTTGAACAGATTTAAGATGGAGGCTGCCGCAGAGGTTGGTGTTTTTTTGCATTAAAAAAATTCAAAATGCCCTATTTAAGCCACTTTCGGGACTTGAAAAACGCGAAAGTGGGCGCCTATTTACATTAAAAACATAAAATTAACGAAAATTGAACTACATATCCGCAAAAATTTGAGCCGAGAGGACACCCCTCTCGGCTCGATTTTTTACCATTCGCTTAACTTATTTATAATGTCATCAACGTTATCCTCTGACAAAACATTTTCGTATTTTTCTTCAAATTGAATTAGATTATCTTTTATGCTTTGCTCGGTTTCCTTTTGAAGATTATATCCGTCAACAAATGTTTTGTTTTCAATAGCCGTTTTGACAAACTCTACAACATCACCTTTAATTCTATCAAAATTGCCGTATAAATCCACTATCGCCTTTTCAATTTGCTGATAAGTTATTTCGTCATTGTTTTTGTAATGATAATAAAGTATGCCGAGAATATCGGACAAATCATTTTTATATTTCCTGCCCGAGACCATTTTCATAGCTACCAAATACTCACGACTGATTGTTCTAATTTCCAACACATTGCTAAAGGTTTTATAATAACTTGAATACTGTCGTAGTCTTGGCGAATAAGACGGTGTTTTCTTAAAATCATCATTAAGCCATTGCTGTGAAAGATTATACTTATCAGCAACGAGTTTCGCTGCATCCTTAATAGCACTATCATAGGTGTTAAACGCATCAACATCAACACTGTTCATTCTAAAATCATAGTTGAGAAGCACAGAACCACCGCCAACAATGATAATTTCGGCTGATATTTTTCTTCCGGTAATTCGCTTGAATTCCTTTGCAAGCTCTTTGAGGTACAAATCAATCATATCTTTTTGAATATCGTTACGCAACATCAAACACCTCACTCTCAACTATATTAAAGCGCAGAAATTCAGGAATCGCATTTGCCTTAGACTTGTCGAGCAAAGACTCGTCATTCATAACCTTTGCCTCTGCTAATATGCTTGCAGGGTAAATAATTTCATTCAGTTTTGCATTGCGATACTTATTGTATTTTGTGCAAAGAGGAATTTTGTTAATTCGGCTGATATAATCAAGCATAGCTAATAAATATAGTGCTTCAGGATACCATTTCTTATTCATATATTCAGTTATATCATCTGATTTGAGAACCGAAACAATAAACTGCTTAAAGCCTAATTCCTTTAATTCGTGGCGAATATTACTCTTAAACGCCTCAAATTCATAACGAATATCGTTATTCTTATAGAGCAAATCCTCCATTGAAACACCAAAGAATTTTGAAAGCTCATAAACAGTTTTAGCATTGCAGTTTTCAAGCGTAGTTTTGCCATTGCAAATATCACTTATCGTCGAATACGGAATATTGGTTTCCTGCGATAATCTGTATTTTGAAATATTATTTTCTGCCACCAAATAACTGATATTCATTATATCACCACCTATGAAATCATTATAACGGTATTCCGTGATAATGTCAAGTTATATTAGTATATGTAAGATTCAAAATTCAATATACAGACAAAATGAAATTAAGCGTTGGAGAAGCCAAATCTCCAACGCTTTTGATATTATCTATTGATTTGTCTTTCAATGATATACTTAACACGATTTATGATTTCAGGATTGTAATATTCATTCAAATCATCAAGAATACTATTCACATCGTCCATAGTAAAACTAATATCTAATTGCTTACCGTATAGCTCTTGTGCTGCTTCAACTTGTTTTTTGAAGGTAGCAAACGGCTTTGCATTAACTCTTGCTATGTGTTTTTCGGTATCACCGTCAAGCCAAAAGCCGTCTAAATCGGATAGTAAAGACAACCCTTGGTCAAAATATGGGCAAAGGCTGAATTCGTTTGTGTTTGGATTGCGAATAATCGCAATATTGTTTGTGTGTCTGTCTTCGTTAAGGAAAAACGCATCTATTTCAAGCATTGCAGTTAGGTATTTGCCAAAGTCTTTGATTTTTGTTACATCCTCAACAAAGTCAACGGTGTATTTTATTCTATCCTTTGCGTTGTCAAATTCTTTTAGCTTTTGGCTCAAACCGATAGTAGTGTATAATCTGTGCAATCTTTCCAACGGAATAAGTTCATATCCCTTATGCAAAAAATTATGGCTGTAGCATCCCGAACGATTGTGGTAACCGAACTCAATTTTGCAGGGATAATATTCAACAAAATTTGTAATATTCGTTTTTTTGAGCAAACGAGAAATTACCACCTCGGCAAGTCCCTCGTAGCCCATATGGTCAGCCTTGTACCAGATACCATCAACGCACCATTTCGGCTGATTGCCCTTTGACGAATGATTGGCACTTTCTATTATTTCTTTTTCGGATAATTTAACTTGCTTCATATGAACTCCTACGCTTAAACCTCATCCATTGACTATCCTCATAAGTTTTGCCCTTTGTTTGCTCAATTATTTGAAAAGGGTCATAGCTATCAAGCCCCAATGCACGAAGAACAGACTTTCTGTCACCCCTTGATTTAGAAAAGCACCTGTCTTCCAAAAATGTATTGAAATCCTCCCAAGTAGGATTTTCGTTAACTCCAAACGCCCTATGAAGAATATCATCGGTTTTGTTAATAATCTTAACTTGCTCGTCCCAAAAATTAACTAAAATAGTTGTGCAAACCGAGGTCTTATACATAAAATCTATTTGATAATTAAAACGACCGTCCAACTTGTTCTTAAGGTACTTTGAAATCGTTTGACGGGTAGTGCCGAAATGCTCTGCAATCCTTTGCTGAGAAATATTATGTGTTTGCATATCTCGCATTTCTGCAATCTGCTTTTCGGTAAATGCCTTTTTCCTACCGGCACCGCGATTATTCTTTTTTGCAATAGCCTTTAATTCTTCAACATAGGTTGTACCAAACAATTCAAGACAAAGCTCTTTATAATCAACACTCATAAAATCACCACTTATATTATATGTAAATTATTTAATTTCATTACATATATATAATAAAACAATTTCACAACTATGTCAATAGGAAAAAGCGTTGGAGAAACCAAATCTCCAGCGCTTTTCTGTTATTAACATTCGGTCTTATTGAGTTCAATTATATTATCTCATCTGCTTTCTCAATTCAACAGGCGTGTTGCCGCAGTTTTCCCAAAGCCTCGTGTTGTTTTGCATATCTGCATACGCACTCATAAATCTGTTGCATTGTTCCATATCCTTAAACACGATATTTTTGTCTTCAAGATACTGAAAAACAAAATCGAAATCCACATCTGCCTTGCACATATATGCAAAATCATTGGCAATTTCTTCAGCGTCTGCCTTGCTTAATCCGAGTTCAAATGAAAGCATTGTTTGCATTTTTCTGTACTGCGGCGTTTTTTCAAAATAATCAGGATCAATATACTTAAAAAGCTCGTCCTTCGGTAATATTGCGTGTTTTTTACCATCTTGATTTTCTGTTAGTTCAAAAAGAAAATCAATGCATTCTTCATATGAAAAAATTTCACGGTTTATCAAATATTCATTGTCAACAACATATGGCAGTGGCTTAATGTATGTCATATTCTTTATATCTTCAAGCTCGCTGTCTTTCAGTTTAATATCTTCGTATCGATTGAATATTTTGGCAATCTTATCTACGGGCACAACACCATAAAGATTAGCAAAACAAGTGAAATATTTATTAATTAAATTGTTGCGTTTTCTCTTTTCTTCAAGTTTTAAGCTTGGAGAATTTATACAGTCAATTATAACATCACTGATTAATATTTGATTTTTAATGTTGATATAACCAATCATATGTAGCAATAGCAATTTTTTCTCATCATATAAATTGTTAGACTTATCATTTAATGAAGCAAGCTTGATATTTTCAATTTCTTCATCACTCAATAAAGAGTAAACAAAATCAAGTGTTTCCTTTTTATTAAGTGTTTCATACAATAGATTAATTATATCTGCCTTTCGGCTTGAAATAGGTAGAGCAATATTAAGAATATCACATGCGAATTTCAGTTGATTTAAATTTTTACTGTTCAATACTTTTCTTAAATCAGTCATAGTATTATTCCTTTATATATTCAATATTATTTTCTTTACACCAATTTTCGGCAATTTGAAGATATTTTGATTTTTGAAATGCAAAATATTCCTCTCTTATGCCAAGATAAAAAATCTCGTCCTTAAAATGCCTAAACGGTTTTCTGCCATTGAGAGCCTTTGATAATTTGTATGTCGCTTCTTCATCATCAAGAGACTCTGCAAAATCGACCATTATATCAAATTCACGAATTTCGTATTGATTTGGTAACCTTATATAATTATCGGATTCTTCTATTTCTTCGGCAAGCATTTCGTCTTCTTCATTTCTGTCGTAATCGGGAAGCGCAACAAATTCACCTGTTTTTTTATTGTAATACTGCTCCCAATTCTGCATAGTCATTTCAAGACAATCTGCAATTTCGGATAATTTTACTTTCATAGACTTTCTCCGTCAATTTACACTATACAAAACTTTATTTTTCATTTTTTGAGCATTCAGCAGACCTAAATCCGTGAATTTCAAAACAAAGGTACGCACCGTTGCAAAGGCAGCATTGCCGAAATCCTTTTCAAGCTGTTTTGTTGTGAATGGATCGCCGGCATAAGTTGACAGCACAAACTGCCAGAGCTTTGCTTCTTTCTGAGTAATCTCACCTGATGAAAGTGCCGAGTTATACTTTTCAAGCGTATTTGCTTTAACTGTGTCGTCTATCATTTTTTCATAAACATTTTGGGTAAAATAAATCAAAAAAGGAGTAATGTCAATTACACCCGACAGCTTATAATTTTCTTCAACAAGTGTATAAGCGTCGTAATACTTCCTTCTGCTCTTTTCAACATAGCTTGAAAACGGAACAAAGAGTGTGCTTTCATATCCCTTTTGAATTAAAAACCACATTTGAATAAGACGAGCCATACGACCGTTTCCGTCAAAATATGGGTGCAGATAAGCAATATAAAAATGTAACATTGTTGCCTTCAATAAGTCGTTTATGCCGTCCTTTGCATTTGCAAATTCTACAAACGATTTCATATATTCAGGTAGTTTCTTATGGTCAATTCCGCTGTGCTCAACCCTGTCGCTCATAACATAAACTGTATCGTGACGGTAAAAATTCCCCTGCTTGGGCTTGCTTTCGTCATCAAGGAAATTTCCGATTGCCATCATATAAAGCTTGAAAATGTTTTCTTCGGTAATTTTGTTTTCCTTGTGACTGATGAATTCAAAGCCCTGCTTCAAGCCGAAAATTCGGTTTTCCTCCTCGTCCTTGGGTGCAAGACCTTTCATAATATTTCGAACGCTGTCCCTGTTGAAATCAATACTCTCAATAGCAGAGGTTGCAACAATTTCCTCCTCCAAAGCCTTTGTACCGTATGCAGAGCTTTGTGAGGTATAAAGCAGCTTTACTGCATCTAAATTAACACCTGTGCAGGAATTGAGATAAACAATACTGTTGCCCTTAAAGTCGTTTATAGGTAATTCTTCATAGTATGACGATTTCAATATTTCCACAAACTCGTCAAAATCATCGGGATATTTGTATTTTAGTTTTTTGAAATCAACAATATGCTTATCCGAAAGCATTTTTGAAAATTTTATCGCATCCATTTTGTCACCAACTGATACTTATTGATACTAACCAATATCAGTATATCCATAAATCGCCCGTTTGTCAATAAAATATTACATAGTTTGTTTTATTTAATTCAAATTCTAATGTTATAAATTGACAAGAAATTATCTGTAATATACAATAGTGTAAAGATTGAAAGTATACACTATTGAAATGAGTATCGAGGTAGTAGAATGAACAATATTAAGCAGGACAATGACATACTGAAAATCAAAAGTGATAACTTATATATAACTGTTGAGGCGTACGGTAACGGCATTAGATTTTATGCAACGAAAAACGAAGCCGTCAACGACTATATGCCTGTGTTGATGAAAACCAATGACGAGCAACCGTTGATAGTTACGGAAAACAACTGTGCCGTTATGACTAACAAAAACACGAAAATTGAGTTAAAGTCGAGCGGTTCAGGGCTTGTTATAACCTTTTTCAGCAACAAAAACGAAAAGCTGATTAAGGCGAATATATCCGACTTTGATTTTGAACATATTGACGATAACGATTACAGGCTCAAGGCGGAATTTCAGGCTCCCGAAAACGAAAAGCTGTTCGGTATGGGACAGTACCAAAACGGCAGATTTGATTTGAAAAATTCCACTCTGCCTCTTTTTCAGGAAAACAAGCAGGTCAGTGTTCCCTATGTGATTTCGTCAAGGGGCTACGGTTTTTTCTGGCACAATCCGTCAATCGGTCAGGCTGAATTTACAAATGACAAAATGATATGGACTGCCGATTGCACCGAAAAGCTTGACTTTTGGGTGGTTGCAGAGGATACACCTAAAGACCTTGTGAGAGCATATTCAAATGTAACAGGCAAGGCTCCCGTTATGCCCGAATACGCAATGGGCTTTTGGCAGAGCAGACTTCGTTATTGGAATCAGGAACAGCTTCTTGATGTTGCAAGAGAATACAAAAAACGCAACATTCCTCTTGATATAATCGTGTGCGACTTTTACCATTATCCAACCTTGGGAGATATGAAATTCGATTTAGATTTATTCCCAAATCCGAAAGAAATGGTTGACGAGCTAAAGGCTATGGGAACTCAGCTTGTAATTTCATTCTGGCCTCATACCGAGGTTAAGAGCGATACATACCGTGAAATGAAGGAGAAAAATCTTCTTGCCGAAACCGAAGGAGATTTGTCCCAATGTGACCTTTTCGGCACTACTGCATTCTTTGATATGAGCAATCCCGAAACTGTTGAATATGTTTGGGAAAAGTGCAAAAAGAATTATTACGACAACGGTATTCATCTCTTTTGGCTTGACGAAATCGAGCCGACACTTTCAAGAAAATCTCCCGAATGTCACAGGCTCAAGGCAGGTAAATATCAAAAAATCGCAAATCTCTATCCTCTCCTTTGCGAAAAGGCGTTTTATGATAGCTTAACTCAAGAGGGCGAAACCGAGATTGTCAGCCTGTCCCGTTGTGCTTGGGCAGGAAGCCAAAAATACGGCTCACTTGTTTGGTCGGGAGATATTGACAGCAAATTTGATGTTTTGGCTCGGCAGATAGTTGCAGGTCAGCAAATAGGCATTGCCGGAATACCTTGGTGGAATACGGATATAGGCGGATTTTTTACATCAAATCCGCAGTCGCCGGAATTCAAAAATCTGTTAGTCAGGTGGTTTGAGTACGGTGCATTTTGTCCTGTAATGCGTCTTCACGGCGACAGAGCAAAGGATTATATCCCCGAAAAAGCAGACGGAACAAAGCTACTGTTTTCAGGTCAGCCGAATGAAATTTGGAGCTACGGCAAGCGAGTAGAAAGGATATTGACAAAGTATATTCAAATCCGAAATTCAATGAAGCCCTACACAAAGCAGTTGTTTGAGCAGGCGCATAAATACGGCGATCCTATCATAAGAACGCTGTTTTATGAGTTCCCCGATGACGAAAACTGCTGGAGCATCAGCGACGAATATATGTACGGTGGAGATATGCTCGTTGCACCAATAACAGAGCAGTTTTCTACAAAAAGAAAGGTATATCTGCCAAAGGGTGCAAGGTGGAAGAGTGCAATTAACGGTAAAACCTACGAGGGCGGACAAACCGTTAAGGTCAGCGCAAGGCTTGACCAAATCCCCGTATTTCTGCGAAACGGTAATCAATATGATTTAGTTAGGCAAATCGGCGAGTAAAATTTCATAATTTTTTGTTTTCTTTCCATAACATTCCTCGTATTTTTTATCGAAAAACGGTAGAAATTTAGTATGATTTGTAGTACAATGAGGTCAATGAATTATGAAAGGAAGATACCTATGATTAGAAAAATCATTAAGATAGATAAAGAAAAATGTAACGGCTGCGGTGCATGTGCATCTGCCTGCCATGAGGGTGCAATAGAAATGGTAAACGGCAAAGCCGTTCTCACAAGAGAGAACTATTGCGATGGCTTGGGAGATTGCCTGCCCGCCTGTCCTGTTGATGCAATTTCGTTTGAAATGCGAGAGGCTCCGGCTTATGACGAGGCGGCGGTTAAAGCAAGTCAAAGAGCAAAGCAACACGCACATTCAGGCTGTCCCGGTTCACGCTCAATGAGAATAGATCACGAAAAGAAAGTGGATAATACCGATATTTCGGTATCAAGTCAGCTTTCACAATGGCCTGTGCAGATTAAGCTTGTGCCTGTAAATGCTCCGTATTTTGACGGTGCAAACCTCCTTGTTGCCGCTGATTGCTCGGCCTATGCCTACGGCAATTTTCACAACGATTTCATCAAAAACAAGGTTACTCTTATAGGTTGCCCAAAGCTTGATGATGTTGATTATGCAGAAAAATTAACTGCAATTATTGCGAATAATAATATCAAGAGCGTAACCGTTGTTAGAATGGAGGTGCCTTGCTGCGGAGGTATTGAATACGCAGTAAAAACAGCACTTCAAAACAGCGGAAAATTCATTCCGTGGCAGGTCGTAACAATCTCAACCGACGGAAAAATATTATCGTAGATTAAGGGATAATCAAAAAAGGATTTCAAAATTCTATCAATAAAATAACCGAGAGTGATTTAGTTGCTCTCGGTTTTGTTGTTTATCAATTCACGATTAATATTTCAAATGCATTTTATATAACATTAGCAAACAAGGGTTTGTCAGCAGTTTGAGAGATACCCTTGTGGTATCTTTTTTAATTTGATTAATTAATCCTTATTTAACACAAAATATTTCTATAAATTATAATTCTAATAACTCTTTTTTCTTTGCGTTAAATTCTTCTTGAGTGATAATACCTTCGTCTAAAAGAGTTTTGAACTTTTTTATATCTTCAACAACACTATCAATGGATGCTTTTTTAATTTGCTTTTCTATTTCGGAAAATAATTCATCAATGTTTTTAACACTTTCAGCAGGTAAAATTAATCCTTCAACATATTCGTAAAATTTATAGTTATCACCTTGAAATGTTGTGATATACAGATACCTAAGATTTTTAGACACAAGATCTCCTTGCTTTGGTTCATATTCTTCTGTAAGTACAATTGGATGATTATTAAGCACACCTATTCTGCCTTCATCAGTCGGTCATTTTTTGCGGACAGTTCATACATGCTATCCTTTTCTGTTCTCT
>CAMCPL010000014.1 GCA_945876745.1 uncultured Clostridia bacterium
GCGAGTAACAAGGTTCTCGGGCACCTGTTCAAAATCTTTGATTTTGGTAACGGGTGAGGTTCTTATACCTCCGCCAATTAGAGCAGAAAGCGCTGAAATTCAGTCGTTTCTGCTCTTTTTTGTTCCAAAACGAGCAAAATTTTCAAGAAAGGTTTTTTATTGTTTGTGTGCAATCTAATGCTCTTGGTGGGTACATTAAATACACCCTATCAATAATTAATTATACTTGGATATTTTGTAATTTTATGATATTATTGTATTGTAAAATATTACTTAAGGATAGTTCAATATGATTATTAGAGTAGAATCAAAAGAACAATTGGATATTTGCCTTGATATAGTTCACAAGAGCTTCCAAACAGTTGCAGATGAAATGAATTTAACAAAGGATAATTGTTCAAGCTATACAGCGTTTATGCCTATTGAAAAACTAATCTCGCAGTTTGAGAATGATGCACCTATGTTTTTGTATCAGTATAACGGGTACTTTGCTGGATATTTTTCTTTGTCAATTAATGATGATAGCGTTGAACTAAACAATTTGGCAGTGTTGCCTGAGTACAGACATCTTGGAATCGGCAAAGAGTTAGTTGATTATGCTATTACATATTCAAAAAACATTCTTGGCGCAAATAAAATTAAAATCGGAATTGTTGAAGAAAATACAATACTGAAAGAATGGTATGAAAAAATAGGCTTTGTTCATACAGGCACTAAGAAATTTGAACATCTGCCCTTTACTGTTGGATTTATGGAAACAGAGGTTTAATATGGCGATTATTTTTTGGGATTTTGACGGCACATTAGTTTATAGCAACCCTTTGTGGTCAACTACTGTTTTTAATTCATTAAAAGAGGTAAATCCGAATATTGATGTTAAATTTACCGATATTAGAAAATGTATGGCAACAGGCTTCACTTGGCATACCCCTGATGAAGATTACAGCAATTTGATTGGTGATAAATGGTGGGAGTTTATGAACAGGAAAATTTCCGATGATTACATAAGCCTTGGAGTTGACGTTGATGTTGCTCAAAAAGCTGTGGCACTTGTAAGAAAAAATATTAAAAATGTTGAAAGTTATACTCTTTATCCCGATGCAGTTGATGTCCTTGAAAAATCACTGAAAAAGGGGTACAAAAATGTTCTTTTATCAAATAATTATCCCGATTTGGTTGAGGTATTAGATAAGCTTGATTTAACATATTATTTTGATAACATTATTGTATCGGCAAATCATGGATACGATAAACCACGAAAAGAATTATTTGATATTGCAAAAGCATTATATCCTAACGAGGAATACATAATGGTGGGAGACAGCCTCACTGCAGATATTGTCGGAGGTAATAACGCAGGTATGAAAACAGTTTTAGTGCATAGAGACTATGATGAAAAAGCAGATTTTTGCTTAGAAAATTTGAAAGAAATATTTGAATTTATTTAGTGTTGATTTATGAAAAAAATTGTTGTTAAAAAACTAAATACAAAAGAATTGCCTTTACTTTCAAAATTATTTCATTATAAAAATTTAGACGAAATGATTACCGAAAACACACAACTTATTGAAAATAACGAAATTGATATTTTCGCATTATTTATAGATTCAAATCTAATCGGTGAACTTCGTGTAATGTATAGTAATGAAGATAATCAATTTGCAATTGAAGGTCAAAGGGCATACCTATATGCTTTTAGAATTGATAAAATACATCAAGGCAAAGGGTACGGTAGATATTTGCTTGCTTATGTACTTAATGATCTAAAAGCAAAAGGCTACACAGAGTTTACTGTTGGTGTTGAGGATGATAACGCAAGGGCAATACATATTTACAAGTTGTTTGGATTTAATGATGTAATTGCTCGAAAAACCGAAGAATATCAAGGGGACAGATACGAATACAGTTTATATTTGAAATCAGTGGAGAAATAGTTATGTGTGATATTTGCAATACTATAGAAAAATCCTTACAAGGTGAAAATCCGTTCTTTGTTAAAGAACTTGAAACAGGAATTGTTGTTCTCGGTTGGAATCAGCATTTTTACGGATATACCATTTTTATGTGCAAAAAGCACGTAACCGAGCTTTATCAATTAGAAGACGAGTTTCTTGCAAATTTTTTGGAAGAAATGGTTATCGTATCAAAAGCTGTTGCAACTGCATTTGATTGTGATAAGATGAATTATGAGTGCCTCGGCAACGGTGATACCCATTTGCATTGGCATTTGTTTCCAAGAGTTAAAGGAGACCTTGGTGAATATGGAAATGACGGCAAAGGTCCTGTGTGGTGGTTGCCGCAGGAAATAATGTGGAATAAGGATAATATCCCAAATGAAAAAGAACTTAAAAAAATGAAAGCAAAGTTATTAAAGGAATTAGAAAAATATGTTTAAGGATAATACAAAAACTATTCAAACAAACAGATTGATATTAAGAAAATTTACTATTACTGATGCTGATGATGTGTACAATAATTGGGCAAGTGATACTGAATGCTGTAAATATTTAGCATGGGATGTCCATAAAAATGTTGAAGAAACAAAAGCCCTGCTTGATTCTTGGATTAAAGCCTATGACGAGGGCTGCTATCATTGGGTTGTAGAAATTAGAAACACTCACGAAATTATAGGTAGCATAAGCGTTATGACTGCATTGGAAAAACATTCTACTTGCGAACTCGGATACTGCTATGGCTCAAAGTATTGGGGCAATGGCTATGCAACAGAAGCATTAAGAGCAGTAATTGAGTATTTGTTGAAGGAATGTGATTTTTACTTAGTTGAGGCAAGGCATATCAGCGGCAATCCTGCAAGCGGCAGAGTTATGGAAAAAGCAGGAATGCATAAGGACGCAGTGTTAAGAGATAGAAGAATAAACAAACATACCGGCGAAAGAAATGATGCAATTATATATTCAATAACAAAAGAGGAATTGTAAAAGTGAAGATATACATAGCACGGCACGGTCAGGATGATGATAGCGTTCGAGGTGGCTGGAGTGATTGTTCGTTAACAGATTTAGGAGTTAAACAATCCGTTGATTTGGCTGATGAAATATTAAGCAAATCTGATGAATATAATATCGGAATGATTATTTCAAGTGATATAATCAGGGCAAAACAAACCGCATTAATTATTTCGGAGAAGTTGTCCGTACCTGTGAAGTATGATATGGATTTCAGAGAGGTTAATAACGGTGATCTTGCAGGCTTGGATAATCATATTGCCGAAGAAAAATATCCAAATCTCTACTGGAGAAAATTAGACTGGGAAGAATATTATCCTCACGGTGAAAGTCCAAAGGAATTTTATGAAAGAATAAGCAATGCTTGGGATAATCTGAGAAAAACACTTATTGATTATGATAAAAATGTGTTATTGGTAACTCATGGAGGTGTTATTAATATCATCAAATGTATTACTAATGGAGTTGAGTATTCCAATAAACTCAAATATCAAGGTGTCCCAAGTGCAAAAATAGCAATGGAGATTGAGGTATAGTATGTCAAAAATAATTGCAATATGCGGTAAAATATGTTGTGGTAAATCATATTATGCAAAGCAAATTAAAGAAAAAGAAAATGCCGTTATACTGTCAATAGATGAAGCTACCTATGATTTGATTGATAATGAGCAAGGCGAGCTTTACGATGTTTTTGCCGAAAGAGTTAATAAATACCTTATGAAAAAGGCTGTTGAAATTGTAAAAGCTGGCTGTAATGTTATTTTAGATTGGGGCTTTTGGACAAAAGCAGCAAGACAAGAAACAACCAAATATTTCAATCAATTCGGTATTGATGTTGAATGGCATTATGTTGATATAGAACAATCACGATGGAAACAGTTGATTGAAGAACGAAATGCCAAAATTAAAAATGGTAACGGTGGCTCTGACTTTTATGTTGATGAAGGTCTGTTGAATAAAATGCTATCAAAATTTGAAGAGCCAACAAGGGAAGAAATGAATGTTTGGATTGAAAATAAATTATGAAAATTAAATGCATATTGACAAATTCGAAAGATTACAAATCTTTTTGCGGTTTAGAAAATTCAATATATACCGTCAAGATAAGTAAGCAATATAAATACTGGTACTATGATTTATGTGATATGATTGATTTTTATCGTGATTCAAGTGTTGAATTAATTCTTGATGTGTCATATGATGATATAGAATTAGCAAGATCACTTTATTGTAGTCATAGTTACAATGAAAAAACATTAAGAGAATACGAGCCAAATGTTATGGTGCATACAACAACCCTTGAAGCACACAAGGAAATAATTGCCGATGGTTCAATTAAATGTTGGAATATGCTCAAACAACAAAAAGAAAGCTATGAGGATAAACCAATAGGCAATTTGATTGGAGATATAGAGGATTTTTCAAACTATGTAATGCTATCTCCCATTGATGTGAACAATGAAATAATTGTTGCATCAAAACAAAAAGGTTGCATTGATATAAGTCCTAATCAAACATATCAAGCCGGTTGCAGATTTTATTTAGATGCTAAAAAATTAGCAGATGACGGTTTATTATTAAGAGACGGTCAACATATAAAAGTTAGAAATGAAATTCAGCTTGATAAATATTTGATATGGTATTCAACGGCTGAAAGAATAGGCTTGCTTGTTGAAACAACACCAAAAGAATTCTTTGAGCAATCCAATAGAAAATTTGGAGAAATATATGCAAAATACATTCTGCCGCAAGAAAAATGAATATACCAAAAAGAGAATTGATAACAAACGGTTATTTCAGTAAGGATATTGGTCGAATTAAAGAGGTTGCCCATATGTTAGCACAAAGCGGTGTTAACGGCATTTGCCTTTCGGTTGATGCGTTTCATCAGGAAACTATTCCGCTTGAGTATGTTAAAGAATTTGCAATGGCTGTCCTTGATGAAAATATACCTATTCATACTCACCCTGCTTGGCTTGTCAGTGCTGATGACGACAATCCGTATAACCTAAAAACGAGAGAACTGCTAAATGAATTTAGTGAAATGGGCATTGAGCAATCAAGTGGTAACGTAATCTTTCCGAGCGGAAATGCGCTAAAATACTTGGGTGAGTATTTTGATAAAAATATCGACTATCATAATCCGTATGTAGAAGACGCAAGGAATATGAAAACTATTTCTTTTTCCGCAAAAGGTGATGTTCTCGGAGGTAATATTTACGATAATTCGATTTTGGATATTATAAACTCATACAATGTTAGATAATTATGAAAAATTTGCCTTTTTGTTTATTTTTAATTGACGAATTTGCTTAATTGTACTATTATGTTAATAGTATTGTTTGAGGTAAATTTTGCGGATGAAAAATGATTTACTGACAGGAAAGCCTGTCAAGAGTATAATATTATTTGCCTTACCGATTATGGCAAGCTCAATGCTGCAATATAACTATGTTTTTGTTGATAATATAATTGTCGGACGATTTATCGGAACCGACGCACTTGCCGCAGTCGGAAGCGTCGGCTCTATAAATAGCTTTATCGTTGGTGCGGCACTCGGCTTAACGGCGGGCTTCACTATTACAGTTGCCCAAAGCTTCGGCGAGGGTAATGTTAAAAAGATGAACAAATTTGCAGGCAATAGCATAACTCTTGCTTTGATTATAGGACTTGCGATTGTAATTGTTGCACATATTCTTTGTGTGCCCCTGCTTCGTCTTTTGAAAACGCCCGACAACATAATTGATATGGCGGCGTCATATCTGAATATTTTGTATTTCTGTATTCCTGTTCAAATGCTGCTCAATAATTTCAATGCTCTTTCAAGAGCAGTAGGCGACAGTAAAAAGCCGCTTTATTTTCTTATTGTCAGCGTGATAATAAACTTGTGCCTTGACTTGCTTTTTGTAGGTGGTTTTAAGTGGGGAGTTGTAGGTGCCGCTTGGGCTACTAATATTTCACAGCTTTGTGCAATGCTGCTTGCAGGCTTCGATGTTTTGAAAAGAAATAAGACGCTTAATATAACGAAAAAAGATTTAATCCCCGAAACAAAAATCAGCCTTGCTCAGCTTAAAATGGGCGTTCCGATTTCACTTCAGTTTACGATTACTTCTATCGGCTCAATGACGCTTCAAACTGCAGTAAACGGCTTCGGCTCAAGCGTTATTGCAGGCTTTACTGCCGCTTCAAGAGTTGAACAGATTACGAATATTCCAATGTCAGGTCTCGGTGTGGGTACTATGACCTTTGTTTCTCAAAACTACGGAGCAGGGAACTATGACAGGATGTTTAAGACTGTCAGAAAAATATTCATTATTGATGTCGCAGTGTCTGTCTTGTGTAGCGTTTTGCTTGTTTCGGTCGGTCCTTATGCCGTAAGACTGTTTATGAGCGAGAATAACGAGGAAATTATGTTTGCCGCAGTTCATTATCTGCGTGCAATAGCAATTTGTTATAGCCTTGTTGCTGTGCTGTTTGTTTTTAGAAATACCTTGCAGGGAATGGGATTTACCTTTGCAAATACAATAGCCGGAGCCGGAGAGCTTTTCGGAAGACTGTCGGTTGCTTTGATTTTTTCAAGAATTATCGGATTTGAAGCAGTATGCTTTGCAGGTCCTGCCGCTTGGCTTCTTGCCGATATTCCGCTTATAATCATTTATTTGTTCAAAAAGAAAAATATACTTTCAAATCGAATAGAG
The DNA here is from genome assembly GCA_945876745.1 of uncultured Clostridia bacterium. Classification (GTDB taxonomy): domain Bacteria; phylum Bacillota; class Clostridia; order Oscillospirales; family Acutalibacteraceae; genus Eubacterium_R. Next base: position 6,665 of record CAMCPL010000014.1, read on the forward strand.
GAGAGTTCATAATATGTGGTATTATATTGTTTTGTCCGTTGGACTTGTTGTTTCGCTCGTGTTTTGCTTTTCGAGAAGCAAGGGCTTCAGCGTAAAGAATGTACTGTTTAAGTCTGTATCAAGCCTTTGTTATTTGCTGACGGCTGTATTTGCGCTTATTAATAATCCTGTTGCTTATACATATGGCTCGCTAATTATTATGGGCGGTGCCTTGGGATTGGTAGGCGATATTTGTCTTGACCTAAAGGGCGTTTATCGTCATCACGAAAGTACATATCTAAAAGCCGGATTTATTTTCTTCTTGGTAGGTCATATTTTTTATTCGAGTGCCGTTGTTATTCAGACCGAAATGAAATGGTGGATTGTTCTTCTTTGTGCAATAGGCTCTGTTGCCGTTTCGTTTGGTAATATCTTTGTTTCAAAGCTGATGAAGGTGCATTTCGGCGCTTACAGGAAGATCGTTTTTGCATATGTTTGCTTCCTTGCAATGACAATGCTTTTAAGCATCGTTGCCGCAGTTATGTCGGGATTTGAAAAAAAGTATGTTGTTTTGTCAATAGGTGCAATTTGTTTCACTCTTTCGGATGCAGTTTTGTCAAATACCTTCTTCGGCAGAGGTAAGGATAAGGGTTATCATTTCTTTATAAATCACTTTTTGTACTATGCAGGACAATATTTAATTGCAGCTTCTGTAATGTTTATGAAATAAAGTATTGACATTGAGCCGATTTGGTGGTATTATATCACAGGTCACGGTTGAGCTTGCTCAATCATACACGGGCCATTAGCTCAGTTGGTTAGAGCAACCGGCTCATAACCGGTCGGTCCGGGGTTCGAGTCCCTGATGGCCCACCATGACGGAGTGAATTTTCATTTGCTCCGTCGATAAAGCTCAATATAGGGGTATAGCTCAGTTGGTAGAGCAGCGGTCTCCAAAACCGCGTGCCGAGGGTTCAAGTCCTTCTGCCCCTGCCAAAACAAAAAGACACCTTTACGGTGTCTTTTTGTTTTGGCAAGACATAATCTTTACCGAGGCACGCGCGTGCCGGGCATCGTCGCCGAAGCGCACCCGGTGGGTGATGAAGCGAGGCGAGGATGGCGCAGCGGTCAAAATTTGTCGGCGCTCCAAGCCGAAACAAATTTTGGGCACCGCAAGAGGGCATACTCTAACCTTCTGCTAATTCGGGATAATTACTAATTTACTTTATCTTAAAATTATGATATAATTATATTGAACAATCACGTTTTAGAGGGTGAGAATCTTATGCGAAAAAGAATTCTTGAAACTAAAAATCAGGTTAAATTGAAATTATATACTGATTATTTAGAAAAGAATAATATAAAATACAAAACTAAATTTGATTGTCTTTTTTCACAAAGTTACAGAGTTTATATTGACAAAAAGGATTTTCCTAAAATTAATGAAAAAGATATTTTAGGGGATATGTATGGGAGTATTGAAAAAAGTTATTTCGGCGTTACCGAATTTCCCAATAAAAAAGACAACTAAACAATAATCGCATAGCATTAATTTTCACTTGTTTAATAGTATTATTTTATAACTTTTGAGGAGGATATATATGTCAAAAGGAGATAAGTATTACCTGTTAAAAAACTTTCTTATGCAATCGAATAAGTCAGTAATTAAGCTTTCGTTTGATGAAATAGAAGCAATTATTAAGTTTGAATTACCGCCGTCAGCACATAAAAGAAATGCCTGGTGGTCAAACAGTTATAGTCATTCACAGGCTTTTTCTTGGTTAGAAGCCGGATATGAAACTGATTGTGTTTCTGATACATTGCCGGAAAAATACATAATTTTCATTAAAGTAAATTAACTTCTTAATATTGCTGTTAACATAGATATATGTGTTGACAAAACAATAATTACAGTTTATAATAAAACAGCGTTCTAAAACGCTGTTTTATTTTATGGGAGTGAGTTGATTATGACAAATAAAGCCTTGGTCGTTATTGACCTACAAAATGATATTACAAAAAATTACAGGGATATTATTGATACTGTCAATCAAGCTATTGATTGGGCGGTTAAAAACGGAATTGAGGTTGTATACATAAAGCACAACAATCTTTCCGACGGTACAAGAACCTTTAAGCCGGATACACGCGGTGCAGATTTTGTTGATGAGCTTAAAATTGTATCGAATAATATTTTTGTTAAAACGAAGAGTAATGCCTTAACAAGTGATGAATTTTCAAATTATATTAGTAAAAACAATATAACCGAGTTTTATATTACAGGCGCCGACGCTACTGCCTGCATAAAGTCAACCTGCTATAATATGGCAAAGCTCGGATATAACGTTTATGTTTTTTCCGACTGTATTACAAGCTATGATAAAAAGAAACTTTGCGAAATGTTCAAATATTACACAGATAAAGGCTGTACAGTTATGAAATTCAATGAATAAGCATTTGAAAAATAGATTATTTTTACAGGAGTGAGAATTATGCCGCCGAAACCGAAGTGTACAAGAGAAATTATTGCACGCACTGCTTTTGAAATAGTTAAGGAAGACGGTCTATCTGCGCTTTCCGTGCGAGAAATAGGCAAGAGATTGGGCGTTAGCGCAAGCCCGATATTTACCGTTTTCAGTGGTATGGATGAAGTTAAGCAGGAGGCTCGCGAGCTTGCATTGCAGGAGTTTAAGGAGCTTGTAAGCGATTATACTCAGTATTCTCCCGCGTTTAAGAAAATCGGTATGACTATCGTTTCTTACGGTATTAACGAGCCGGAAATGTTCAAGCTGCTGTTTATGCAGGAGCATAACGAGTCGTTCGGATTTCAAAATACAATTAACGATCTGGGTGACTTGTATTTTACCTGTATAGACTTGGTAATGAACGATTATGAGCTCGAAAAGGAAGATGTGGTACTGTTGTTTGAGCAAATGTGGACGCTTGCGTATGGGCTCGGTGCAATGTGTGCAACAAAAGTTTGCTCACTTAGTGAAGAAGAAATCGGAGAACGCTTAAGCGTTGCCTTTGCCGCGCATATAATGCTTATTAAGTCGGGCAGACTTGAAAAAGCAAAAATTGATGTTGAAAAGCTGAACTCACCTTGCGAGGCAAAAAAATCAATTAACAAATTTCCGTTTGAAAAATAGAGATTAGGTATGAGTATAGGCTCTGCCTTAGGTTGTGTATTTAAGCATTTCTCGACCGGAATGACAACGGGAATGTTGTTTGGAATAGCAATCGGTATGTGCTTTGATAAATCAAGTAAGGACGATGATGAAAATGATAAAAACGATGATGACTAACATACGGTGTAACTTGAGATTATTATGCTTAAATACGAAAGGATTAGCTCATGGAATTTAATTGGATTAATTTATTCGGCGGCGTAATTGTTTTGTTAATTTTGATACCGAATATAATTTATGCATTAAAAAATAAGGAAGAAACACCGGAAAAATCAAATATTGTTATAAGAATAACAGAGCAAGTCGGCAGATACTCCTGTATGCTTTTGATGATTGTGCCGCTTTTTGTCGGAGAGTTCGGCTTTTCTCCGCTCGAATTTATGTTTAATTATCTTATCGGTAATCTAATTTTGTTAGCGTTTTACTACATATTTTGGGTTTTGTTTGCCAAAAACAAATCACTCGATAAGGCGCTTGCACTTGCCGCAATCCCGACTCTGATTTTTATAAACAGCGCAATTTCCGTTAAGCATTGGACTTTGCTTGTGTTTGCATTATTATTCGGTGCAAGCCATATCTATATTACATACAAAAACAATAAATAAAAGAGGATAAAATGAAATTAGAAACAGAAAGATTGATTTTGCGCCCGTGGAGCTTTGATGACGCAGAGAGCTTATACAAATACGCGAGTGACGACAGGATAGGGCCTATTGTCGGTTGGAATCCGCACAAAAGTGTTGACGAAAGTCGGCAGATTATTAATGATGTGTTGTCTGCTTATGGCGTTTATGCCGTTGTGCTTAAAGAAACAGATGAGCCTGTCGGAAGCATCGGCTTAATGATAGGGGAAAAAAGTAATCTCAACCTGCCCGATAATGAAGCTGAAATAGGATACTGGATTGGTGTTCCTTATTGGGGACAGGGCTTAATACCCGAAGCGATGAACGAGCTTATTCGCTTTGCCTTTAATGATTTGAAGCTTGAACGACTTTGGTGCGGTTATTTCGACGGTAACATAAAGTCAAAACGCTGTCAGGAAAAATGCGGCTTCAAGTATAATCATACAATTGAAAATTTGTATTGGGAGCTGACAGATGATATAAGAACCGAGCACGTTACCTGTCTTGAAAAGCAGGATTTTTGTGACAGTAATTTAGAAAGCGTGTAAATTTATGATATCATTAGATAATATGAATATCGAAAATAAATCAATTTATGCCGATTGGAATCCGTGGCACGGCTGTACAAAAATAAGTGCCGGTTGTAAATACTGTTATGTTTACCGACAGGATGAAATGTATGGCAGCAGTACGGCAAGCTCGGTTTGTAAAAAGAATTTGGACTTTGAAAAACCGCTGAAAAGAAAAAGGGATAAGTCCTATAAAATCCCGTCGGGTTCAATAGTTTTTACCTGCTTTACATCGGATTTCCTTTTGAGTGATGCCGACGAATGGCGAAGCGATTGTTGGAAAATGATGAAGCAACGAAGCGACTGCTATTTCTATTTTTTCACAAAACGTATCGACCGTCTTGCAGATTGCTTACCCGATGATTGGGGCGACGGCTACGATAATGTATTAATCGGTTGCACTGTCGAAAATCAGGAAATGGCGGATTACAGACTGCCGATTTTCAAATCACTTCCGATAAAGCATAAATCAATTATCATCGCTCCTATTTTGGAAAAAATAGATATTTCAAAATATTTGGACAGCACTATTGAAGAGGTCTCTGTCGGCGGTGAGTCGGGACTTGATGCAAGACCGTGCGATTACGATTGGGTTTTGTCGCTACGCAAACAATGTGTTGAGAAAAACGTTCCTTTTAAGTTTCATCAAACAGGCGCAAGGTTGATTAAAAACGGTAGGGAATACCGTATACCTCGCCGTTTTCAACATTCACAAGCTAATAAAGCCGGCTTAAATTTCAGGATAGGCAAGAACATGATTCCCGAAACAGCCTACTATAAATATGATGAGGATAAATTATGAAAAAACTACTTATTGTAAATAATATTCCGCCTGAAAGCCCTCAAGTGCTCAATGCATTAGGCTATTTTCAAAACGAGAATTAGGAGTAAGATATTTTTCAATATATCTCATTGTGGTTATGTATTCAGGCAATCTGTTTTTCTTTTTTAGTCTGCCTTCTTCATCATAATTGTTATAATATTCTATTATTTCTTTCATTATTCTAACCTCGTTTCTAATATGATTCTCTGTGTTTCCATTCCTAATGATTCGTAAAATTTCATGGCTGTCTTATTGAACTGCCAGACAGTTAAGTCAATTCTTTTTGCTCCTATATCTTTAGCAATGCTTTCAATTTGTTTATATAGTTTTGTGGCTATTCCTTGATGTCGAAATTCTTCAAGCGCAAAAATGTCATCAATGTAAATTGATTTTTCAAATTTATCCTTAATTGTTGCAAGGCATACACCGGCAATTTTGTCATCAACTATATAAGCAATACTGATTTTATCTTGATTATTTAACATTGCTTTGTATTCCTTATTGCTAATAAGGTGTTCGTTTTCAATATAAAAGTCGGGGCGATTATCAACATGAATTTTATGTAGCTTTGCTATTACGCTTTCTACAATTTCAAAATCGTTAATAGTTAGTTTTCTAATCATAATTACCTCAAAAAAAATAACTGCCGATAAACTTAATGTTCATCAGCAGTTTAGTATAGAATTATGTAATCTATTGTACTACCTTTGAACACAATCCAAATAAGCCCAAGCATAATACTTAGGCTGCTGCGGATGTGCAAAGATATTTACTTTTGCAATTAGATTATTCATATTAATTACCTCGTTTTGCCCATAATAACACTATTGACATAATTTGTCAAATAAAATTCATTCAATATTATCCGATACAATATAATAGTATTTTAGTCCAAAACCACCTGTAAATTCCTTTAGGATTATTATATCACCTTCTGAGTAGTTTATAATGACATTATAGTCACCGACAACAAATTCTTTTCCGTTTTTGTCTTTAACAGTGACATCAAATTCGGGTTCTAAAAATGCAAAATCACCTTTTCCTCTGCCGTAAATATTCACAACCTCGACAGCTTTCTCAATATATTCATCTGTACCTGAAATATGATTTAGCGGTTTGTATCCGAACAAACAAAAGAGCATAAAAATTATAATTATAATACAAAAAGTTTTTTTCGTTTTTGCTTGCTTTCTTTCGTTCTTATCATAGATAATTAAAATTGATATAAATGTAAAAAACACACCGAATAAAAAAGTAATAATTCCTGCTTTTAAGTTGAACGGACCGCCGAATACAAATCCAAATACGCAGTCAGCAATTATAAATCCTAATAATAAAATAATTATCGAGATTAAAACTTTTATTGATTTTTTCATTTGATATCCCTCTTTTACGGTATGTTAATAATAGCTTTTTGACAAATTTTTTTATGTTTCGTATTCTTAATTGTGATTCTGTTGCTATTAGTCGTGTTTGATTAATTATATCATATAAGTATATTTTAACACAAGATTTTTACTTGAAGAAATTACGGTTATATTGTATAATCATTTCAGATAGGAGAATTAGTGTGAAAAATCGCACTAATTCGATTGTATTGTCCTCAAAATTTGCCGGTGGCATAATTTGAGATGGCTAAATTCCCATTATACACCTTATCCGGCTATAATAAGGTGTTAGGAATTTTTAATAATATTATTTGTAGCAGGAAAGGCTATGGGAATTGCTATGCTAAAGGATTTGCACATACATATTGAGCGTGGAGAATACAGTAGACAGTGGATTGAAAAGTTCATTAATCAAGCCGTAAAAATGAACATCGGCGAGATTAATTTGCTTGAACATTCCGTTAGAATAAAGGAATTTCATCCCACTTTTAAGGAAGCAAGCGAATACAGTCTGTATCAAAAAAGATGGTTTGAGGGTAAAAGGAAACAGGCTCATTCACTTGATGAATACAAGGCTTTGATTGATGAAATACGAAGCATTGACTATCCTGTAAAGGTCAATTTCGGTTTAGAGGTCTGTTGGTTTGAACAACACGAGGATTATATAAGGAATCTTTTGAATGAGTGTGATTTTGATTATGCTTTAGGCTCTGTTCACTGGATAGATAACTGGACCTTTAATCAGCGAAAGTATCAATGGCTTGGCAAGGACGTTGATAAACTATATCGGCGTTATTATGAAATGAGTAATACTTTGATTAAGTCCGATATCTTCGATATTATTGCACACCCGGATTTAATAAGATGTCACGGAATATACCCAAAATATGATTTGACTGAAACATATTGCGAGCTTTGCGAAAATGCAAAGGCGCATAATGTTATGATAGAAATGAATACCTCAAAGGGCTTGGGTATAAATCAGCAATTTCTTGATATTGCAAAGCAAGTCGGAGTAAAATTTTCAACCGGCTCCGACGCTCATTGTCCCGAAAATGTAGGCAAGAATATATTAGAAGTAACAAATCTCATAAAAGTGTAGGCTTGGCTCCCTTGTCAAAGGGAGCTGGCTTTTGCCTGCAAAAAGACTGAGGGATTCAAAAAAACGGCTCGGATATTTTCCAAGCCGTTTTGTAATTATGTTTACGCTCTTGCAACCATTTCGCCGTATTGTTCTTTTGATTTTTTAATAAACTCTTCAACCTGCTTTGCTGATGGCATTGCGTCCGAACAGCTGTGAGAAGCAATAAGTATACTTGCCGAAGCCGAGCCGAATTCAAGACAGTCGATAATATCCTTGCCCTGCAACAGACTGTAAAGGAACGACGAGCCGTAGCCGTCGCCGCCGCCGAAGCCCTTGAGCATAACAGCAGGGAATGGCTTGATGTTGTAAAACTTTCCGTCGTTGGTATATGCGGTTGAGCCCTCCTTACCGTGCTTGATAACGCAAATCGTAGCACCGAAGCTCTGCCAGTATTTAGCTGATTCAGGGTCGCTTCCCTTAACTCCGACAATACCCTCGGTAAGGTCAAATTCCTCTCTCGAACCCATAATAATATCCGCATTTTGAGCAACAAGACTGTAATAAACTGCAATCTCGTCCTTGCTCTTCCACGTATATTCTCTGTAATCAATGTCAAATATAATTCTTGTGTTGTTCTTTTTTGCAAGCATCATAGCCTTTAAGCATGCCTCTCTCGACGGACTTTTAGCAAGCGCCGTACCGCTGATAACTATTGCCTTTGCAGAAGCTATGTATTCTTCGTCAATATCCTCAGGCTCCATACAGAAATCTGCAACATTATCCCTATACATAAGTATTGAAGATGCTTCCTTAGAAAGAATTTCGGTAAAGGTAAGACCGATATTTTCGCCGTTCTTCGCTCTTGTGATTTTTGAGGTATCAATGCCCTCCTTGTTGAAATAATCAACAACAAAGTCACCGAACTGGTCGTTGCTTACGCAACCGCAAAATCCAACCTTGCAGCCGAGCCTTGCAAGACCTACCGCAATATTTGCAGGCGAGCCTCCAACGTATTTGTTGAAGTTTGACGACTCCGACAACGGACGGTACATATCCGTTGGATTAAAGTCGATAGCTATTCTGCCGATTGGAATAAAATCAAGCGGCTTTGACATATCGAATGTTACATAATTTTGCATATTAAAGACCCCTTTTAGTTAAATATTTACGCCTTATTGTCTGTTGCGAAAATAAGGATGTGTTTCTTTGCGCTTTGATAAGCACCCTCAACCTCTGCTCCTTGCAGGTCGTAGTAGCCGTTTATTGAGCCGCTTTCATAAGCGCTTCTGACGCTTTGCTCAACTCGGTCAAAGGTTGCGGTCGCAATGTTGATTTTTTTAATTCCCGTTTTTGAACATCTAACAAAATCGTTGGGTGAAATTCCCGTACCGCCGTGAAGAACAAGCGGCGTGTGAGTTTTTTGTTCAACCTCGGATAAAATGTCAAATCTTAATTTAGGCGTTGATTTGTAATTTCCGTGTGCGTTGCCTATTGCAATTGCAAGAGCGTCAACACCTGTTTCATTCTCAAATTTTACGGCGTCTTCGGGCTTTGTGCAGTTTATTGCAATATCCTCGCTTCCGTCTTCGCTACCGCCGACACAGCCGATTTCCGCTTCAACGCTTGCATCATATTTTCTTGCAATTTCAATAATCTTTTTTGTAAATTCAATATTCTCGTCAAGCGGTAAATGTGAGCCGTCGAACATAACAGATGTAAAGCCGGTTTCAAGCGCTTGAGTGATTTTTTCAACCGTCTTGCCGTGGTCAAAGTGAACGGCAACCGGAACCTTTGCATTTTTAGCTGCTGCAACCATAAGCGGGCCTATGATTTCAAGGGGGCTTTGCTTGAGCCTTACCTCTGCAATTTGAAGTATAATAGGAGCGTTTAATTCTTCTGCCGCTTTTATAACGCCCAAAACCATTTCCATATTTGCAACTGAAAATGAGCCTACTGCATAATTTCCTTTTTGAGCGTCGGAAAGTAAATCACGCATATTAACAAGCATTATGATTCTCCTGACATTTGATATAGTTTAGCGGAGCTGTCCGTAAGCCGAGTTCTGTCGTGGACGGTTATCTATCTCGACAATATGTTGCCATATTGCTCCAGCCACCCTTTGAAGTTATGTAGCGAGCAACTAACTCTTCGCTCGGTGTTGCAGCGGATAGGGTTTACATGGCAGGGAATGTTACCATTCCCTCGGTGAGCTCTTACCTCGCCTTTCCATCCTTACCGATTACTGAAATCGGCGGTTTATTTCTGTTGCACTTTCCCTAAGGTCACCCTCGGCGGCCGTTAGCCGTTATCCTGCTCTGTGCTGCTCGGACTTTCCTCATAATTAAAAAATTACGCAACCGTCTGGACAACTCCTTTTATATAATAGTTTATTTGTCGGCAAAATGTCAATAACAATTTGTAAATATCTCTAAAAATAAGTTGAAAATATTAATTATATAGTGTAAAATTTATATTGATTATGGGATAAAAGAGGTGTTACTATGCCGAGATTTGATTCCGAGGGCTTTAATCCCGAAAAGCGAATTAAAAATGACGACCGCGACCGAAGCGTTCCCGAGGATGAAAATTATTATGCAAAAAAGAGCTTTGAGTATAATGCCGACGATATTTTTGACAATCAAGACTCTCAAACCGTTGATATAAACAATTTTGTTTTTGAAAGCGATATACCGCAACGTCCGACAGCACCGAAGCCAAAAGGCGCGAAAAAAACAAAATCTCACTCAAAACCCAACGGCTTGAAAATTGTTACCGCTCTTTTGGGCGTGCTACTTATTCTGTTTGTCGGAGTTATCGGATTTGCAGGCTCCGTTTTCTCAAAAATCACCTTTGACGACAACAGACCGAACGAATATGTTTCGTCTGCTGATTTGAAAAGCTCGCATAAGGTAAAAAATATTTTGCTTTTGGGTGTAGATTCCCGAGACCCCGAGGACGATACAAACAGCCGAAGTGACAGTATGATGCTTATCAGCGTTGATTCAGAGCATAATTGTATAAAAATGGTTTCATTTTTAAGAGATTCTTGGGTGTATATTCCTGCATTGGACAAGTATCAAAGGCTTAACGCCGCCTGCTCTGCCGACGGCTTTAATGGAGTTGTTGATACTATCGAATATAATTTCGGCGTAGATATTGACGGATACGTTGTTGCCGATTTTGAAATGTTCAAGGTGCTTGTTGACAGCGTCGGCGGAGTTGAGGTTGATGTTACCGAGCAGGAAGCCGACGAGGTTACAAATCATCCTGTACGCTACGGAAACGTAACTCTCGAGGCGGGGAAGTATAAGCTAACCGGCGAGCAGGCACTCGCATATTGCAGAATCAGAAAAATAGATACAGATTTTATGCGCGCCTACCGTCAGCGTACCGTTATGCAGTCCATTCTCAAAAGCGTTAAGAGTGCAAACCCCGTAAAACTATTGTTTATGGCTTCAAAGTGTGCACCGTATATTGAAACGAATTTGTCAAAAACAGATATTATGCAAACAGGTATAAGCGCCTTGTCCTGTATCGGAACAATGGTTGAAACGAGAGTTCCGTTTGATTCAACGTGGAGCTACAAAACTATTCAGGGTAACAGCGTTATCAGCATAGACGCCGACAAAAATAAGGAAATGCTGATTGATACAATCTACAACAAGACCCCCGATGAGATTAAACAGAGTGAGGGCTAATTGTAAACAGTAAGTCTTGTTGATTGACAAAATCCTATTATTTGGTATAATTAATACATAAATTAATAATTATTTGGAGAAATGATATGTTGTCGATAATTCCATTGCCTAAAAGGGCGAAAGAAAATGCAGGAATATATGTTCTGCCGAAAAAAGTAAAAGCATACAGCGAGATTGAATTGCCGCTACTAAACGATAGAGTAGAAATGTGCGAAAAGCAGGATGCCGATTTGGCTATTCTGCTTGATGAAAGTCTACCCGAAGAGGGCTATAAATTAAATGTAGACACAAACGGAATTTGCGTTTATGCAAGTAAAAAAATCGGTGCCTATTATGCTTTGCAAAGTGTTCGCAAACTTTGTCATTATGACTGTAACGGCGATACCGTGCCTTGCTGTGAAATTGAGGACGAGCCCCGTTTCGGCTTTAGAGGCGTTGCACTTGACGTTTCCCGTCACTTTTTCGATGTTGAGTATATAAAGCATTTCCTTGATTTAATGTTTATGGAAAAGCTCAACGTTTTTCATTGGCATTTGACCGATGATAACGGTTGGAGAATTGAAATAAAAAAATATCCGCTTCTTACCGAAATTGGCTCAAAGCGTGCATATACTCAAATCGGCGGTTGGAAATCGCTGAAAACAGAGGATAAAGAATACGGCGGATTTTATACACAGGAGCAGATTAAAGAGGTTGTTGCTTATGCAAAGGAAAGGGGAATAACCGTTATTCCCGAAATTGACTTTCCAGCACATTGTGCGGCGGCTATCGCACCTTACAGCTACCTTGCCTGCCGTGATATAAAAAGTGATGTCTTCGGATTTTTCGGCGGATTGATACCTACTGTTAAATATAAAAACGTTGACTGGAACCGTACTCTTTGTATGGGCAAGGACGAAACTTTTGATTTTGTTTACGGTGTTCTTGACGAAGTTTGTGAGCTTTTCGACAGTCCTTATATTCATCTCGGCGGCGACGAAGCTCCTAAGAGTGAGTGGAAAAAATGTCCTAACTGTCAGCGTGTTATGAAAGAAAATTCGTTACAAAACGAAGATGAGCTTCAGGGCTGGTTTGAAAATAAGCTGTCGGATTATCTTGCACAAAAGGGTAGAAAGCTCATTGGCTGGAATGAGATTTTGTCCGCTTCAAACGTTAATACAGATAACAAAAATATCGTCGTTCAGTATTGGACTCCACAGCGTGATAAAAACGCCGAAGAATACGTCAACGGCGGCGGTACGATGATTATGAGCAAGCATCAGTCGTTTTATTTCGATATGCCTTATGCACAGTATAATCTCAAAAAGACCTATGATTTTGACGCTTCAAAATTCGGCACAAAAAAAGAGAACTTAAAAAATATTCTCGGCGTTGAGGGTGAGCTTTGGACTGAGTGGATAAGAGACGGCGAGAGACTTGAAATGATGGCTTTTCCGAGAATACAGGCACTTTCCGAAGTTGCTTGGTCTCCGGAGGAAAAACGTGATTTTGCCGACTTCAAAATGCGTCTTGACGATTATAAGCCGACTCTTGATGCACTCGGAGTAAATTACGCCTGTGATAAGGTATCTATGGCGAAAAATCCGTTTATGCGTGCAAAAATCCAAAAGAAATTTTTTAAGGGCGATCCGGGACTTGAAACCCGATTGAATAAGGAATATAAGGATAAAGGAGACAGGTAAGTATGAAGATTAAAGACTTTCCTCAGGCGGTAATCAACGAAAATGTTGATTATACCGTAAAAGAAATAACGAGCGTAATCAAGCGCTACGGTCCTCGTGAGTCAGGCAATAAGAATTGTATGGCGACTCAAAAGCATATAGATAAGGAAATGAAGCCGTTTTGCGACGAAACAGGCTTCGAGTCCTACAAAATGGCACCGAAAGCGTTTTTGCATTTTACAAAGACAATTTCCGTTGCAATATTTCTTTCAGTATTTGTTTGCTTGATTTTAGTATTTACAGGTGTATTTGAAGGCGTAGGCGGCTCCGATTTCTTTGTGCCTCAATGTATAGTCGGCGGTGTTATTGCGGTCAGTCTGCTTATTACAGTACTTGAATTTTTGCTTTATAAACCGTTTTGCGATATTTTTTATAAGAAAATCGAGGGACATAACTATTATGCTGTTCGTAAGCCGAAGGGCGAGGTTAAGAAAAGAATCGTAATTTCAGGTCACTGCGACTCTGCATATCAATGGCGTCATATTTATTACGGTAAAAAAATCCCGCTTATGGGTATTTGTATGGCAGGAACTATCGGTACCGGTGTTGTTTCCTTTGTAATTGCAGTTATCACAGTAATTGCCAATTTCGTTGATATGGGTGCGTTCGGCGATTTCCTTGTAAATTACAGCTACTATTTCCATATTCTCACAGCTTTGTTTATGATAACATTGTTCCTTTTTGTTGACTTTAAGACTGTTTCTCCCGGTGCAAACGACAACCTTACCGGAACCTATGCCGCAGTATGCGCTTTGCGTATGCTTGATATGGCTGGCGTTGAGTTTGAAAACACAGAGGTTGTTGCAATGATTACCGACGGTGAGGAAGCAGGTCTTCGCGGTTGTAAGCAATGGGCAAAGGATCACAAGGACGAATATATGAACAGCGGTGTTGAAACTGCCGTTTTGTGTGTTGATACACTTACAGATTTGGAACATCTTAATGTTTACGATCGCGATATGACCGGTACTGTTAAACACGACCCTAAGTTCAGTAAGCTTGTTATGGACTCCGCTGTTGAAGCAGGTCATAACGATTTGAAGTTTGCAAGCGTCTTCTTCGGCTCATCCGATGCTGCCGCTTTTTCACAGGCAGGCATTACTTCAACCTGTCTTGCCGCAATGGATCCGTCTCCTGCCGATTACTACCACAATGTTCGTGACAGCTACGACAGACTTGTTCCCGAAGCAATTAAAACAGGTTATGAGATTATTCTTTCAACTATCTTTAACTTTGACGAAAAGGGTCTTGGCTAAATATGAAGATTTTTGCAATTTCGCTGTTTAAGCTGGTTTTGAAAATTATATACTCACCGCTTAAATTGCTGAAAACGAAAAACCAAATAGTTTATCTTTCACGTCAGCGTAATCAAAAGGATATAGATATTGAATTGCTCGAAAAGGCGATTAGTCAAAAATCACCTGAAACAAAGCAGGTTTTCAGGCTTAAAATGATAGACGACGGTATATCATCAAAAATAAAATATTTGTTTTATATCGTCGGTGATATGTACTATCTTGCAACCTCAAGAGTTGCAATACTTGATACCTACTCAATTCCCGTATCGTGCCTCAAGCACAAAAAGGATTTGACGGTTATTCAAATGTGGCACGCACTCGGAGCAATAAAAAAATTCGGCTATCAGGCATTCGGCACAAAAGAGGGCAGGGACGAAAAAACGAGCCGTGCACTTTGTATGCATAAAAACTATGACTATGTTCTTGCACCGTCAGCTGCAACAGGCGTGTTCTACAAGGAAGCGTTTAATGTTGATGCTTCAAAAATAAAAATCTGTCCTATGCCGAGAGTTGATTATATAACCGACTCAAAATCACCTGCCGAACGATTTTTCAAGCTAAACCCAGGTCTCGGCGACAAAAAGTTAGTGCTGTATTTGCCGACTTTTCGTAAACGTGACGCTTATGTTTGTCAACAACTGAAAAATGAATTTGATAATTTGCAGGACTATCAGTTGTTGATTTCAAAGCATCCGCTGTCAGAAATGAGCGTTGAGGAAAAATATTTGCCAAACGGAAATTTCAATTCCTTTGAGCTGATGAAACTTGCCGATATCATTATTACCGATTATTCCGCCTGCGCCTTTGAAGCATCACTTCTTATGAAGCCTCTTTATTTCTTTGTTCCCGATTTTGACGAATATATGGGGGATAGGGGAATTAATGTTGATGTAAGACAGGAAATGCCGAATGAGGTGTATTTTGAAGCGGATAAGCTTGTTGATTCAATAAAGAATAATAATTATTGTTTCGACGAGCTATATAGCTTTAAGAATAAATATGTAGAGAATTTTTCAAGCTCTGCGTGTGAAATAATATCAACCTTTATTATGAAAATTTTAGGAGAGTAAAAAATGAAAAGAGTATTAACCTACGGAACATTTGACCTTCTTCACTACGGACATATCGAAATTTTGCGCCGTGCAAAGGCTCTTGGTGATTATCTTGTAGTTGCGCTTTCAACCGACGAGTTCAACGAGTCCAAGGGCAAAACCGCTTATCACAGCTATGAAACACGCAAGAAGATGCTCGAAGCAATCCGTTATGTTGACCTTGTTATCCCCGAAAATAATTGGGAACAGAAAATCGACGACGTAAAGAATTATCATATTGACGTTGTTGTTATGGGCTCCGACTGGGCAGGCTCCGACAAATTTGACTATCTCAAGGAATACTGCGACCTCGTATTTTTGGAGAGAACACCGGGCGTTTCAACTACTATGATTAAGCACGATTTAGGCTTAAAGGAAGCGATTGACGGAGTTGACCAGCTTCCCGACAGCGACGAAAAATAGTACATATTTTTAACGTAAAATATTAAAAATCCCGACTCGCTTGAAGTCGGGATTTGTTATTTTTATAGCTCCTCGATTACTGCCTCAGCAACACGCTTTGCCGCCTGACCGTCATCAAGATAATTGAATTTAGCGTTGAATTTTTCATACTTTTCGTTGTAGGCGTCGTTTTTCTGTGCAGATTTTATAGCGTTAATCAGCTCGTCCTCTGTTTTAACTATCGGACCGGGAAGCTCGTCAATGTCGATATAAAAGCCTCGTATTTCCGAGCCGTAGGCTTCCAAATCGTACATATAGAATATTTCCGGTCTCTTTAGATTTGCATAATCGAAGAATACAGAGGAATAGTCGGTAACAAGGATGTCCGAAATGACATATAAGTGATTGATGTCATTGACCTTTGAAACATCATACAAAAAGCCCTTGTACCTGTTAAAATTAAATGAATTTGCAACAAGATAGTGTGCTCTGAAAAGGATGATATATTCGTCGCTCAATTCCTTTCTTAATCTGTCAAAATCAACCTCTGTTTTGTAAGTGTATCCGATACCTGCCTTGTGCTGATTATCCCTCCATGTCGGTGCATAAAGGATGATTTTTTTGCCTTCTTCAATTCCCAAATCCTGCTTTATTTTCTCAACATCATGTTTTGTGTAGTTAGTGAGAAAATCGTTTCTCGGATAACCAAGCTCTAAAACAGCATCGGTTTTGCCGATTTCCTGCAAATTCCAAGCGCTGATGAATTTTTCGGCAGCAAAGTGAGACGGTGCAAGAATATACTTGAATTTATCTGCGTCCGTTTTATATTTGTCACGAATTTCAGATTTTGAGTTCATAACATTGTCGGAAATACTTATGTCATAACCGAGGCGCTTTAACGGTGTTCCGTGCCATAGCTGAATATAAACCTGATCGTCCTTCGGATAAATATGGTCGGTCATACGGTAGTTGTAAAACCAGTATTTCGCAGTTGCACACGCCGTTTCATAATCCTTTGTGCCGGTTTGAACGATATATGTATTTGCGTTATCGAGTACAAAAACAAAGTCACGCGGCTCTCTGAATGCCCAAATAAAAGTATAATCCTTGAATCTTTCATCAGTGAGCATATATTCGTATATTGCTTTCGGACTGTCGCCGTAGCTTCTGCCGTCAAATGTAGAAAAAAGAATAACCTTTTCGTCTGTTTTTGTGCATGATTTTATTTGTTCATACGATTTCAAGCCGCTGTTTAACAGCATTTTTCTTGCCAATTTTCTAAAGGCGTCATTTTTCTTCGCAATTTTTATAGCGTATTTTTTTACAGTTTCAAATGCCGCTTTGCGAAAGCCTTTCTTTTTAGGTGTGTAAAGCATTTCAACATTGCTTTTGTTAATCCACAAAATAATCACTCCTAACTTGTTCTTGAAATATTATAATTCATAATTTGAGTTTCGTCAACAAACAGTTTTTTATTAAATTTAGTGGTTGTATATTAAAGTAATATATGTTAAAATAGAAGAACTAATATTCGGAGGACTTAAAAATGTATAAGGATTATTTTGATTCAATCGCAATTGTTGCACAAACCGATAAAGAGGTTGCCGACGCAATGAACCTTGAACTTAAAAGAGAAAGAGAAAATATCGAGCTTATTGCTTCTGAAAATATTGTTTCTCCTCAGGTTATGGCGGCAATGGGAAGTATTTTGACAAATAAGTATGCAGAGGGCTTGCCGTCAAAGAGATATTACGGCGGTTGTCAGTATGTTGATATCGTTGAAGAAATCGCAATTAAGCGTGCCTGCGAGCTTTTCGGCTGTAAATTTGCTAATGTTCAGCCTCATTCCGGCGCACAGGCAAATACGGCAGTTTATCTTGCTCTTCTTCAGCCGGGCGATACTGTAATGGGTATGAGCCTTGATAACGGCGGACATCTTACTCACGGCTCACCTGCAAATATTTCGGGTAAATATTTTAACTTCGTACCCTACGGTGTGGACGATAACGGATATATTGACCTCGCCGCATTTGCAAAGCAGGTTAATAAGGTGAAGCCGAAGCTTGTTGTTGCAGGTGCTTCCGCTTATCCGAGAGAGATTGATTTTGCAACGATGGCAGATATTGCACACGCAAACGGCGCAATGTTTATGGTTGATATGGCTCATATTGCCGGCTTGGTTGCCGCAGGACTTCACCAAAGCCCAATCCCTTATGCCGACGTTGTAACAACTACTACACACAAGACCTTGAGAGGTCCCAGGGGCGGATTGATTCTTTGCAATAATCCTTATCTTGCAAAGAAGCTTAATTCGGCAGTATTTCCGGGTACTCAGGGCGGTCCGCTTATGCACGTTATCGCAGGTAAGGCGGTATGCTTCGGCGAGGCGCTAAAGGACGATTTTAAGGAATATCAAAAGAGAGTTGTTGAAAATGCAAAGGCTCTTGCCGACGGTCTTACAAAGAGAGGTCAAAACCTTGTTTCCGGCGGTACGGATAACCACCTTTGCCTGCTTGACTTAAGAGGTACAGGCGTAACAGGTAAGGAGCTTGAAGCAAGACTTGACGAGGTGCATATCACTCTTAATAAGAACACCGTACCTAACGAGCCGCTTTCACCGTTCGTTACATCGGGTGTTCGTATCGGTACTCCTGCCGCAACAACACGTGGTCTTAACACCGACGATTTTGATAAAATTGCAGAGTATATTTCGCTCGCTGTTACTGATTTTGAAAACAAAAAGGATTATATACTTGCAGGCGTTGCCGAAATTTGTGCAAAATATCCTCTTTACGAATAATAAAAATAAGAAGGTTTAGAAATGGGAATTTCAGTTTCCGAAAAATTTGCAAATATGAAGCCGTCGGCAACTCGCGAAATTCTAAAAGCGACTTCCGACCCAAGCGTTATCGCATTTGCAGGCGGCTCTCCCGCCGTTGACGCTTTTCCTTGCGAGGAAGTAAAAAGAGTAAGTGCCGAGATACTTGAAGAAAATCCTGTATCAGCGCTTGTTTACGGCGTTTCCGAGGGCTACGAGCCGCTTCGTCAAACCGTCAGAGAGTGGCTAAAAAAAAGAAATGATATCGGAACCGACGACGATACAATAATCATTACTGCCGGCGGTACGCAGGTTATGGATATCACAACCCGAATTATGACTAATCCGGGAGATACAATAATTTGTGAAGAACCTTCCTTCATCGGCTCGCTCAACGCTTTTCGTTCGCACGGCTGTAAGCTAAAGGGAGTTCCTATTGATTCCGACGGAATGAATATTGAAGCTCTCGAAAAGGCAATAAAAGAATGTCCCGACGCAAAATTTATCTATACCATTCCTAATTTCCAAAACCCCGGCGGCACAACGCTTTCACTTGAAAAAAGAAAGGCTATGTACCGTCTTGCAAAGGAAAACGGATTGTTGATTTTGGAGGATGACCCTTACGGAAATTTGAGGGTTGACGGCGAAGATGTACCGAGTATAAAGTCGCTTGATACAGACGGCATTGTTATCTACGCCGGCTCGTTTTCAAAAATCCTTGCACCGGGCATAAGAGTTGCTTATGCCGTAGTTCCAAAGGCTTTTGCACAGGCTTTCGTTATAGGTAAACAGGTGTCCGACGTTCACACGGGTGTGCTTAATCAAATGATTGTTGAGCGTTGGTTTGAGGAATATGATGTTGACGCTCATATCGAGGATATAAAAAAGATTTACCGCAAAAAGCTCAATTTGATGTGCGATTGCCTTGATAAGTATTGTCCGAAAATTGAGTATGTTCGTCCGCAGGGCGGTCTGTTTCTTTGGGCTAAATTGCCCGATAATGTCGATATGCTCGATTACTGCAAACGACTTGTCGAAAATAAGGTTGCAGTCGTTCCCGGTACGGCATTTATGATTGATGATGAAGCGCCATGTCATTATATAAGAATGAATTTCTCTACTCCGAGTGATGAAAATATCGTAAAGGGTATTGAAATTATGGCTCAAGTGCTTAAAGAATACTAAAAGAAAAGAGAAACCATTATGTCAGAAGAAGTAAAAATCGAAAGAAAAAAACGCTCCTTATCCTTGATTCAGCCGACCTCGATTCCCACCTTGGGAAATTATCTCGGTGCAATGAGAGGCTGGACTGCTTTTCAGGAGGATTTTGATACAATTTTCGGTATTGCCGATTTACATTCGATTACCGTTCGTCAGGAGCCTGCTAAATTAAGACAGCAAACCGTACAGCTCTATGCGATGCTTATGGCTGTGGGTCTTGACCCGCAAAAGAGTATTCTTTTCATTCAGTCACATGTGCCACAGCACAGTCAACTTGGCTGGCTTCTTAATTGTTACACACAATTCGGAGAACTGAACCGTATGACTCAATTTAAGGATAAATCGGCACAACACGCCGATAATGTCAACGCAGGACTTTTTACCTATCCTTGCCTTATGGCGGCAGATATCCTGCTTTATCAGGCAGATGTCGTTCCTGTCGGCGCAGACCAAAAGCAGCATTTGGAAATCACTCGTGATATCGCAGAACGCTTCAACGGTATTTACGGCAATGTGTTTACCGTGCCGGAGCCTTATATTCCAAAGGCAGGAGCGAGAGTAATGTCGCTTCAAAATCCTTTGGCAAAGATGTCAAAGTCAGACCCAAATCCAAAGGGAACTGTTTATTTAACCGACGAGCCTTCGGTTATTATGAAAAAGTTTAAGTCTGCCGTTACGGACAGTGAAATGGCTGTGCGCTACGCCGACGGTAAGGACGGAATAAATAACCTTATGACAATTTATTCTGCTGTTACCGGTGCTTCATTTGAAGCTATTGAACACGACTTTGCAGGAAAAGGCTACGGCGACTTCAAAAAGGCAGTAGGTGAAGCGGTGGTTGCCGAGCTTGAGCCTGTTCAAAAGAAGTATAATGATTTTTTGAAGGATAAAGCGTATTTGCAGGAATGTTGGACTTCTGGCGACGATTTTGCTTCCCGCCTTGCAGACAGAACTCTCTCAAAGGCTATGAAAAAAATCGGCTTCCTTGCAAAATAATGTATTAATATAGAACAGCAAAAGACCAATTAAAAAGCTGTTTACTGTGCATTTTTTGAAACACCAAGGCTCCTTTGTCAAAGAGGAGTCTTGGTGTTCAAAAGATACGCCGTTTTAACGAACAATGGCTCCACTTATGGTAAGGGTGCGGGTGTCCGGTGGACACCTCTGCGCCGTAGCGCAGAAGCACCGACCGAGCTGGCAGGCGAGAAAGTTGTCACGGAGTGACTGAGGGGATAAGAAAATTGAGAGTGCACAGGGAACCGTCCCCTGTGCACATCCAATAATAATGAGAAAGGCGGAATGATAACTATGAAAAAAGTGTTTTTTTCTAAAC
>CAMCPL010000015.1 GCA_945876745.1 uncultured Clostridia bacterium
TTTTATGCAAAAAAATAAATGTTGGAGTTCCCACCCCAACATTTATTATAGAACCTAAAAAAACCGAAATGCAAGTTCGCATTTCGGCTTTACTACATATTATTCTCCGAGCTTTGCAAGCTCCTCACGGAACGACTCGGCAGAGTCAAATTCCTTATAAACAGAGGCAAAGCGAACATATGCAACCTCGTCAATTTCTTTAAGTTTTTCCATAATAAGCTCGCCGATACGGGCAGACGTTACCTCTCTGTCAACAGAGGACTGAAGCGAAGCTTCAATTTCGTCAATCTTTTCATCAAGGTCGCTCACCGTTACCTTACGCTTTTCACAGGCACGAAGCATACCCTTAAGTATTTTATTACGGTCGAAAACCTCACGGGATTTATCCTTTTTGA
Source organism: uncultured Clostridia bacterium (assembly GCA_945876745.1). Classification (GTDB taxonomy): domain Bacteria; phylum Bacillota; class Clostridia; order Oscillospirales; family Acutalibacteraceae; genus Eubacterium_R. The sequence continues at coordinate 396 of CAMCPL010000015.1, forward strand.
TTACAATAATAGGAACATCCTCGATAACCTCGTAGGTTGTAAAGCGCTTTGAGCATTGGATACATTCTCTGCGGCGGCGAATACGCTCGTTTTCGTCAGTCGGTCGTGAGTCAATAACCTTACTTTCGGTATAACCGCAAAACGGACATTTCATTCTTCCATTCCTCCAATAATATCGGTCTTTGTGTAATTATACCACAATATATAGAAAAATGCAAGTAATTTTGAGCCGTATGCACAATTGCACAATTCATCAAGAGGATTTCAGTCTTTTATCCGACTTATTGTTATAAATAAACATCCAAACTGCGCAAAGGCAGATTATACAATATCCCGCAATTGAAAGTGCGTCGGGTATCTGCCCACCGAGGAACAAATATCCTTCAATAGCGGTGAAAACTATATTTGAATAATCATAAATTGATATTTCCCTGCTCGGCGCAAATGAATATGCGGCGGTAATCGAAAACTGACCGCCTGCGGCACAAAGTCCGACAAGAAGCAAATATATTAGCTGCTGTCTGCTCATAGGATAATAATTAAAAATCAGATATGGCGCAGTCAAGGCAACCGAAAACGCAGAAAAGAAAAACACGGTAAAGCGGCTGTTTTCGCCCTTTGAGGACATATATCTAACGGTTGTGTAAGCCGCGCCTGCACCTAAACCGCCGATTAATCCCGCAAGCGACGGTACAAGCTCAACATTCGACACGCTCGGCTTTATTACAAGCATTGAGCCGATAAATGCAACGGCTATTGCGATTGCCTGCTTCGGCTTTACCTTTTCCTTTAGGAACAATGCAGAAAAAATCAGCGTTGCAAAGGGTGACAGCTTATTGAGCATTGCGGCGTCTGCGGTATGCGACATATGAGTAGTCGCATAGAAATTACCGAAAACGCCGAGCAGACCTGCCGAGCTTCGCAAAAGATGATACTTAAGACAACCCTTTGCAGGACGAAACGGCTCGTGATTTTTTACTAAAACAACAACGGCTAAAAACAAAGCGACAAGATTGCGAAAGAAAACCTTTTGAGCAACGGGAACATCACCCGAAAGGTTAATAAACGAGCTCATACCGCTGAAGCACAGGGCAGACAGCAGTATACAGATTATACCCTTTATCTTATTGCTCGGCTTTTTCATTGCCGTTACATCCTTTCTAAATAATCCTTACTCAAGGCAAGCTCTTTTTTTACATCCAGTCCCTTTGAATAAATTTCGATAACATAGCCGCCCTTATAATCAACGCTTTTCATCATATCAAAAAGCCTCTTAAAATCGAAATTACCCTTACCGGGCGGCAGACAATCCGCATATAAATTATTATCGCTAAGGTGGATATGCGAAACATTTTCCTTAAATTCGTCAAGAAATTCAAGCGGCTCATATCCCGAACGAAGCGCCTGCTTCACGTCAAAAACCAAATGAAAATCGTCGCCTAAAGCGTTTCGCATTTTCTTTAAGAATTCCATATTCTGCGAGCGAAAGCGCACAACGTTTTCCTGACAAACCTTAACGCCCTCCTGCTTGCCGAGTTCAACAAGCCTTTGAAAGCGTTCAAAGTAAAATTCGTCGCTCAAATCACGCTTTTGAACCGCAACGGAGCCGTGAATAACGACAACCTCGGCACCCAAAAGTGCGGCGGCGTGAAAATGCTTTTTGTACAAATCAACAAAATCATAATATCTGCGCTCGTATTCGGCAAAAATGCAGTTACTCTCAAGCGCAGAGGAAAACGGGTGCACCGACAGAATTTTTGCATTATGCCCGTCGGCGTTTTGCTTAAGATTCTTAACGAAGGCGTCCTCTAATTCCGAGCTTGTATTAAAAAATATCTCTGCCTGCTCAAAGCCCAAATTGAGAACATTATCAAGCGCTTTTTCAGTTAAAAGAGGAAAGAAGCAGGCTGTTGAAGCACCTATTCTCATTGTTCGAGAAGCTTCTCAACTGCGGCAATTCTTACGCTTACGCAAAGAATTTGAGTTGCCAAATCAAGCTCTGCAACAGGCGGAAGCGACGGAGCAATACGGATATTGCTGTTGTTAGGGTCGTTGCCGTAGGGATAGGTTGCGCCGACGGTTGTAAGCGTTACTCCCGCATCCTTACAAAGCTCGCCGACTCTTTTTGCACAGCCGTTCATAACATCAAGGCTGATGAAGTAACCGCCCTTCGGGTCAAGCCAGCTTGCAATTTCAAGTCCGCCGAGTTCATTTTCCAAATGCTCGATAACCATATCAAACTTCGGCTTCATAATTGCGGCATGCTTTTTCATATGAGCCTTTATTCCGTCCAAATTGCCGAAGAACTTTACGTGACGAAGCTGATTCATCTTGTCATAGCTGATAGTTTGGCAATTAAGTCTTTTCATAATTTGAGCGATATTTGCCTCACTTGCCGCCAAAGCGGAAACGCCTGCGCCGGGGAAGGTCATTTTTGAGGTTGAGCAAACCTCGATAACCATATCCTCGTTATCGCCTAAAACGGAGAAAATATTGAGAAGCTCGTCGCCGTCTTCCTTTATATCGTGAACACAGTAAGCGTTATCCCAGATAATTCTGAAATCCTTTGCAGCCGGCTTCATTGCGGCAATTCTCTTTACCGTTTCGTCGCTGAAGGTAATGCCCTGCGGATTAGAATACTTCGGAACGCAGAACATACCCTTTACACTATCACTCTTTATAAGCTCCTCGATAACGTCCATATCGGGACCCTCATCGGTCATGGGAACATTAACCATCTCTATTCCGAAATGCTCAAGAATCGTAAAATGTCTGTCATATCCCGGAACGGGGCAAAGAAATTTTACGCTGTCAAGCTTGCACCACGGTGTTGAACCCAAAACGCCCTCACAATAGCACTGACAAATATAGTCGTACATAAGATTGAGCGAAGCCGAGGGACCGATGATTACGTTCTTTTCATCAACGTCCATAAGCTCGGCAAATAGCTTTTTACAGCTTGAAATACCGTCAAGAAGTCCGTAATTGCGAACATCAAAGCCGTTTTCTACATAATCAACAGGCTTTAACATATCCATAGACAAATCGAGCTGCTCCTTTGAGGGCTTTCCTCTTGACATATCAAGGTTAAGACCCATTGCCTTATATTCATCAAAGCGTTTTTGAAGCGCTTGCTTTTCGGCAATTAATTCTTCCCTTGAAAAATCCTTATATGCGGTCATAGTTTTACCTCACTTTATTATACTGACAGATATTTTACCATAAAATATTATAATATGCAATTGACATACAATAATAAAACCTCGCATAATTACGAGGTTTTTTTGTCTATTGTACCAATTCAAAGAACCATTTTGTTTCTTCTAAAAACAAATAGGTCGCTTTTCCGTCGACGTAGCAGGTGTAGCGAATACCTGCGCCGCCCGAACGAAGTGACGCCGCAGGACGGATATCGGTTATTCTGTCAATCTCGTATTCGTCGCCGTCATAGATAATAGAAACAGGCGTTATATTTCCCTGAACGTCAAAAATTGCCTTAACCTGTGTGTAATGCTTATTCGGATTTTCATAAATAGGTGTATCAAAGCTAATCATAATTTTCTCCTAAAAAATATATTATACGGTGAAGCCTATCGGATGAATGATATGCTCGTCGTGGGGATTGAAATGCGCAAGCTCGCCGTCGCATAGCTGACAGGCACGCACAATACAGTAGTTTCCGAAGCGGCGCTTCAGGCAATCCACCGTCGTTTCAAGCCTTTCAAGTTTTTCACGCTTTTCCACCGTACCGTCAAAGTCGAACTGCTGAAAATCAACATCAAAATCCCCTACACTTACTCCAATACTTCGTATAGGCTTAAACCAATTATAGTTTTTGCAGAAAAGGTCAAAAGCGCAATCTAAAATTTCGGTGCTTAAATCGGTGTGAAGTTTCACTCGGCGTTGGCGTGTAAACGAGGTAAGGTCGTTACTTCTTACGTAAATCGTGATAGTTCTCCCCTTTACTCCCTGCTCTCTCAAGCGCCTTGATACGCTTTCGCAAAGCACTCGAAGCACAGTTTTCACCTCGTCGTTATCGACCAAATCGCGAGGCGTTGTAGTAGAATTTCCGACACTCTTTATATCCCTGATTTCGTCCTTATGCTTAACGGGAGAGGAATCCTGTCCGTTTGCAAAGCACCAAAGCATTTCGCCGTTTTTACCCAAAAGAGATTTGAGCATATTAACGTCGGCGTTTGCAATATCGCCGATTGTATTTATTCCGTAGCTTTTCAGCTTTGCTTCGGTTGACCTGCCGACCATAAGCAAATCACCGCAGGGCAAGCTCCACGCAATATCTCTGAAATTATCCTGCGATATAACGGTTACGGCGTCGGGCTTTTTGTAATCGGAGCCGAGCTTTGCAAAAATCTTGTTGAAGCTCACGCCTATGCTGACCGTTATACCAAGCTCAAATTTAACCCTACTTCGTATTTCCTCTGCTATTTCCACGCCGCTTTTTTCACAGCCTGTAACGTCAATCCAGCTTTCATCAAGACCGAACGGCTCGATAAATTCGCTGTAATCCTCGTAAATTTTTCGTGCAAGCTTTGAAAAGCGAAGATAAAGAGGATAATTCGGCGGCACAATAACCAAATCGGGACATTTTTGCTTTGCGCTCCAAAGCGGCTCGCCGACCTTGATATTGTACTTTGAGGCAAGCTCGTTTTTTGTTAAAATAATTCCGTGGCGTTGTTCAGGATCACCGCCGACCGCAACCGGCTTATTGCGAATTTCCGGACGGTAAAGACATTCAACCGAGGCATAAAATTTATTGCAGTCTATATGAAGAATACATCTTTGCATAATCATCAACCTATTTTGGTAATATTTGTACATTTGTTCTAATAATATAAGAATAATACACCTTTTAGTCAAAAATGTCAATAATGAAAATATTTCCGAGTCAAAATTTGTACCATATGCAGACATTGTTAAGGTTGATTTTATGTAAAAATTATGTTATCATATTATCTACGATTTTTAGATAGGAGGCGAAAACTATGGCAGCTATGACTTACGAATCAGTAGTAGAAACAACAAGAAGCAAGTTCTACAACGTAGACGTTTCAGGCGTTCAGGGTACAATGGCTTTTCAGATTAATATCGAAGGCAAAGCAGTCAACGGTATTTTTTACATAGAAATCAAAGACGGTCAGGTACACGTTGAGCCTTACGAATACTACGACAGAAACGCTATCATTCACATCAACGCAACAAACTGGATTAAGCTCATCAACGGCAAATTGAATCCGGTTGTAGCTTTCACAACAGGCAAGCTCAGCGTTGACGGCGACATCAATGCCGCACTTGAAATGATTAAGTTTCTTGACTAATTAACTGATAAAAAACAAAACGGAATGTCAGCACGACGTTCCGTTTATTTTTTATGTAACACTTTTTTCCGGTTTTCATAGTATGCATTAGAAAACAGGAAGGGAGGTTGCATTATGGGTTGCAATAACTGTGGATGCGGCGGTTGCTCTTGGATTATCATCCTTATTCTCATCCTTATGTGCTGCGGCGGTTTCGGCGGCGACAACGGTTGCGGCGGCTGTGGCTGTAACTAACGTATGATACAAAGGCGTAGTTAAATAAAAATCAGCCGTTGGCGAGAAATCGTCAACGGCTGATTTTTATTGAATTAGATTTTATGAAGCGAGTTCACCGACGAGCATCATAAAGTCGCCGATTTGAACGCCGAATTCGGGGCCGCCGTCCATAATAAGCTGCTGATTAGCAGTCATTTGGAACATATCGCCCGTGCCCATCAAAATCATAAGTGCCGATTTAGGGCAGTCAAATTTCATATTGAAGAACGGCTTTGCTCTCTTATACTCTCCTCTGCCGGCTCTCGACTTACCTGCCTTTACACGCATATAAGCGGTACATTCGGGGTGTCCGAGAACCTCCCACTGATAGCAACGGTCAGGCGACTTCATTGCCCATTCGTGGATTGCCGGATGACCGAGCTTGTTAAGCTGGGAAATACCCGACGAAAGAAGATAGAAATAGAGTTTGCAAAGAAGCACGGCAGTTTCATCGTCTACGCCCTCAGGGTCTTTAATTCCCAAAAGTGCAGACATCTTCAAAAGCACCTGCATAAACTTCAAGAACTTTCCGAGATTCTTTATTTTCAAGGCAGGTAGAAGATTGAGCACCTTGCCCTTCATAAAGTCGTTCATATTTTCCATTGACGAGAAAGCAAGCTCTGCGTCAATTTTTTCCTGTCCGAGATACTCGCCGAGCTTTACGGTCCATTCACCGTTTTCAATAATAAAGTGAATAGCCTCCTTATCCTCGGCATTTACCTTTGCGGAAACCTGATAAATCGCATTAACGCCCTCAAATTTTTTCTTCAATTCGGGAACATCGTTTGCAATAGTCTTCAGCAGCGGCAATGCGCCTGCCATAAAGACCTTATTAGTGTAGCGAGTCTCATCGCTTGGCATAATAATGCACTCCTTTCAAGTAAGATAATATTTGGGGTTTATTCGTTAGAATTCATCGTCCCAAGCATCGTCTGCCTCAAAGTCAGCGTGCATCATTTCCTGAATTGTTTCTGCGATACCGTTTGCATCAATCTTAGCCATAGCAAGCAAATCCTCCTGCAAGCCAATGGTTGAGAAAGCGTCCTGATGGCCGAGCATCTTAAATGCGCAAGCCTTACCCGACGAAGCAACAACCTCTGCAACGGCAGAGCCTAAACCGCCCATAACCTCGTGGTCTTCAACGGTGATAATACGGCGTGTGTCGCAAATTGCAGACATAATAGCGTCCTTATCAATAGGCTTGATTGTATGCATATTGAGAACACGAACGGACAAGCCTCCGTCGGAAGCCGCGATACGAGCAGCCTGCATAGCCTCAAATACACATGAGCCGCAGGCAATAACTGTAATATCGGTACCGTCGTTCATAAGAGTTGCCTTGTTCCACTCAAACTTGCAGTCGTCTACATTCTTATAGATAACCTGGTCGAAGCCACGGTTGATACGGATATAAACAGGACCCTCGATATCGTAAGCAGCCTTTACAGCGTGATATGTTTCAGCGCCGTCGCAGGGACAGATAACGGTCATATGCGGAAGAGTTCTCATACAAGCCATATCAATAAGTGAATGGTGAGTTGAGCCTGCCTGGCCGAAGGAGGTACCTGCGTGAGTAGCAATTATTTTAACAGGAACGTTTTGATAGCAGATGTCAGTATGAATTTGGTCGAGTGAACGAGCCGCAGTAAAGATAGCAAATGTTGAAGCAAACGGGATTAAGCCGTTCTTTGCCATACCTGCCGCAACACCGAAAAGGTTTTGCTCTGCAATACCTACGTTGAAAAATCTATCCGGAAACTGCTCGCCGAACATACCGATTTTTGTTGATTTAGCAAGGTCGGCTGTAAGGGCAACAACGTCCTTATGCTCTTCACCAAGCTCACAAAGTGCAATACCGTAGCACTCAGCAGTTGACAGCTTTGTTGTATCTGTCATTGTATAAGCCATTCCACCCATAATTATGCCTCCTTTTCTGCAACAGCAAGACGCTGCTCTAAATATTTGTCTAATGACGCATTTGCTTTCGCAAGCTTATCGTCGTCAAGTGAGCCGTAATGCCACTTATAGTCGTCCTGCATAAAGTCTACGCCGGCACCCTTATATGTATCCATTACGATTGCGGTCGGCTTGTCGCCGCCGTCCTGATGATTCTTTATAGCGGCTTCAATAGCGTCGTTGAGCTGCTTCATATTATGACCGTCAACTCTATGAACGATAAAGCCGAAGGACTCAAATTTCTTATCAAGCGGCTCAACCTTCATTTCGTCGTCAACACGACCGTCAATCATACACTTGTTTGCGTCGGCAAATACAACAACGTTTGAAAGCTTGAACTGTGCGGCAGACATTGCAGCCTCCCAGTTTGAGCCCTCGTTAAGCTCGCCGTCGCCTGTGAGAACATAGTTCATATAGTCGATACCGTTTACTCTACCTGCAAGCGCAAAGCCTACTGCAAGAGAGAGACCGTGACCGAGTGAGCCTGTTGAGCAGTCAACGCCCTTAACCTTGTTGCAATCAAGGTGCATACCGATTTTTGCGCCTGTGAGATTAAAGATTTTAAGCTCACTTTCAGGCATAAAACCGAGGTCTACCAAAATCGGAGCATAGCCTACAGCACAATGTCCCTTTGAGAGAATAAATCTGTCTCTGTCGGGCATATCGGGATTTTGTGGGTCAATTTTCATAAAACGGTGGTAAAGGATTGTCATGCAATCCATAGCGGACAACGATCCGCCTACGTGTCCTGAGCCGCCCCAAACAGCAGTTTGTAAGCAATAACGTCTTAAATAGTCTGCTTTCTTTTCAAGGCGTATCCATTCTGCTTTGTCGAACGGAACAAAATTAGCTGGCATAAAAATACCCCTTTCAGATTTTATATTGTTAAATAATTACTCCAAATTATTTAAGTCCTAATTCAGGATGTCTTGCGGCAACTACGCCGAAAGCATCTTCCGCAATATCGACAGCGAGCTTGATATCCTCGTCTGTTACTGCGGCATTTATAAAGTGGTTATGGTGAGAAGCGAGGAACAGACCGCGGCTTACACACTCTGCAATCCACTCCTGATGAAGCATAAGGCTGTCATCGTTTGCTATACGAAGATAGAACAATGCAGGCTCACCCGATACCTTCAAATTAAAGCCGTGCTCCTTACCTGCGGCAACGAGACCGTCACAAAGCAAGGTTCCCTTTTCTCTAAACAAATTAGGAACATCGAGCTTCTTCATTTTTGGAATACAAGCAAGACAAGCTGCAAACGGTTCTGCGCTCATCCAGTACGAGCCTGTATAAACAACCGACGAAGCGGTGTTCTTCATATGCTCCTGACCGCAAACAGCAGACATATTATAGCCGTTTGCAAGAGCCTTACAGAAGCAAATAAGGTCTGCCTTAAAGCCGTAGTAATGGTCGCTTCCTGCAAGGTCAAGACGGAAGCCTGCACGAACGTCGTCGATAATAAGTACCATACCGTGGTCGTCGCAGAACTTACGAACCTTTGCCCATTGCTCCTTGGTTGCGGTTGTGTTATCGAAGAAGTTACCGTGGTCATACGGCTGTGCGATAAGGCCTGCAAAATCTCCGCCTGCTTCCTGATAAGCCTGCTCCATAGCCTCCATATCAAACCACGGAACAACAACATTGTTCTTTACATCATCTTCAAGAATACCCGGATAGTCAGCCTTTTGAGCCCATTGGAAGTCACCGTGGTAATAGCCCTTGAAGAACATCATCTTCTTTTTGCCTGTATGTGCTCTTGCGCACATAACGGAGAATGTGGTTGCGTCCGAGCCGTTCTTCATAAAGAAAGCCCAGTCTGCGGAAGCAACGGTATCTTTAAGAAGCTCTGCACATTCAACCATCTTGTATGACGGAGAGGTTGTACAGTTGCCCTTTCTGAGCTGTTCCATAGCCGCCGCATCTACGTCGTCATCGCAGTAGCCGAGAACGTTTGGACCGTAAGCGCACATAAAGTCGAGATACTTATTTCCGTCAACATCCCAGAAATATGTACCCTTTGCGTGGTCGGACATAAGCGGCCACTTTGTGATAGGCAAAAACAAGCCCTCGGACGGACCTAAATGACCGTAAACACCGGACGGAATGGCGTTGAGCGCTCTGTTAAACCACTCCTGTGATTTTTCGTGTGTATATTCAGGAAATTTACTCATAACCATTGTCCTCCTTAACCGAGATAAACTGCAACTCTGTCGAGTATACGGTTTATATTATCAATCATATTAATCATACCTGCCATATAAATATTGCCGGCACAAAGCTCTGCCATAGTTGAAGCAGTACCGTTGAACAATGCATTGGCAAGGTCGATTGTCTTAAATTCCATAACAGCCCTCGGAGTGTCCGGCTTTTCCTTAATAAGCTCTAACTTATGGTCTCTTGCTCTGATAGTAACATAGCAAGCGTCGGTAATGCCCATTTGGATATCGCCGTCAACAATATACGAAGCCGAAAGCATACTGATTTTATCATTATTTGCCAATGCACAGATTGCGCCGCCGATTGTGTACATTGTCAAAACTGTGGACTTTTCAAAAAACTCTCTGTTTTTCAAATCCTCCTCACTCGGCATAAGATACTTTGTTAAAATATCTGTCAGCTTTGTAAACGGACCGAGCAGGAATGACAAAACCTGTACGGGATTTTTTGCAGGAATACCCGGCTTACTGTCGTCGATAAGCGCATTGAATTTTTCAGGTGACGCGAACTTCATTTTGCAGGTACAGCCGTAATCACCCTCTGTCATTTTACAGCCGTCCTTTGTAAAATTATACGTTACGCACGGACCGTCGGTAACATCAAAGCACAAAGAAACAGGTTTCTTAAGCTCACGGCATACTGCCTTTGCTTCGTCAACCATATCACACAGATTCTCCAAGGTACGAAGAACACCGTAAGCATTGACGAAAGCCATTGATTTTGCTTCTTTCAAAACAATTCCTCCTTACATAAAGTGTAAAAATATAATGTCACAGCCAAAATTATATCATATTTCAACAAATATAGCAACACAATTCACAAATAAATGTAAATAATTTATAAAATATAAACACTGAAAAAATATAAGCACAACCGAAAAAGCTCAGCTGTGCTTTATTTCTACATCAATGAATGAATGCAAACACTCCTGCGGTTAGTCCGCTAAACGCCATAAGAGCCGCCAAAACGACTGCGGTTACCTTTACCCAAGTTCTGTGCATACAACTCTCCTTTTGATTACTTCATAAATTCGTCGGCAGCTTCAACAAGTCTTTTCGCAAGCTCGTTTGCAGACTGTCTGCTGTCTCCGACAGCGGTTACATAAGCCTTAATTTTCGGCTCGGTACCCGACGGACGGACAATTATTTTGTTGCCGTCTGTGAGATTAAACGCCAAAACATTAGATTTGGGCAAATCGATTTTTTCATTCGGCGAGCCGTCGGCAAATTCAACAACAGAGGTCTTGTAATCTGCGGTGGAAACAACATTAAAGCCTGCGATTTCCTGCGGCTTATCACTGCGCAGACCGTCCATAATCGACGCCATTTTTTCCATTCCCGTCGCACCCTCAAAGGTGTAAGACTCAACAACGTTTGCATAGTAGCCGAATTCGTCGTAAAGCGAGTTCATAACGTCAACGAGATTCATATTCTTCGTCTTATAGTAAGCCGCCATTTCGCAAATAAGCATTGAAGCGACAACAGCGTCCTTATCCCTTGCGTGAGTACCTGCAAGATAGCCGTAGCTTTCCTCAAAGCCCATAACAAAATCATCGGCTCTGCCCTGTGCTTCAAGCTCGGTTATAAGCTCGCCGATATACTTAAAGCCTGTGAGCAAATTCTTAAAGGTGCAGTTATATTTCTTTGCTATAACCTCTGCCAAATCGGTCGAAACAAAGGATTTTACGGCTATTGCAGACGGCGACAAGGTACCCTTTTCCTGCTTTTGAGAAAGCAGGTAATTAAGCAGCATTGCGCCAACCTCATTACCGCTCATAAGCACAAGCTCGCCTGTTTTATCAGGAACCGCAATACCGACTCTGTCGCAATCGGGGTCGGTAGCAAGAAGCAGGTCTGCGCCGATATTCTTATTCATTTCAAGACCGAGCTCGAAAACCTGCTTTATTTCGGGATTAGGGAACGGACAGGTCGGGAAGTTACCGTCGGGATTTTCCTGCTCCGGTACTACATAAACATTTTTAACGCCTATTCTGTCAAGGATTTTGCGAACAGGCTTATTTCCCGTACCGTTAAGCGGAGAGTAAATTACCTTCAAATTTGCCTGCTTTACGATTTCGGGATTAACGCACTGCTTTTGTACCTCGTCAAGGAACACTTCAATAACATCCTGACCGATAAATTCAATCTTGCCCTGCGCAACAGCCTCGTCAAAGTCCATTTTCTTTATGCCGGTGAAATAATCAACCTTTTGAATGAACTCATATGTTTCTGCCGCTTCCTCGTCGGTCATCTGATAGCCCTGCGGGTTGTAGCACTTATAGCCGTTATACTTTGCAGGATTATGAGACGCGGTGAGGATAATACCGCTTGAGGTATGGAAATGACGGATAGCAAAGGACAGACACGGCGTCGGCTCAAGCTCCTCGTAAATATAAACCTTAATACCGTTTGCGGCTAAAATTCCTGCCGCTTCCCTGCTGAAATATTCGCTTTTTATTCTTGAATCGTAGCCGATAGCTATCGACGGATTTTCGTAATTCTTATTAAGGAAATCGGAAAGTCCCTGCGTAGCTCTGCCTACGGTGTAGATATTCATTCTGTTTGTACCCGCGCCGATTACTCCGCGAAGTCCGGCAGTACCAAATTCAAGGCTGCGATAAAATCTGTCCAAAATTTCATCGTCATTGCCTTTTATGCTTTCAAGCTCTTCGATAAGGTCAGGGTCGCCTGTTGCCTTTTCAAGCCACTCATTATACAAATTCTTAATATTTTCCAAAGCAAAAAACTCCTTTATAAATACATTAATACTATTTTAACCCCATAATTTGATATTGTCAATACATCATATTTATAGTATAATATTGTTATGACATACAATACGGATTTAAGGGGAATTATATGTTTGCAAAGGTAAAAAGCGAGGGAATATTCGGTATAGACAGCTACAACGTTGAGGTTGAAGCGGATATAAGCTCCGGTATGCCGAGATTTGATTTGGTAGGCTTACCCGACGCCGCCGTAAAGGAAAGCCGCGAGAGAGTCAGGGCTTCAATTAAAAACTGCGGATATACCTTTCCGGTATCGAGAATAACGGTTAATATCGCACCTGCAGATATAAAGAAAGAAGGTGCAATTTACGACCTGCCGATACTTATGGCAATATTAAAGGCGAGCAAGCAGATTAAGGCTAATCTTGACGGCTATGCGTTTATAGGTGAGCTTTCGCTTGACGGCGAGATAAGATGTGCAAACGGCGTTTTGCCAATGGTAATCAAGGCAAAGGAAAGCGGCGTTAAGTCGATATTTGTACCGTTTCAAAACGCACACGAGGGCAGCGTTGTTGACGGAATAAACATTTATCCCGCAAGAAACATAAAGGAAATAATTGCTCATTTGGAGGGAAACGCACCTATTTTACCTGTATCTCACGAAATTTCGCAAAACGAGATTTTGGAGGAAACACTCGATTTTGCAGACGTTAGAGGACAGGAGCAGGTTAAAAGGGCTGTTGAAATAGCCGCCGCAGGCTCCCACAACATTCTTATGATAGGTCCTCCGGGTACCGGAAAGTCGATGATAGCAAAAAGAATCGGCTCCATACTTCCCGATATGACACTTGAAGAAAAAATCGAAACGACAAAAATATACTCTGTTGCAGGTCAGCTTCCCGAAAATGTAAGGCTGATTTCAAAAAGGCCTTTTCGCAGTCCGCATCACACCATATCACCTCAGGGACTGACGGGCGGCGGAGCAAATATGCACCCCGGCGAAATAAGCCTTGCCCACAACGGCGTACTGTTTATGGACGAATTTCCCGAATTCGACAGGCGTTCAAAGGAATCGCTTCGTCAGCCGCTTGAGGACGGCGAGGTTACGATTTCACGAGCAGGCGGAACGGTTACATATCCCGCAAACCTTATGGTTGTTGCGGCAATGAACCCCTGTCCGTGCGGTTTTTTAGGTCATCCTACAAAGCCGTGCCGTTGTACCGAGGGCGCGAAAAACAGATACAAAAACAAAATTTCGGGTCCTCTGCTCGACAGAATGGATATTCATATTGAAGTGCAAAACGTTGAGTACGAAACAATTTCAGACAGAACACGGGCAGAAAGCTCCGCCGAAATAAAAAAGCGTGTTGACCGTGCAAGAGAGATTCAGCAAAAGCGTTTTGAGGGAACGGGCATAAGCAGTAATGCAAAAATGTCGCCGCAGGCAACTCAACAGTATTGCATAATGACCGAAAAAGCAAATCTGCTTATGAAAATGAGCTTTGAAAAAATGGGAATGTCGGGCAGAGCATACGACAAAATTATGCGTGTTGCAAGAACTATTGCCGACTTGGAAAGCTCCGAGCTCATCGAAGTTCAGCATATCGCCGAGGCGCTTCAATACAGAGCGCTCGACAGGAAATACTGGGAATAAAAAACATTTGATTTTCGGAAAATTTGTGATATTATATAAGCGGACAAATTCTGAACAAAAATTAAAAGGCTGTAGGTGTCAAAAATCACACTTACAGCCTTGCTTTTATTTATTGATTATAATTCTGCGATTAGCTCTACTTCGCAAAGAACGCCCTTCGGCAAATCCTTAACGGCAACGCAGGAACGAGCCGGCTTTGATACAAAATATCTGCCGTAAACCTCATTGAATTTTACAAAATCGTTTATATCTGCAAGGAAACAAACGGTTTTGACAACCTTTGTCATATCGCTTCCTGCGGCTTCGACAACCGCTTTGAGATTTTTGCAAACCTGCTCGGTTTGTTCTTCAATAGTAGTTGCTTCAACTGCGTTTGTTTCGGGGTTAATTGCAATTTGTCCCGATGTAAAAAGAAGACCGTTTGCCTTTACAGCCTGTGAATAAGGACCGATTGCATTCGGTGCATTATTTGTTGATACATATTCCATAGAAAACACTCCTTATGTAATTATATTATTCGCATACCTTAAAGCCGGCTTCAACAAGAGCTTTCTTTACCGATATGATATGCTCAAAATTTCTCGTTTCAACGCCGATTTTAAGGAAGCAGTCGGTTATATTCATATCCAAATCGGTGCTGTCATAATTTACGCTGACAACGTTTGCGCCCTGATCTGCAATAATCTGGCTTACGCCCGAAAGCTGACCCGGTTTATCGGAAAGCGCAATAACGATATCGGCAGTTCTGCCGCCCATTTTAAGACCTCTTTCAATAACTCTCGAAAGAATTGTAACGTCAATATTGCCGCCCGATACAACGCAGACAACGTTTTTGCCGTTGATATTCGGAATTTTTCCGTTCATAACCGCCGCAACAGGCACGGCACCCGCACCCTCGGCAATTAGCTTTTGTTGTTCAAGCAAAGTAAGAATTGCAAGCGCAATTTCATCATCGCTGACAGTTACTATTCCGTCAACATACTCTCTGCACAAGTCAAAGGTAAGACTGCCCGGAGTTTTAACGGCAATACCGTCGGCAATAGTATTTACATAGTCAAGAGTTTCGATAACGCCGTCGTTTACGCTATGCTCCATTGACGGTGCACCCTGCGCCTGAACACCGTACACCCTGCAATTTGGCTTAAGCTGTTTTATTGTATAGGCAATACCGCCTATAAGTCCGCCGCCGCCGATTGGAACAACAACTACGTCCGCTTCGGGAAGCTGATTGAGAATTTCAAGACCTATCGTACCCTGTCCTGCGATAACATCAGGGTCGTTAAAGGGGTGAATAAAAGTCATCTGCTTTTCTTCCTTGAGCTCGATAGCCTTGTTATAAGCGTCGTCGTAAACGCCCTTGACGAGGCAGACCTCTGCGCCGTATCTCTTGGTTGCTTCAACCTTGCTGATAGGAGCTCCGTCGGGAAGACAGATGATTGATTTTATGCCGTTTTTAGAAGCGGCAAGCGCAACGCCCTGTGCGTGATTACCGGCAGAGCAGGCTATAACTCCCTTTTGCTTTTCGTCATCGGTAAGCTGACTTATCTTAAAATACGAGCCTCTTATCTTAAACGAGCCTGTAATTTGGAGATTTTCGGTTTTCAGATAAACATTACACGAAGGATTAATTTTCGGCGCATAAATCATACCCGTTTCACGAATTACCTCTTTAAGCACGGTCGACGCTTTATACACCTTATCGAGTGAAAGCATACATATTACCTCTAATCTATAATAAAGTAAAATACATACCTATTATAATCTTTTTATTTTCAATGTCAAATACTTTGTAATTTTTATTATTTGTTCATTTGTCAATGATGTGACACCAAGAAATCTAAAATAAAAAAGTATTG
>CAMCPL010000016.1 GCA_945876745.1 uncultured Clostridia bacterium
ACTGCATCAGCATCTTTATTGTTTTTGGTCAACCCCAACTCTTGACAAAGAGCCAAAAAATTCCAAGTCTTCGGACTTGGAATTTTTTTCTTTTATCCAAGCTATTCCTCAACTTTTCGAGATGCATTTATTGTTCGTTTGATAAAGCACAAAATTATCTTTTTTAACACCAGTTTTTTCTTGTAATTATACATAATATTTGATATAATATACGCAACAAATTTATAGGAGGAGCAGAGCTTTCTGCGATAGTATTATGGGAGGATTTTTTGGTGCTGTTTCAAAGGATGATTGTGTATTCGACCTGTTTTTCGGAGTTGACTACCATTCACATTTAGGAACAAGACGTGCGGGTATGGCGGTTTACGATTTTGAAAACGGCTTTGATAAAGCTATTCACAATATTGAAAACGCACCCTTTAGAACAAAATTTACAAAAGAATCAAATGAAATGCATGGACAAATGGGTATCGGATGTATCAGCGACTTTGAGGCACAGCCCATACTTGTTCGTTCTCACCACGGAACCTTTGCGATTGCAACAGTCGGAAAAATTAATAATATCGACGAAATCACAGAAGAAATTATTAAATCCAACACCCACTTTTTTGAAATGCAGGGCGGTGGGATTAACCAAACTGAATTAGTTGCGGCAATTATTAACCAAAAAGAGAATTTCATAGACGGAATAAGATATGTACAGGAGATTGTAGACGGCTCAATTTCAATGCTCATATTAACTCCTAAAGGCGTATACGCTGTTCGTGACAAGCTTGGTCGAACTCCTATCAGTATAGGACAAAAGGAAGACGGCTATTGTGCTTCCTTTGAGAGCTTCGCATATCTTAATTTAGGATATAAGGAGCTTCGAGAATTAGGCCCCGGTGAAGCAGTTGTGCTTACGCCCGACGGCGTAAAAACGCTTATTCCCGCCGGTGACAAAATGAGGATTTGTACATTCCTGTGGGTATATTACGGTTATCCGTCAGCTTCATATGAAGGTATTAGCGTTGAAAAAATGCGTTATAACTGCGGCAGAGCGCTTGCGAAAAGGGATAACGTAAAGCCCGATATCGTCGCCGGAGTGCCAGACAGCGGTATAGCACACGCTATAGGATATTCAAATGAAGCCGGTATTCCTTACTCAAGACCTTTTATAAAATACACTCCGACTTGGCCTCGTTCATTTATGCCGACAAATCAGTCAAAGCGTAATCTCATTGCAAAAATGAAGCTTATTCCGATTCATGATTTAATAAACGGCAAGAGTCTTTTGCTTATCGACGATTCAATTGTTCGCGGAACACAGCTTCGTGAAACAACGGAATATCTCTTTGAAGCCGGTGCAAAAGAGGTTCATATAAGACCTGCCTGTCCGCCTTTGTTTTATGGTTGTAAGTACCTCAATTTCAGCCGTTCTAATTCCGAAATGGATTTGATTACAAGACGTGTTATTCAAAAATTAGAGGGCTGTGAGCCGACTGATGATATAATTCAGCAATATATAGACCCGAATAGTGATAAATACGCCGCTATGATAGAGGAAATACGCAAGCAGCTTCATTTTACATCACTCAGATATCACAGACTTGACGATATGATTGAGTCAGTTGGTATAGACGCAGATAAGCTTTGCACATATTGTTGGGACGGTAAAGAATAATGGATTTTAATGACGTAATAAAAAACAGAAGAAGTATTCGACAGTTTGATAAAACAAGGAAAGTCGAAAAATATCAGATTGAACAGGTAATTCAAGCGGCAATTTATGCTCCGACTTGGAAAAATTCCCAAACTGCAAGATATTATTGTGCCGTAGAAGAAGAGGCAATCAATAAGGTAAGCGACTGCTTGCAGGGTACAAATAAAGAAAAGTCAAGCGGTGCGGCGTTAATTGTCACAACCTTTGTTCATAACCGTTCAGGATTTGACCGTGACGGCAATCCCGATAACGAATGTGGTAACGGTTGGGGTTATTACGATTTGGGTCTTGCCTGTGAAAACCTTGTTCTCAAGGCTCACGAAATGGGACTTGGCACATTGATTATGGGAATAAGAAACGGGGACATGCTCCGTGAGGTTCTCGATATTCCCGATACAGAAACTGTCGTTGCAGTGATTGCTATCGGCTATCCCGACATCGACCCTGAAATGCCAAAGCGTAAAACGACCGACGATGTAATTACTTGGATATAAAAGAAAAAGGCAGAAACCCTTTGTTTCTGTCTTTTATTTTAGTTGATAATAACAATTTCATATGCTATTATGTAATTGAAATTATCAAAAATGAGGTAATCAAATGGAGCAGAGAAGAGTAAAGCCGTATTCAAAAGACGAAGCTATGAGCTATGCAAAATCAGTATTGCAAAGCAAAATGAATTGTAATATCAAGAAAATTTCGTATATTGGCGGAGGCTCTTACGGATATGTCTATTTATGCGAAATAGACAAGTCGCCTTATAAATTAATTATGAAAGCGTGTAGAGTTGACGGAACGTGTCAGCAGGAGGCTCAAGCAATTATGTTACTTGGCGAGGACTCTTTAATTCCTATGCCGAAGGTTTTGTTTACTGAATTATCAAATAATGAAATTCCTATTGATTTCATATGTGAGGAGTTTGTTAAGGGCAGGAATTGTTTATCTCCGTTATTAACAATATTCAGTTCTAAAAAGTCAAAGAAAGAATTTGCTCAAAGAATTACCGACGCAATGGGATTTTGGCATAGTAAAACAAATGATAAATTCGGATTAATTGACAATGCTGTATTTGACACTTGGCTTGATTATTACAAGCCCTTTGCTTTTGAAATATTGCAAACAGCAAGATATTTATGCGATAAAAATAAACTCAGTAAGGATGTCCTTCTTGTAATGGAAAAGGCTTGGGATAATTTTGACTACATATTTTCAGAACCGGTAGAAAATGCCGTATTAATTCACGGTGATTTGAATACAATGAACATAATGGCTGACAATCATTTGAATCCGACTGCAATTATTGATCCGCTTGAAAGCAAATGGGCGGATAAGGAATACGATTTGTTCCAGCTTCGTAACTTAAATGGTGATATGTACAATTTGTACGAAACATATAAAAGAAAGTTTCCTGTATCCGAAAAATGTGACATTAAATGTGCTTTTTATGGCTTATACAACGAAATATATTGCAATATTACGGCAGGAAGCTTCAATGCTTTTCTAATCAAGCCTGTTGTAAAAAGAATGAATAAAGAATTAGCAAAGGCAGGATTATTGTCGGCTTTGGTTTGAAACTACATTTGTATGACATTTACATAGAATAAAGATGATTGAAAAATTATAACCGCCTGAAAATCAAGCGGTTATATTCATTTATTAAAGTTTATAAGCATCTGCACAAAAAGTCCATAACTGCCTGGATTGCCGGATTTATTACCTTATTTCTATGGTACAGCATTTGAATCCAGATATCCGAATTTACATCACTGACATCAATATGCCTTATCTCTCCGTTTGAAACCATTTCCTTTGTAACGAAGTCAGGCAGGAAGGATATTCCCATATTTTGGCTTACAAGCCTGCATATCAAATCTGTGTCGCCAAGCTCAAGTATAGGCTTCAAATCAATTGACTCTCTTGCAAGCTTTTCATCAAGCGGTCTGCGGTAGCTCATACCTTTTTCGGTTAATATGAATTGTTCATCGAGAATATCCGAAAATGAAAGATTGAATTTTTTGCAAAGCTCATTATCTTTGTGAGCAACAAAATGAACTGCAACGGGATGTTCCTTTACAATTATATAGTTGTTGTCATAAATATGCTTATCGAGTGTGAATATAAAATCAACATCATTTTGCTTTGCGAGTCGAAACAAATCCTGAGTACTGCCCGATACGATTTTCAGGTGAATACCGGGAAACTCATTGTGAAATTTTTCATAATTGTTCCAGAGCATCCAATGGCATAGAGAATCGGACATTGCAATTTTTACTTTTCCTTTAATCTCGTTGTCCTCACTGCT
Source organism: uncultured Clostridia bacterium (assembly GCA_945876745.1). Classification (GTDB taxonomy): domain Bacteria; phylum Bacillota; class Clostridia; order Oscillospirales; family Acutalibacteraceae; genus Eubacterium_R. The sequence goes on from CAMCPL010000016.1 coordinate 4,002, forward strand.
TGCAACTTTTTTAATTTCTTCTGTTAAATCCAAAACACGGTGAGCCATAACAAGAAGCTCCTTGCCCTTTGGAGTCAGCTTTATTGAATGATTTATTCTTTCAAACAGCATAACGCCGAGTGTTTGCTCAAGCTGCTTTATTTGAAGCGACACGGCAGCCTGAGTATAGCCGAGACGTTGCGCTGCCTTTGTAAAGCTGTTTTGCTCCGCTGCGTAAACAAATATTTCCAAGCTCTTTAAGTCCATAATTTACCTCTCTATATATACCGTCGAAGTCGGGAAAGCAAAATCAGTTTCATTGTTGTCTACAATTTGCTTAATTTTTAAGTTGAGATTGTTTTTTATTTCAAGGTATTCGTCAAAATCCGATGTTGCAGTGTAGCAAACAACCTCGATTTTCAGCGAGCTGTCTTCAAATTCTGTAAAATGAACTCTCAAAGGGGAGGGGAGAATATCATTATTTTCTGTTATATATGCTTTAATTTCATTTCTTATCTTTTCAATACAACTGTTTGATGTTGAATATGTAAGACCGAACGATAGTTTAATTCTTCGCTTTTGAGTCATTGAAATATTTGTAACTGCTTCCTTTGTCATTGTTGAATTAGGAACAGTTATGAGGCTGTCGTCAAGAGTTCTTATTTTAGTCGAACGCATATTAACCTCTTCGACAACACCGCAAATATTTGGCGTTTCTATTAAATCTCCAACCTTAAACGGCTTGTCAAAAATAATAATGAATCCGCTTATCATATTTCCTACAGCGTCCTGCGCGGCAAGAGAAACCGCAAGTCCGCCGACTCCCAAGCCTGTAAGTAGGCCGTTTATGTTATAGCCGAGCTCGCTGATAATCATCACAACCGCAAACGCAATTACGATAATTTTGATTATGTTTCCAATAAATTTTATTGCGGTTGTGTTCATTTTCTCGTCTGCATTTTTCCCTGCGAACAGGGTTAAAAATAAATTATCGGACAAATAACTCACAACGCCCCAGCATATAATCAAAATGAATACAATCTTGAATGTCTTAAATATTGAATCGTTTGTGTATACAAGACAAAAAAGCACAAAAAGTCCAAGCGTTTTAATCATTGCACTAATAGGCTTAATAAGAGAATTTACAAGCATATTCTGTTTGTATTCATCGTCTTTATAAAATAATCTTGAAAAAGCAGTCAAAACGAGCTTTGATACAGTCTTTCCAAGTATTAGGCACAGTAAAAATACACAAGCACCGATAATCGTTTTTACAAGATTTCCGTCCTTTGAAAAATATTCAAGTATTCTTTCAAGCATAAAATCACCTATAATTTTAATATCATAATAATATGTTATATCAAAATCTGTAAAAATTCAAGTATAACTGAACAATAAAATACAATATGCAGTTGACCATTTTAATATTATTTACTAATGTTTACAATTTATTAACAAATTTTTGGCACAAAATTAAAAATTTTTGTTGAATTTTAGAAAGATAAATGTTATACTTTATACATACTTACGAGGAGGGTACTGCTTTGAGTAAAGAAACGAAAATTGCAAAGAAAGAGCAGAAGGCCGCTAAAAAAGCTGCTAAGCTTGAAAAGAGACAAACTAAAGACTACGCAAAGCTCGTAGCTACTATTAACAAAAAGAACGCAAAGGCTGAAAAGAAGGCAAACAAAAAGGGTAAGCCGTTTGTACCTATTGCAGTTCCTACACAAGAGGAAGCATTGGCAGCAGGTTCGAATCAAAGCACCGGAAGAAAGGTTGTAACCCTTATTATCCTTATTCTTTTAATTTGGATTGTTGTTTACTTCCTTGTTATGTGGTTTACATATGTTGCACCTGTAAAGCAGGCTGAAACACCTGAAGATACTGCTTCTGTTGCACAGGAATATGATAGATATGTAAATCAACACGAAATAACTACAACTAAAATATATTCTGTTTCTGAAGCAAAGGCAGTTCTCAAGCAGGTTCTTCATGACAACTGGAAGACGCTTGGTTATTCGAGTGATCCGTCATCCGCTTCAATTAACGGCGGCGGAAATGTAACAGTTAATAACATTGATTGCTATTCATTTACTGCAAGCGGAAAATCATACGCAGTTGCAATGAACCTTTCTGCTGTATATCAAAAGAACGGCAGTGAATACAAGCCTGTAACTTTCCACGAGACAGAGTATCTCAAATTCTAACTCAAATAGATTAAGCACCGTTTATTCGGTGCTTTTTTTTAATATAAAAAAGAGAGGACAAGATTGCCCTCTCATGTGATATATTAGTTTTTAAGTGAGTGAAGCGGTGCAGGTATTTTTCCGCCTCTTGAAATAAATTTAGCAGGGGAGCTTGTATTAACCCTCATAACAGGACCTGAACCAAGCAGGCCGCCGAATTCAAGCTCGTCACCGATTGATTTTCCGATTGCAGGTATAACTCGAACTGCGGTTGTTTTGTTATTAACCATACCGATAGCTGCTTCGTCGGCAATTATACCGCTGATAACTTCGGCACTTGTATCACCCGGAATAACAATCATATCAAGACCTACAGAACAAACAGCAGTCATAGCTTCTAATTTTTCTATTGTGAGCGCACCGCATCTTGCGGCATCTATCATTCCGGCGTCTTCCGAAACGGGAATAAATGCGCCTGAAAGTCCGCCTACACTGCTTGAAGCCATCACACCGCCTTTTTTTACGGCGTCATTAAGCATTGCAAGACAAGCCGTAGTTCCTGCGCAACCACATTTTTCAAGACCGATTTCTTCAAGAATATGAGCAACCGAGTCTCCGACTGCCGGAGTTGGAGCAAGCGAAAGGTCAACAATTCCAAACGGCACTCCGAGTCTTTCGCTTGCAACTGTACCTACAAGCTGACCCATTCTTGTTACCTTAAATGCAGTCTTCTTGATAAGCTCGGCAATTTCGTTGATTGAATAATCCGGATATTTTGCTACGGTCGCTCTAACAACACCCGGTCCCGATACACCGACATTAATTACACAGTCAGGCTCGGAAACGCCGTGGAAAGCTCCTGCCATAAACGGATTATCTTCGGGCGCGTTACAAAATACAACAAGCTTTCCTGCGCCTATACAATCATTATCCTTTGTAAGCTCAGCAGCTTGCTTAACCTTTTGTCCCATAATACGAACTGCGTCCATATTAATACCTGCTTTAGTAGAACCGATATTAACAGAAGAACACAAATGCTCCGTTGAAGCAAGCGCCTCGGGAATGGAATTAATGAGCTCCAAATCTCCTGCGGCAAAGCCTTTTTGCACAAGTGCAGAATAACCGCCGATAAAGTTTACACCGATTGTATTTGCCGCCTTTTCAAGTGTAAGAGCATACTTTACGGGGTCACCGCCGCTTACGCCTGCCAAAATTGAAATAGGCGTTACACTTACTCGTTTATTAATAATCGGAATACCGTATTCCTTTTCAATATCTTCGCCGGTTTTAACAAGCTTTTCTGCCTTTTTACAGATTTTGTCATAAATTTTCTGACAGGATTTATTTATGTCGCTGTCCGCACAGTCTATGAGTGAAATACCCATAGTGGTTGTTCGAATATCAAGACATTCGTCCTGAATCATTCTTATTGTTTCAAGTATATCGTATGTATTAATCAAAGTATGTACCTCCTATATTCTGTGCATCGAATTAAAAATATCCTCGTGCATTGCGTGAATAGAAAGTCCGTGTTCTGTTCCGTATCTATTTAGCTTGTCGGCGAAGGTTTCAAAATCAACATTAGCGTTAGTAGTATCTGCCATCATCATCATGCAAAACATATCCTGCAATATAGATTGTGTAACCTCAACAACGTTAACATTACATTCCTTGCATATTCCCGATACCATTGCTAAAATTCCCACGGTATCTTTTCCGACTACTGTTATAACACATCTCATAATATTTTCCTCCAAAATAGTTTTATACTATTATAGATATAAAATCGTTTTATGTCAACTTATAAAAAATATTGATTTTATAATAATATGTGGTAAAATAGAAAAGATAAGGAGAACGAATATGGAATATGCTAATATATTTGACACTCACACGCATTCAATAAACTCGTTTGACGGCAATCACAGCTGTGTTGAGCTTTGCAACGGAATTATTGAAAATCACGGTATCGGTATTGCGATAACCGATCATTGTGATATTGACGGTATGAAAGAGGATTGCTGGGCATTTGAAGATAAACAGTTTGAAGAAGTAACGCAGGCAAAGAAGCTATTTGAAAACAAGATTACTGTATATCACGGCGTTGAGCTCGGACAGGGAATATACGAAAAAGAATTGTCGGAAAGATTTTTATCAAAATACGACTTTGATTTCGTACTTGGCTCTGTTCACAATCTAAAGAATATGGAGGATTTCTATTTTTTAGATTATTCAAAATATGATATTTACGAGCTTCTAAACGATTATTTTAACGCCCTGCTTGATTTGGTGAAATGGAATGTTACGGACAGTCTGGCCCATTTAACCTATCCGTTAAGATATATTGTTGCACGTGAGCATATTGACGTTGATCTAACACGCTTTGACGAAATTATTGAAGAGATTTTCAAAACACTCATAATTAACGAGAAAGCATTGGAGCTAAATGTTTCCGGCTTATCAATGGATATGAAGGACACGCTTCCTAATAAATCTTACATCAAAAGATTTCACGATATGGGCGGAAAGTACGTTACAGTCGGCTCAGATTCGCATTTTGCAGGTAAGGTATGCTGCAATATTGACAAGGGCTACAAAATACTAACAGACTGCGGCTACACTCATTTTACCGTGTTTGAGAAAAGACAACCGAAGCTGATTGAAATAAAATAGGAGGAACAAATGGACAGATTACTATACTTACTTGAAACAAATCCGAGACTTACAAACGCCGAGCTTGCAGTAATGCTTGGAGTAACGGAAGAACAGGTTGAAGAACAAATAAAGCTTTATGAGGATAGCGGTGTAATTAAGGGATATAGGGCTATTATCGACAAGGACAAGGTTCATGCGCAATCCTGTACTGCATTGATTGAAATTAAGGTACACCCGAAATTCGGAAACGGCTTTGATGAGGTTGCAGAAAAAATTGCGTCCCTTGAAGAGGTTGAAAGCATTTATCTTGTAAGCGGTGGCTATGACCTTTGCTGTATTGTTGAAAACAAATCCTTTGAAGAGGTGGCAATGTTCGTTGTTAAAAGACTGTCTCCGATTCAAGACGTTGTTTCAACCTCGACGAACTTTATTTTGAAAAAGTATAAGGAACAGGGAGTCAATTTCTCCGAGACAATTGTTGACGACAGGGGGACTTACTCACTGTGATTAATTACGATAATTATTTGAACAAACGTCTTGTTGAAGTTAAGCCGTCGGGAATCCGAAAGTTTTTTGCCATAGCCGAGGAAATGGATAATGTCATTTCTCTCGGTGTGGGCGAGCCGGATTTCCTTACACCGTGGCACATCAGACAGCAGGGAATAGACTATCTTGAAAAAGGCTCAACAAGATATACTGCAAACGCAGGGCTTATAGAGCTTCGACAGGAAATATCAAGATACTATGCACGAAAATATCTTGTGAAATATAATGAAAAGAATGAAGTTTTGGTAACTGTCGGAGGCAGTGAGGGCATTGATATGGCTATAAGAGCCATTGTTGAAGACGGAGACGAGATTCTCGTCGTTGAGCCGTCATTCGTATGCTACAAGCCGATAATAGAGGTTTCGGGAGGAAAGGCGGTAACGCTTACAACACGTGAAGAGGACGATTTTAGGCTTACTGCACAGGCACTTGAAGAAGCAATAACGCCAAGAACCAAGGCACTGATTTTCCCATATCCGAATAATCCGACAGGCGCAATAATGAATGAGGAGCAATTAAAGGAAATTGCAAAAGTAATAATTGATAACGACCTGCTCGTTATTTCCGACGAGATATACAGCGAGCTTACCTACACGCCGCAGGGGCATATTTCAATTGCTTCAATAAACGGTATGCAGGAACGAACAATAGTTATTAACGGTTTTTCAAAATCTTATTCGATGACGGGTTGGCGGTTAGGTTATGCATTGGGTCCTGCGCCGATAATTGAGCAAATGACAAAGCTTCATCAATTTGCGATTATGTCAGCGCCGACTAATTCACAGTACGCCGCAATAGATGCGCTTAAAAACGGAGACGCGGACATATCAAAAATGGTTATGGATTATGATATGAGGCGAAGATACACGGTTGACGCATTTAACAAAATCGGGCTGAAATGCTTTGAGCCGAAGGGTGCTTTTTATGTTTTTCCGTGTATTAAATCAACAGGTCTTTCAAGTGACGAATTTTGTGAAAGGCTTATTAGGGAAAAGAAGGTTGCGGTTGTACCGGGAAGCGCATTTGGTGATTGCGGTGAGGGCTATATAAGAGCGTCATACTGTTACTCTATAAACAACATAAAGGAAGCAATAAACAGAATAGGCGAATTTGTCAGGGAATTAGAAAATGAAAATAAAGGTTAAAGCATACGCAAAAATTAATTTACTTCTCGATATTGTATCGACAAGACCGGACGGTTATCATGATTTATTTATGATTATGCAGTCAGTCGGAATATACGATACTGTTACGGTTGAAAAAACAAAGGGCAACAAAATCACACTTTCCTGTAATATTGACGGCATTCCGCTTGATGAGCATAATATTGCTCATAAGGCGGCGACTGCATTTTTCAATTCACAGGGTATAAAAAAGAACAAAGGTATTCATATTGATATTCAAAAAAGAATACCTCACGCCGCAGGTCTCGCAGGCGGAAGTGCAGACGGTGCGGCTGTAATAGTTGCTCTTAACGAAATGTTCAAAACCGATTTGTCCCAAAAGGAGCTTTGCAAAATCGGCGTTAAGGTCGGTGCGGATTTACCGTTTTGTATAACCGGCGGAACACTTCTTGCGCAGGGCATAGGTGATTGCCTGTGTAAAGTTAAGCCGCTTAAAAAATGCTTTGTTTTACTTGCCAAGCCTGATTATTCGGTAAATACAGGTAAGGCATATTCGGAATTTGATAAAAACGGAAAGCTTCATACACCTGATAAATTAGGTATGCTATATGCAATTCAATCCCGCGACTTGACTTCTATTTGTCAAAAAATGGAAAATGTGTTTGAACAGTTCATTGAGGTACCCAATAGGATAGAAATCAAGGAAGCTATGCGAAGCGAAAACGCTTTGGGTGTGTGTATGAGTGGCTCCGGTCCAACTGTTTTCGGAATTTTTGAGAACGAAACAGACGCTCAAAACGCCGCTGCCAAATTGAAAAGCTATGCAAAGGATATTTGTATTTGCACGCCGGTCTCTAAAGGCTGCAAAATCTTTCAAGTGGCTGAATAAAAATGTAAAATCCTGCCAATCTTACTTTTGAAAGGCAGGTATTTTTATGAAAAAATTCAAAGTTTTTATTCCGATGTTTTTAATTCTTTTACTTATATCCGGTGTTGTTAAGCCGATTATTACAAGCGAAAGCATAAGTCAAAAGGTTTTCAGACTTCATATACTCGCAAACAGTGACTCCACACAGGATCAAAATTTGAAGCTGTTGGTAAAGGATGAGATATTAAAGCTGTCGTGTGATGTTTTTGTAAATGCAAAATCCGTAAATGAAGCAAAGCATATTGCCGAAGAAAACATAAAAGCATTTGAAAATGTCGCTCAAAAGGTGATTGAAGATAACGGCTATACCTATAAAGTCAGTGCTTACACAGACGAGGAGTATTTTAATACTCGTAAGTATAACGGCTTCGTAATGCCGGCAGGGGAGTATAGCACTTTGAAAATAGTTATCGGAAGCGGCGAGGGTCATAATTGGTGGTGCGTTATGTATCCAAGTGTGTGCATAAGCGGATGTACAGACGATTTCGATGAAATTATGAATGACGAAGAAAAAGAAATGCTGACATCTTCAAAATTTGTTCCGAAATTCAAAATTATAGAACTGTACGAATCACTAAAAAATAAAATTATGTTCATTTGTCAATGATGTGACACCAAGAAATCTAAAATAAAAAAGTATTGAGA
>CAMCPL010000017.1 GCA_945876745.1 uncultured Clostridia bacterium
GAGCCGGACAACTGATTTCGAGTCAGCCCCGTTATGACCACTTCGATAACCCTCCATGTGTATTTCAATCCGCTTTTTCTTCGCTCAAATTTCGGTCAAAAAATTTTTGGAGAGAAAAGCAGGAGAGAACACTGAAAAATATTCGATTTTTGATTTTGAAAACCCTTATATATCAAGGATTTCCGGCGGACGAAACGACCAAGCAGCCGTAAAATTTCGAGTCAGCCCCGTTATGACCACTTCGATACGTCTCCGTATTTGTTAAATTGTAATGTTATTTGTGTCAGTTACGATACGAAACGGGGCGCGCCGTTATGTCCTGTTGCGGTGCCCAAAATTTGTTTCGGCTTGGAGCGCCGACAAATTTTGACCGCTGCCACTCCTTATTGCTCGCTGAATCTGCCACCGGCAGCGCTCGCAAACGTCCCCACTTCGATACGTCTCCGTGTTTATTATATTTTTGCATACTACTTTTGAAATTTTTCAATGTAGTTGTCGATACAGTTTTGAATAACCTCGATTGCAACCTCTCTCGGTTTGATTTCGGTAACAGAGGTATCCTTGCCGTGCTCAAGGTTTTTGTAGACCTCAAAGAAATGCTTGATTTCGTCGAATCTGTGACTTGGCAATTTATCAATATCCGTATAAGAATTATAGTTCGGGTCGTTTACGGGAACGGCAATAATCTTTTCATCCTTAAATCCGCTGTCCTCCATAATGAGAACACCGATAGGTATACATTCAACAATAGTCATCGGTCTTATCTGCTCACTGCACAAAACGAGAACATCAAGCGGATCGTTATCGCTTGCGTATGTGCGTGGAATAAAGCCGTAGTTTGCGGGGTAATGAGTTGAAGTAAAAAGAACTCTGTCGAGCTTGAGCATACCTGTTTCCTTGTCGAGCTCGTACTTATTCTTGCCGCCCTTTGAAATTTCAATAACGGCATAGAAGCGGTCTTTTTTAATTCTCTTTGGTGATATATCGTGCCAAATGTTCATTATTCCACCTCCGAAATCTATGAGTTATTTTAACACTATAAATAATATTTGTCAATGACTAAAATTTGTGTTATTATATAATTGTAGATAAAAAACAAAAATATCATATCGGAGGACAAAAATGATAGCGATTATTGACTATGGCGCAGGAAATCTTCAAAGCGTAAAAAAAGCGCTTGATTATATCGGTGCCGAAAGTAAGATAACCATGGATAAAAATGAGATAAATGCGGCGTCTCATATTATCCTGCCGGGCGTGGGCTCGTTCGGTGACGCAATGGCTTCGATTAGAAAAAGAAATTTGGAGCAAACTATAAAGGAAAATGCAAATGGAAAAAAGCCGTTTTTGGGTATTTGTCTCGGTTTACAGCTTTTGTTTTCATCAAGCGAGGAATCTCCGGGCGTTGAGGGCTTGGGAATTTTTGACGGTGAAATTGTCAGAATACCCGATACTAACGGCTTAAAGGTTCCGCATATCGGCTGGAACAGTGTTGAGATTAATCAAAATGGCGGTATCTTTTCCGGCATAGACAACGATAGCTATTTCTATTTTGTACATTCTTATTATCTCAAAAATGCCGATGATGTTGTTGCAGGTACAACACATTACGGCGTTGATGTTCAATGCGCGGTACAAAGGGGTCTTGTTTGCGCAACTCAATTTCACCCTGAAAAAAGCAGTGAAGCAGGATTAAAGCTTCTGTCTAATTTTGTAAATATGGAGGGTTGAGTTATGTACGCAAAGAGAATTATACCTTGTCTTGATGTTGAAAACGGCAGAGTAGTAAAGGGCGTGTCGTTTGTTGATAAGCGTGATGCAGGCGACCCTGTTGAATGTGCAAAGGCTTATGATAAGCAGGGTGCCGATGAGCTCGTTTTACTTGATATTATGGCATCTCACGAGGGAAGAAGCACAATGCTTGACGTCGTTAGGCGTGTTGCTCAAAGCGTTTTTATTCCGTTTACTGTCGGCGGCGGAATAAAAACCGTTGATGATTTTAAGGAACTGCTTCGAGCAGGCGCAGACAAAATTTCCGTAAACTCTGCGGCTGTCAGAAATCCTGATTTAATAAACGAAGCGGCTTATAAATTCGGCTCGCAATGCGTAGTTTGCGCTATTGATGCAAAAAGAAACGGCGACAGCTGGGAGGTTTATCTCAACGGCGGCAGAATACCTACGGGCATTGACGCTGTTGAATGGGCAAAGCAGGCAGTCGATAGGGGAGCAGGAGAAATTCTGCTAACCTCAATGGATTGCGACGGTCAAAAAACGGGCTACGATATTGCGCTTACGAGAGCAGTCAGCGAAAGCGTTGGCGTTCCTGTGATTGCGTCCGGCGGCGCAGGTAAGGCGGAGCATTTTTACGACGCATTTACCGAGGGAAAGGCGGACGCTGTTTTGGCGGCAAGTCTGTTTCATTTTAACGAGCTGCCTATCCCAGAATTAAAAAGATACTTGTACGAAAATAATATAAGTGTAAGAAGATAACCGAAAGGACTAAATGATATAAGTGACTGATAAGGAAAAGAAAGCGGCTGATTTGCAGTATAAAAAAATGACCGAAACTCCTGTAAAAAGGTTAGTGTTCAGCCTTTCGATACCTACTGTAATCAGTATGCTTATAACAATGATATATAATATGGCGGATACGTATTTTGTATCGAAAATCAGCGTTTCCGCCTCCGGCGCAACTGGAATTGTGTTCGGTCTTATGTCGATTTTTCAGGCGTTCGGATTTTTGTACGGACAGGGCGCAGGCTCAATAATTTCGAGATTACTCGGAAAAAAGGATGTTGAAAACGCAAGGCGTTTTTGTTCAACGGCATTTTTTTCGTCGCTTTTTATCGGCGTTGCGGCGTCTGTTTTGTGTATGTTCTTTCTTGAACGGCTTATGCTTGTCCTCGGAAGTACGCAAACCATTTTGCCTTATGCAAAAGCATACGGTATATACATTTTGATTGCAGGTCCTGCGCTTACAACCTCGTGCGTAATGAACAATATCCTGCGCTATGAGGGTGCCGCAAGGCTTGCAATGCTCGGACTGACAACCGGCGGATTGCTTAATATTGCGCTTGACCCATTGCTTATTTTCGTTTTTGATATGGGCATTTCGGGAGCAGGCTTGGCAACCTGTATAAGTCAGTATATAAGTATGATTATACTTCTTTTTATGTTTTTGAAAAAGAAATGTCAATGCCGAATTAAACTCCGATATTTTTCATTTTCGCTCAAAACTGCGTGGGAAATTGTTGCGACCGGCTTTCCGAGCTTTATACGAAACGGACTTAATTCAATCTCAACTATGGTGCTCAATATGATGTCTGCGCCGTACGGTGACGAATGTATTGCCGCTATGAGTATATCGAATAGATGGGCAATGGTTATTTTCAGCGTGTGCGTAGGTATCGGTCAGGGCTTTCAGCCTGTCAGCGCATTTAATTTCGGTGCGGGAAAATACGACAGAGTGCGTAAAAGTATCAATTTTCTGTGGTCTTACGGTACGGCAGTTGTTACAGTGCTTGCCGGCTTATCCTTTGCATTTGCACCGCAGATTGTGTCGTTGTTCAGAAGCGATGAGCAGGTTGTCCAAATCGGTACATCGGTGCTTCGCTATATGTGTATAGCGCTTGTTGTTCTTCCGACTGCTCTTACAGCAAATATGACCTTTCAAAGCGTCGGAAAAAAAGGTAGAGCCTTGCTTCTTGCTTCGTGTCAAAACGGCTTGTTCTTTATTCCGCTTGTTATTATTTTGCCTAAAATGTTCGGGCTTGTCGGACTGGAGCTTGCACAGCCTGTTGCTTACGCTTCGGCGGCGATTGTCAGTATTCCTTTTTTACTCGCGTTTCGCTCAAGACTCAAACGAGCAGGAAATAAATAGCAAAATGTTGTTCGTTTGTTAATATTTTTTGATACGGTTGACATTTTTGTAAAAAAGTGGTATATTACGCTTAGTACGAGGGAGTAGTTCCACGCAAATGTATATGCGTACTTGCGTGCGTTAAATCAACAGCGTGTCGACTGTGTTCGGCTGGTTTAACTATTGAGAATGAGACTTGTGCATAGTGCAATACTATGTATAAGTCTTTTTTTATACGAAAGGAGATTTCTATGAAAGAGTATCTTAGGTCAAAAGAAGATGTAATGAACGAAATCGGCTCAAACGCTTCGGGTCTTACATCATCACAGGCGAATGAAAGACTTGAAAAGAACGGCAAAAATAAGCTTGCCGAGGGCAAAAAGGACAGTCTTCTCAAACGCTTCTTGTCACAGCTTGCAGACCCGATGATTATCATTCTTATCGTTGCCGCAGTTATCAGCGCCGTTACTGCCGCTGTCGGCGGAGAAAACGAGGGCTATGCGGATGTTATAATCATTATGTTCGTTGTTCTCGTTAATGCAATTTTGGGCGTTTATCAGGAAAGCAAGGCTGAAAAAGCTATCGAAGCGTTGCAGGAAATTGCCGCCGCGACCTCAAAGGTTATTCGTGACGGTAAGCTCATTACTGTTAAAAGCGAGGATATCGTAGTCGGTGATATTGTTGTTCTTGAAGCAGGTGACAGCGTGCCTGCCGATTGCCGAATTATCGAATGTGCCTCTATGAAGATTGAAGAATCCGCATTAACAGGTGAGTCCGTTCCCGTAACAAAAACTGCTGATATTATCGACTCTCTCGGCTCTGACGACGTTCCTCTCGGCGACAGAAAGAATATGTGCTATATGGGCTCGTCAGTTGCATACGGCAGAGGTAAAGCAGTTGTTGTTGCAACAGGTATGGATACCGAAATGGGTAAGATTGCAGACGCACTTACTCAGGCAAAGGATGAAGAAACTCCGCTTCAGCTTAAGCTTAACCAGCTTTCAAAGATTTTGTCATTTATCGTTTTAGGTATATGCGTGTTTATATTCGCATTTGATATCGTTAGAGCGCTTGTTGTAGGTGACAATATCACTCTTTCGTCAACGCTCAACTTCTTTATGGTTGCCGTTTCACTTGCTGTTGCGGCTATTCCCGAAGGACTTGCGGCAGTTGTTACTATCGTGCTTTCAATCGGCGTAACAAAGATGTCTAAGCGCAACGCTGTTATCCGTAAGCTCACGGCAGTTGAAACTCTCGGCTGTACCCAGATTATTTGCTCGGATAAAACCGGTACTCTTACCCAAAATAAGATGACCGTTGTTGAGCACGCAGGAACCGACGAAAAGCTCCTTGCAACCGCTATGGCGCTTTGCTGTGATGCAGAGCTTCAGGAGGACGAAAGCGTTAAGGGTGAGCCGACAGAGGCTGCTCTTGTTGCTTGGGCAAATACTCTTGGTCTTAAAAAATACGAAATTGAAGAGTCATTCCCTCGTGTAGGCGAGGCTCCGTTTGACTCATCAAGAAAGATGATGTCAACCGTTCATAAAACCGAAAACGGCTTTGTTCAGTATACAAAGGGAGCTCCCGATGTAGTTCTTGCGCTTTGTACAACTGCTTATCTTGACGGTAAAATGGTTCCTATGACCGATGAAATCCGTCAGGCAATTGTTGACTCAAATAAGGCTATGGCAGATAAGGCGCTTCGTGTTCTTTGCGCCGCAATGCGTACCTATAAGGAGCAACCGTCGAATGAAGCAGAGGAGCTTGAACAGGAGCTTTGCTATATCGGTCTTGCAGGTATGATTGACCCTGTACGTCCCGAGGTTGTTGACGCTATTAAGGAATGTAAGATGGCAGGCATCCGACCGATTATGATTACAGGCGACCATAAGGATACTGCCGTTGCAATAGCAAAACAGCTTGGCATTATCGACGAAAATCATCGTGCAATCACCGGTATGGAGCTTAACGCTCTTTCCGACGAGGAGCTTGATGAACAAATCGAGAATTATTCGGTTTACGCACGTGTTCAGCCTGAGCATAAGGTTCGTATCGTTCAGGCTTGGAAGAAAAAGGGTATGATTACCGCTATGACCGGCGACGGCGTTAACGACGCTCCGTCAATTAAAAATGCCGATATCGGCGTAGGTATGGGTATTACCGGTACCGACGTAACGAAGAATGTTGCTGATATGGTGCTTGCCGATGATAACTTTGCGACAATCGTTTCGGCGGTTGACGAGGGAAGAAGAATTTACGACAATATCCGTAATTCGATTCAGTTCCTGCTTAGCTCGAATTTGTCCGAGGTGCTTTCAATTTTCTTTGCAACTCTGTTCGGCTTTACATTGTTTGAGCCTGTTCACTTGCTTTGGATAAATCTTATTACAGACTGCTTCCCGGCACTTGCGCTCGGTCTTGAAAAGGGCGATCCCGATATTATGAAGCGTAAGCCGAGAAATAGCCGCGAGGGTATCTTCGCAGGCGGTATGGGCTTTGACTGCGCATATCAGGGTGTTATGGTAACTGTTTTGACCCTCGTTGCTTATGTGCTCGGCATTATGATGGCAAACGGCGAGGTTATGAGCCTTCGTGAGGTTTTCGCAGTTAATGACCAAAATGCACAGCTTCTTCATCAAAATGGTATGACAATGGCGTTCTTAACGCTCTCAATGTCAGAAATCTTCCATTCGTTCAATATGCGCTCACGCCGTCAGTCAATCGGTAAAATGGGCAGTATGAACTGGTATTTGATAGGCGCAATGGTGCTTTCACTCATTCTCTCAACCGTTGTTATCTATGTTCCTTTCTTAAAGGAAGCATTCGACTTCGCAGCAATCGACGCAAGAGAATATTTCACTGCACTTGCACTCGCAGTTCTCGTAATCCCGATTGTCGAAATCATAAAGCTCATCCAGCGTAAAACAAATAAATAAATCAAAAAGTAAACGGCTCGGCTTCAAAACCGAGCCGTTATTTTTCCGCCTTTAATTCAACAGATTTGTGTCGTTATTGTTTAAGACAGAGCGTTGTTTCAACAAATAAATAAGCCTCTCTTGTTAAAGAGAGGGGGACCGCTTGCGGTGGAGAGATTCAAAATCTAACTTCGCTCGCAGATATGAGAGATTTTTGTAGGAGTCGGCATCCTTGACGACCCGCGAGAATCGGTTTGATTGATTGTATTTTTGTGACGAGCAATGCTCGTCGCTACGAGATGTCGCATAAATGAAGACTTCTTAAATATTCAAACTACCGTAGGGACGATTATCAATCGTCTGCAATATATAATCAATCAAATGCTTAATCACTATTACATATTACTTCTTACTTCCAAAGGACACGGACGGTTCCTTGTTGTTTACTATAATTCAAGCTCCATTGTAATTACATCAATTCCGTTTTCTTTTGTATATCTGTTTATTTCAATAAATCCCAATTTTTGATAAAGACTGTATGCCCTAATATTGCTTGTTCTAACATTAAGAATAACATTTTTCAAAGTCTATATAATTTCTAATATTGTTTTCGGTAATGTCTATTAAAATCATAATTACTTCGCCCAAGTTCTGTTTGGTAACTGTTCTTCGGGAATGCCTCTTTTGAGTCCGTATTCCTTTGCTTCCTCGTATTGCTCACCGTAATCACGATTAACCTTGAAAATTTTATCGTTATAAATTATGTAATGATAATCTTCGCATTTTAAGTCACAATACCATATAGGTGCGTCAACCATTGCAGACTGCAATCTCGGTAAAACATCGTCAAGCCTGCTTTCGTCTATCTCAACTATCCACATTATACCGTCATCATCAATTTCTTCAATGATTTCAAATTCATTGATGATGGATTTTTCCTTTAAGCTTTCTTCAATTATACAACCTGAATACTTCATATTTTACCTCGCCGATAATTCAATAAATTCTCTTAACTTGTTATAATTCTGTATTTTTCTATTTTGTATTTCTTTGAGTGTTTTACAACTTGCAATCAACATTCGTCTTATGCGTCCGCAGAGGTTACGATGTAATTTGAATGTTTCTTCATTTATTACCTGTGTATTAAACAGTAACTGCAACCAACCTTCTGTTTCACTACACTCTTTAAGTGCGATTTCAAATTTTGATAGCATATCAGCTTTGCTTTGTCCGTAATTGGCTTCACGAATATTTGCATAAACGCTACCGGAGCTTTTGCGAATTTGGAAAAGAGTGTTAGAGGGTGCTTTTATATTTCTGCAAAGAAGTTCAATATCAGTTGCAAGCTGCTCTGAATATATTAACAAGTAGTTTTTTGACATAAAAAGCACCCCTCTCGTTGACATTATATCGTATTTGAAAATAAAAATCAACGGCTTGCCGTTGTATATCATCAATGCAAAGCATTGTATATCATCAACA
>CAMCPL010000018.1 GCA_945876745.1 uncultured Clostridia bacterium
TGCATCAGCATCTTTATTGTTTTTGGTCAACCCCAACTCTTGACAAAGAGCCTTTATTTTTGATTTCTTATGTCGTTTCCGATGAAATAAAACGGAGTGTATTCGCCTGTCAGTCGGCTTGTGATACGCTTGTCGTATTTTTCCTCCAGCTTATTCATCGTGTAATTTGTCGAAATTACAGTCGGCTTGCCCGAAAGAAGTCGGCTGTTAATAATATTGTAAAGCGTTGCAATACTGTACTGATTGTCAATTTCCGTTCCCAAATCGTCAAGCACGAGCAAATCACAGCCGAGCACCTGATTTTTTGTATAGGTCAAGTCGTCAACTCTGCCGAACTGCTCACTTTGTAAATCGTCACAAATATTCTGGCTCGTGCCGTAGCAAACATAATAGCCCCTGTTTATCGCAACGTTGAGTATTGCAAGGCTCAAATGAGTTTTGCCCAGTCCCGCTCCGCCGAAGAAAAGCAAGTTTTTGCTTGACGGCGAAAAATTCTGTGCATATTTCCTGCAAGCCTCAAGCACTTTTTCGGCTCTTTGATACGGAATAATGCCGTTTGCGCTCGGTTGCTTGCTGAAATAATCGAGCTTAAAATTCTCAAAGGTGCATCTGTCGATAGGTGCAAGCCTTGATATTTCCTTTCGCATAATATCCTTCAAAAGCTGTCTGTGGCACGAGCATAGTCTGCCGTTAATCAAGCCTCTGTCCTCGCAAGCCTCGCACACAAAATGCGGCTTCATAGCGTCGGGTGAATATCCGTTTGCCTCAAGCACCTGCGAACGCTTTTCCACGAGTGCCTTGCTTCTCAATCGAAGCTCGTTCACCTTTTCATCGGTGTTTTCGCCGTAGAAAAACAGTCTCGAAATCTCAAGTCCTATCTGCGAAAGTCCCTGCTGAATTTCCTCTATTTCGGGAATTTGTGAGCGTATTTCGCTGCTGCGAATATCAGATTGCATAACTGCGCTGTCGTGTCGCTTTTCAAGTATTCTCTTTGCCTTGTTTCGTATTTCAAGTGAATATGCCATATTTTTTCCTTAAATATCAAAATCGTCGTTCATTATCGCACGACGGTTTATCTCGTCAATATCATAGGTTTCGTCAATATCCGACGAGCCGCCTTGCTTTTTGTCATTATGCGCCTTTTCCTCGTTTGCAACATCGGCAGGCGTAAAAATACCTTTTTTCTTCCAATTTTTCAGCACGCCGTCGACGTATTTCAAATTCGGCTTGTCCGTGTTTTCTTTCATAATATCACAGGCAATGCTTATCATTTCAATACCGAAATCCTCTGCCCAGCGTTCAATCATTTCCCTTTGCTTAACAGTCGGGCTTCTGTGCCTTATTCCGCTTATCGCAACAATTTCCTTCCAAAGCCTATTTGAGCTTTCGAGCGCCTTTAGTTTTTCGTCGGCGTCTGCAAGAGTAACGATACCCTGCTCGCTCCAATCCTTTGCCATAGCCGAAATATATGCCGTTCCGATTGCCTTGCCGCTTTCCTTTTCTTTCTTGTAAAACTGCAATATAGTCAAAACAACGTCGCACGGAAGACCGTAATATGTAACCATATTAACTATGAGCTCCTGCTCAACATGGCTGAGCGTTTTGCCCAACACCTCCTGGGAGTGACGAAGACATTGAGTAAGCTCCCGATTTTCACGGCAAATACAAACAATATCCCTCGGGGACAGTCTCGGAACAGGAACGCTTTCCTTTTTCGGCTTTTTTTCTTCTTTTTTTTCGGGTACACTCTGTTGCTTTTGTACAACCTCGCCGTCACACGAAAGTATTCCCTCTTCAACCCAAAATTCCAAAAATTCCTTTGCGTCCTCTTGGGTACAGCCGAGTGCCTTTGCAATTTCGGCTTCTGTTACACCTGCGTTTTTTGAAAGAATAATGAGCAACGCTTTGAGCTGATATTCACTTGTAAACTTCAAATAATTTGTTGCGATTTTTTTCGGCACGGCAATCATTCCGTCCGCCCAAATCTCGCCCATTGGTATCGGCTGATAAAGCATTTGCTCACCTCTTTTCCTCAAAACACAAAATATATATTATTGTACCAAAATTCTAAATACTATTCAACCACAATATAAAGGGCGCCCGAAGGCACCCTCTACAATATACATTTTAATTAACAATTCAATTAATAAGTAATGCAGTTTGTAGTAATCATATTAACGCCTAAATCAAGGAGCTTTTGCATAACTGCCTTATCGTCAATAGTCCAAGCACCTGTTTTAAGCCCTGCCGACTGACATTTCTTTATAATTTCGCCGTCGTTTTCGTAATTCTTTTCATTGTTGCCGTCAAAGTCGATACCGCAGTTATCAAGAGTAAGAGCAAGCTCGATATCCTCTTGCTTTATTTCCTTTACAAGATACATCAGCTCGTTGTCGCAGACCTTTCTCAAAGCCTGCAAGTCGCTGAATTGGAACGAAATAAAGGTAACCTCAACACTCGGATATTGATTTATCATATCAATAATCTCGCCGTAATACTCTTGATTAGAATCACCCTTGAGCTCAATAACGGCTTGCATATTATATTCTTCACAAATTTGCATATATTCCTCTAATGTGCAAATCTCCAAATTCGGATATTTTTCAATATTATTACCGTTGTCGGTGATAAAGCCGTCCAAGCCCGAAGCGTAATTCGTTTTTTCAACATTAGCGGTTTTATCCATCATACGGTATGTATTCTTGTCGTGCTGAACAACCCAAACGCCGTCTGCACTTCGATAAATATCGCACTCTGCGGCGGCATAGCCTGCCTTGCCCGCCTCCTCAAATGCTGGAGCGGTATTCTCCGGTGCAACAGCTCTAAAGCCTCTGTGTGCAACCATAATTGTATCGTCCTTAATTATATCCGAAGCCGATACAACCTCATAATCAACCGGTGTACAATACCAATTCAGCGCATAAAAGCCTGCGCACAAAACCGCCACAAGCAAAAATGCAAGTATGCAAATAATTATTACGGCTATTTTCTTACCCTTTGACCATTTCTTTTTTTCGTTACTCATTATCATTTTCCTCCTCGTTTTTTGATTCAAATTTTATTCTTTGTGACTGCGTTTGTTCAAACACATTATCAAAGTTCCATTTTCCGTTTATGCCCTTCGATTTTACGCCTATCAAAAAATGAAGCTTCGCAATTCCGAAATCAACGCTCTTGTCCGAATACGGCTCGTCAACGTATCCGCTTAATACACCGTTTTCATACCTGAATTTCACAGGACGTCTGTTAACAGCCGACGGTCCCTTTTCAACGAGCTTCATACCGTATGCATATTCTTCGGGCAGCTTTGCGTCGCACGCTTCAAACATATCCTGATATGTTTTGCTTTTCTTGTGAGTAGCGTTATACATCGTCTTTTCGATAAGACTGTAATTATCCTTTGCATATCCTATCGTTATTACTGCATAAATGCGTTTTTCACTTGCGAGATTTACGGTCTCATAAACCTTATTTTCGTTATATGTTCCCGAAACCCAGCAGGTGCCCAAGCCGTGATATACGCATTGAAGCACAATACTCTCGCCGTAATAGCCGCAGTCCTCTCTCGCCTTTTGAGTATCGGGTCCCGCAACAACAATCATACTGAACTTGCCGGTGAAAATTTTGAAAAACGGCGTCGCGTCGTCAATAAAAATAAAATCAAGTCCCGCACTTTCGTTAACTGCGTCAACCATTTGAGAAATAACCTGCTTTATCTCTGCGCCGAGCGGTTTTTGCTTGTACGCTCGGCGTGAATGTCTTTTTTCGATAGCCTCAATATACTGTTCGTTAGTCATATATTTTGCTCCCTGTCTAATTGTAATACTATTATATCACTAAGCACAAAAAAAGTATAGTATTTTTGTAACCTTTATTCTCTTGACTTTATGAAACAATAAGGATATAATGGTAATGAGTAAATAAGGAGGTTCTAAAATATGAAGAACTTTAAGAAAATTGTTAAAATTCTGGCTGTAATCGCTGCTATCGTTACAGCTGCTGCCGGTATCTATCTCGCAGTAAAGAAGCTTACCGAGAAGAAAACCCCTGAATACTTCGACGATAACGATTTCTTCGAGTGCGATAACGAGATCGAAATCGTAGAGGTTGAAGAAGAGCCGGCTGAAGAAGCTGTTCAGGAAGAAGCGAAAAAGCCTGCCAAGAAAGCTCCTGCAAAGAAAAAGGCAGCAAAAAAGGCTGACGCAGAATAATAATTAACAATTATAATATTCTACAAAATGGGCAACAGTTGTATATTGTTGCTCCTTTTTTAATCAATAAATCAGAGGTGAAAAAAATGTTTGAAAACGGACTTGTTTTAGAGGGCGGCGGCAACCGTGCAATCTACACAAGCGGCGTTTTGGACGCTTTTATCGAAAATGATATTTCTTTTCCGTATGTTATCGGTGTTTCGGCAGGAAGCTGCAACGGCACGTCATACATTGCAAAGAATTACCGCCGTCAACACGATATTGTTATCGA
Organism: uncultured Clostridia bacterium; assembly: GCA_945876745.1. GTDB lineage: Bacteria > Bacillota > Clostridia > Oscillospirales > Acutalibacteraceae > Eubacterium_R. The sequence goes on from CAMCPL010000018.1 coordinate 4,483, forward strand.
CTATGCAAACGATAAGCGATATATGGGTGTAGGAAATATGCTCAAAGGGCACACCTTTTTGAATACCGACTGGATTTTCGGCGAGCTTGCCTATGATATTCTTCCGCTGAATCAGGAGGAATTTGAAAAAAGCGGCGCAACGCTTTGCGTCGTTACCGCAAACGCATATACCGGCAAGGCAGAGTATTTTTATCCAAAGAGCTTTAGAGACGGCTGTCCCGAATTACAGGCAAGCTGTTCCCTGCCGCTCGTCACAAACGGCGTTAAGCTCGGCGAAAGCCTTTATTTTGACGGAGGTCTCGTTGATTCAATCCCGCTTCAAAGAGCGCTTGACGACGGCTGCAAGAAAACTGTTGTTATACTCACTCAACATCAGGGCTTTGAAAAAAAGCCTGTAAATCACGCCGCAATTAAGGCTATGAAAAAATATCCGAAAATTGCCGAAGCAATCGCAAACCGCCATAATATGTATAACGAACAGTTAAAGCTTGTTGAACAGGCGGAAAAAGACGGCACGGCATACGTTATCCGCCCCGGCACGCCTCTCGGCGTAATATCACTCGAACGTGATACGTCAAAATTAGAAGCGATTTATCAGCTCGGCTATAAGCAAGGCTTAAAAAACGCACAGGCAGTCAAGGACTTCCTTTCAAAATAAAAAATCACCGTGAGATTTTTCATTCTCACGGTATTTTTTATATATCAAACAAATATAATCATAAAAACCGATACTTGCCTTTGGCAAACTTCACTTGCCAACAGGCATACTTCACGTCGTCGTGCGATACTTCACTTTGCGATTTTAATCGCAAAACTTCACTTAACACATAGCACCGGCTATGTGTTCGACGGGCAAGTATATCTCGGTTGATTGAGGCTTTTTGCGCCGTATTCAATTGCCATATTCGGACATTTGCATATACACGACATACAATGCGTACAATTTCCGTTCCACTTCGGCGCAGAATCAACCATTGTTATGTTATTAAGCGGGCAAAGCTCAACGCACTTGCCGCAGCCTACGCACGACTGCGTTGTGTAAAACTTTTTGTCCTTAACAAAAAGCGAATAAAACAAATCGTTTACAATCGAGCTTTTGATTTTGTCGGCAACGCCCGTCTTCTTTTCACGAATAGGCTTATGCTCGCCGATATACTGCAAGGTTGAGTTAATATACGGCTGTGCCTTTTTGACAATTTTTACAGCTTCGTTTTCGTCAGGTGCGTCGAACATTGCAATATAGTTTTCGGGCATAACAATCGGCATAACGCCCATATATTCAAAGCCCTTTTTTGCGCATAATTTTTTGATATATTTCTCGCTGTTTCCTATGTCTCCGCCGCAGGTCATAACAAAATACGCCTTATTGTTACCACAAAACTGCGTGTTTTCTATCCATTTTTCAACGACCCTCGGAATCCTCCACGAATATGTGGGAACGACAAAAATCAGCTCCTCATCGGAATTGACCTGCGTGTAATCCTCATTTTTAATTCTGTCAAAAATACTGATAATTTCCTGATTGAAAGCGTGCGCAATTCTTTGAGCAACATACTTACTGTTGCCCGTACCGCTGAACCATAATACCATCTTTTCTACCTCCGAAACAAATACATTATATACCATATTGCCGAAAAAATCAAATTTCACTTGTATTCTCATTCAAATAACTGTATAATCTACTAAAAAAAAGAAAGGCAACAACTTATGAAAATAGCAGTAACATATGACAACGGAATGATTTTTCAGCATTTCGGAAAAACACAGTTTATGAAGATTTATGACATCGACGACAACGGCGAAATTCAAAGAGTTCATATCGAATCAATGGGCAAGCACTCACACCACGGAATTGCAGGATATATAAAGGAAATCGGCGTAGATACACTAATCTGCGGCGGTTTAGGTCAGGGTGCCGTCGATTCTCTCGAAGCCGCAGGAATAAAGATTTACGCCGGCAACACAGGAAACGCCGATACGGCAGTAATCAAATTCTTAAAAGGCGAAATAAAGGAGAACAGCAAAGCCAACTGTACTCATCACCACCATTAATTTAATATTTCATTTTTTACTTGCAATTTTTGTCGCTTAGTATTATAATCTCCATTGTCAGTTCGCAAAATCCTGACCAGTCACATGCCTGTGGCTTCTAAAAACAAAACTAAGGAGAAAAGTAAAAATGAAATTGCAAAGCAAAAACGCACTTATTGCCCAAACGGCAATAATCGCGGCAATGTACGCCGCACTCACCTACGCCCAAAATCTTCTGCTTCCGGGCACAACGTCAATGGCAGTTCAATTCAGAGTAAGCGAAGCGCTCAATGTTCTCGCACTGTTCACACCTGCCGCAATACCGGGGCTAACTTTAGGGTGTATAATCTCAAACCTTTATAATATCGGTTCGGGATTGCCTCTTGATATGATTTTCGGCTCGCTTGCAACACTCGGCTGTACACTTACAATGTATGCCCTGAAGAATGTAAAGATAAAGTCTTATCCGCTTTTGTCAATGCTTATGCCGGCTGTGTTTAACGGTGTAATTATCGGCTGGGAAATTGAATGTTTCTTCATTGACGGACCGTTTGAATTTGTCGGCTTTTTAACTCAAGGCGGACTTGTTGCACTCGGTGAATTAGGGGTTATGGCAACTCTCGGCACAGCGCTTTATTACATAATCACAAAACGAAACTTGAACAAAAAATTATTTAAGTAAGAAAAAAGGCTCTTTGTCAAGAGTTGGGGTTGACCAAAAACAATAAAGATGCTGAT